>MFNF01000001.1 GCA_001783715.1 Candidatus Lambdaproteobacteria bacterium RIFOXYD2_FULL_56_26
AAATGGCCCTCGACCTCAAAACCCTTTTTAAAAAACTGGCCTAAACAACCTTCAACCCTGCGGGCACAAAGGCCTGCAGGCTCCTGGCCTCACCGCTTCTTTTCTCCTCACTGGACCCGGTGGACTCACCACCGGGTCTGGAGAAAACCGGCGGTGAGGGCAGGAGCAAGTCGGAAGACACACAGAGCAAGATTTACCTGGAACCCTTTTTACAGGAGCTTGGAGGAACCCGGATTACCTGCAGCTCCAGTGCTAAAGCTTTTTTATTGCGATGCAACGGCCCCCTGGCCTCACCGCTTCTTTTCTCCTCACTGGACCCGGTGGACTCACCACCGGGTCTGGAGAAAACCGGCGGTGAGGGCAGGGGCTTTTTGTTTTGCCGGTTCCAATGTCCAGAGGCCGCACCGCAAGGCCCAGGGGGAGTTAAGCCTTGCTTTTTGGGGCCAAAGGTTGAATGGTCAAAGTAGAGGTACAACTTCTTTCCTGGTGCGACAATGCGTCTAAAACCCATAGAACTCCCTGGTGCCCTTGAGGCGATCCAAGAGCGGCGGTCCTTTCGGGCCTACCTGGACCGGCCAGTCCCACGGGAACTGTTGGAGCGACTGCTCAATACGGCCCGCTGGTCCCCCAGTTCCACCAACATGCAGCCTTGGCAGGTCTTGGTCGTGTCGGGAGAAAAAAAAAGGCAATTGGACAAAAAGTTACTGGAGGCTTTTGAAAACAAGCTTCCCATGCAGCCCAAGGTAAATGCCTACATGGACGAATGGACCGAGCCCTACAAATCACGTCGGCACGCTTGTGGGGTTGCTTTGTACCAAGCTTTGGGGATTGGCCGGGACGACAAGGAATTGCGGGTGGAACAGTCCAGACGGAACTTTCATGCCTTTGGCGCTCCCACCGCCTTGTTTTTGGGGATGTCCAGCGCTTTGAAGGAAGGTTCCTTGTTTGACTGCGGGATGTTTTGCCAGTCTTTGATGCTCAGTGCCGTCAGTTTGGGGTTGGAAACCTGTCCAGAAGCTTCGCTGGTCTTTTGGCCGGAGATTTTGCGAGAGTTCTTCCACGTTGGCGAGGAGATACATTTTTTGACTGGCTTGGCTTTGGGTTTTGGGGACTACCAAGCTCCGGTCAACCAGTACAAAACTGACCGAGCGGATCTGGCCGAATGGGTTTCCTTTGTTGAATAGTCGATTGATTAAAAAGGGAATATGCACTTTTACAGAAGGCCGCTCCAAGAAAAAAGTTTGTATCCCCAAGGTGTGGGCTTGACAGGGAGACAGGAAGCGAATAGAAACGATGATTACACGCCAAACGCTATCTTTACCCAAGGCAGACAAAAATGAAGACGACCCCTTTTGTGAGTAACGAAGAGTACCAACAAGGCGAACGCCAGAAAGAATGGTACTTGCTTGATGCCGAGGGCAAAACCCTGGGGCGCATCGCTACTCAGATCGCCATGATCCTGCAAGGCAAACACAAGCCCACCTACACCCCCCACGTGGACACCGGCGATTACGTTGTCGTAGTCAACGCCAGCAAGGTAAAGGTTACCGGGGCCAAGGCCAAGGATAAAAATTATTATTACCACACCGGCTTTCCCGGCGGCTTGAAACAAGCGAATTTCGAGGCCCTGATGGCCAAGAAACCCGGTGCCGCCATCGAACACGCCGTCAAAGGGATGTTGCCTAAGAACCAACTGAACCGTAACGGGATCGACAAACTGAAGGTTTACGCTGGGGCGGAGCATCCTCACCAAGCACAATCCTTGACCACCCTTGATTTTTAATCGATATGAGCCAGCATTACGGTACCGGTAGAAGAAAAACCTCTGTTGCCCGCGTCTTCCTGCGGCCCGGCACGGGTAAGTTTATCGTGAACCAGCGGGAAGCTTCCGAGTTTTTTACCCGGGACCTCTACCTGATCCAAATCAATGCTCCCTTGGCTGCGGCCGAGAAACAGGGCAAGTTTGATGTTTTCGCCACCGTCAAGGGCGGCGGAACCACCGGCCAAGCCGGAGCCATCACCCACGGCGTTGCCCGGGCCTTGGTCCACTACTCGGAAGACTTGCGCAGCAGCCTCCGCAAAGGCGGCTTCCTGACTCGGGACGCAAGGGAAGTGGAACGGCAAAAATACGGCCAGAAAGGTGCGAGGGCTCGGTACCAGTTCTCCAAGCGTTAAGAAAAATTGGGCTTTTGCCCAAGACCCTGCGACTTACAAAAAGGCTGCCCCAAAGGCGGCCTTTTTTTTTTGCCCTAAATCCTGGGTATTGGGTGATTCAGGTGGGCTATGTGGAGTTGGCCCCCCGGAGTAGTCTTCCAAAAACAATGGTTTTTGGAGAAAAAGAAACTAAGCCCGCCGGTACTCAGGGTTTTGTTGGGCTGCCTGAGGGAGCAGTTTTAGAAAGTTGATTTCATTGCCTTTATGGTTAAACGTCACCTCGTCCATCAAGTGCTTGATCAACTCCAACCCCCGGTGCATCAAATCGCCCCCTTCCTGGAGGAGTCGCTCCGATTCAAACCCCTGCCCTTCATCTTTGATTTGTACCAAGATCCGGTCCATCTTGAGGTGGATCTGGAAGAAGATGTTTTTTTCCTGGTCCTTTTGGTTGCCATGTTCCACGGCATTGGCCAAACCTTCATAAATGGCCATTTTAAGGTCCGGGAAGCTGCCGTATTCTTGCGGGTACAGCAACTCGATCAGGTTGTCCACCGTGTCCAACAGCTTGAGAAAGCTCCGCTCCGAAGACTTGATCACCACTTGGTAGTGGTTGGTCATCTGGTAGTTGACCAGCTCGTTTTTTTGGAATCGGCTTTTGTGGTGCCGGATCGCTTTGGCTAGAGAACTTTGGGTCTCTTTGGGGTCCAGCGGTTTGAGCAAAAAGGCGCTGACCCCGTAGTTGACCGCCTCAATCGAACTGGTGATCGAGGCTTGGTCGCCGATCAGAATCACCGGCAGGTCGGCATCCCGCTCCCGTAGCGCCTTGAGGAGCACCAGTCCGGTCTTTTGGTCCGGCCCCAGGTTGATCTCGGCGATGACCAGGTCGTAGTGGTTTTTGTTCAGGTTCAAAAGCCCCTTTTCCACGGTCTTGACGAAGTCCGCTTCAAGGCTCTCTTTGTTGAGCGGTTCCGCAAGGCCGGCTTTGACCGCTTGGTCCGCTACCAGAACCAGGGCTTGAAAGGTGAGGCTTTCCATGTTGGTGCTTGGGTCGTTTTGGTTTGGTTTACCTTAGCGCAGCGCCCCTGCATTTGTCTATTGCCAGAGGCTGTTCCTTTGGACTTGACCTAGCGGTTTGGGCTCCTTTAGAAATAGGGCTTGAGGGCGTAAAAACCCCCTTGGACCAACAACCTCAAAAGACCCCTACAAGGAGCGTTACATGGCGGATTTGGACGGCCTGAAAGACGGCAAGGATTTTGGAATCGGCATTCCCCAGCAAAGTGAGCCTTTTTTCCTCAAAGGTTCCAACAACCTGGATTGGGGGATGAAACACCGGCTGAGCCAGCTCTTTAATCCCAAGACCGGCCGCACCGTGATGTTGGCCTTTGACCACGGCTATTTCCAAGGCCCGACCACCGGCCTGGAGCGGATTGACCTGACCATCGCCCCCTTGATGCCCTATGCGGACGTGCTGATGTGCACCCGTGGGGCCTTGCGCCAAGTGGTGGAGCCGGGTTTGGCCAAGCCGATTGCGCTGCGCTGTTCGGGCGGGATGTCGGTGATGTCCGAGCTTTCCAACGAAGAAGTGGCGGTGGACATTGAAGATGCCATTCGGCTCAACGCCAGCGCTTTGGCTGCCCAGATCTACATCGGTGCCGAGTATGAACACCAGTCGATCATGAACGTGATCAAGCTGATCGACAAAGGGACTAGGTACGGCATCCCGACCTTGGCGGTCACCGGAGTGGGCAAGGACATGGTCCGGGATGCCCGCTACTTTGGTTTGGCCACCCGGATTGCCGCCGAGATCGGTGCCCATTACGTCAAAACCTACTTTGTGGAAAAGGGTTTTGAAACCGTCACCCACGGTTGTCCGATCCCCATCGTCATCGCCGGGGGCAAAAAACTGCCGGAACTCGAAGCCTTGACCATGGCCTACAAGTCGATCGACCAAGGGGCTGCCGGGGTGGACATGGGTCGGAACATTTTCCAATCCGAGTCCCCTTTGGCGATGATCCAAGCGGTTGGGGCGGTGGTCCACGAGATGGTGAAGCCCAAGGTGGCCTACCAGATGTACCTGGACCTCAAAGCCGAGTTGAGCGGCAAAGGCCAAAAGGCCGCCAAGGCTCAATCCAAGAAGAAGTAGCCTGAGGCTTCGGCCCAACGGGGGTGCTGACCGGCACCCCTGTCGCTGCGCTTCTTTCGGCGCTCTTTTCTTCAACCTCCCCTTCCTTTTAAGACAGGCAAAATGCGCAACCGTTGGTCCGAATCCGAACTTTTGGAGCTGGTCTCCACCTACCCAGGGCTGCCTGTGGAGCTGACCGCAAAAATATACAGCAGCCGATTGCTGGCCCAAGAGCCCTCCTTGATCCTCCACGGCGGGGGCAACACTTCGGTAAAGGCCCAGGGGCAGAACTTTTTTGGGGAGCCTTTGGACTGCCTGTACGTCAAAGCCAGTGGATTCGACCTTTCGACCCTGACCCCCGAAGGAATTCCAGCCTTGGACTTGGCTGCCCTCCAGCGGTACAAACAGGTCGAGAAGATGGACGACCAAAGGATGACCAACGAACTCCGCCGCCACCTGCTGGACCCCCAAGCGGCCAACCCCAGCATTGAGGCGCTGGTCCATGCCTTCATTCCCGCCCAATCGGTGGACCACACCCATGCGGATGCGGTCTTGACCCTTTGTTGCCAAGAAGGCGGAAAAGCCCTGCTGGAGGCCACCTTGCCCGGTTTTGTGGTGGTGGACTATGTGGAAGCAGGGTTCCCTTTGGCCAAGGCGGTGCAGAAGGCTTTGGAGGCACACCCAAAGGCCAGGGGATTGGTGCTCGCTTGGCACGGGATCATCACCTGGGGAGCAACGGCCCGGGAATCTTACGACCTGATGATCGAAGCGGTTGGCTTGGCGGAAGAAAAAATCCGGTCCTTGACCCAAAGCCCCCTGCCCGAGGCAAGCGCTGAGGAACTGGAAGAGGCCACAAAACGAATCAAACTGCTTTCTCCCCTCTTGCGGGGCCTGCTCAGCCAGTTGAGCGGCGGCAAACGGTGGGTTTTGCTGCCCCTGATCGAGGCCCCGGTGTTGGCCTTGGTCAACCGGCACCTGGACGCTTTGGTTTCCGGTCCCCTGACCCCGGACCACCTGATTCGCACCAAAGCCCTGCCCATGGCCCTGGCGGACCTGGACGTGGTGGACCCTTCCCTGGCCCGAGAGCGGATCAAAGAGGCCTTGGAGCGGTACCAAAAGGAATATGAAACCTACTACGACCGGCAGGCTGGTCGGTTAGAAGAACAGCTGGAGCGGTTCGACAGCCTGCCCCGGATGATCCTGGTGCCGGGGATCGGTGCCATTGCCGTCGGCCCCAATGCCCGGCACGGCCAGATTGCCCTGGACATCTTGAGGCAAACCCTAGTCACCAAAGGGCAGATCTTGGGCATGGGGAAAAACTTTTTGGGCCTCACCGAAGACCATCTTTTTGACATGGAATACCGGGGCTTGCAGCACTACAAGCTGCGCCACCAGACCCACCTGTCCATGGTAGGCCGGGTGGCGTTGGTGACCGGGGCGGCCGGAGCGATCGGTTCGGGCATCTGTCACGAATTGGCCCAGGAAGGGGCCCAGGTGATTTTTACCGACTTGGCCGGAGAGAATCTGGAACGGGTGGGCCAGATGTTTTTGGCCCAGTATCCGACCCAAGTCTTTTGCCACCCCATGGACGTGACCAGCGAGGCCTCGATCCAAGCCTGCTTTGATGCGGTGGTCAGCCGGTATGGCGGGTTGGACCTCTTGGTGATCAATGCCGGGTTGGCCTATGTTTCCAAGCTGGAGGAGATGGAGCTGGCAAGGTTCCAACTGTTGGAGCGGGTCAACGTGGAAGGGACCTTGTTGATGCTCAAACTGGGGGCTAAACACCTGAAGACCCAAGGTTGCGGCGGTGACATGGTCTTGGTTTCCACCAAAAACGTCTTTTCCCCCAGCGCCAGCTTTGGGGCCTATTCGGCCACCAAGGCCGGAGCCCATCAATTGGCCCGGATTGCCAGCCTGGAGTTGGCCGACTCGGACATTCGGGTCAACATGGTCAGCCCCGACGGGGTCTTTTCGGACGATGACAAGGTCAAATCCGGCCTTTGGGCCACCGTGGGGCCGGACCGGATGAAGGCCAGGGGGCTTGATGAAAAGGGGCTGGAACGGTATTACCAGGACCGCAACCTGCTCAAGGCGAGGGTCACCGCCAGACATGTGGGCAAGGCGGTACTGTTTTTTGCCACCCGCCAAACCCCGACCACCGGGGCCACCATTCCGGTGGACGGCGGCCTGCCGGACGCAACGCCTCGTTAGGGACCCAGGAGACAAAGGATGAGGCAGATCGACCGGTACATCACCAAGGAGTTTGTCCTCTACTTTGCTTCCTGCCAGCTTTCTCTGGTCACCATCGCCCTGACCTTCGTGGTCCTGGGCGAGCTGGACAGCCTCAACCAGCCCGAGGGGGCAAGGTTGTTCAAGGAAGCCGTGTTGGCGGCCATTCCGCTGTTGGTGGAATTGACCCTGCCCATTGCGGTTTTGTTGGGCACCATCCTGACCTTCACCAGCCTCTCAAAAACCAGTGAATCCATAGCCATGCAGGCCGCCGGGGTCAGTTTGCTGCAAATGATCCGGCCCGTGCTTTGGGCGGGAATGGTGATCGCCCTGTTTTCCTACTTCAACCAGAGTTATCTGGCTCCCTGGTGGGGGGCGGAAAAAAAATTGGGTTTTACCCAGCCGGAAGACCCCAAAACCATCTGGCGGTTTTACCAAGGCCGGTTGTTTTATTTCACCGGCCTGGACAAACACGACTTGACGGCCAAGAAGGTGGGGGAAGTGGTGTTCGGCGGGGATTACCAAGTGATCGGTCTCAACCGGTTTGAAGCAGTGACCCAGTTGGAAGGCGGTTGGCAGGTGGGGCCGGGGTTGGGCCTGGAGATCGACCAAGACAAACTGACTTACCAGGACCTAGCCCCGGCTCGGTTGGACGAGGATGCCATGCCCATCGCCTTTAATCCTGAACTGCCCCACCCCAAGTATGCGCCCTTGGAGACGGTGCTGGCCAACTTGAGGATCAAGATCCAAGGGGCGGTCAACTATTCGGAAGACCTCTTTGCCTTGTTCCAGAAGCTTTCAGGGCTGTTGACCATTTTTTGCATGATGATCCTGGCCCTGCCCTTTTCCCTGTTCTCGGGCCGCCAAGCCAACGTCCGGGCGGGGATCGTAATTGCCATTGTCTTAGGCTTCGTCTTCTGGCTGGTCGAGCAGGTCTTCGTCTCCCTCTTTGAGGCCCAAGCCCTTTCCGCCTTTGTGGCCGCCTTTGCGACCAACGGGATGTTTCTGGCTCTTGGCCTTTTCCTGATTGGCAAGAAGCTCAACTGAACGGCCTTGCGCAACGATCTTGTAAAGCTCTTCCAACAGCTCCTCCAGGCCAGTCTTGGCCACCGAACTGATGGTAAAAAGCCGCTCCCCCTTTTTGGCAAACGCCTTTTCCAGCTTTTTGAGGTTCAGCTCCGGGTTGAGGGCATCCAGCTTGGTCAGGAGGACCACCCGGGGTTTTTCGGTCAGGTCTTCGGAAAACAGCTCCAGTTCGTTGTACAGCGCCTCGAAGGTTTCCAACGGGCCTTTGGCGGCGAAGGAGGAGCCGTCGAGCAGGAAGGCCAGGACCTTGGTCCGTTGGATGTGCTTGAGGAACTGGTCCCCCAGCCCCACCCCCAGGTGTGCGCCCTCCAAGATTCCGGGGATGTCGGCGACCACAAAGCTCCGGTAGCCGCTCATCTGCACCACTCCAAGGTTGGGGGTCAAAGTGGTGAAGGGGTAGTCGGCGATTTTGGGCCGAGCAGCGCTGACCGAGGCGATGAAGGTGGACTTTCCGGCATTGGGAAAGCCAACCAAACCTACGTCCGCCATGATTTTGAGTTCCAGGTACAGCTCCATTTCCTGCCCGTCCTCGCCCGGCTGGGCGTGCCGGGGGGCTTGGTTGGTACTGGTCTTGAAATGCTGATTCCCCAGCCCGCCTCTCCCGCCCTTGAGGACCAACTGGAGGCTTTCGTCCACCACTTCAAAGACCACCTCGTCGGTCTCTGCGTTCACCAAAATGGTGCCCAAGGGCAGCTTGATCAGACAGTCCTCTCCGGCCTTGCCGGACTTTTGTTTGCCCATCCCCGGTTCTCCGTTTTTGGCCCGTTGGTGCGGGTGGAGCCGTAGGTCTTGCAGGCTGGTCAGGCTGTGGTCCCCCTGGACCAACACGTCCCCTCCTTTGCCGCCGTCGCCGCCGTTGGGGCCTCCGAACTCAACGAACTTTTCCCGTAGAAAGCTTGCGCATCCGGGGCCGCCGTGGCCGGAACTGATGTAAACATGGGCGGTATCAACAAATTTGACCATCGGTCTCAAGTAGGTAAAAGGTTTTCGTCAGCGAAACTGAAGTAGCGGTTTTCGCTTAAAATGACATGATCCAAAACCTGGATGCCGATCAACTTGCCTGCCTCGCAGAGCCGTTTGGTGATCGCCAGATCCTGCTTGCTCGGCTCCACGTCCCCCGAAGGGTGGTTGTGGATCAACAAAATCGCCGCCGCATGGAGCTGGATCGCCGGGGCAAAAACCTCCCTGGGGTGGACCAGGGTTTGGTCCAGGATCCCTTTGCTGACCATCAGCAAGGAAATCTGCCGGTACTTGTTGTCCAAAATGGCGATGTGAAAGGACTCCTGTTTTTCCCGACCCAGCCGAAAGCGGTAATGTTCAAAAATATCCTTGCTGCTTTGGATCGGCTTTCCGGCGGTGCTGTGGGTCGCTTGGGCCAGCCGAAGTCCCACTTCTTCCAGGGCTTTGGTGAACAACAAAAATTCCTGGTCCTCTGCAGTTTTGGCGTTGACCAACAGTTCGTTGGCCACCTGTCCCGCCAAAAAGGCTTCAATCCACTGGTTTTGCAGAGGGCGGTTCTGCCACTTTTCTCCGGCCAAGTACAAAAACAACTCCCGGCTCTTCAGCTCCGCACTGCGGCCCAAGCGCAGTTGGTTTTCCAGCACCAGCCGCCTTTGTGGGTGGTACTGGTCGGCAAAAAATTTGCAATTGGACCCCAAAAAACAAGAGGGGCAAAGCGGGGCTTCGGCGCACAGCCTGGGCAGAGCCAGCGGGTGTCCGGGGCCAAAGATCAGGTCCAGGCTTCGGTCCAGCAGACAGGCCTGCTCCCAGGTTTTCCCCGACAAGACCAGCGCCAACCAGTCCAGGTACCCCAACTCCTGGGTGCCGCTGTACCGGCCAAAAGCTTGGGCCGCCGCCGGGGAGTGGGGGTAAGGCAGCCCCAGTTGGGCCAAAAACCGGCCCAATCCCCAAAGGTCTCCGCTGGTCGCCGGGTCGAGCAGGCCGGCCAGGGACAGCAAAAATCCCTTGGGGTCCTGCTCCACCTCTGCGACCAATCCGCCTTGGTGCCAAGCCTGGAGTCGGCCTAGCAGGGCAAACAGGCTTGAGGTCAAGGCGGTCTTGGCTTCTTCTTCCAAAAAGGCCAAGGGGCTGGCTTCAATCAGCTCCCTGATCCGGGCCTGGGGCGTAAACTCCCCCAGCCCGGCCAGACGTTCGACCAAGGGCTTTAGCGGTTGGCCGGTTCTTTGGAACAGCCCCGGTGCCTCTTGGGGAAGGCAGAGGGTGAGGGCTTGGGTCCAAAAAAACTTGCCTTCCAGGTTGAGCCTTGGGGGCAAGGGACCCAGCAAGACCGAGACCTTGGGGCCAAAGCCCTGTTTTTGGACCCAGGCCTCAATCTCGCCGACAAAGCTTTCGAACATCTCTTTACCGGTCGATCCCCGCCACTTGGTGCTCTAAGACCGGCATTTGGGCCCGGACTTGGTCCACCTGGGCGAGGTCGATTTGGGCCATGACCAGACCGGTGGCCTCCGGCCCGCCGTCGGCGATGATCTGCCCCCAAGGGTCGATGACCAAAGAGTGGCCGAAGGAATGGCGTTTTTGGTTGTGCCAACCGGCCTGGGCCGGAGCTACGATAAAACACTGGGTCTCGATGGCCCGAGCCTGGAGCAGCGGTACCCAATGGTACCGGCCAGTCTGGAAGGTAAAGGCGGCAGGGACAAAAATCACCTTGGCCCCCAACCTTCGTAGGCTTTGGAACATGGCGGGGAAGCGCAGGTCGTAACAGATGGTCAAACCAAAGGGTCCCAGTTCGTGGTCCAAGCAGACCACTTCCTTGCCGGGGCTGACGGTGTTGGATTCCTTGAGCATCACCTCTTTGATCTTGGTGTCAAAAAGGTGGATCTTCCGGTAGTGGCCCAAAAGCTTCCCTTGGGAGCCGATCAGGATCGAGGTGTTGTACAGTTTTTGCGGTTCCTGGGGGTTGGTTTCGGCGAATCCGCCCATCAGGATATGGATGCCCAGCTCTTTGGCCAAAGCGGAAAACCTCGTGACCATCGGTCCGTCCAAGGGCTCGGCCAGATTTTTGTAGGTTTCCTCAGCGACCCCCAAAAACAAAAAGGATTCCGGGAAGGCGATCAGGCTCGCCCCCTTTTTCTTGGCCTCCCGGACCAGCTCCAAAGCGGTCTGGAGGTTTTTGTCCAAGTCGGCGGTGCTGTTGATTTGGGCCAGGGCGATCTTGTAGGTTGTGGGCATGGAATTATTTTTTAAGGGTTTTAAGTTTCTTTTTGGCCTTCTCGGCCAGCTTCGGGTCTGTGGTTTGTTTGGCCAAAATCGCCAACTGCGCCTTGGCGGCACCGGGGTCTTTGGCGGCCAACAACCCCAAGGCCAACTGCCACCGGGCGGTCAACAGCCTGGGGGATTCGGGGTAAAGGCGGATCAGGTCGTCAAAAGCCGGGTTGGCGGTTTTGTAGTCCTTGAGCAAAAAGGCGCTGAACGCTCCGTAATAAAGGGCCTCCGGGGCCAGGGGTTGGTTGGGCGACTTTTTGGCAAAGTCCAGCAACCCTTCCTGAGCGGCAGCATATTTTTTGTCCTTAAAGTCCTGGAGTCCCTGTTCAAAGACCGCCTCCGATTTGGCCACCTGGGCTTGGGTTGCCGAGGCTTCCTGGGCCTGAGTCTGGGCCTTGATCAATTCTTTGAGTTCAAAAAGCTCCACCCCTTGGGCGTTCAACTTTTGTTCCAGTTCCTCCAGCTTGGCCTGCAACTTCCGGGCGGCCAGATCGTCCTGTTCGGCCCCACGGTTGACCTGGGCAAAGTCTTCCTTCAGCTGGTCCAAGGCCTTGTAAAACTCCTTGTTGGACTTTTGTTGGGCTTCGGCTTTTTTGGCCAACTCCTTGGTCTTGTCCAAGAGCTCGGTCTTTTGCTCCAAACCCAACCGCTCCAGATCCACCAGCCGCTTCTCCAAGACCTCCATCCGGTCTTCGAGCTTGAGCGCCCACAAGGGAGCGGGAAACAACAATACCAAGCCCAAGGTGAGGGCAATCAGGGTTCTGGCCATTCTATCTCCCCTTGGCTCCAGTCGGGATTAAATTCTTCCAGATTGTCTGGAGAAGAGGTCAATCTTCGGACATAGCTGCCGTCAACCCGCATCAGGAAAAGCTTTTGTTTGCCTGCGACCTTGTTGACAAACAAAATCTGCCGTCCGTCGGGCGAGAATCGGGGCTGTTCTTTGGAGCCGGGGCCGTGGGTCAACTGCCGTTGGATCAACCCTCGTTGGTCCATCAAAAAGATCTGGTAGTTTCCCTCCACCAAGCCGGAAAAGGCAAAAAACTTGGCGCTCGGGCTCCAGCAAGGCTCGGCGTTGTATTTGCCTTCAAAGGTCATCCTCTGCTCCAGCCCTGAAGTTAAATTCTTTTGATAGATTTGTACAGCGCCGCTTCGGTCCGAGACAAAGAGCAGCCTTTGGCCGGTGCTGTCCAGGGAGGGGCTCGACTCGGTCGAACCTCGCTGGGTCTCCTTGAACAGCTGGCGACGTTTGCGTTCAAACCAATACAGGTCCGAGTCCCCCTGGATGGAAAGGGTCAGGAGCAGGCGGTTGGGGTTCTTGGTGAAAATCGCCTCCAGGCTTTGGCCCTTGCCGGTCCGCAGCTCCTCGACCAGCCCACGCAATCGGAGCACCCGGGTTTGGGGGCCGTGGTCGCCCAAATAGGTATAGGCCAGTTGTTCCCCCGCCAAGTCCCACCGAGGCAGCAGCACCACTTTGCCTTCGGTGGAGAAGACCTTGTGCCTTTGGCCCAAAAAGTTGGTCAGCTCCAGCCGGTATCCTTGGGCTTTGTTTTTGGTGACGTAAACGATCCCCGAACCGAAGGCCGGTTTTTCGCCGGTCAGGGTTTTGATGATCTCCACCGCCTGGGCGGTGACCTCCTCTTGTACTTCCAGGGTCGGCAGGGCAAAGGTGCCGGTGTAAAAGACCATCCCTTCGAGGCCCACCAGCTGGATCTTGGCGAACTTGGGGAACCGGGAGAATTGCAGCTCCAAGTCGGCCACTGTTCCCTTTTCCACCGGTTCAAAGAGCCCGGACCAACGGAGGGTCGCCAACAGCTCTTGGGCATAGGGGTCATCGGCCCCCTGGCCTTGGGCAAGGGTGACCAGGGAAAACCTCGCCCCGGTGATCTCAATGTAGTCCTGGGCCCAAACCCAGGTGGGGCAGAGGGACAGGCACAACAGGAGCAGCCACTTCATTGGGCCTCTTCGGGATGGAACCGAAACCAAGCCTCAAAGACCGGGGCCCCGGCTAGAACCTCAACGGGAGGGGCGGGGAAAGGAGAAGCGTCCAGGATCGCCTTTTTGGCCCCTTGGTCGAGCAGATCAAGCCCGGAGCTTTCCTCCAGGGAAAGGCTGTCGATTCTCCCGTCCGGCTTGATCTTGCAAAGGTAGAGAATCTGGTAGTCCCGCTCGATGGTCGGAGCCTTCCACAAGGATTCGACCTTTTGGCGCAGCAGGGTTTTGTAGCCGTTTTGGTTGACCTTGTTGCGCCACAACTGGGCCGGTCCGGGAGGTGCCGCCGGAGCCGGTGCGGCAGCGGGGGCCTTGGGAGGAGGTGGCGGCTCGGCAGTAGTTTTTTCCTTGCTCTTAACCGCCTTGATCAGGTCGGCCCGCACCTTGGGGTCCGTTTTGGCGGCCACCGGCGGAGGCTCGGGAGCCTTGGGGGCCGGTTCTGGGGCTTTGGGCTCTTCCACTTTTGGGGGCTCTTCCGCCTTGGGGGGCTCGGGCACCGGCGGGGGAGCCGGTTCGGTTTTTCCCGCCGTCCCCTGGGGGGCCTCGTTTTGCTCCGCTGTCTCGGGGGCCGGGGCCTCTTCTTGGGGCTCAAACAGGATCTCGGCCCCCAGGGGAAGGTTCGGCTCGGGGCTGGAGCGAACCATCGCCAAAACCCAGCCCAAGACCAAAAGGTGCAGGGTCAAGGACAGGGCCAGGGGGGTAAAGGGCTTGAGGCTCTTCATCGGGCTTCTTCCACCAACAGCCCCAGCCTCGTGGTCCCAGCCACCTTGAGTTGGGCCATCAGGTGGGTGATCTTCTCATAAGCCAAGGAACGGTCCGCCCGGATCAGGACCCGTTCCTCCGGGTTGGCGGCCAGCCGCAGGCTGACTGCGTTGAGCAACATGGCCTCGGAAAGCACCCCCTCACCCAAGGAGAGTTTGCCTTCCTTGTCCATCGAAACGATCACCCGCTTTTGGGCCTGGGAGTTGCGTTGGCTCAGCCGCTCCTTGGGCAGGTCCAGGTCCAACTGGCGCTGCAAAAAGGGGCTGGCTACCAGCAACACCACCACCAGCACCAACAACACGTCCACGAAGGGGGTGACGTTGATCTCGGCAATCGGCGGGTGCTTGGGTTTTTTGTACCGCATCAGTCGAGCTGGTCAAAGAGGTTCAAAAGCTCCAGTCCAAAACGGTGCATCTCCTGGCCCAGGTCGTCCACCTTGGCCCGCAGGAGGTTGTGGGCTACCAATGCGGGAATAGCAACCAACAGGCCCAAGGCGGTCGCCACCAAGGCGGCGGCGATGCCCGGCCCTACGGCGCTCAGGTGATCCCCGCCCGTCTGGCCCAAGGAGGCCAGGGCATCGATCACCCCCAAAACGGTGCCAAACAACCCTACAAACGGGGCGGCACTGGAGAGGGTGGCCAGCCAAGAGAGGCCCTGGGCAAGCTTTTGTTCCTCCCCCATGATCTTGGCTTCCAAGGCCCGGTCCAACCGTTCCAGGAACTGGCCGTGTTGCAGTCTCGTGGCCACCGGGCGGCTTTTTTGTTCCAAGGCACTGGCCGGGGTTTGGGCGTTTCTCAGCTCAATCGCCTCAAAGCCCAAGGCTAAAATCGGACCGGTCGGGTGGGTCTCCACCGCCAAGATCAGGCCGTTGAGGCTCATCGGGCGATCCAGGGCGCACCGGAACCGGGCGGAGTCGGCAGCGGCCTGGGAGAGTTGTAGCGCTTTTTTGAGGATCAGCCCCCAAGAGAGGATCGAAAGCACCAGCAAAAACAACATCACCGCTCTGGAGAGCAGGTCCCCATGGAAGACCAGAGCCAAAAGGCCTTGGGTCGGATTGAGCGCAACCATCGATTAAACCCATCTTTTTTCGATCCTACCGGTCCAACAAGACAGGACTTGGTAGGTAACCGTTGAAGCCCAGCGGGCCAGTTGCATGGCGGTGATTTCTTTCTCTCCCTGGGTGCCGATCAGCACCACTTCTTCGCCGGGAGAGACCTCCTGGAGGTGGGAACAGTCCACCATGATTGCGTCCATCGAGTTGCCGCCTAAGATCGGACATTCGGTCCCTTGGATCAACACCGCTCCCTTGTTCCTCAGCCTGGGGTAGCCGTCTCCGTACCCTAGGGGCAAGATGGCCAATTGGGTGGCCCCCGGTGCGGTGTAGTGCATTCCGTAGCCCACCTTGTCGCCAAGCTCCAGGGTTTTGACGAAGGCCACCCGACTTTTGAGGGACAAGGCGGGGGCCAGGGTTTTGCCCTCCCGGTTGATCCTGCGGCAGACCTCGGAGGGATAAACTCCGGCGAGCAAGGCTCCGATCCGAACCATGTCCCCATGGGCAAAAGGCAGGTCCAGGTAGCCGCCGCTGTTGCAGGCGTGGACCAGGGGGGGCCGTTGGCCTTTTGCTTCCAGGGCCGAAACCACTGCGGAAAATCGCTCCCACTGGAGCTTGGCGTAGGTTTTGTCGGCTTCGTCGGACTGGGCGAAATGGGTCATGACCCCTTCCAACTCCAGGTTTTTGAGCCGACTTATCTGCTCGACCAGCTCCAAGACCGCATGAGGCTTGACTCCATAACGGCCCATTCCGCTGTCCACCTTGAGGTGCACCTTGGCCCGTTGGCCCGCCGATGCCGCCAGCTCGTTGAGCCGCTCGGCCTTTTCCAGGGATTGGATCTGCAAGGTCAGTTTGTGCCGCAAGGCGATCGGCAGTTCTTGGTCGTCTCGTTCCCCAAACACCAGGATATCGGGGGCCAAGAGCCCGGCGGCCCGAAGCGCCAGGGCCTCGGAAAGGCAAGCGACCCCAAAGCGTTTGATCCCCAAGGTCGCCGCCAGCTTGGCGACCGGAACGATCCCGTGGCCCAAGGCATCATCCTTGACCACCAGCAGCAGTTCCAGGTGGGCCGGTTTTTCCTCCAGGATCAGCCGCAGGTTCGCTTCGACCACCTTGAGGTTGACCTCGACAATCGCCCGGTAGTGGGGCTTGGGCGGGTTGGCGTAATAGTCGAGTACCGCTTGGCGGTCCGAGAAGAGCCGGGTTTCCTCCCCGATGATCTGGTAAGTCTCGTGCCCCTTTCCGGCGATCAAAACCGAATCCCCCGGCTTGGCCATTTCCAGGGCCAAATCAATCGCCCGTTTCCGGTCCAGTTCCACAAAAAGCTTGGCGTTTTTTTCTTCCGGGAATCCGGCCTGGATTTGGGCGGCAATGGTTTTGGGGTCTTCGGTCCTGGGGTTGTCGCTGGTGATGACGGTGACCCCGGCAAAACGGGCGGCAATGGCTCCCATCAGGGGACGTTTGCCCGGGTCTCGGTCTCCGCCGCAGCCGAAGACGGTGATGTTGCGCCCTTCGGTGAGGTGCACCACTTCTTTGATGATCTTCTCCAGGGCATCGGGGGTGTGGGCGTAGTCGATGTAAACGTCCACCCCGGCGGGGCTTTTGATCTTTTCAAACCGGCCATCCACCTGTCTGGCCGCTGCCAGACCGGCGGCCAAGGTCTCGACATTGACCCCTAGGCCCAAACCGGCCCCAAATGCGGCCAGTGCATTATAAACGTTAAAAATTCCAGCCATGGGCAGCCGAATCTCTCCCAGCGAGTGGCCTCGCAAATAGACCTCGAACCGGCTGGAAGCGCCGGTCATCTCTTTGATCACCCCCAAGAGTTCGGCCTGTTTGTTTTTGATCCCGTAGCTCAAGGCCTGGATACGGCCAATCAATTTGGCATGGTTGTCCAGGACCGACAAAAACTCGGGGCCATAATAGTCGTCCACATTGACTACCGCCAAAGACTTTTTTTTCCCTTGCCCCAGGCCCCGGAAAAACTTGAGCTTCGCTTCCTTGTAGGCCTCCATGCTCAGGTGGTGGTCCAGGTGGTCTTGGGTCAGGTTGGTAAACACGGCGACATCGTATTCCAGGGCTGAGTTGCGGTCAAAGTCCATGCCGTGGCTGGTGACTTCCATCATCACCACTTGGGCTCCTTCGTTCCGCATCTTGTGGCCGATCCGAAAAAGGTCCGGGGCCAGGGGATTGGAGAGGTGGCCGGCCGGTTCCTTGGACTTGGGGTAAAAGGTTCCGATGGTGCCGATCACCCCGGCGGGCACCTTGGCGTGGGCCAAGATGGAGTCCAACATTTGGGTGGTGGTGGTTTTGCCGTTGGTGCCGGTGATCCCTACCAGCTTGAGGCTCATAAACGGCCGCTCCCAGAAGGCCTGGGCCAACAGCGCCATGCCCAGGTTGAGGTCCCAAAGCTGGAGGTGCGTGACCCCGGGGGGCAGGTCCAAGGTGAGGTTCTTGTCGGTGACCACACACACCGCCCCCCGCTCTACGGCTGCGGGCCAATGGGCCAGGGAATTGGGCTTGAGGTGGGATTCCTGGAATTCCTCTTTGGTCAGGGCGAAGTACAAAAAGCCGGGTCCGGTTTTGGTTGGGTCCCAGCTGATCCCTTCCACCGAAACGTCCGGGTCGCCGATCACTTGAAACCCGGTGTCCGGCAGGGCCGAAAGCAGGCTACGGAGGCTGTGTTTCATCGATTATTTCCCGCCAAAGCCAAAGCTCCGTCCGCCCCCAAAGGAGCGCACCGAACCGCCAAAACCTCGATTGGACCCCAACCCGCTGGAGCTGCGGCCAAAGGCGCTGGACCGGCCAAGGGCACCGGAGCTTTGGCCAAAACCACGGGTTGTGCCCGAGCTGAGCGCCTTGGAGCCGCCGGACCGTCCAAAGCCGCCGGAGCCGATTTTGCCGGAGCTTCGAGAGGACAAAAACTGCTTCTGGGTCCCGGTGGGTTTGCGCAGTCCCTTGGCCACCCCGGTGTTGGCCGCTCGGCCTTTGTTGGGGTTGGACAAGGTCCGGTTCGAGTTGCCTTGGAAACTGCTGGGTCCTTGGCGCACCACGGTGTGGTGGACTGCAACTCGGTTGAAGTAGAGCGAAGGGCCCAAAATGGGGAAAAAGCCAAAGTAGGGTGGGTAAAACCCAAACCCGAAGGGGGAGATCCACAAGGGGTGGGGCATGAAATAGCTGGGGTACACCGGATAAGGAGCCGCCTGGGCTTGGGCTGTTTGGACGGGCCGTTCGACTTTGACCGAATCGTTGTAAACGGCGTTGTCCCCGTAGATCTGTTCGTTGCCGACCACCTGGATCTCCGCTTGGTCGCCGTTTTGCTCCACCGTCACCTCGGCGATTTCCTGTCTTTCGCCTTTGGCCGGTTCGGTGTACAGGGAATATCCTACCTTGCCGGTTTCAGGTTTGCCGAATTCCTCCACTTGGAGGTAGTCCACCTTGCCGTCGTCGTTCAGGTCCAGGTTGTTGATGCCGTCTTTTTCGTTGAGCTTTCGTTCCAATTCCTGGCCGGACCGGATCTCTTTGGTCAGGCCGGTCAAGGCGGCTAGGTCGAACCCGGAAGCAGCCGGGTCGGGTTCGGCGGCGGCTTCGGCGATTCGTTCGTTTTCCGGGGAGGAGGAGCCCAGCCACTGGGTCAAGGAATAAACCCCGTTCAAGACCAGGATAAAGACAATGGCAACCTTTAGGGCTTTCATAGGGGACCGGGCTAAAAGTTCTGTACCTTAAGAGGCAAGGGTCGGGCGATCAGTCGGCCAACTCTTCCCTGGCTTTGTCCAACAAGGGCATGTATTCCAGAACCACCGAAACCACCTCGTTCCGGTTCATCTTGACCACCGTAAACTTGTGTGGGCCGACCTGGACCTGGTCGCCCAAGACCGGCATCCGCTCCAGCTTGGACATGATCAACCCTTGGAGGGAGTCGTAGTCCCCTTCCAAGGGCAGTTCTCCGGGGATCAGCCGGTTGATGGTGACCACGTCGTGCCGACCGGGGACCAGCCACTTGTGCTCCCCCATGGGCTTGACGAAGGAAGTGGTGGCATCCTTTTCATCGAAGATTTCCCCGACCAGTTCCTCGACGATGTCCTCCAAGGTCACCACGCCCGAAAGCCCGCCGAATTCATCGACCACAATGGCCATGTGGAGCTGCTCTTGCTTGAGGGTTTCCAGGACAGATGAAAGGGTCTGGGTTTCGTACACAAAGTTGGGCTTTTGGCAGAGGTCCTTGAGGAGTTTTTGGCCGTTGCCGCTCAAAAGTTCCTTGAGCGCTTCCTTGAGGTTGAGGATGCCCACGATGTGGTCCACGCTGTCTTGGTACACCGGCACCCGGGTGTAAAGTTTGGCCAGCAATTGGTCTTGGACCAGGGCCAAGGTCAGGTCCCCTTCCAGCGCAAAGACCCGGGTCCGTGGGGTCATCACCGGGTACACCTCCCGCTCGTCAAACAAAAAGACGTTTTCGATCAGGCTCCGTTCCCGTTCGTTGATGATTCCCAGTTGTTCGCCCTTTTCGACCATGTTGATCACCGAAGATTCGCTGATCCGGTTTCCTCCGATTTGCGCTCCGGTCAATCGGGAGATGAGGTGGGAGGTTGCCGAAAGGGCCCAGGTGAAGGGGGTAAAAAGCCAAGTCAAGGGGTAAAGGATCGGGGAAACCGCCAGGGCAATGGTTCGGTTGTGCCCCAAGGCCACCCCCTTGGGGGTCACCTCGCCAAAAATGAGGATCAAGAGGGTCAGCAGGATGGTAGAAAGGGTGACCGCCAGCTCCGAACTGATCCCGAACTGGGGGCCGTATTCGATGGCCATGGCGGTCCCCAAGGCGGAAGCGCCGATGTTGACCAGGTTGTTTCCCACCAGGATGGTGGAGATCAGTTTTTGGCGGTTCGCCAGCAGATGGGCTACCAGCTTGCGGTTCTTCAGGCGGCTTTTTTCGATCTCGATCAGGTCGAGGTCGCCCAAAGAAATGTAGGCGCTTTCGATGCCCGAAAAGAAGGCAGAAAGTGCGATCAAAACCAAGAGTAACAACAATCCAACGATCACGGATTCCCTGCTAGCCGAATGGGGAGGTTATTCAACAGCCTTGCTTGGGGCTTTCTTTTTCGGTTTTGCCGCCACAGGCTCAGGTGGAGCCGGGGGTTGGTAAAAGAGCAACCTTTTGCAGGTGGTACACTCCCCAAAGCCGCTTTTGATGATTTCGTTGAACGCCTGGGCCCGCAAACTGGCAGCGCAGCCTTTGCAAAAGGGTTCGCTGATCGCCACCGCAGCGGGGATCATGTTGCGCTTCATCAGTTTGTTGTAGAGGACCATCAGGTCGTCGGTGACCTTGGGCTTGAGGCTTTCGACCAGGGTCTTGCCGCTTTCGATAGTCCGGGTGAGGGTGGTTTCTTCGTCCAAAAAGACTTGGTCTTCCTGGGCAAAAGCCTTGGCTTCCTCCTCTCGTTTTGCCACCGCCAGATTGATTTCCGCTTGCAGGGGCTCCATCTTTTCTTCCAGGCCCAGGATTTGGTCTTCCACCTTTTTGACGGTTTTGCCTGCGCTCTCCACTTCCTTTTGGGCGGCAGAGTATTCTTTTTGGTTGTGAACCTCCATCAGCCGGGCGTTGGCCGCAGCGGCTTTTTTGTTCTCCACTTCCACCAGTTTTTCTCGCAGCCGGATCTGGAGGGTTAGGTCCTTTTTCTGTTTTTCCAAAATCCCCAAGGCCGCTTCGGCTTGGTCCAACTGGGCTCTGATTTTGGCTCTTTTGGCAGGCAGGGCTTCTAGCCCTTTTTGGGATTGGAGAATTAGGCGGTCTTGGTCTGCAATCTGAAGGAGGGCCTCACAGGACTCGTGCATGGTTTCTCCAAAGGGGTTTAACTAGGCCATAAGCTTGGGTGGTAGGCCCACCTGGACTTGAACCAGGGACCGTCCGGTTATGAGCCGGATGCTCTAACCAACTGAGCTATAGGCCCCCAAAAGTGAGAGTGTATTGAAGGGTAGAGAAATGGTCAAGACTTTGTCCAACTTGGCGCAAAGGCGGCTTTTGGATTTGATTTCTTGGGTTTAAGGGGTTAGTCTGCGGGAAGCAGAGGTTTTCTACCTTTAGAAGCCCAAAGTCCAAAATCAAGCGAGGAACCATGTTTGACAACGAATTGAGCATTGATTCGATCATTGCCCGGGAGATCCTGGATTCCCGTGGGAACCCTACGGTTGAAGTCGAAGTGGTCTTGGCCGGCGGGATTGTAGGTCGGGCTGCCGTTCCCTCGGGAGCCTCGACTGGGGTTCACGAAGCGGTCGAGCTGCGGGACAATGACAAAAAACGCTACGGCGGCAAAGGGGTGTTGCAGGCAGTCAGCAACGTCAACGAGATCATCGGACCCGAGCTAGAAGGCATGCTGGTCAGCGAACAAGCGGAAATCGACCGGATCATGATCGAACTGGACGGCACCGAAAACAAGGGTAAACTGGGGGCCAATGCTATTTTGGGCGTGTCCCTCGCTTGCGCTAAGGCGGCGGCAGAAGCACACGGGCTCCCTTTGTACCGCTACATCGGCGGGACCAACGCCAAAGAGATGCCGGTGCCGATGATGAACATCATCAATGGCGGCAGCCATGCCGACAACACCGTTGACTTCCAGGAATTCATGATCGTGCCCGCTGGAGCCCCGAGCTTTCGGGAAGCCTTGCGGTTCAGTGCGGAAGTCTTCCATGCCCTCAAGTCGGTTTTGAAGGCCAAAGGCTACAGCACCGCCGTTGGCGACGAAGGCGGATTTGCGCCGGACTTGAAGTCCAACGAAGAAGCGCTGCAGGTGATCATGACCGCCATCGACAAGGCGGGCTACAAGGCGGGGCAGGACGTGTTCATCGCCATGGATCCCGCTTCCTCGGAATTTTACAAGGACGGCAAGTACGACCTGGCCGGGGAAAAACGCAAGCTTTCCAGCGAAGAAATGGTCGCCTACTACGCCGAACTTTGCTCCAAGTACCCGATCATTTCGATCGAAGACGGCTTGGCCGAAGACGACTGGGCCGGTTGGAAAAAACTGACCGAAGTGTTGGGCAAGAAGATCCAACTGGTCGGGGACGACATTTTCGTCACCAACACCAAACGGCTTGGGGAAGGGATCGAAAAGGGGATCGGCAACTCAATCTTGATCAAGGTCAACCAGATCGGGACCTTGACCGAAACCTTGGACTGCATCGAAATGGCAAAAAAGGCAGGTTACACCTGCGTGATCAGCCACCGGTCCGGGGAAACCGAAGATTCGACCATCGCCGACATCGCCGTGGCCACCAATGCGGGGCAGATCAAAACCGGGTCCTTGAGCCGGTCGGATCGGATCGCAAAATACAACCAACTGCTTCGGATCGAAGAAGAGTTGGGCGGGATGGCGATTTATCGGGGTAAAAAGACCTTTTTTAATCTTTAACCCCAACCGTTAAAAAGCCGGGGCCGCTGATCGGCCCCGGTCTCTCCCTTCTCTCTTTAGCCTCCAAGCTGTATGGCCTTCGAGTTGAGAAAAAAAAAGCTTCCCTTTACCGACAAAAAAGTCATCCAAGGGTTATTGGCCCTGTTGATTTTGGTGGTGGTGGTGCTTTCCTTGGTCGGCGACAAGGGCTGGTTGGAGCGGGGAAAGATCAATGGCCAGGAAAAGGAATTGAAGGCGGAAATCAGCGCCTTAAAAAAAGAAAAGCTGGAATGGTACGGCAAGATCGCCTCGTTGCGCAACAACCGCACCTATGTAGAAACCTACTCTCGGGAACAGTTGGGCTGGATCAAAAAAGACGAGTACCTGCTTTTGCCACCCAAGGAAGAAATGCCCCGTTTTGAATACCTGCCCGAGGTGGGCGAGGCCCCGCCGGAAACCACGGAATAACGTGGGCCGAGGTGCAGGGAAAGGTTGGCGCAGGGGTGTTCTCCCCCGTTTGGTTGCGTGTGTTTCTCTGCTAGGACCCAAAAGGACCGCCGGTCTTGGGGCCGCCTTGTGGTTTTTTCTTTGCCCCCCTCCCTTTTTATGGGCCCAAAACCCCATGCGAGCCCCCGAGCTGCCTAGGCCGGCAGAGGAGCGGCGGCCCGAGTTGGGGCTTGGGGCTGCCTTGGGCTTGGGGCTGGTGCGGGGATTCCAGCAGGTGATCAGCCCCGCCGATGGTCCCCGGAGCCCCAGCTATCCAACCGGATCGGCCTATGGAGCTTGGGTTCTCCAGGAGGAAGGATTTTTTTGGGGGGTCTTGATGATCGGGGACCGATTGTTCCACGAGGCAGACCTGCCCTTGGGTCCCAAAGTCTGGATTTACGGGGTGGAAAGGTACTACGATCCACCCTTGTACAACCGTTACTGGCGGGACTGACAAGCAGGACCGACAAAGCCAGTCTGGGAGAGGGAAAAGGAACCTCCGTCCATACTTACCGGAACTTACCGGAACGGGGGTTTTTGGGGGGACCGGCTTAAACCAAATCCCGTCGGTCCACTCGGGCTTTGATCTCTTCTTGCAAGGCACCGATGATCTGGGGCAGGGTTTTGGCCCCCAGCACCTGGTTGCCCGCCCGGACCGTTGCGGTCTCGGATTCGATCTCTTGGTCGCCGACCACCAGAATGTAGTTCACTTGGTCCAGTTGGGCGCTGCGGACCTTCTTGTTGATCGACTCTGCGTCCAGGTCCGCCCCGGCTCGAATCCCCTCCGCCTTCAATTGGTCTGTCACCTTTTGGGCGTAACCGTGGTGGCTTTCGTTGATCGCCAAAACCCGGACCTGTTCGGGGCTCAGCCAAAGGGGGAACTTGCCGGTGTAATGTTCCACCAGAATCCCAAAAAACCGCTCAATCGAACCGTAAATGACCCGGTGGATCATCACCGGCCTTTGCTTCGAGCCGTCCTGGGCGATGTAGGACAGGTCAAACCGTTCGGGCAGGAACATGTCCAGCTGGATGGTTCCGCACTGCCAAGTTCGGCCAATGGCATCCTTGATGTGGATGTCGATCTTGGGGCCGTAAAAGGCACCGTCACCGGGGTTGAGTTTGTAGGGATACCCGCCTTCGTCCAGGGCTCCCTTCAGCCCGTTGACGGCCCGTTCCCATTCTTCGTCGGTACCGATGGATTTTTCGGGCCGGGTGGAAAGTTCCAAGTGGTAGGTCAACCCAAAGGTGGCGTACATCCGCTCGGCCAAGTGCATGACGTTGAGGATCTCGCTCTTGATGTCCTCGGGCTTCATGTAAATGTGGGCATCATCCTGGTGGAAGCTGCGGACCCGAAACAGGCCCGAAAGAGCCCCGGACATTTCGTGGCGATGGACGTTGCCGATCTCGCCGATCCTCAAGGGGAGCTGCCGGTAGCTGTACTGGTTTTCGCCGTAAAAGAGCATCGCTCCGGGGCAGTTCATCGGCTTGATGACAAAGTGCTTTTCCTCGATCTCCGAGCTGTACATGTTTTCCCGGTAGTAGCCCCAGTGGCCGGAGCGCTCCCAGAGTTCCTGGCCCAAGAGGATCGGGGTCTTGATCTTGTGGTACCCTTCGGCCTTGTGGCACTGGTCCCAATAGGCCATCAGCTCGTCCCAGACGATCATGCCCTTGGGGTGGAAAAAGGGCATCCCTGGTCCTTCGGGGTGAAAGCTAAAAAGACCCAACTTTTTGCCGATCACCCGGTGGTCCCGTTTTTTGGCTTCCTCCAAAAAGTTCAGGTATTCCTTGAGCTGCTTGCGGTCGGGAAAGCTGATGCCGTAGATCCGGGTCAGTTGCGGAAGTTTCGCATCCCCACGCCAATAGGCACCGGAGGTTTTGAGGATTTTGATCCCTTGGATCAGCCCAAAATGAGGCAGGTGGGGGCCACGGCAAAGGTCGGTAAATTCGCCTTGCCGGTAGGCGCTTAAGCCCTCTTCCAGATTTTGGATCATCTCGGATTTAAAGGGATTCCCGGTAAACAGGGCCAGCGCTTCCTCTTTGGTCTTGAATTCGATCCGCTTCGGCTCGGGCCGTTCCTTAACGATCTTTTCGACTTCCGCCTCAATCCGTTCCAGGTCGGATTCTTGGAGGCTCAGGTCGGCAAAGTCGTAGTAAAACCCTTGTTCAATGGCCGGGCCGATGGTTGGCTTGGCCTGGGGGAAAAGCCGCAAGACCGCCTGGGCCAGCAAGTGGGCGGAACTGTGCCAGAACAAGGCTTTGCCTTCCTTGGATTCAAAATCCAACAGCCCCACTTCGGTCCCCTCGGTCAAGAGGCTCCCCAGGTCCTTTAAAACTCCATTTTCTACCAAGGCCAAGGCCGGGCCTTGGAGGGCCTTCTTTTGTTTTTTTGCCAAATCGAAGCCGGTGGAGCCGTCGGGGAGTTCTTCGACCAGACCTTCTGGGAGCTTAATTTTCATGAATCCGGTAAACCTAAGGGTGGAAATCTGGGGCTGATTTTTAACATTTCCAACTAACATCCATCGGCCCCTTTTGGCAAGCCCCAACAGGCCAAAAAGTCCCTGTCCATTCTTTGAATCCAAGCAACCTGCAAAGCCGATTTAACTTGGGCCGCAATGAGGCTAAAAAGTTTGACAGAAGGAAAAATCCTCTAGTACCCTCGCCCTAGGTTAAAATTAGCCGAAGTAAAAATCCTTAGGCTTGGACTCACTTGTTTTCTATTCCTACGGCGACCATGGCAACAAAAAGATTGAACCCTTTTGGCGCCGCCCTTTTGGGTGGGTTGCTGCTTCTTTGGCCTCAAACCTCAAGGGCCGATGAACCGCAGCACCTTCGCCAATCCGTGCGGGCCTTGGGAATGGGGAACGCCTTTGTTGCAGCGGTCAACGACGAAAACAGTCTGTACTACAACCCGGCCGGGTTGGCCTCGGTGCAGCGCAGCTTTTTTGAGTTGCTTTCGGTCACCGTCACCGCCAACCAAAACTTGATCGACCTGGGGCAAACCGACAGCGCCGACCAGACGGCTGCAGTGGGCAACTTGGTGGGCAACAAGATTTATGCCGAGGAAGGCCTTGGCCTGTTGAGCTTCACCGCCCCCTACTGGGGTTGGTCGTTTTACCAAAATGCAGTCTTTGATGCCCAGGTCCACAACCCGACCATCCCCTACTTTGAAGCCCTGGTGTACGGACAGGTCACCGCCATCGGCGGGTTTGCCTTTACCCTTTGGGACCAACAGTTGGACATCGGGACCAGCCTTAAATACGTATATCGCCAGGGGATCGGCAAAACCATTCACATTGTGGATGCCTTGGATCCCGAGTTCTCCGACGATCTGCAAAACGAGTTGGTGGACAAGTCTCAGATTGCCCCGGATGTTGGGGTGACCTACCACTATGACCGTTGGTACAATTTCCAGCTCAAGGCCTCGGCGGTGATGAAAAACATCGGTGGCATGGACTTTGGCAGCTCGGGCAGCTTCCCCACCACCGTGGACCTGGGGCTCGCTTCGGAGTCCGAGGTGCTGGGCTTTGACCTGTTGGTGGCCGCCGATCTGGTGGACTCAACCTTCCAGACCACGGCCAAAAAATCATTGGCCCGGAACCTCAACCTGGGGGCCGAGTTGGGAATGTGGAAACGGTCAAATGGCGGGCACCATTTCTTGGCCTTCCGGGCCGGGAAAAAAGGACCTTACCCCACCTATGGCTTCTCCCTTAACCCCCCCCTGTTGCCGATCATGATTGACTTTGCATCTTGGTCCGAGGAAGTAGGTGCCGTTGCGGGAGCAAAGGAGGACCAGCGTACCTCCCTCCAGCTCTCTTTCAACTTTTGATCTAGGATAGGCCGATGAAATCGCTCCAACGACTCCTCCCCATCGCCCTGGCCCTCCTGACTTTGGTTGGATGTTCCAGCCAAGGCAGCTTGACCCACGCCGTTTTTGAACGAGAGGAGGCCAGCTTTCGGGAACTGGACCTTTCGATGAAAGACCTTTACCAAGCCTTGCACGAAGGTTCGACCGATGCTCAATTTAAGGCGGTCAACGCCTTGCGTCACTTGGCCGAATGGTCCGACGAACCGGGGAAACGGCAGATGGCTGCCCGTGGTTTGGTGGTTGCCGCTGCTTTTGTTTCCGATGGCGATGCCCGGGACCGGGCGGATTCGAGGGCGGCCAAGATCCTGACCGGCTCGGACCGGGCCTTGTCCGAAGAAGTGCTGTGGGCCAAAACCAAAGTGGCGACCGGCGCACTGGGACTTACTTTGGACCAAGGAACCCCGGACGAAACCTTTGTGATGGCCGACCCCGATGAACGAGAAGAGGCGGTTGTCTTTTTGACCAAACACTTTGGAGACCTGGACGAGTCCCTCCAGTACCAAACGGCGCTGGCCTTCTCGGCAATCTTGTCCAATCCGCCCAACTGCTTCAAAAAGGGTTACAAAATGGTTACCCGCACCGTGACCGAAACGGTGCCCAACCCTTTGTATGTTGAGCCCAAAGAAGGCAAGGCCCCCATGGCCGGGGTGCCTAAAATGATCACCAAGTCCAAGATCGTCACCGAAGAAGACAAGTCCCAGGTCGCTTGCGCCAAAGACGATGCCAAGACCCAAGAAAGCTGGAAAACGGACTTGGTTGAAGAAATCAAGGACAGCGTTGGCTACGGCGAACTGCCCCAGTATGTTTCTGCCGCCCTGCTCGCCGCCGCCGCCAATCTGGCCTATGTAGAGGACAAAAAGTTTGCCTCCAAGGCAATGCAAGGTTGGGAAGAAGACGGAATCGTAACCAAAGAGCGGCTCCCCTTGCTGCAAGGGGCGATCAACAAGTCCAAGGGCTTTTACCCGGACCTTTACCGTGGCAGCTTTGATCGCTCGGCCGTGGATGGACCTAAATCCGAAAAGTCCAAGATCGATGAAAGTCAACCGGCAACGGTCATCGCTGAACAGTTGAAAGCCGCCCAAAAGGCTTCGGAAGAGGCGGAGAGCAAGGTTCTCTCCAATGCCGCCTTCGAGGCTCGGCCCAACTTCTCCAATCCCGGTGCCTATCCGGGCAACGGCTTTTGGCTGAACAACGCCGACGAGATCCTCCGCCGCCAGTTGTTCAACCCCAGCACGAGGCTGGCCAGTGGCAACGTCCCCGACGGGGAAACCGGCTTTGTCCCCCAGGAATGGATCAATTTTAAGGGCTACGATGGCAGTGCCGAGATGGTGGAGCTAAAAGGCTTGCTCTACCAATCCACCCTCGGGGCGCTCAACCGCGGGTACCGGATCGAAAACCCCCGAGGGCTGGACAAGGTTTTTAAGGGTAAGCTGGACAACTTGGTCAACGCCAAGGAGTGGGATGTTGAACGAGAACTGGCGCTGCTCAAGGCCTCTTGGCCCAGTTTGGCCGATGGCGGAGCCAATTTTGGCGAGCTGGAAAAGGCCCTGCTTGAAGGAGCGGAGCGAAACAAGGAAAACCTTTATTTGCAGCAACGCTACCTCTTGGCCTTGGTCGCCGGGCTTTCGGCTTACCCCAAGGAAGAGCCTTCGGTCTGCAAAGCCTTGGAAGGCAGAGATGTCTATACCCAACTGGCCGCCTTTGAACAGGTGCAGTCTTACCCGGCCTATCGAAAACCCGGCAAGGCTTCGCTGGTCAAGAGCCCCCGGTTCTGTGGAGTTGCCTTGTACGACAATGGGCTGGACAAGGACAAGGTGATGGCCCCGGTAGCACCGGTGCCTGCACCGATCCAAGCGCCCAAGGAAGAGCCCAAACCCCAGGCCGATGAGCCTGCGCCTCTTGAGCCCGCAACGGAACAACCTGTCCCTGCCGCTCCGGCTGGCTAGGCAAAGATGAGTCACTTGGAATTTGAGGAATCGAACATGAACAACTTTAGACCCAAATACAAGAGAGCCCAGGCTTGGATTCTGACCGGAGCCTTGGCCTTTCTCTTTGGCTGCGCCTCGGCAGACAGCGGCAAGTCTTGTGCTCAAAAGTTGGACGAAAAGGATTTTGTTACCGTCAGCGAAGACACCGCTTGCTCCACCTACGAGCGGGGCAGTGCCTACCTGGGCCGGGCCGGGTTTTTGTTCGCCAACTTCCTCAAGGACGGGGCTTCGGACAATTTCCGGGCCGCTTTGGGAATCCCTTCGGATGCCTCTTGGGACACCTGGGATGGGGTCACCTACTACAACCAGGCTCGCATTTTGACCGGCGACGCTTCGACCGACCGCTACTATGGTTTGACCCGCAGCAATGCGGACATTGAGATCCACTACTTTACGACTTTGGCCAAACTGTTGGCCGAAACCTACATCAAGCTGGACACCAACGGGAACGGGACGATTTCGGAAGCGGAGACCCAAGCCTTTACAGCCCTGAACTCCACGGCCGCCCTTGACTACGATAAAAACGACATCTCGGCCACCAACTACCTGCAAATGGTCAAGACCGGCGAGTCCACTTCCTACATCCTGGACACCGGTTCTACCGCCTCTACTTCGGCCAACTGCTGGTCAGACAGTAACTATGACGGGATTGAAGCGGTCAACGGGACTGCTGGTACCGATGTAATTTCTTGTGGGCTTGCCGCCACTACGGCTTCGAACCAGACCATTTCCGGCAGTTGTGCAGTGATTGCCAAAGTGGACGGGGTGCAAAAGATGTTCACCACTACCATCAGCTCCAGCAACAGCGTCTTGAGTTTGACCGAAGGGATTGTTTCATCCATTTCCAGCCTCAGTTCGGACATGAGTTCCCTGGGGTTGGCCAGTGACTCGGACTTGCGTCAGGCGCTCGATGACTTTACTACCAAGATCGACAACGGTGGGACCTGTAGCAGCAGTACCAGCGTTTCGGAGGTCAACCAGTTGCTGACCCTGATCAACAATGCCAACAAAACTGCGATCACCACTCCGTCCAATTATGCCAGCACCAACAAAATCAAAACCAGCGCCTTGACCAGCAGTTCGGACAACTCGGTGACCATCCCCAGCAATTTTACCGTCACCACTGCTGCGGGTACCACCATCACCTTCAGCTGCACCAACAGCACCGACTTGGATGCTAGATTGGTCTTCAAGATCAGCACCAATACCTATACCCCGGATTACGACAGCGCCAAGGACTCCATCAAGACAACCTTCAACAGTCTCTACAACCTGCAACGTGACAGTGCCGGGACCAAAAAGGCAGTGGCCAAGGGAGACAACATCATCTCCTTTGAAGAGCTTTTGTGTATGCAATGACCTGGAGCATAGGCGGGTCGCCAATGTTCGGCCTTGGGGCTCTAGAGGGCCATTTTCCACTGTTGAGGATTTACTAGGCCCATGGAAGAAGTTAACAAGATTGCCCCAGAGCTGCTTTATGAGATCCTTTTCCCGGTACTGGCGGAAACTTGCGAAAAAGTAAACCGCCAGTTCTCACAGGCCCTGGGGATCGACATGTCCTCTTCCGGTTGGTCCTTTATCATCGACAACCGGCAACTCTCCGATTTTCAAAAACCCTTTGTGCTGGAAGCCGACTGGGCTTCTTTTGCGGAGTTTTTCTCCGGGAAAAAGGACCTGTACCTCTTTTTGGAAAAACCGGTGGTCGGGATCGTCAACAAAAAGGCCAAGTATTGGGTCTTTTTTGACCCCAAGATTGCGCAAGCCTACTTCCAGCGGCAGACCGAACGACCCAAGGAATTTGGCCCCCAGGCGATCAAAAAGTTTCCGGTGCCCAACCTGCTCAAAAGCTTGGTGGACCAGGTCCAGGCGATCACCGGGGAAAAGGCGGAAAAGGTGATGCACCAGATCAAAAAGATCGAAACCTTTTACACCATTGCCGACCAATTCTTGCCCGAACAGGCGGCCCAAGGTTTTTCCAACACGGTCAAAAAAACCATCATCGGGATCACCTTAAAGGAAGTCCGTCAGTTGGGCCAAGACGTGAGTGATCCTGGGGTGACCCCCACCTTGCTGGAAAAGCGGCTCCAGGCGGTCTTTCGGGTGTGCCTTCGGCTGTACGCCAAGAAGGGGGATGACCGGGAGCGGGACAGCCTGATGACCCTGCTTTCCCCCAAGATTGTGGTCCGCAAAAAAGCCTTGGAGCTGGTGGAAAAGCGGCTGCAAGTGGACTTGATGTAGCCCCCGGTAAGCTTCTTCTTTGGCTCCCCCAGTCGGGGCCACCTTCCCTTTTTACATCCTTTACTTGTTTCTGCCCCTGCCGGTGGGCCTTGGGGGCCGCTGGAGCCGATCAGGGTTTTCCCCCAAGATTGTGGTCCGCAAAAAAGCCTTAGAGCTGGTGGAAAAGCGGTTACAAGTGGACTTGGTGTAGCCCCCGCAAGCTTCTTCTTTGGCCCCCCCAGTCGGGGCCACCTTCCCTTTTTTGCCTCCCTTGATGGTTCCTGCCGGTGGGCCTTTGGGGCCGCTGGAGCCGATCAGCACCCAAAACCAAGGGGCAAAAAAAAAGCCCCGTGACCGGGGCTTTTTGGGCGTGAATGGAGGTACGAGGCCGGGGGGCTTAGTATTCGATGCAGCCCAAGGATTCGATCTGGACCTCGGCGGCGATTTCGTTGTGACTCAACACCGCCAAGTTGGGCACTGCCCGCTCGGTCAACCTCTTGATCTGGACCCTCGCCTGGGGACCGCAGAGGATCACCGGCTGGTAGTTGTAAACGTTGAAGGCCGAGATGCCCGCCTCAATGGCCGCAATAATCGCTTGGGCCTCTTCGGGGGCGATGCCCAGGTAGGTGCCTTGCCCGGTGTCCTGGATGGCTCCGACGATCTTGTTTTCCATTTCTTGGGACAAGGTCATGACCGGCAGGATTCCTTCCTGGTTCTGGAACTGCCGGGTGATGCTTCGGCTCAAACCTTCTCTGACATGTTCGACTAGGATCTCGGGCACCTTGGTGTATTGGGCGGTGTCGGCCAAGACCTCCAGGATGCTGTTCATGTCCCGGATGGAAACGTTTTCCTTGAGCAGCGCCTGCAACACCCGCTGGACGGTGCCCAGACCCAACAGATCGGGGACCAGTTCCTCGACCAGCTTCGGTTCGTTTTTGCTCACCTTGTCCAAAATCTTCTGGACCTCTTGGCGGCCCAAGAAATCGGAGGCATGGGAGCGGATGATTTCGGTCAGGTGGGTACTGACCACCGTGGGGATGTCCACCACGGTGTAACCGGCGATTTGGGCGGATTCCTTGTCCGCCTCGCTGATCCAAATGGCCGGGAGCCCAAAGGCCGGTTCGACCGTGGCGATTCCGTCCATTTGGCCTTCCACCTCTCCGGCCTGCATGGCCAGGAAGTGGTCGATCATCATTTCCCCTTTGCCGACCTCGATGCCTTTGATCACGATGGAGTAGGCACCCGGTTCCAGTTGCAGGTTGTCTTTGATGTGGACCGGCGGGACCACAAAGCCCATGTCCAGGGCCACTTGCCGCCGGATCGCCTTGACCCTTTCGAGCAGCTCCCCATCTTGGTCTTGGTCCACCAGAGGGATCAGGGCGTAACCCAGCTCCAGGCCCAAGGTATCGATGGGCAAAAGGTCCACGATCGAGTCGCTGGTCTCTTCTGCCGCCTCGGCTTGGTGGCTGTCCACCTGGGCGAGTTTTGTCCGCTCCGCCTCTTCCCGTTTGCTTTTGAGGTTGAAGGCGACCACCCCCAATAAACCGGAGAGCATAAAAAAGGTTACTTTGGGCATTCCGGGGACCATACCAAACAAAAACAAGGTTCCCGAAGCGAGTCCCATGGACATGGGGTTGCCGAACAACTGGAGGTTAAAGTCCACACCCAAGCGGTTCTGGGCCCCGGCCTTGGCCACCACCATACCGGCGGCGATGGAGATCACCAGCGCCGGAATCTGGCTGACCAGACCGTCACCGATGGTCAAGCTGGTGAAGGTCATGGCGGCATTCATGATGTCCATGTGGTAGAACATCACCCCCAAGACCAAACCCCCGGCAATGTTGATTCCGGTGATGATCAAACCGGCGATTGCGTCTCCCCGGACGAATTTGGAGGCACCGTCCATGGCCCCGAAAAAGTCCGCTTCCCTTTGGATTTCTTTGCGCCTGCGTTGGGCTTCGGTTTCATCGATATTGCCGGCGTTGAGGTCGGCATCGATAGCCATTTGTTTCCCCGGCATTGCGTCCAAGGTAAACCTTGCCGCTACCTCGGCGATCCGGCCCGAACCTTTGGTAATGACGATAAAGTTGATCAACACCAGGATCAGGAAGACGATGATCCCGATCAGGTAGTTCCCGCCGACCACGTAGGACCCGAAGGCCTGAATCACATGTCCGGCCGCTGCGGTGCCCTGTTTCCCGTTGGTCAAAATAGCCCGGGTACTGGCGACGTTCAAAGAAAGTCGGGCCAGCGTGGTGACCAACAAAATGGAAGGGAAGACCGAGAAGTCCAGCGGCTTGACGCTGTACAAGGCGACAAAGAGGATCAAGACGCTGAAGGTGATGTTCACCGCCAAGAGGATGTCCAGGATCACCGGCGGCAAGGGCAGGATCATCACTGCCAAAATCAGGATCATGCCGACCGCCAGCAGGATGTCCGGGTTAAAGAGCCTGCCGGGTGCGTTCGCTTTAGCGTTCAAGGGGATCGAAATGGCCATGCGGTAACCTAGAGGTTGGGTGTAAGGTCGTTTCTATTTGGAAATGCAAGGGCCGTACAAAAACAAGACCCCTGGCGGTTCTAGCCGCAATTTTCAACCCTTCCTTGTCATTGTTTCCACCCGTCCTTGGGTGGGGCTATATCTATCACCTATGAAAAAAACGGGCCAAAGGTGAGCAATCCCCCCCAAAGGGGAGAAAGAAAAAAAACTTGTCCTGACCCCTGGAGGTATGAAAGAGAAGAGAAAAGTTTGTTTGGTTAATTCTGCCCCAGGAGAAAGAATGAAGTTTCCAAAAATCAGCTCCAATTGGATCGAAAAACTCAAGTGGCTGGGCAAGGTGGCCATGGGGGCCCTGCCATTGTTGCTGGCGGCCAACGAGTATTACGCCAAGACTGCCGAAGCCAAGCGAAATCGGGCTTTGGAGGCGGTTTACCTGATGGACGATGCCAATTTTTTGCAAGAGACCAACCAGCTGGTGGCGGAAGTGCAGCTGGCCCAGGAATACCCGGAGGTCTTTTCCCTGCTCGACCAAAACCCCGAATTTCGTAGGGCCTTCTGGTCCCGGTACTCCAGTGTGATGAACCATTACCACCGGATCATCACCCTGTATGGAGCCGACCTTGCCGACCGCTGTGTGCTCAAGCACAGTTTCGGTTCGGCGTTGGACTCCCTGTTCCAGGTGGAGATGTCGGTCCGTGCGCTCCAGGAAGAGGACCAGGACTCTGCCAGCCTGACTTCCAAGGACTTTTTGGCAGTGCTCACCCACATGGCCACCAAAGGCGAAGAAGAATGCGTCAAGGAGGTCTTGTGAAGACAAACAGGCTTTTGGCCCTGGCCCTGCTTTTGCCCAGTCTGGCTTGGGGACAGGATTCGCCGGGGTCTCGGTGGGGGTATTCGGTCAAAAACAGCAACCTGCCTTTGGTCCAGGAAACCCAGTTTTCTGCGGAACAGCTCAAACGGCAAGAGGCGCTGGCCAAGGCCTGTAAAGAGGAACTGCGGGGCCACAACCAACGGGAAGCGTTGGACTGCCTACTCAAGGGGCTGGCGGAGCTGGAAAAGTCCTGACAGGCTCCGCCGAGAGGCCTTGGGTTGGGCGGACCGGTAAAAATATTTTTTTTCTGGTCTGCGGCCAGGGTTCCTAAAAAGCGTCTGAGGGGGTTTTTTGTGTCCCCAAACAAAAAGAGTTGTTGGGGTCCCTTTAAAAAACAAAACCCTAAAAAAATAGAGGTGCCGCAACAAAGATTGCCTTGGCAATCGATGAATTTTGTTTGCTTCAAAGTAAGACTGGTGTAGGATGCGCACAGTTCTATGTAATTTGATGCAACCCAAATTCCGAACGCCCTGCCATGACGCTACCCAACTATATCAACCACACCGGTGAACTTTGTTTTGAACCTCCCTTCGATTTACTGGGCACAAACCTCTATGCCCTGCCGGTCAAGGGAGACGCACAAAAGGTTCAGGCTACGGTGAACCAGTTTTTTGGTCCGGCTTTGGCCGGGACCGGGATCCGCTACCAAGCCCTGGGCGACTTTGTGATGCTCGCCCTGGCCTTTTGCGAAAAGGCCACCAGCACTGACCCCAAGGCCCGAGAGACCGGCTGGATGACCGAAAACGACTGGGCCTTTTGGGTGCCTTTGTTGCGGTACAACGGGGACAAACCGGAACGGTTGGTTTGGTTCATGCCCTTTTTGTTTGTCAACAGCCCCTTTGCCATGGCTTGCGGAAGGGAGCCTTACGGCTTCCAGAAAACCATGGCCCAATTCTCCCCAACCACTGCTCCAGCGGACCCTACCGATTTTGAGGTGACCGCTTGGGCGTTCAAGCAGTTTGGGGTGGAACAAGAGGCGGTGGAACAGTTGATCTTCTCCCTCAAGGCGACCCCCAATCCGGTCAGCAAAATCGAGGCGTTGCTCAGCGACCTGCAAGCCATGGCCAGCGACCTGATCAACCTGGGCGAGATCGGCATTCTGGGTCCTTGGGAGTTGCTCAAGGCCCTGTTGGGGGACTTGGTCAAAGGGCAGATCCCCATTGTGCTGCTCAAACAGTTTCGGGATGCCGTCTCCCCCAAGGCGGCCTGCTACCAAGCGGTGGTCGAGGCCCCGGCCCAGATCCTGGACCTCAAAAGCGTGGGCGGGTTGGACAAGATTTTTACCCTCCACAACCCCAACCTTGCCAGTTTTCCTTTCACCGATGCGCTCGGGGTTCCCTCCGGCGCAACGCCAATTGGCCCCGGCCTTCACATCTACATGGACTTTAGGATTGAAATGGGCAAGATCATTGCTGAAAAAAAACAGGAAAATCCAAAAAAAGTAGCGGTTTTGGGCGGCGGATTGGGGGCTTTGACCACCTTGGCCTCGATTGTTACGGCACCGGAGTGGAACAACCAGTATGAATTTACCGTTTATGAGCGCAGTTGGCGGATCGGCGGGAAGGGGGCCAGCGGTAGAAATGCCCAGGAAAACCAAGCCATTGAAGAACACGGTCTGCACATCTGGCTGGGCTTTTACAACAACGCCTTCCACCTGATCAACGGGGCCTACCAAGCGACCTTGGACCTCCTGGGCTACGGGGACTTGGGGCTCACCTACAAGGACTTCTTCTCCCCGACCGATCTGGTGGTCTTCCAGGAAAACCTCAATGCCTACAAAGGCAAACCTGGGTACGACTGGAAGGTCTGGCCGATCAAGTTTCCCGACAACTCCGAAGAACCGGGCACCCCGGACGAATTTTTGGGGCCCATCGACTACGCCGAGATGTTGATCGAAATGATCCTGGAGATCTTTGAGGAGCAAAAGGAACAACTTTTGGGCGAGTTTGACTCAGAGGAAGACCAAGGACTGTTCGGCTGGGTTGAAAACAAAATCGAAGGGGCGGTGGCGGCCCCTTTGATCCAGAAGATCGACCAGCTGCTCCACGACCTCTTGGAGGCGATCCAAAAGGTAGCCAAAAAGATCGAGGAAACCGAAGAAAAAGACTTGGCCGGACTGGAGTCTTGGATCGAAACCTTGATCGGCGATGTTCTACAGGTGATCGGTTGGCTGCAAAACCTGATGCAGGCCATCTTGATGCCGGTGTTGCTCCGCTCGGACTTGTTGCGCCGGATCTGGATGATCATTGATTTTGGCTTGGCCGTTGCCCAAGGGATGTTCAAGGACCACATCTTCACCCGTGGCTTTCGCAACATCAACGACCTGGACTTTTATGCCTGGCTCAAACAAAACGGAGCCGGGGTCTTCACCATCAAAGGGCCTTTGATCCAAGCGGTGTATGACATCGTCTTCGGCTACAAGAACGGCAACAACAATGAACCGGCCTTGGCCGCCGGGGTGGGGCTGTACGGTTCCCTGCGGATGGTAATGACCTACAAGGGGCACATCTTCTGGCGGATGAACATGGGCATGGGAGACGTGATCTTTACGCCCTTTTATGAGCTGTTGACCTCCAAAGGAGTGAAGTTCAAACTCTTCCAGGAAGTGAAGGAACTGGTGATGAACGCCGATGGGACCGGCATTGAGCAGATCAAGATGAACAACCTGATCAAGCTCAAGGACCCGGCCAAGGAGTACGACCCCTTTGTCACCCTGCCCTACCACGTCCCCCAAAAGCCGGGCTTGACCTTGCAGTGGCCCTGCTGGCCCAGTGAGATCAATTGGGACCAGATTGATCCGGCCCAGGCGGCGAAGCTGCAAAACTTTTGGGCCACCAAGATGCTCAACCTAGAGTCCAACTGGCTGCCTTGGAAGGACGAATCGGTGCCTTATGTCCTCAAACAGGGGGAGGACTATGATTTGGTGCTCTGCGGGATCACCCCCCGTGCCTTGGAGCCGATTTCCGGGCAGTTGTATGCCAAAGTGCCAGGGTGGAAGGAGATGCTTGACCACAGCAAGACGGTGGTGACCCGCTGTTCGGAACTCTGGTTCCACAAGTCCTCCCAAGAGTTGGGCTTTAATCCAGGAGACCCGGAATACAAGAACCTGGAGCCGATCATCGGAGGTTATGCCGAGCCTTACGGTAGCGTGGCCGACCTGACCCACCTGATCGTCCAGGAGGAGTGGAACGCCGGGGCTGCGCCCAAGTATCTGGCCTACCCCTGCGGTCCGCTGGAGATGGGCACCATGGCTCCGACCAGTGATTCGGACTTCCCCAAAAAGACCTATGATGCCATGGTGGCCGATTCCTGGGTTTGGCTCAACCAAAACGCCAAGGGGCTCTGGCCCAATGCCTGTAATCCCGACGGCAGCCTGAATCCCAATGAATTGGTTTACCAGTACTGGCGGGCGGGGATCAACTATGGGGAGCATTATGTCCTCACCGTGCCCGGTTCTCCACAGTTCCGGCACCAGCCCAACGACTTTGGGGTGGCCAACCTGTTCATCGCCGGGGACTGGACCCAAAACCTGATCAATGCAGGTTGCGTGGAAGGGGGAGTGATTTCGGGGCTCAACTGTGCGAGGTTCCTCACCGGCTGGGCGATCCCGATCTACAATGCTTCGGTCAAGGATTTGGAGGAAGGGCCTTAAGGAAAAAGGAGAGCCGGGGGCCGGAAGGTCCCCGGTTTTTTGTTTTGCCACTCCCGCCCACTGGACGGGGGCAGCCTATTCGGAGAGCAACAGGTTCTCCAAGACCTTCAAAAGTTTCTCTTGGGACAAAGGCTTGTTCAAGTAGCCGTTGAACTTAAAGTCCGTTGCCCGCTCGTCCAACTCCTTTTTGGAATAAGAAGAAAGCGTAACCACCCAAGGTTTGGCAGGAAAGCTTTGCCGGAGTTCCCGGGTGGTTTCGATCCCGTTTTTGACCGGCATGTCGATGTCCACCAAAAAGAGGTCGTATTTCCCGGCATAAAGCTTCTGCAAGGCCTCGGCCCCGTTTTCCACCATCTCGAAGTCCAGATTCAGGTCCTTGAGCGCCTTGATGGTGGTTTCCTGGTGCAGGGCGTTGTCTTCGGCCACCAGTATCTTTAATGGAGCAATCCTTTTGAGTAGGGTTTCCTTGTCCATGCCGCTATGCTCCACAATGTTGGCCGCCGGGACGGTGAACCAGAATTGACAGCCCTCGCCCTTTTCGCTTTCAACCCCGATCCGGCCCCCGCTTTTTTCAGTAAACTCCTGGCATAAAACCAGCCCCAAACCGGTCCCGGATTCGCTGTTGGTCCCCGGAGTGGAGGAGACCTTTTCGCCGGGTTTAAACATCTTTTTCTGTTGCTCTTGGTTCAGCCCCACCCCGGTGTCCTTGACCCCAAACTTGAGGCTGCCTTCAACCCGTTCCAAGGTGAAGGTGATTGAGCCTCCCTTGGGGGTGAACTTGAGGGCGTTGCCGGTCAGGTTGCGGACCACGGTGGTGATCATCGAAGGGTCGGCGTGGGCGAACATCGGCTCGGGCGGATCAAACAGCAGCTCAATCCCCTTCTGGTTTGCCTGGGCAGAGTAGAGGTTGAGGATGTCCAGGATCAGCGTTACGGCGTTGAAGTTTTCCGGGTGGTATTCCAGTTGTCCCTTTTGGCTCCGGGCCCAGGTCAAGAGGTTTTCCAAAAAAGCGTAGGTGTTGCGGCTACTGACCCGCACCGCTTCGAGCATCTTCGGGTCGATGATGCCATCATCCCCGATCATCTCGTTGAAAAGCACCGAGATGCTGCCGATCGGCCCCCTTAGGTCGTGGGCGATGATCGAAAAAAACTTGTCCTTGGTGGCGTTGGCTTCCTTCAGCTCCGCCCGCAACCGAATCTCCCGGACCATGGTGGCGTACCGGTACATACCGGCCATGTAGCTGATCAGGGTGATGGTGGAATAAAAGAAGAACGTTGCCCATTGGGTCGGGCTGTCCAGGTTCTTCTCAAAAAAGGCCAAATAGGACCCAAAAATCAAGGCATGGGTCGAAAAGGCCAGGGACATCCAAAAGGGGCTCCACAAGGGGATGATCCCCATGGAAACCGGCGCTAGGCTGAAACTACCGACATAAAAATAAAAGAAGTAGCCGTCGGTCTGGTGGAGAATGGGCAAGAAAAAAAGCAACACCATGTTGAGTTCGATGTAGCTCAACAGTTGCATGTGCTGGGGAAAGTTTCTTTTGAACAGGAAAACCAGCGCAAGGTTGGCAACAAAGCCAAACCGGAAGAGGTAGGTTTCCCCGTGGATGAATTGAATGTCGAGGAAATACCAGACCACAAAAATGCCGGTCAGGCCGTAGAGGAACCAAGCAGAATTGATGTTGTATTCGTTCAGGTTCGCAAGGATTGATGCTTCTTCAATCCGTTTTTTTTCCGCCGCCAACATCGTGATACCCCTCTACAGCCGCCTCACCCTAGAGGGTGAAGAACACCCCGATTAGACCAAGGAACCGGACCTAAAAGCAAGAAAAAACTGAGAAATCCTAGGAGGATCAAGCCCACCGACGGAGGGCTCTACCTGTACGGAAAAACCAAACCCTAGGCCCCAGGAAGGGAGGGGGGGAGGGGTCTTTCAGCTGCGCCGCTTCTTTTTCTTGGCCTTAAAGACGAAGGCCAGGATCTCGGCTACTGCACGGTAAAAAGCTTCGGGAATGGTGTCCCCCACTTCGACTTGAAAGTAGAGACCCCTGGCAACGGTTGGGTTTTGGTAGATCGCCACCCCGTTTTCTCCGGCGATTTCGATGATTCTGCGGGCGATGTGGTCCGCCCCTTTGGCGATGACCTGCGGGGCGGCCATGCTGTCCCGGTCATACTTCATGGCGATGGCAAAGTGGGTCGGGTTGGTGACCACCACGTCGGCCTTGGGGACCTCCTGCATCTGCCGGGCTTGGCTCATTTGGGCCTGGATTTGGCGGATCTTGGCCTTCAGTTGCGGGTCCCCTTCGGACTGTTTCATCTCCTCCTTCAGGTCCTGGCGACTCATCTTGAGCTTTTGTTCCAAGTCCCACCGTTGGAAAAAATAGTCGGCCATGGCCAGCACCAACAGGGCCAAAAAGAGCCGAAAACTGAAGACCCCAAAGATCTCCGCCGAAATCTCCAAGAGTGCTCTGGGATCTTGGTCGATCAGGTTTTGCAATTGTTGGGTGTATTCAACAAAGGTGTAGTAGCCGATGTAGCCGATCAAGCCCATCTTGAAGATGGATTTGAGCAGTTCGTTGAACGCCTGTTTGGAGAAAATGCGCCCAAAACCGGCCAAGGGGCTCAGCTTGTTGAATTTGGGTTGGATCGGTTTGAGGGTGATTTGAAAGCCGACCTGCAAAACACTGGAGAAGACCCCCACCAAAATGGCGGTGATAAAAAAGGGACCCACCAGCACCGTGGCTTGGTTGAAAAAGCCCCAGGTCAACTGCTCCAACATGGGGATACTCAGATCCCCTTGGTTGAGGTTGACGAAGGCGTAACGAAAACTCTCCTGGAAGGAGGTCAACATTCTCCCGGAGCCAAAATAAAAGAGCAAAAGGAAACCGCCGAGCATCGCCACTGAGCTCAGTTCCTTGGAGTAGGCGACCTGTCCTTCCTCCCTCGCATCGTCACGCCGTTTTTGCGAGGGGGCCTCGGTTTTTTCTTCCGATCCCGATTCAGCCATTTATTTTGCCATCAAGTTTAGCATTTCAATCACTTGCACCTCCAGCCCGGAGAAGGCCTTGTGCATCGCCCCGGTGGTATAGGGCATGCCGGTCATCAAAAAGAGGAATCCCAACAGGATCGTCAGAGGCATGCCCACCACAAAAATGTTCATTTGGGGCATGGCCCGGGCCATGAAACCCAAGATCAAGTTGGCGAACAGCAAGGCCACAATGAAGGGAGACCCCAGCTTGACCCCCAGGATAATCATGTCGCCGCCCAATCGCAACAAGAACTCCAGGATGTTGGGGTTAAAGGCAAAGGTCCCAATGGCCACCTTGTCGTAGCTGAGGGCGATCACCTCAAAAAAGGTGTGGTGTCCATCGATGATTACAAAGAGGAGGGTGGCCAGCAGTCCCTTGAAGCTGGAGATCATTGAGACTTGGGTTTGGGACTGGGGGTCCATGACGTTGGCCAAGGAAAGGCCCATTTGGAACCCGATCACCGTCCCCGCAAAGTCAACTGCCGCAAAGGTTGCCCGAGGAACCACCCCCAAAAGCAGGCCGATCATGGTCTCCCTGGTGGCCATCAAAAGGTAGTAGGAGGCGTTCCAGTTTTGGGCGATCGGAGTGTTGGGCAGGACGGCAAAGAGCATCCAACTGACCATCAAGACCATGAACAGCCGCAAACGGCGAGGCACGTTGGCGGAGCTGAGGATCGGTGCGGTCACGAACAAACCGCCGATCCGCAAGACGACCAGGATGAAATTAAAATATTGGTCCGGCGAAAACTGCAGTACGCTTTCCATGGCGGAAGGCCTGGAAGGGGGGAAGGTGGCCTTTTGCCGCCACCTAAGGTTGGGTTTACAGTTCTTCCTCTTCGGAATCCATAAACCCGGGCAGGCCGCTGTCCAAGTTGAGGCTGTCCTTGCCCTGGACCCGTTCCTGCTCGTTTTTGCAGTCCACGCAAAGCTCGGCAAAGGGCATGACCATCAGCCGTTTCTTGGAGATGTCCGCCCCACATTCCTCGCAAACCCCGTAGGTGTCTTCCTCGATCCTTTCCAGGGCTTGGCGGATCTGCTCCAATTTACGGCGGTCCCGCTCGCAAAGCAGTTGGTACAGTTCCCGGTCCCGCTCTTCCGAGGCCAGGTCGATGCTATCGCCAATGTCGTGGGTAATGGCGCTGGCAGACTGGCTGCGCTCCAGTTCGATCTCATCGATAATTTTTTTCTGCATATCGGTGAGCATTTTTTTGATTTCTTTCATATCCCAAGAACCGGTGAACGTTAAAGCCTAAAAGGTGGACACACTTTAATCCAACCACCCTATTGGAGCAAGAAAAATAGGCATAAAATCGGTGAAATCCTTATGACAAAGCCTTTTTCAACCGAGACAAATCGGCGGAGACAAATCTCAAGAGGTGGTCGGCCAAAACCAGATTGACCATGGCATCCACATTGGGCACCGCTCGGGGCAGGACGCAGGGGTCATGCCTGCCTTTGGCCTTGAAGGTGAGGGCCTCCCCGCTCCGGTTGACGCTGTCCTGGTCCACCAGCAAGGTGGCGGTGGGTTTGAAGGTGACGTGGCCCCAAAGGGGTTCCCCGTTGCTCATGCCCCCTAAGACCCCTCCGGCCCGGTTGGTGACGGTGCCGATGCGGTTCCCTTTGGAGACAAAAAGATCGTTGTGTTCCAGGCCGGTCAGCAAAGTGGCCTCTTCCCCCAGGCCAAAGGAGACCGAGCGGGTGGCTGGGATGGACATCAGGGCCTTGGCCAAGTCGGCGGTCAGTTTGTCGAAGACCGGTGCGCCCAAACCGGCAGGCAGCCCCTTGACCACAAAGCCGATCTTCCCGCCCAGGCTGTTTCCCTTGGCTTTGGCGGCCAAAATCGCTTCGATCATCAGGGATGCCGCTTTGGGGTCGGGGCAGCGAACCTCGTTGGCTTCGATCGCCTCCAAGGTGACCGTTTGGGGGTCCACCAGGATTTTGGTTTGGTGCACCTGTTCGACCCAAGAGAGGCAAGCGGTGCCCAGCAAGGTTTCCAGCAAGGCTTTGGCCACCGCCCCCCCGGCCACACGGCCCACCGCCTCCCGGTTGCTGGCTCTGCCGCCGCCCCGGTGGTCCCGAAAGCCGAACCTTGCGTCATAGGTGAAGTCGGCATGGCCGGGCCGGTAGAGGTCTTTGAGGTCGTCGTAGTGGTCGGACTTGGCATCACCGTTGTAGATCACCATGCCGATCGGGGTTCCGAGGGTCCGGCCTTGGTAGATACCTGAGAGGACCTGGACCCGGTCCTCTTCCTTCCTGCTGGTGGTGATTCTGCTTTGGCCGGGCTTTCGCCGGTCCAGCTCCCGTTGGATGTCCGCTTCACAAAGTTCCAGCCCTGCTGGACAGCCGTCCACCACGACCCCTAGGCCTACCCCGTGGCTCTCCCCAAAGGTAGTGATTACAAAACTATGGCCAAAACTGTTGTTCATTCACTTTCAAGGTCGGGAGTCCCGGCTTTTGGGGACCATTGGAGAGCGGCCCACACGCCTTCTACCAGGAGCTGGTGGGGGTAAAACCGGGACTTGTAGGCCATGGATTGGCATTCCTTGACCCAAAACCCCAGGTGCAGGAAGTCTTTTTGGTACTGTTTGCAGAGCTCGATCTCCCAAAGCACGCTGAAGGTGCCTAGGCTCCGTTTGCTTTCCTTAGGGTCAAAGGCAAAATAGACGCTGCTGATCGACTGGTGCAAAATGTCCAGCCACCCGACCGCCACCATTTTCCCGGTGTGGTCGTAGTATTTGGCCATTTGGGTGTCCACAGCGGTTTTGACCAAAAATTGTTGGAAATCCTCGGCAGTGGCGCTGCAGTTGAAACGGTCTTGGGTAAAGAGGTCATAAATCGCAAAGGCTTCAGCATCAAACTTGGCGGGTTGGAGCGTCACCTTCAGGTCTTGGTTTTTCTTCCAGATTTTCCGTTGGGATTTGCTGGGCACAAATTGTTCGGCCAAAACCCGGATGGGGACACAAGACTCACAGCCCCGGCATTGGTTTTGGTAAAAGATCCGCCCGCTGCGCCGAAACCCCCGGTTGATCATCGCCTCATAAAGGTAGATGTCGAGGTAGTCCGCATGGGTGAGGTAGGACAACCACTCCTTGCCTTCCAGGTATGGGCAGAGGCCGTTGCTCGATTCAAACAGGGGGATCTCCATAGCCTCTTTTGGGTAGAACCTTGGTTCAAACGTCTTCCCTTGTACCAAATTCCTAAGGGAGGAGCAAGCGCTAGACTATTGTGATTTTTTTTTTTTGCTGGTATAAAATAGCCATAAAGGGGAGCCGCGAGAATGCGGGATAAAAATCCCCAGGTCGGCCAACAGGGCTGGCTTTCGGTTCCAGTCTTTCAGGGCAGAGACGGTCGGTTTGGCGGTGCTGCGATGCGGGACAACAACAAAAACTCGGCTCCAAAGGGGTGATCATGGCAAAATCCATTGCTGAGCAAGTGCAGGACTACCTCAAAGAACATGCCTCTGCCTCCAATCAGGAACTCTACCAGGCCTTTCCGTCGGTGCGGCAGAATACCTTGCGCCACTATCGGTCCAAGTTTTCCCCCCAACCGGAAGCCAAGGAAAAGAGGGCTAAAAAGGAGCTGCCCAAGCCCAAGCGGGGGCGGCCCAAAAAGGTGGGGTCCGAGTTGGAGAACCGGGTGGTGCGGCTGGAAAAGCAGATGGACCAGCTTTTGAAGACCTTGGATGTGGAAGTAGGCAAACGGGGCCGACGGGTAAACCCCATCGACAAGCGTTTCAAGGAGTTTGAAGATGTGGTGCTCAAGTTTCTCAAGGCCCGCACCGCAATGATGCCCCACGACCTAGCCCGGCTTGAGGAACTCCAACTGGCGCTGAGCCAGAAGATCTCCAGCTTTATCAACAACCTTAAAAAGAAATAGCCCCTTGCCTCTGATTGACCGACTGTTTGCCGAGGTTTCAAAAAAACAAAGCCCCATCCTGCTGGGCCTTGACCCCACCTTGGACCGCCTGCCGCCTCAGTTCCACGCCCAAGGGGCGGAAGGAGCAGCGGCGGCGCTGCTCGACTTCAACCTGGAACTTTTGGAAGCCCTGGCCGACTTGGTCCCGGCGGTCAAACTCCAAATGGCCTGTTACGAGCTGTTTGGCGCTCCCGGCTACCGGGCCTTTGGGGCAACAGTCAAGCGGGCCAAGGAATTGGGGCTGTTGGTGGTTGACGACTCCAAAAGAGGGGACATTGGCAGCACTGCCAAACTTTACGCCCAAGGCCACCTGGGGCCGGTGCCCGGCTTTGCCGGGGAGTCCTTCCCGGTGCTTTCGGACTTTGTGACCGTCAACCCCTACTTGGGGGACGATGGGCTGTTGCCTTTTTATGAGGTCGCCCAAGCCCAGGACAAAGGGGTGTTCGTTTTGGTCCGCACCTCCAACCCTTCCGCCCGGCAGTACCAGGAAGCCCAGATCCAAGGTCGGCCCTTGTTCGAGCAGATTGCCTTGGATCTGGAAGCCCAGTCCAGGACCCAGGTTGGGGCTTGTGGCTATTCTCCCCTGGGGGCGGTGGTTGGGGCTACTTGGCCGCAAGAGGCGGCGAGGCTTAGGGAATTGATGCCCACCGTGCCCTTTCTGGTCCCTGGTTACGGCACCCAAGGGGGGAGCGGGGCCGACGTGGTGCCCTGCTTTGATGCGCAAGGCTCCGGGGCGTTGGTCAACAACAGCCGGGGCTTGATTTTTGCCTACCAGAGCCTGGGTTTTCCCGCCGCTTTGTTCGCTAAAGCGGCCACCGAAGCCGCCCTGGCCATGAAGGAAGACCTCAAATCCGCCTTGAAGGCGCAACACAAGCTCCCCAAGGGTTGGTGAAGAAAAAGGCTGGACAGGGATTGCCCGTTTTTCCGAACATAACCAGAACCTTTTGCCGAGCCTTGGACCAGTGAGCCTATTTTTTTGGAGCCTTTTTGTTTTGATCGCCTCGGGTTGGGTGCTTTGTTGTATCTCCTTTTTCCGGGAGATGGACTTGGCCCATAGGTTTGGGGAACGGTTACTCTTTGTTGGACTCGTGGCCCAACTGGTGTACGCCGTTGCCAGCTACATTGAAGAGGGGCTGGACCCGTTCGCCAATCTTGCGGGACTGTTCCTCTTTGGTTCACTGTTGGTGTTGCTGCTGTACTTTGTATTGGACTTTTATTTCACCAACCCGATTTTTGAAGTCATCTTCCCCCCACTGACCCTCTTTTTTCTGCTCCTGTCGGACCTGATCGCCCATGAAGGGATCGGCACTGGCGGTTATTTGGCCAGCTCGCCGGTCTTCGGCAAGGTGATCCTGGTGTTCCACGCCTCCAACCTGATGATCGGCTACCTGCTGTTTGCGGTCGCCTGCGCCACTTCCATCTTTTACCTGATCCAAGAGCGGCAGCTGAAAAACAAAACCCTGCACCTCTCGGCCAACAAGGGGCTCAGCCTGGGCTATCTGGACAAGTTGAACTACAAGGTGATTGCGGTGGGGTTTTTGTTGGTGACCTTAGGGCTACTTTCGGGGGTGGGGATGAATCTCTTTGCCCGAGCCGGGCAGGCAGAACTGAGCCTGCGCCAGATCCTGCCCATTTCCACCTGGGGGATTTATGCGGTCTTTTTGCTGGACCGCTCGATCAAGGGGCTCAAGGGCAGCAGCTCGGCCATTTGGGCGATTGTTGGTTTTCTGGTAGTGGTCTTCTCTTTTGCCTACGAAATCTCCATTCTGCTCAACCGAGTCGCCTGAGTCCCCCGAGTCGCCGAGGCTTTTCCGTCTCCCCTAACGTCGTCCACCCGGTAAGTTCCAGCCGAGCCAGGGCTGCCGCCTTGGGCCGACCAGCCCGGCCTTCCTGCCTTGGGGCCTAGGCCAAACCAAAGCGGTTCAGGTGGTTTTAAAGGCCGAAACCTGTTGGTTCAACTCTTCGGCCATTTGGGAGAGGCCTTTGGATTCCTGGTTCAACTGAGCCGAGCCCTTGGCGGTCTCTTTGGCGGCCAAGGACATCTGGGACATGGTTCGGGCCACTTCGGAAGCCCCTTGGGCCAATTCTTCGGAGGCCCTGGAAACCGAACTGATTTCTTCGCTCAAGGCCTTGGTCAGTTCTGCCACTTCCTCTACCTTGGTCCGAGCGGCCTTCAGCTCCTGGTCCACGGTCATGGCGTTGCCCGCTTGGTTTTGGGCTTGGTCGGCAATCCCCTGGTTCGCTTCGGCCAGACTGGCCACCGACTGGATCATCTCCTTGACCGCCTCAATGCTGGCGTTGGTTTCCGCTTCGATCCCCCGGACCTTGCCGTCAATGGCGTTAGAGGCCTCCCCGCTTTTGATCGCCAGCCCCTTGATCTCTTCGGCCACCACCGCAAAGCCCTTGCCGGCGGTTCCGGCCGCCGAGGCCTCAATGGTGGCGTTTAGGGCCAGCATTTTGGTTTGGTTGGAGATGTTGTGGATCAGCTGGGTGATCTGGCTGATTTCCAGGTTGGATCGGCTCAGGCGGTCCATGGCCGTGGTGACCTTCTGGCTGACCATTTGGGCTTGTTTGGTGGTAATTGAGGCCATAAAGGCCTTGCCTGCCACGTCTTGGATCGACCGGGCCAGCTTGTCCACCGAAGCCCCGATGTTCACGAAGTTGGCCGCCAGCTGGGTGGTGTGCTCGGAGATGGACAGCGAGTTCCCGTTCATGGTCTCGGCGTTTTCGGCCAAGGTCTTGGAATTGACGCTGATCTCTTCGACTGCCGCCGCTGCGGTTCTGGACTCGGCGTTCACCTCTTCGGCAGTGTTGGCCATTTGGGAAGACAACAAAGACAGATGGTCGGAGGAGGTCGCCAATCCACCTGCCTGGATACGGAGCTGTTTGACCACTAAGTTGAGGTCCTGGGTCATTTGGGTGAAGGCGAGCCCCAAGGTATCCGCATCGGAAGACAAGTGGATGGGGACGCTCAAATCCTTGGCTGCCACCGCCCTGGCAATGGTGGCCTTTTCCGAAAGGCTGGTCACCATTTGGTTCAAGGACTGACCCAGGCTGTCTTTTTCCGAAAGCAAGGTCACCTTTTGCCGGAGGTCCCCTTTGGCGATCTTGGCGGCAATCTCGGCCCGGTCGGACAGATCTTGGGAAAGGCCGTTGAGTGCTTGGATCAGCTGGCCGGTTTCGTCCTGGGAATGAACCGGGAGCCGTCCTTCCAAATCCCCTTGGCCAAGCCGTTGGATCAGCTGGGCCATGCCCTTAAAGGGGGTCAAGATGTAAACCTTGAGGAACCCGGAGGTAGCCGCCACCAACACCAGGATAACCGCCGCCGCAATGGCCAGGGTCGTGCCCATCATGGTCAGGATCTGGTGGCTGACCCTGGACTGTTCGGCCTCCAGGAGTCGGTCGATGTCATCGATGTAAACCCCGGTGCCGATCACCCAGCCCCATTGGGGGAAGGACTTGACGAAGGAAAGCTTTGGCTGGGGGCCTTCGGAGCCGGGCTTGGGCCAGTTGTACTCCACAAACCCTTCCCCTTGCTCCTTGCCGACCTTGGCGAACTCCTTGAAAATAAATTTCCCGTTGGGGTCCTTAAAGCCTTTGAGGTCCTGGCCGTTGAGTTTGGGGTCCCCACCATGGACTACCACCCTACCGGCAAAGTCATTGACCCAAAAGTACCCGGAATCCCCGTACCGCAATCCGGCCAAGGAAGCAGCCACTTCCGCCTGTTGGCGGGCCTTGAGTTCCGAATAATATTCCCCGGTGCCGATCACCCAACCGGTGGGCTCAAAATAAAAGACATAAGAGATCTTCGGTTCCACCTTGCCGCTTTTGGGGTTGAGCCATTGGTACTCAACGAACCCTTCCTGCTTTTCCTTGGCGACCTTGACGAATTCCTTGAACAGATAGACCCCGTCCGGGTCCTTCATCTCCGAGACATTCTGGCCGTTGAGCTTGGGTAGGATGGGGTGGATGATCACCCTGGGGGTAAAGTCGTTGGCCCAAAAGTAGCCGGTTTGGTCGAACCGGTAGGAGTCGATCACCTGGATCAACAGGGCTTCGAGCCCCTTGGCGCTGGTTTTGCCTTGGTTGTTGGTGTAAACCCGCATCAGATTGGCCTTGAATTCACGGCCACGGTCCTGCAGTCCCAACTTGGCCGCTTCGGGTTGGGAGGACAGATAGGCCTTTTCGGTGGCGCTCAAGGCAAGCTGGACATAATCTTTGAGGCTTTTTTGGACATCCTGGGTCAAGGTGGCCTTGTAGTCCTCAATCCTTGTTTGCCCTTCCCATTTGGACTGGACCGCCAAAAAGAGGCTGCTGACCAAAGCCAAGATCAGAGGTGGAGCCAAGGTCAAAAGGAGTAGTTTGGCTCTGATCGAAAGATTTTTCATGGGGCTACTGGAGTGAAAAGGGGACCTCTGGTTAGGACAGAGGGACTTTTTTTGTTTTGTTCAGTCTAAGGCGAATCCAATTTTCTTGTCTATGCGCACCAAAAAGAAATAATAATATATCTGAATAAAAAGATAGACTTAACGTATGAGTACCATAAACGACAGGGGGAAGAAATCAAAAAAAGGAAAGTCCGAAATTGTTGCTTTTGGGGGCGATTGAAAGGGCGAACAGAGGGCGGGAGGAACGGAACCCAGCCCCAAGTTTCAGGCTTGGGACTGGGAAAAGGGAGAGGCTGTTGGACAAAAAAGGTCAGGGCTTGTTTTCGCTGTCTTGGTACACCCTTGAACCGGTGGCCTTACGTTGCCCCTGGTATTTGCCGTCATAGGGGTTGAGCGCCGCTTGGTCCATCTGGGCCAAAACCAGCTGGCAGATCCTCCGCCCGGCGACCAGACGGATGGGCAGGTTGTTGGCGTTGAACAGCTCCAAGGTAATCTCCCCTTCAAACCCCGGGTCCACCCACCCGGCATTTTGGATAAAAAGGCCCATCCGCCCGATGGAACTGCGGCCTTCTACAAAGGCGGTCAGGTCGTTGGGCAGGCCGATGTATTCCAAGGTGGTGGCCAAAATGAAGCTGTGGGGAGGCAGGATGATCTCGTCTCGTTCGATGGAGACATATTCCGGCGGGTTTTCCAGGTCCAGGTGGGTGACGTTGTTTTCCGAGACCTTGAGGAAATGGTACCCCAACCGCAAGTCCACCGAAGCGGGCTGGATCTGGTACTCTTCAATCGGCTCTACCTTCAACTCCCCGGTGCCGAGCAGTTCTTTGATCTTGCGGTCAGAAAGGATCATAAGGTCCCTTTTTCCTTTACAATTGGCGGAAAAAAGCCAAGTTTAGTTGGCGGTTCTGCAATCCTCTATGAATTCCCCTCAAAAGGCAAGCGATCACGATGACCAGTCCCTTCGGCTTTAAATTGGAAAACACCGACCCTTCCGGCGCTCGGCTGGGCACCTTGACCACCGCCAGGGGGCAGGTGACCACCCCGATCTTTATGCCGGTCGGCACCGCTGCGGCGATGAAGGCGATGACCCCCGCCCAGCTCAAAGAGGTGGGGGCGGGGATTGTGCTTTCCAACGCCTACCACCTGGAAAACCAGCCGGGCTCCGAGTTGATCGAAAAACTGGGTGGTCTGCACCGGTTTATGGCCTGGGAAGGGCCGATGCTGACCGATTCGGGGGGATACCAAGTTTTCTCCTTGGACAAAAAAACGGTCAAGGAAGACGGAGTGGTCTTCCAATATTCCAAGGAAGGCAAGGCGGTCCAACTGACCCCCGAAAGCTCCATGGCCATCCAAAACCGCTTGGGGGCCGACATTATCATGGCCTTTGACGAATGTGTGGAATACCCCACCACTTATGAATACGCCAAAGCCTCCTTGGAGCGGACCTTGCGGTGGGCCAAACGGTGCAAAGAGGCACACAAAAATCCTGCCCAAGCCTTGTTCGGGATCAGCCAAGGTGGCCTGTGGGAAGACCTTCGCCGCCGCTCCTTTGCGGGCTTGATGGACTTGGACTTTCCCGGCTACGCCATTGGCGGGCTTTCGGTCGGCGAGGGGCTGGACAACATGAAACGCACCTTGGACTTCACCACCCCTTTGATGCCTACCGAGAAGCCTCGGTACCTGATGGGCATTGGCTTGCCCGAGGATATCCTGGAAGCGGTGGAACGAGGGATCGACATGATGGACTGTGTGATCCCCACCAAATTTGCCCGTTCCGGGGTCTTGTTCACCTCGGTGGGCAAGCTGAGGATCAGCAACGGGGAATACAAAAAAGACAAGTTCCCCGCCGACACCAGTTGCGACTGTTACACCTGCAAAAATTTCAGCCGGGCCTACCTGCACCACCTCTTTGCGTCCAACGAGATTTTGGCCTCTACCTTGGCCTCGATCCACAACGTCAGGTTTTATATGAACCTGAGCTTTGGGATGCAAAAGGCGATTGCCAAAGGGGAATTCGCCCAATTTAAGGCCGAGTTCCTCCGCCTTTACTTGCGTAGGGAAGACAAGGCCCCCGCTTCCAGGCCCAAGTCGGGCCGCAAAGGCAGACCCCAGAAATGGGAGAAAAGGCCGCAATCATGAAGCTGGAGATCGGCAACCTGCTCCTGCTGCTCAAAACCAAGCCAGCAGGGCTCAACCCCAAGGAATTCTTGGAGTTGATGGAGCAAAAGCAAAAGCGCAAGGCCCACCTACGCAAGTTGCTCAAGGCGATGTCCCAAGAGGGGCTGATTTTTAAAGACAACAGCCGCTACAAACTGACCGACAAAGGCAAAGCCGCCTTTGTCCCGGCCTCCCCGAAGAACGAAGAATCTCCCAGAACCAAAAAACTCCGGTCCGAAGGCGGCAAGGTCGGGTTTTTCCAAAACCCCGCCTGCCTCTTGGAAGTGGGGACCGGCAGCAAGATCAATCTGGCCCCGGATTCGGAACGGGAGTTTCTGCCCGGAGACCTGCTGGGCTTTGAAAAGGTAGAATCCGGTTTGGCCAGGGTGACCAAGTTTGTGGACCGCAAGGTGGAGATTTTGTTGGGCCGGTTGCGGTTGGCCGAAGAAGAAATGCTCTTTGACCCGGTCAGCGAGAGTTACCCCAAAGGGTTTGTTTTGCGGGGCCTCAAACGGGACGAAAAAATGGCCGGGAAAAAGGCCCTGTGCCGAGTGGCCGCCTATCCGGGACCCAGGGCGACCTTAAAGGGATTGGTCAAGGAAAACGACCAAGCTGCCTACCAGGAAATCTTGGAAGCCAACCAGATCGAACCGGTGTTTCCCAAGGCGGTTTTGGAGGAGGCCAAGTCCTTTGGTACCGAAGTGGTGATTGGCTCCGGCCGGGTGGACCTGCGCTCCAAGGCCTTTGTCACCATCGATGGGGCGGATGCCAAGGACTTTGACGATGCGGTTTACGCCGAAGCGGAACCGGGAGGCTTTCGGCTGTGGGTGTCCATCGCCGACGTGTCCGAATATGTCGGGCTTTCCAGCGGCCTGGAAAAGGAAGCCAAAAAGCGAGGGACCAGTGTCTATCTCCCCGGCACAGTGGTGCCTATGCTGCCCGAGGCCCTTTCCAACGAACTTTGCAGCCTCAAGGGCGGGCTGGCCCGGTTGACCTTGACCGCCGAAATGGGGCTGAGCCCCACCGGCGATCCGGTGGATTTTAAGATTTATGAATCGGTGATCCAAACCCAGGCTAGGCTGACCTACACCGAGGTGGACCGGTACTTTGAGACCGGCGCTTGGGACCAGGCCCCCCATCTGGCCCAAAAGATTGCCGAATACCGGGCGCTGGCCAAGGTGCTCCGGGAAAAGCGCACCGCAAGAGGGTCGGTGAACTTTTCTTTGCCGGAAGCCAATTTTGAGTTCAGCCCCCAAGGGGATGTTCTGGGGCTGCACCAGCAGTTCCAGTCCGAGGCGATGAAGCTGATCGAGCAGATGATGCTCGAAGCCAACGAGGCGGTTGGCCGATATTGTGCGGAGCACCGCCTGCCGGTTTTGTGGCGCAACCATCCCGAGCCGCTGCCCGACAAGGCAAAGCGGCTCAAGGACCAACTGTGGAACCAAAACATCAAAGTCTCCCAGTTGGAAACCGGCAAGGACTACAACAAGATTCTGGAACAGGCCAAAGACTCCCCGGCTAGGGCGTTCATCGAAACCAGCCTGCTGCGCTCCATGGCCTTGGCGGTGTACGGCAACCAACGGGTCGGACACTTTGGTCTGGCGGCGACCCATTACCTGCATTTTACCAGCCCCATCCGCCGGTACCCGGACCTAGTGGTGCACCGTGCCGTCAAGGCCCACCTCAAGGGGGAGACGGTGCCCAAGCTGGCCCATTGGCTGGGCGAGGCCGCCAGTGAGCGGGAACGGTTCGCCAAAACGGCGGAGCGGGACGGGGTGAAGCTCAAACGTATGGGCTACATGGCCCAGTTTTTGGGGGAAACCTACAGAGCCACCATTTCGGGGATCAACCGGCAGGGTTTGTTTTGTGAAGTGATTGAACCTTATTTTGAAGGGTTTGTGCCCTTTGCCTTGGTCACCGACGACCATTATGAATTTGACGAGGACCTCAACCGGGCCATTGGGCGCAAACAAAAACGCACCCTTTGGGCCGGGCAGGGGTTGCAGGTGCTTTTGACCGGGCTGGACCTGGACCGCCGGGCCTTGGAGTTTGCCTGGATTGCCTGGGTCTAGCCTATGCTTGGATCGGCCCTGGTTAAAAAAGACCGGGCCTTTGGACCTTCAGTTTGCCTTCCTGAAAGTGGTTTTCGCCCTCCCCTTGGTTTGACCGCCCAGGGGGCGGAAGAAAATTGTGCTCAAATTTGACCGTTTCCAAACCGTTTTTTGTCTCCTGTCCCTTTTTTTCCGTTAAGCTCGCCGTAACAGGAGTTGTCATGGCGATCATCATCGGTATCGGAAACCAAAAGGGCGGAGTGGGAAAAACCACTCTAGCGGTCAACTTGGCAGGGAATCTAGCCAAGATGAAAAAACGAGTTTTGCTTTTGGACACGGACCAACAGGGCACTGCCTTGGATTGGCAGGCGGTCCGAGAGCAGGAACCGCTTTTTACGGTGGCCGGATTGCCACGGGAAACGGTGCACAAAGAAATCAAAAACCTCTCCCAGGGCTATGACTTTGTGGTCCTGGACAGCCCTCCCCATTCGGCGGCGATCCTTCGGAGCGTCTTGGTTTCCAGCCACCTCTTCCTCATCCCCATCAGCCCCTCGGCAGTGGACGTTTGGGCCTCCAAGGAGGTAGTCAAGTTGGTTGAAGAGGTTATTACGATCAAAGAAGACCTAAAAGCCCTGTTTGTGATCAACCGGCGGATCGGCAACACCGTGATCGGCAAAGACATCGCCGAGGCAGTTGGGCAGTTGGGCTTGCCGGTTGCCAAGACCTCCCTTTCCCAGTTGGTTATTTTTGCCGAATCCATGAGCCAAGGCTTGCTGGTTGGGGAGGTGGACAAACACAGCAAAGCCAAAAAAGAATTGGACCGTTTAACCCAGGAGATTCTCCATTATGGCTAAAAAATCCTTTACCAGTCTCAAAAGTCCCGTTGCTCCAAAAAACGAACCGACAGCTCCCTTGGTTTTGGAAGAGAAGGCCGATGAGTTTGTGCAAAAGGCAGTAGAAACCCACCCCAGAACCAACGAAATTACTTTGGGTGCACCAGAGGTTTTTTTTACCTCCGAGCAGATAAGACGGTCTTCTAAAGAAGTGGAAAAAGAGTTGAAAGCAGTAGAAAAAGCCGAAAAAAAACGGCTGAAGACTGAAGCCAAACGGGCCAAACTGTTGGAAAAATATCCCGGAGAGCTGTCCAGTTTTACGGTCCACCTCCCGGCCACTTTGGTCATGGAGCTCCAACTTCTGGGGGTCCAAAGCCTGGACTATCTGGTGACCAAGGCGGCAGTGAAGTTTGTAAAGAAGGAAAAAAAGCACTGATTTGGATTGGTAATTTCCATTACCATTTTCCCTTGCTTCCTAGACGGAGTGGCTTTCTTGCTTGGCAAGCAGGTCCGAAGGTCTTAGCCTGTAGGCAAACCCTAAAAGACCCCCTTGCCCCAGGACCCCGGATGGAAGACATCAAATTTGACCTCAGAAAGCTGGAAAAGCTAAACCACCCCGACCGATTAAAAATCCAAGATCCCAGCTTATTTTGGCCGGTATTGGGTCTCCAGGACCCCAAGGTGATCGTGGACCTCGGCTGCGGCACCGGGTTCTTTTCCGTAGAATTCCTCAAAAAAGCTCCCCATGCCAAGGTCTATGGCCTCGACATTGCTCCGGTGATGTTGGAGTGGATTCGGGCCAACCGCCCCGAGTTCAAGACCGGCCATTTGGTCCCCCTGGCCATGACCGAAGATGCGGTCCCCTTGGAAGACGGTGTGGCCGACCTGGTGGCCATGATCAACCTGCACCACGAACTGCACAACCCTCTGGGGATTTTGTCCGAATGCAAACGGGTTCTCAAGCCCGGCGGCAGGTTGATGGTCTTGGATTGGAAGCCCACCGGGGATTCGATGGGGCCTCCCCTTTCGATCCGAGTTTCGCCCCAGACCGTGCTGGACCAAGTGGAGGCCGCCGGGTTGACCCAGGGGACGGAGCATTTTTTGTTTGAGCAATTTTTCCTGATCACCGCCACCTGTCCTTGAGCTTGAAATGGTCGGACCGATGCGCTAGATTGGTCCGGTAACCAACCCCCATCCAAGGGCCGCCATGTTCTCGATCAAAGCCACCTATGAGGGAGGCCGTTTCCAGCTCCAAGAACCGCTTCACTACCAAGGGGTGGCCAAGGTGATTGTCACCTTGCTGGAGCCCAAAGGTGAAGAGGAAATCGAAGTTTTGCCCGAAAACGCCGACCGCCTCAGTGCGGAAGAACTGCGGGCGCTGCGTAAGCACGAGCGGTTCCAGGCCCACGGCAGCATCGCCATCCAAATGGGGGAGGCCGAGCTGTTCCAGCGGCTGTTCGACTACTCCTCCGGCGGCTTGAGCTTCTTGAGCAACCGCCCTTTCCCCAAGGGCCGGGTTTTGACCGCCAGCCTCAAGGACCCGCTCAACGCCAGACACACCATCTTGGAATTTGAATTTGAAGTGGCCCGCTCCGTGGCCCATGGCCAGGGGTTCAAGATCGGCTGTAAGTTCACCGATCAGGTGGATGAGGCGCTTTGGCACTCCCTGATGCGGACCCAAGGGTAAAATGCAATTGATCCTCGCACTCTCCGAGGCCTTGGCTTGGGGGTTTAAGATTTACGGCTGGATGATCGTGGTGGCCTTCCTGCTGACCTGGGTGGATGCGGACAAAAGCAACGGCATCGTCCGGTTTATCAACCGCTACACCTACCCCTTCTGGGCTTGGCTTTCCACCAAACTGCCCCGATCCCTGGTGCCCTTTGCGCCCTTGGTGGCCTTGTTTTTGGTGGACTTTGGGGAGATCTTTTTTCCCGGTGCCCTGCGCTCTTTTGGCGGGACACTGGTGGAGCGGTTGGTTTTAGAGGAGGGGCTGTACAACTTGGCCTTATACTTTGGGCTGGCGACGATCCTAGTGGCCCGGAGCTTGGTGATGTTTTTGCTGATGTTGTGCATCCTGTACTTCGTTTTTACCCTGGTGGCCCCGCCGGTAACCAACCCGTTTGTCAGGAGCGTGGTTTGGATGTTGGACCCAATGTTGCGGCCCTTGCAGCGCCTTTTGCCCCGAGCCAAGTTGGACCTTTCCCCGATTGTTTTGGCAGTGGGGCTGTACCTGTTGATGACCTTGATGGCTCCGGTAGCCATCAGCCTGCAAACCCAGTTGACCGTCTAAGCCCATGGGCCTCAACACCGCCGCCTTGGGCGAACAGATCCAAAGGTTGGCCGGGATTGACCCGTTGGCCGAGGTCGATGAAACCTTTTTTCGTCCCACCGGCAACGACCACTTGGCCCAGTTTTGCCTGAAAAATCTGGCCCCCGAACTGGCCGAGCTGGAGCTGCGGGACCAACGGGCCTTTTTGTTGGCCGAGTTGGAGGAATCGCTGGGCCTGAACTTCAACCTGACTGCGGACCCGAATTATGCCGCTGCCACCTTGGGGGAGACCGGCGGTCCCGGTGGTGTGCAGGTGGTTCTGGACTTGGGAATGCCCCAGTTGGTCCTGGTCCATTACCTGGGCGAAGCCAGGGCAATCGGGAAACTGAACGGTCGCCTGACCTCCCTGCCCTTCCTTTCCCCCGCCAGACTGGGCCGAGAAGAAATGTTGGGCCTGCGGGCCTCTTTGGGCCGGATTTTGTTGGTCCGGCTGGGCTTTGAGCAAAACCCCAAACTTTTTGCCGAACCGACCGGACTTTTGGGCACCCTCAAAGGCGGCCAATCCGGACCCCTGCTGGAGCAATGGCTGCGTACCAAACCGGAGCTGGTCCGGGTGGAGGCCCTGGGCGGCGAAGGGGGCGAGGGCAGCGGCTCAAGGATCGAGATTTTGGAAACCGGAGCCTTGTGGGGAAAAGGGATGCGGCTGGCCAACTTCCTGGAACGGTGCCAGAAGGTCGAGGCGTTGCTGGACCTGCGCTACCGGCAGATCGAACAACACCACCTTTGCTCGGTGGTCACCCAGGGGGGATGGAGCCGCTTGGTCGGCGAGCCGGTGCGGTTTGTTTTTGAACAGCCGATCGAGCGGATGGACCGGTTTTTGGCGCTGTTGGGTCAGGGGCTCAAGCCCCTGGAGTTTTATGGCAACCCGGAGCGGCTGAGCCCCAACCTTTGGGGCATGGAGCTTTGTGATGCCACCGGCGGTTGGCTTCGGTTGAGCCTGACCCCCCACTGGCTCAGTTGTGAACTGACCGGCCCCCATTCCATCCCCCTTTTTGACCGACTGGAAGGCTTTTTGGCCAAACAGGTGGAGGCAACCTTGGGCCTGCAACCTTGGGGAGAACCATGATTTTTCCCTTCCGGGCGAACGAACAGCTCCTGGCCGATTGGGTCTTGGCCCAGTCCGGCCCCGCCGGGATCTTTCCCCAGTCCAAGGGCTGGGGCCTCGGTTTTACCTTGTGGCAACCGCCGGGCCCCTACCGTCCTTTGTTTGTCTTCCAGGCGCAACAGCAGGACGAGACCTTGCTGCTCTTTCCGCTCAGCCCCCCTTCGGCGGCCTCCGCTCCGTTGGAATTGCTTTTGAAGTTCCCCACCGCCGGGCAGCGGGTCTTGTTGTGCGGCCAGTCCTGGGCGGAAGCCTTGGTGGCAGAGGCAAAAAAATTGCTGCCCAAACCGGTGGTGCTCGCTTTGGCAGAGAACGGGGCCGAGTTGGTGGCCGGGGAGTTTGCCAACAGTCGGTTGGAATTCCGGCTCCAGGGGCAGAGCCTCAAGCCCCAGGACTTGGTTCCCCAAATGCCGGTCAACCCGGCCTTGGTGGAGGACGAAACCATTTTGACCCGGTGTTTCTTGGGTCTTTTTACCCAGCTGAACCGTAGGTCGGCCTTGGGCGGGGACTGGTTCAAGCTGGAAGAGCTGTTGCAGGAAAGCCTCCCCTTGTACGGCCAGCTGAGCAGGCCCAGGCGCAAGGAACTGGAAAACCTGATGTTGGTGCAGCTCCAAGGGCTTTTGGACGGCCCCTTGAAGGGCGCTCTGGTCCTGGAACATTACAAAAAGAAGGAAGGCTCCCAACCGGTTTGGCGGCTCCGTCTGCCGCCGGTAGAACCGGGCCGCCCCCTGTTGCCCCAAACCTTGCGTCGGCAAGCCCAGGCCTTGCTGTGGCTGAAAAACCAAGTCAACCAAACGAGTTTTTATGACCCAGAAATTGACCCACTTTAACGACCAAGGCCGAGCCCAAATGGTGGACGTTTCGGCCAAATCGGTGACCCACCGTCTGGCCAAAGCCAAAGGTTCCCTCAAGATTTCCGCTGAACTGGCCCAAATCCTGGAGCAAGGCAGTTTGGCCAAGGGGGATGCCTTTACCGTAGCCAAAACGGCGGGGATCCTGGCGGCCAAACAAACCGGCCTTTTGATCCCCCTGTGCCATCCTCTGGGGCTCGACCAAGTGGAGATCGAGATTTGGTTGGATGTCCCGGAGGGCCGGGTGTACTTCGAGGCCACCGCCAAGTGCGAGGGCAAGACCGGGGTGGAGATGGAAGCCCTGACCGCCCTGTCGGTCGCCGCCCTGACGGTTTACGACATGTGCAAGGCGGTGGACAAGGGCATGGTAATCGAACGGATTGGGCTGGCCCTCAAGGAAGGCGGAAAGTCCGGGCGGTTTGAAAACCCGGATTTTCTCTAAAGTCCCACCTCCTAACATTCCCCTAGAAGGTCCATCCCGCCTCAACACCGCTGAGCCAGTTGAAGGGATTTTGGTCCCGGACATAGCCCAGAGAGGACTTGAGGCTGACCATCAGGCTGCCGGTACTGGCGGCCAGATAATAACCCCGGTCGCTTTGCCAACGGTAGCCGACCATCGCTTTGGCAACCGTATGGACCTCCTTGTGCTCGCTGGTGCCGCCCAAAAGTTCCAGGTAAAATTGGGACTGTTGGCTTTGGTTGTAGATCAGGAGCGGACCAGCGGCAATATAGGCCCCAGTGATCTGGAGGTTGGGCCGGTCCTTCGCCAAAGCCAGACTGGAATTGATCCACCCCAGTTCGGCCCCCATTCCCCATTCAAAACTTTCTCTTTGCGTGCCCATGGCAAAGTGCACCGAACTCAACCCGCCCCATTCCTTGGAGTTTTGGAAACCATAAACCCCCAGACCCAAGCTGGTCCACCTGCGTTTGGAGGCTCCACGGCCAAACCAAAAACGGTATGCCGAATCCCGGCCAAGCCAATAGCGTGAGGAAAATATTCCGGATTTCTTTTTGGTGCCGGTTGGCTCCATTTCTTTGATGGGCACGTCTCCCTCGATTTCAGGGCGGTTGGAAGGCAACGTTGCTTCAGGTTTGGCATCGGCAGGTCTGCTGCCTTCCTTGAGGGCGAGCTGGTCTTCTTGGCTTTGGCGATACAAATACCGGACAGCATAAAAGATCAGCACAATCACGATCACCAACCCAAGGATCACTAGAAGGCCAGCCATTCCGTCTCCCCCTCCCTTTCCGCCGCCTCCACCAAGCCCTCTGCCCACCGAGTCCCCGATCCCTCTGCCCACCCCCTCCCTGACCGCTCGCCCTAGTTGACCGGAAACCTGTGAGCCATCTTCGTTGTACATTGTTTGGCCCTGTTCCTGTTGGAAGGAACCAGCAGGGGTGTTGTTAGGTCCAGTCTCTTGGGTTGGGTTTTGAGCGTTTGCAGCATTTGGGTTTGACGGAACCGGAAGGGGCGAGGGGGTTGCCTCGGCCTGGGCCAAGAGGCGGTCCAATTCTGCCGGGTCGGTGACTTCTATGGTTGTCGCACCCTGTTCCTCCATGGTGCGGCGGAACGCTTCGCCTTCTTCGGGGCTCATATACAAAACCTGCACCTGTGCCCCGCCGGTGGCTGACTGGAAGCTGGGCGACAAAGGTTCGGGATGGGCGTTGCCGTACAACTCCTGACGTTGGAACAAGACCAACAAAAGGATCAGGCAAAGCTTGGTGATCGGGGAATAAGGCTTCATTTCCTTTGGTAGAAAAATTTCAGTTTGAAAAATATACGTTGGAAAACCACAAACACAAAGAAAAAGTCAAAAGGCCCAACCTGCTTCAATCCCGCTGAGCCAGTTGAAAGGGTTTTGGTCCCTGACGTAGCCCAAGGAAGACTTGAGGCTGACCATCAGGCTGCCGGTACTGACCGCCAGATAAGCCCCCTGCTCGCTTTGCCAACGGTAGCCGACCATTGCTTTGGCCACCGTATGGACCTCCTTGTGCTCGCTGGTGCCGCCCAGAAGTTCCAGGAAAAATCGGGCCTCTTTGGTGTGGTTGTAAACCAACAGCGGCCCGGCGGCGATAAAGGAGCCTTGGATGTCCAGGTTGGGCTTGGCTTTTTCCAGGGCCAAACTGGCGTTGATCCGGCCTACCTCGGCCGCAAGCCCCCAGTCGAAGCCCAGGTCCTTGAATCCCAACGCAAAGCGGACCGATTCCAGCCCGCCCCATTCCTTGCCGTTGGCAAACCCAAACACCCCTACCCCAAAACTGGACCAGCTTTTGGCCCGCCAGCCGTAGTTGAGGTAACGGTACAGGTAGGTAGCGGCATAAAAGACGAAGGCAAAAACCACGATCAGGCCGATGATCACAAAGATCACCATCGCTGCATCCCCGTTGTTCCCGCCCCCGCCCCCAAGGTTCAGGTGAAAGTTGAAGTTCGGGCTGTAGGACGGCCACGAGGGGGAGTATTCTTGGGGTGCCGGTTCGGGGTTGTAGTCTTGGGGCTGCCGGTCCCGGTTGGGGTCTTCCTCCGGTGTCTCTTTGGCCTGAGCCTGGGCATACAACCTTGCCGCCTCCGGTTGTTCGATGATTTGCACCGAACCTTGGGACTCCAGATTCCGCCGCAACAAGGCCGCCTCTTGGGTGTTCAGGTACAAAGCTTGGGGGGCAAGGGGGTGGACCGTCAGCAGGTTGGGGTCCACCTTGGCAAACAATTCTTGCCGTTGGAACAAGAGCAACAGGAGGCACAAAAAAACCTTCACCCAAATCGGCCTGGACTTCATAAAACCTCAAAAGAAAAGGGATGTTTTCATCAACGTTCCAACAATTCGGGGAACAACAGGTCCAAAGTGGTGCCCTTGCCCAATTGGGAGGAGACCTCAATGGCCCCTCCGTGGCTGGCCATGGTTTTGTGGACGATCGACATGCCCAGGCCGGTGCCCTGCTCCCGGGTGGTAAAAAAGGGGTCGAACAACCGCCGTTTGGTTTCGGCGGTCATGCCTTTGCCGGAGTCGGCAAAACGGACCCGGACCACCCGCAGTTTCTCCCGGTCCCCCTTGAGTTGTTTGGGGAACTTTTCGAGCATCACCGGGTCCGACTCCAGGTAGGCCTTGGCTTCGATCTTCAATTCCCCCCCTTCTTCCATTGCTTGGCAAGCGTTCATAAAAAGATTGAGGAAAACCTGTTTGATCAACTGGGGATTGCCTTTGATCCACAGTTCCCCTTTGGGCCGTTTGTACTTGAGTTCCACCCCTTGTTGGTCGGCGGTGTGCTGGGAGAAGCCGACAAAGTCGCTGAGCAAAGGGACCAAGTTGAAGGCTTCCAGCTGGATCGGCTTGGGGCGGCTGTATTCCAGCAGGTTGGAGATGATGTGGTTGATGCTGTGCAACGCCGAAGTGATGTGGTTGAGCAACTCCATCTCGGCGGATTCGGCGGTGACATCCTTTTTCATCATTGAGACAAACAGCTCAATGGAGCCCAAGGGGTTTCGTACCTCATGGGCCACCTGCATGGCAATCTCCCCCATGGCGGCCAGTCGGTTCTTGCGCTCCGCCTCATCCTGCAACCGTTTGAGCAGGGTGATGTCGTTGAGGTTTAAGATGATCCCTTGGCGGGTGCTGGTTTCCGACTCGATCAAGCTGGTGGAAACCGCCAAGAGAATCTTGGCTCCATCGGCCCTCAGGTAGGAACATTCCTGGGTGTCCCGGGTGGCCAAGGCCTCCACTGCCGCCTCGTCCAGCGGGCTGGGCAGGAGGCAGAGGCCGAGCAGCCGGTTGATCTCTTGGCCCACCGCCTCTTCCGCCCCGATCCCGGTGATTGCCACCGCCGCCCGGTTGAAGCTTTTGATCCGCCCCGCCAGATCGGTGACCACCAAACCGCTTTGCAGGCTTTGCAAGACGTTGCCCAGCTCCTGGTTTTTGGCCTGCAACTCGTTGTTGAGGGTATCTACCTGTTCTTGCAGTCGGGCTTGGTAGGTCCTGAGTTTTTCAATGGACCGGTTGAAGGTCTCGAAGGCCTCGCTCAGGAGCTGCTTTTCCGCCAAGTTGAGGGTGGAAAGGTCTAGTTTTTTGTCCATGTTGTTTTGGTCCTCAGACTGAAACTTTTTCCCGGAAGCGGTGCCCCCAAAAAAGGCCCAATGACCGGCGGAGGCCCGTTTTTGTGGCCAAGACTACGTAAATGGGCAGTTGCCTTTGAGGGCGCAAAACGTTTAAACTGTGCCGAAACTTTAGAAGAACTCCGTTCACCGTACCGAAGGAACCCCCAATGACTCAACCAAAAATCGAGATTTACAGCAAGGCCCAATGTCCATACTGCGACCGGGCCAAGGTGCTTTTGACCAACAAAGGGGTGACCTATGAGGAGATCAGGATCGATCTTTTTCCCGAACGCAAGGAAGAAATGATCAAACGGGCCAACGGGGGGAGGACGGTGCCGCAGATCTTCATTGACGGACAGCACCTGGGTGGCTGTGACGACATTCATGCCCTGGATGCCCAAGGGAAACTGGACCCTTACCTGAAACAGGAAAAAAAAGCCATGTCCGAAGAACATCATCAGGTGATCATTCTGGGTTCCGGCCCCGCCGGTTACACCGCTGCCATTTATGCCGCCAGGGCCAACCTGAACCCTTTTGTGCTCTCTGGCCCCCAAAAGGGCGGTCAGTTGACCACCACCACGGAAGTGGAAAACTTCCCCGGATTTGAGCACGGCATCGACGGGAACCAGTTGATGATGAACATGGAAGCCCAGGCGGCCAGGTTTGAAACCAAAATCGAGTATGGGGACGTTCGTTCGGTGGACCTTTCCAAACGGCCCTTCACCTTGGTCACCGACGACAAGACCTACAAGGCGGAGGCCCTGATCGTGGCCACCGGGGCCAGCGCCAAGTACCTGGGCCTGCCCAGCGAGATCAGCTACAAAAACCACGGGGTTTCCGCTTGCGCCACCTGTGACGGTTTCTTTTACAAAGGCCAAGCGGTAGCGGTGGTCGGCGGAGGGGATACGGCCCTAGAAGAGGCCAGCTATCTGGCCAACATCTGCTCCAAGGTCTTTTTGATCCACCGCAGGCAGGACTTCCGGGCTTCGGTAGCGATGCAAACCCGGGCCAAAAACCACCCCAAGATCGAAATGGTCCTTGACAGCGCTGTGGACGAGGTTCTAGGGGACGGCAAGCTGATGACCGACCTGAGGGTCAAAAACCTCAAGACCGGTGCCACCAGGAACCTGGGCTGTACCGGCTTGTTTGTGGCCATCGGCCATTCCCCCAACACCGAAGCTTTTAAGGGGCAGTTGGAATTGGACTCCATGGGCTACATTGTGATCCAAGGCGGGACCTCCAAGACCAACGTGGAAGGGGTTTTTGCCGCCGGGGACGTGGCCGATCCGCACTACCGCCAAGCGATCACCGCCGCTGGGATGGGATGCCGGGCTGCCATTGATGCCGAACGCTGGCTGGGCGAGCAGGGGTAGGCACAAAACCCTTTGCCTGGGGGAATCCTCCGGGCAAAGGGGGCCTTTTTTCTTGGCCTGAGCTTTGCACCTCCTATTCCTTGGAGGCAGCTGCTTTTGGCCAAACCCCATGGACAAGACCGCCCCTTCGGGCCTGCCCCGGCCCCCAAAAGCCGAGCGCCCTCTTTGGGCACAGACCTCGCCCAGCCTTCCCCTTCTTCAGAGTCCCGGCAAAAAAAATCCCAGTATTGGCCCTTTCTTTGCATTTCCAATAGTGAAACTCTCCTTGGGCTCACGCCGGGAGAAGAACAAAGGAAAGCGATGAGCATCAACCTATTTGACAAGCACTTGACCCTTTTGGAGCGTTCCATCGACCTGCGGGTCAAACGGAACGACCTGCTTGCTTCAAACGTGGCCAACCAAGAAACCCCAGGCTATCGGGCCCAGGACCTAGTCTTTGAAAAACAATTGGACAAGGCCTTGTACTCCGATGAACCAGGCCCGCTCAAGACCACCGACCCCAGACACTTTGACGGGATGCAACGAGAGCCGTTGGAAACGGTGGAAGGGGACCGGATCAACAGTTTTAATCCCGATCCAAGGATGGATGGGAACACGGTCAACTTGGACAACGAAATGGCGAAATTGGCAGAGAACCAATTGATGTTCCAAGCGATGACCAAGGCGATCAATTGGAAATTTCGGATGCTCAAGAGCGCCATCACGGACGGAGGTAGATAATGAGCTTATTTGACGCAATGGAGATCAGTTCCTCGGGGTTGTCGGCACAGCGGACCCGGATGAAGGTGATTTCTTCAAACATCGCCAACGTCAACACGACCCGGACCCCAGGGGGCGGACCTTACCGCCGCAAAGAGGTGATCTTTGGGGCCTTGCCCCAGGCCAAAAGCTTCATGGAGGAGCTGCGGACCCAAGAGAAGGACCAAGGGGCTAGGGAAGTCAAGGTTTTGGGGGTAGTGGAGGATTCCAGGCCGCCCAAGATGAAGTACGACCCCAGCCACCCCGATGCCAACGAAGAAGGCTACGTTGCCTTGCCCAACGTGGACATCGTTGAGGAAATGACCAACCTGATGGTCTCCAAACGGAGCTATGAAGCCAACTTGGCCGCCATCAACGCCACCAAGAACTTGATTGCCAAGTCCTTGGAAATCGGCGGACGAGCGTAAAGTTTAGGGGGAGGTGATGAGCGAAATCAATAAAATCAGCCCGGTTGGTCTGGAGCCCACCAAGGTCCAAGGAGGACCTAAAAAGCCCCAACCGGAAGAACCGAAGTTCCAGGAGTTCCTCAAAAGTGCGGAGGTTTTTTCCCAGGAAGTGGAGCAGTTGATCAAGGCCGCCGAAGAAGGAACGGTCAACGCCAAGGTCAACACGGTGGGCAAAACCATCGACAGCTTGGGGGAGCTGGTCAGCCACCTGAACCCCGACAAGCCCCACGGGCCAACGGCAAAACAGGCCTTGGAACGGTACGAAAAACAAGACCCGAAACATAAAGTGTAACCTCCGGCAAAAATTACCAAGGTAGCCCTATGATCCGCCAAATCAGCCCGATCCACCAAAACCCGGTCACCACCAAGACCTCGGCCTCCAAAAACGTGGTGGAAGGGTTCAAACAGATGTTTGACCAAGTCAACCAGGACCAACTCCAGGCCGACACCAAGGTGGCGGACTTGGCGACCGGCCGGAGCAAGGACGTTCCAGGCACCATGATCGCCTTGGAAAAAGCGGAAACCTCGATGAAGCTGCTGGTGGCGGTCAGGAACAAGATCGTGACCACCTACGAAGAGATGATGCGGATGCAGGTGTAAATTTTTTTTAAGTCCTTGGCCTTGGTTTTGCAAAAACCCAGGAAAAAGGCAGACTTAAAAGCCGGGGGTGACCCCAGCGGAATCAAAGGTGGCGGCCCTAGGCCGCACCGATTGGCAAGGATGCCGGTAGATTCCAAAGACCAGACGGAAAAACCGTCCCACCAGACCCGAAGGGATGCGGGCAGAAAATTCGTTGCGAAAACGCCGGGATTCAGCAAAGATTCCGGTAAACCCTATTTCTGCATAGCCCGACATGGCCGAACAATCCGTAGGACTGGTTGAGGATTTTCAATCCCAGTTTCAAAATTTCTTCTCCGGCCTGACCACTGGCAAGAAGATTTTCCTCTTTTCCAGCCTAGGCGGTATTGTCTTAGGGCTGATCGTTTTTGTCTTCTTCACCCAACAAGTCACCTGGGCACCCCTGGCCACCGGCCTCAAACAGGACGATGCCTCCAAGATCGTGGCCAAGCTGGACGAGCTGAACATCCAGTACGTCTTGCAGCCCGGCGGGGGTGGGATCATGGTTCCGGTGGACCAGGTGGACAAGGTCAGGCTCCAGATTGCTTCCTCGGGGTTGCAACTGGGCGGTTTGGTCGGCTTTGAGTTGTTCGACAAAAACAACTTCGGGGCCACCGAATTCCAGCAACAGGTTCAGTACAAACGGGCCTTGGAAGGAGAGCTGGCCCGATTGATCACCCAAATCGACATCATCGAGTCCGCCAAGGTTTCGGTGGCCCTGCCCGAAAAAAGCCTGTTCATCGATGACGAGGTCAAGACCACCGCCAGCGTAGTGGTGGACATGGCCGGCAGCAACAAGCTGAACCAAAAGGGCGTGAACACCATCGTCAACTTGGTTTCCGGGGCGGTCCCCGGCTTGCAGGCCGAAGACGTGCGGGTTTCGGACTCTTCGGGCAACCTGCTCTCCAAGGGCCTTTCGGACCAGGACGGCTCCGAATCTCGGGACAAGAACTACGCCTACCTGCAACTGGTGGAACAACGGGTGGAAGCCAAGTTGTTGAGCCAATTGGAAAAGGTGACCGGCAAGGACCGGGTTGAGGTACGGGTGTCCTTGGACATGGACTTCAACATCTCCGAAACCACCGAAGACTTGGTGGACCCGGACTTGAGCGCTGTGGTCAGCGAAGAATCCACCTCCGAAAAGGCGACCGGCAGCCGCTCCATCCCCGTAGGGGTCCCTGGGGTAACCTCCAACAGCCCCGAGGTGCGGGCGGGGGCCTCGGAAATCGCCAACGTTTCGGATGTGGACAAAAAGGTCAAACGGACCAACTACGCCAACTCCAAGCGCCATGTGATCAGCAAAAAATCCCCCGGTGGGATCAAACGGATGAGCGTGGCGGTATTGCTGGACGGCAAGTACGAATATGTCCGGGATGATGCCGGAGAGATTGTAGGTTCGCCGGTGTACAAACCCTGGTCCCCCTCGGACATCCAGATCATTGAATCGGTAGCCAAACAAAGCGTCGGCTTTAGCGCCGAACGGGGCGACACCATTACGGTACAAAACATCCGGTTTACCAAACCTTTGGTGGAACAAGAACGGCTCAAACAAGAGCGCAGTCAGGCCACCCGCCGGTTCATCATCGATCTGGTGCGGTACGTGTTGGTTGGTTTGATCGTGATTGTGCTGGTCTTTATGGTGATCCGGCCAATGGTGATGAAGCTTTCCGCCAAACCCGAAGACCTCGACCTCCTCATGGGTCTGCCGACCACCATCGGCGAGCTGGAAGGCGAAGAGCTGGAGATCCCGACCGAAAAGGAAACCGGGATTCCGCCTCGAGACAAGATCATCGAGATCGCCAAGCAAGACCCGCTCAAGACTGCTTCCTTGGTGCGTACTTGGCTTAAGGAGAAAAAAGGTCCCTAACCGATGGAAACCAAACCCGCCTGGGAGAACCAGTTTCTCCCCCCGCAATTTGAAGACCTTACCCCAGGGGCGGCCAAGGCTGCTCCCAAGGCGGAGCCCCTGCCGGTCACGGTCAAGGACACCGAAAACGGGGTGCGGCCTTTCCGGTTGGACTCGTTGCTCAAGGATGCCAAGGCCAAGGTCCTCAAACTGGAGGCCAGCGATGCCGCAAGGTTCAGCAGCAATCAGTTTGTTGAAGAAGGGACCCTGCTGACCAACGTTGAGGAATACGCCAAAAGGATTCGGGCCGAAGCGGACAAACAGGCGCGGCTGATTTCCCGGCAGGCCGAATTGGCCTTGTCCGAAGCGGAAGAAACCTTGGCCCACGCCCAGGTGGTGGAGTCGGAGGCCAAAAAGTCCGCTCAAACGATGATTGAAACCGCCGAGGCGACGGTCGAGAAGATCGAACGGGCGGCCTACGAAAAAGGGTATGCCGAAGGCCTGGCTCGGGGGATGGAACAGGCCCGGGTGGACAACGAACTGGCCACCGCCAAGGTGATGGACCTCCTGGCCGAGCTGCAAGACCTACGGTTGGCGCTGTTTCGGGAACATGAAACGGAGATTGTCGGGCAGGTCTTGTTGTTGGCCAAAAAAGTGGTCCACGAAGAACTGCGGACCCAGCCCGAGTTTGTGCTGAACCTGCTCAAAGGGGCGGTGCATTACCTGGAAGGGCAAGGGAAGGTCAAGATCACCTTACACCCGGTCGAATACGACTTTATCGCCAAACACCAACCCGAACTGGCCGCCTACCTCGAAGAAGGGCAGGTGATCACCCTCAAGCGCAGCGGGGAAACCTCCCCTTCCGCCCCGGTGATCGAGACGGATTTTGCGGTGGTCGAGCTTTCCTTGGCTAGGCAGTTCGAGGAGGTGGACCACCTTTTGGAAAACTGCTTGGACGAACGGCGGCAGCTGTTTGACCCTCGGTACAAAGCGGAACGGGAAGCCCAGAAGGGGACCCAAACCTGAAGCTTCTTTCCACCTCCGACCTTGGTCTAGCCTAATGTTTACCTTAGAACCCTTTTCCCAAGCGATTGAACAAGCCCGCACCGAGCGCCTGGAAGGCAAGGTGGACGAGGTGGTGGGCTTTTTGATCCGAGCCCACAACCCTGGAATGCGGATCGGCGGGCGCTGTTACATCCTCAACCGCAAAACCGGGGAAAAGGTGGCCGGAGAGGCAGTTTCGATCAAAGGGCGCAACGTGCTGGTGATGCCCCTGGGGGACATTCGGGGGATCGGCCCCGACTCGGTGATCCAGCCGACCGAAGAAAAAACCCAGGTCCCGGTAGGCCCCGAATTGCTGGGTCGCTGCCTGGACGGCACCGGGCGGCCGATCGACGACCTGGGGCCGATCTTTACCGCCCACAAGGCTAACCTTTATTCCGAACCGATCAACCCCCTGCACCGAAGAAGGATCGAAGAGCCCCTGGACGTTGGGGTCAAGGCGATTACCGGGGTGCTGACTCCGGGCAAAGGGCAGCGGATGGCCATTTTGGCCGGTTCCGGGGTCGGGAAATCGGTCCTCTTGGGTATGATGGCCAGGAACACCACCGCCGAAATCAACGTGATTGCACTGATTGGTGAACGGGGCCGGGAGGTCCGGGAATTCATCGAACGGGACTTGGGTCCCGAAGGTTTGGCCCACAGCGTGGTGATTGCAGCGACCAGCGACCAGTCCCCCTTGGTGCGGCTCCACGGGGCCTATCTGGCGACGGCGATTGCCGAATGGTTTAGGGAACAGGGCCGGGACGTGATCCTGATGATGGACTCGGTCACCCGGTTTGCCATGGCCCAACGGGAGATCGGCCTTGCCGTCGGCGAACCTCCGACCACCAAAGGTTATCCTCCCTCGGTTTACAGCCTCTTGCCCCGGCTCTTGGAACGGGCGGGCAACTCCAAATCCCAAGGGTCCCTGACCGGGTTTTACACCGTTCTGATCGAAGGGGACGACCCGAACGAACCGATCGGCGATGCCGTCCGTTCGATCGTAGATGGCCACATCCTTCTGAGCCGGGACATCGCCGCCCAAGGGCATTATCCGGCCATTGACGTGCTGCGCTCCAAAAGTCGGGTCATGGTGGACGTAACCGGCAAGGTGCACCAAAAGTCCGCCAGCCGTTTGGTGCAAACCTTGGCAACCTACAAGGAAGCGGAAGACTTGATCAACATTGGGGCCTATGTTAAGGGTTCAAACCAGATGATCGATTATTCGATGAACAAAATCGGCCAAATCAACAAATTCCTACGCCAAGAGGTGGAGGAACGAGTGCCGATGATTGAAGCGGAAGCAAGCCTTGAGCAGATGTTCAAGGATTTCCCGACCTAAAACTCCAACCGCAAAAGCAGGCATATGGGCAAAAAAAGCCGTTTGGGCGGTTGGTGGAAGGCCGCCTTGGTACTGGTTTGTGGGATAGCCCTGTTTGCCGCCGGCGGCAAGGTGGCCCTGATGGCCTATGCCGCTTTGGAGGCGAAGGGTTGCTTTCCTCCCGAGCCTTTGGTCACCATGGACGAATGGAAGGCCCAGGGCGAGGTCACCTTTGTGGCGGTTGGAGACATGGGCACCGGGGAGACCCAACAGCTGCGGGTTTCCCAAGCGATGGAACAGGTGTGCCAGGAAAAAGGTTGCGATTTTGTGCTGGGCCTGGGGGACAACTTTTATCCTGCCGGGGTCCAGGGCCTTCGAGACCCGCTGTTTGGCAATTACTTTGAAGCGGTGTACGGTCCCTTGAACCTGCCCTTTTTTACGGTGCTTGGGAACCACGACCTCAAGGGGAACATTGAGGCCCAAAGGCTTTACACCCTAGTCAGCGAACTCTGGCGGATGCCCAGTTACGATTACCGCTTTAAAGCCGGACCGGTCTCCCTGTTCGGGGTCAACTCCAACTGTGAAGCCTTTTCCTGGCCCCGGCTCCACGGCTGGCTGGCCAAAGCGCCACAGCAGGACTGGAAATTGGTTTTTACCCACCACAATCTTTATGGTTCCGGGGCGCACCAGGATGCCCCGGTTTTGGAGCGGGGCCTTTGGCAGCTGATGTTCGGCAGCAAGGTGGACCTGCACCTTTCCGGCCATGAGCACCAGTTGGAACACCTGCAAATTGCCGGAACCGAGACCGACTATCTGATCAGCGGGGGAGGCGGTGCCGCCTACGGCGGACCCAAGGACCCCAAACCCAGGGAAGGTTCAAAATTCCTGCACCCCGGCCAGGGCTTTTTGTGGGTCCATGCCTCGCCCAAGAGGCTGGAACTGGAGTTTTTTGACCTTTACGGAGCTTCCGTTTACCGGTATCAAAGGACAAGAAAAGAATAACCCCAAGGCTAACGAGTCCCTTTGACCAGACGTGAGTTCTTGCGCCTGCTTTCCACCGGTGCGCTTTCTACAGCTTTTTTATCGACCCAGCTCGGGGAACTGCTCGCCCAAGAAGAAGGCGGACAGGCAGAGTCTTTGGTTTGGCTGACCGGCCACCACAGCCAGACCCACAGCCTGGGCCTGGTGGGGCAATCCGAATCCTTTGCCTTTTTGGGCCGTTATTTCCAGCGGTTGGAAAACGAAGGGGAAGAACCCTTGGCCGACCAACGTCCGCCCATTTTGATCTTGGAAGGGTCGTTTGCCGACGATGCCCTGGAACGGGGCAACCAGATCCTTCGGGCCTGGGTCCCCAGAGCCAAGGTCGTGGTTTTGCTCGGCAACGAAGCGGCCTTTTCCAAGGAACAGCCGGGCGGCTACCTGGACATGATGGGCCAAGCCTTGTCGGAGGTCCCGGTTCCGGTTATCCGCCTCCCCGGCAGCCCTGCCCAACCTCGGCACCTCCTGGGCGTGCTCAACCACCTTTTGATGTACGGTCTGCCGGAGCTTGACGAGTTCCGAAGGCCCAAGATGTTCTTTGGCACCCTGATCTGTGACCGGTGTGAATACCGGGGCCAGTTTGAGGCCGGGGACTATGTGCAGTACTTTGGGGAAAAGGAAGGCTGCCTGTACCTGCTCGGTTGCAAAGGCAAGGTAACCTACAACGATTGTCCGACCGCCAAATGGAACGGCGGCATCAACTGGTGCGTCGGGGCCGGGAGCCCTTGCACCGGTTGTTCGGAGCCCAATTTCCCCGACCACCTGAGCCTGGGCCTTTATGGCCAACTGAGCCACCGCAAGGCGGGGGTTGCCTCCGGCTGGGTGCGACATGCCGAAACCTTGGCCTACGGTGCTCTGGGGACGACGGTCGTCGGGCTGGGGGTACACCAGGGGGCAAAACGTTCGGTCGCCAGATACCGGATCAAGGTTGACGAGGAGGAAATTTGAAGGTCTTGGTGGAACGGGTGCCCAACCTTGAGGGGTTGTTGAAGGTCGCCTACGATGGCGAACCGGGCAAAGAGAAGTATTTCCTTCAAAGTGGTCGGACCTTGCACCAGGAAGGCCGGTTGTTCGGCAAGTATCCCTTAGAAGCGGTCCAGCACACCCAAACCCTTTCGGCCAAATCCGGGGTGGCCCACGGCATTGCGGCAGTCCTGGCCTTGGAAAACTACCTGCAGTGGACCCCCACCTACAACGGCCAAAAGATGCGGCAAATCCTGCTGCACCTTTCGACCTTACATTCCCACCTGCACCATTTTTACTTCGAGGTCCTGCCGGACTACCTGAACCAGAAGCACTTCAAGGGACAGGGGTTGCTGCGTTCCACCTACTACCCGACCTTGGCCTTGCGGGAAAAGGACGACCAGGACTTGAGCCCCGAAGCGGCAAAACAGATTTTTACCCACCTGCCCCAAGTGGTTCGGACCTTGGCGGCGCTGCAACAGGCCATGGCGCTTTTGGGTGGCAAGTACCCGGTGGTGATGAATCTGATCCCCGGCGGAGTGGCTAACACCAATCTGGGCCGGGCGCAGGGGATGAAGCTTTTGCGGATCTTGGAGTCCGCCAAGGAAATGGTCGAGGAGATTTGGCCGACGGACATCAAAACCGTGATCGCCGGGGCCACCGACCTTTTGCAAAGTTCGGACGAGGACCAACAGCTGATCAGCTTCGGCTCCCTGCCTATTGAAAACGGCAAGGAAGAAAAAGCCTATTTCTCCCCGGGGGTTTACGTGGAAGGCAAGCTGGAGCCGTTGAACGTCACCAAGATCACCGAATCCTACGTGGACACCTACTACCGCCCGGCGGACAACCGGAGCCTGTCCAACGACCTGATCTACGACCTGAACAAAAAAAAGGCCCACACCTGGATCAAAGCCGCCCGGTACGAAACCGACGTGGCCCTGACCGGCCCCCTGGCCCGGCTTTTGATCACCCACTACGGCGGCGGCAACGTGCAGGTTTCCGACTCCATCGCCGGGTGGATCGAAAACCTGGGCCTTTCGATCGACAAGGCGAACAGCGGAGCCGCTCGGCTTTTGGCCGGGGCCTTCGAGGGAAGGTACATCCTGCAAAACCTCTTTGACAGCCTGCTCAAGCTAGACTTTACCGGTCCGCTCAACCAGCGCAAACCCTTTGCCTTCAAGGGCCGGGGCATCGGCATGGGCATGGTGGAGGCTCCGGGCGGGGCCTTGCTGCACCAAGTGTACATTGAAGGGGGGAAAATCACCGGGTACCGGATCGTCGCTCCTTCAAACTGGAACCTTTCGCCAGGCGATGAATTCGGCAAGACCGGACTCCTGGAAGCAGGGTTAAACCGTATGGGAAAATTTGGCCCCCTGCGGCCCGAAACGGCCATTCGCTTGGCCCACAGCTACTACGCCCAGGCGTTGGACGCAACCCAGTGAGGGACTATGAATCTACAAGGGTGGTTCTTCTCCCTTTATAACTCGGCAGTGCGGCAAACCCGCCGGTTTGGGTTGCCCATTGCCATGTTGCTTTGTTACCTGACCGCCCTGGGGCTCGAACGGGCGGAGTTCCTCCCTTCTTTTGACCGCAGCGAAATGGACTTGCTGCACCGGGCTTTTGGGTTGTTCCTGTTTGCCTTGCTCCTGCTTTTGCTCTACGACCGGCTCCAAAGGAGCGGTCGGCCTAAGGTGGGGCTTTCCTCCGCCAAAAATGCGGCCAAAAAACAATTCCGTCAGATCTCCGAAAAAGGCCCCCGCCATTGGGTGGACCTGTTGTTTTTGGGCGGCTTGAGTTTGATCGTGCTCCTGGGCCTGTTGCTGCACTTCAAGACCCGGCTGGGTTGGACCGGCTGGCCGGGGCTGGAGGGCTTGGGGATCCTGCACGGCACCTTGGTCTGGTTTTTCTTGAGCGTGATCCTGGTCCGTTATTATCTGGTTTTGACCCGCTGGATGGTCTCCCTGCTTGCCTACCTGAAAGAGCGCTGACCATGATCCTGGTGGGGCTGACCGGGGGGATCGGGGCGGGGAAGAGCACGTTGCACCCTTGGGTTGCAGCTTTGGGTTGGGAGGTACTTGATGCCGACCGGCTGGCTCGGGAAGTGGTGGAGCCTGGGCAGGTAGCCTTTGGCGAAGTGGTGGAACATTTTGGCCCACAGATTCTAGGTTCGGACGGCGGGCTTGACCGGGCCAAGTTGGCCGCTCAGGTCTTTGCGGACCCGGAGCAACGGAGGGTATTAGAAAAGATCGTACACCGGCAGATCCACCTCAAGAAACAAGCGTACCTCAAAGAAATGTATGACCGGAACCCCCAAGCCAAGGTGGTTTATCTGGTCCCCCTGCTGTTTGAGCGGAACCTGGAATCCCAGTTCCAGGCCACGGTGTTGATTGAGTTGGACCCAGAGGAGCAGTTGCGCCGTTTGGTGCAGCAACGGGGGATGGAGCCGGAGGACGCAAAACGGCGGATGTCCGCCCAGATGCCCTTGGCCGAAAAGCTCAAACGAGCGGATTTTGTGGTCAACAACAACGGTCCCCTGGAGAAAACCCAGGCGGAGGTGGAGGTTTTGTTCACCCGTCTCGCCCAGCTTCCCCAGTTGGACCTCCAACAGGTCTTGGACCCCCATGAGCCCCAGTGAACTGACCGGCCAAACCCGAGGGCACATCGCCCAGTTCCAGGAACCCCGTTTTGCCGCCCATCCCTTGGCGGTCAAAGCTTTTGTGGCCATGCAGGAGAAGGCCCGTGGTCAGGGGTTGGAGCTGGCGATTTTCAGCGGTTTCCGGGACTTTGAAACCCAAAGGAAGATTTGGCAAACCAAGGCCACAGGCCAGAGGCCCCTTTATGACCCGAAGGGCCAAGAGATTTCGTTTGATACTTTAGGCCCCGACGGCCTGATCGAGGCGATTCTCCGCTGGTCCGCCTTGCCGGGGGCCAGTCGGCACCATTGGGGCAGCGACCTGGACCTGATCGACCTCAACGGGATGCCTCTGGGCTACCGGGTGCAGTTGCTGCCCGATGAGTATGCCCCGGGTGGGGTGTTTGGGAAACTCAACTTTTGGCTGACCCAAAACATCCGGGAATTCGAGTTTTTCCAGCCCTACCTGGTGGACCGGGGCGGAGTCTCCCCGGAGCCTTGGCACCTTTCTTTTGCCCCGGTGTCGGTCCCCGCCTTGGCCCAAATGCACCCGCAACTGCTCAAGGAGGCCTGGGGGCCGGTGGAGATGGTTTTAAAGGACCGATTGTTGGAACGGTTGGAAGAACTGTTTGAACGGTATGTCACCAACATCAATCCTCCTTAAAAAACAAGGAACTTTCCCTTTAACCCGGTTTGCCCGGTTTCCCCTGCCCCCCAAAGCGCCCAAAGGCTTGGAAACCGAAGGGGACGGTCCTTTTGGGGGTTGCCGCAATTTTACAAATCGGGGATGATGGGAAAAATTATTTCAGGTCCCCCATGTCAACCAAACGCCTGCTTTTGATCGCCCTCCTGGGGTTGATGCCCCTGGCGGCGATGGCCTTTTATCCCGAACAGGTGACCCGGCTGGTCAACACCAAGGCCTGCCCCGACTGCAACTTGGTGGATGCCAACCTGGAGTCCTTGAGCCTGGAAGGGGCCAACCTGCAAGGAGCCAAGCTCAACGGAGCCAAGGCCGACTGGATCGTGCTGACCGGAGCGGACCTGCGCAACGTTAGGGCCGAAGAGGCCAGCTTCCGGTGGGCCCGGTTGGGTTCAGCGGACCTCTCCGGGGCTCGGTTGATCGGGGCGGATTTTAACTTGATCCAAGGGGGGCAGTCCTTTTGGAAAGGGGCCAACCTCCAAGGGGCGGACCTCAGTTTCGCCGACCTTAGCGAGGCCGACCTTTCCGGGGCGGAGTTGTATTTTGCCAAGATGGTGGGGGTCAATCTCCATGCCGCTAGATTGATCCGGGCCAACCTGGAAAACGCCTTTTTGGGCCAGGCCAACCTGACCGGGGCCTACATGGCCGGAGCCAAGCTGGGCAAGGCAAGCCTGGAAGACAGCATCCTCAAACACGCCGACCTCCAAGGGGCCGACCTGACCGGAGCCAAGGTCAAGGGCGCTACCTTCGAGGGGGCCAAACTGGGCGAGGCAACCTGGATCGATGGGCGGGTCTGCGCTCGGGATTCGGTCGGCGAGTGCAACTGAGGCTTATGGGCTTTGAAGGGGAATTTGTCCCGGTGGACGAAGAGGTCCTCAAACGGGAGAAGGCCAAGGCCAGAGAACTGCGCCAGTCCCAGTGGTGGAAAAATCTCCGTGGCCAAGGGGTCTGCTACTACTGCAAAAAAAAGGTGCATCCCTCCGAGTTGACCTTGGACCACAAGATCCCGCTCAGTCGGGGCGGCAAGTCGGTCAAGGGCAATCTGGTTGCCGCCTGCAAGGAATGTAACAACAAAAAAAAATACCTGCTCCCGGTAGAGTGGGAAGACTTTGTCCAAGGCAAGCTCAATGACTAAGCTCCAAAACCTGCCCCGCCCCTTGATGGCCTTGGCCCCCATGGACGGGGTGACCGACCGAGCCTTCCGGCAGATTGTGCGCAAGCTCAATCCTGGGGTGTTGCTGTATTCAGAGTTCACCAACGTCAACGGGATCGTCCATTCCTCCAAGGTGCGGGAAAGGCTGCTCTTTGAGGGGGCCGAGCTGCCTTATGTGGTGCAGATCTTTGGCCGGGACCCGTTGCTGTTTGCCCAAATTGCCCGGGAAGTCCAGGACCTGGGGATCACCGGCATCGACATCAACCTGGGCTGCCCCTCCAAGCGGGTGGTCAGTGGCGGGAACGGTGCGGCCTTGATCAAGGAACCGGACTTGGCTTTTGCGATTGTTGAAGCGACTGCAAAGGCTACGGCCCTGCCGGTGACGGTCAAAACCCGGCTGGGCTGGGCGGATGCCTCGACCCTGGTGGGCTTCGCCAAAGGGCTGGAATCCGCCGGGGCTAGCCTGATCACCGTCCATGGCCGGACCGCCAAGATGGCCTACCGAGGGGAAGCGGACTGGGAACCTATTTATGAGCTCAAGAAGGAACTGAAGATTCCGGTCCTGGGCAACGGTGACCTAAGGTCTCTGGAACAAGGAATGGAGCAGCTCAAGGACCTGGATGGCTTTATGATAGGCCGGGCGGCAGTGGGCAACCCTTGGGTCTTTTGGCCCCAGGAGCAACGAGATAAATTGACCCTCAAAGACAAGGTGGACGTGATGTTGGAGCATTTTACCCTGCTGAGACGTTACCAGTCGGAACACAAAACCCTGGTGGAGTTCCGCAAACACCTGGGCGGTTATCTGAGCGGCTTTCGGGATGCCAAGGCCCTGCGCCGGGAATTGATGGAAACCCAAACGGAACAAGACTTCACCTTAGCAGCCCTGAGGCTGGCCTCATGAGCGAATCGGACCTGTACCTCCGCCGAGGGGTTTCCTCGGCGAAAACCGAAGTGCACCAAGCGATTGCGGGCATGGACAAGGGGCTCTATCCGGGGGCCTTTGCCCAGGTCCTGCCCGACCTGATCGGCGGGGACCGGGATTTCTGTTTTATGATGCACGCCGATGGCGCTGGGACCAAGTCCTCTCTGGCCTACCTGTACTGGAAGGAAACCGGTGACCTTTCGGTGTTTCGGGGCATTGCCCAAGACTCCCTGGTGATGAACCTGGACGACCTCGCCTGTGTGGGGGCGCTGGACGGTTTTGTGCTGTCGAATACCATAGGGCGCAACAAACTTCTGGTCCCCGGAGAGGTGATCAAAGAGGTGATCTTGGGTTACCAGGAACAGGTGGAGCTTTTGGCCCAAGAAGGCATCGGGATGGTCATGGCCGGAGGGGAAACCGCCGACCTGGGGGACTTGGTGCGCACCTTGGTGGTGGATTCCACCTTGGCGGTGCGGCTCAAACGGTCCCAGGTGATCGACCTGAGCCGGGTTCGCCCTGGAGATGTGATCGTCTCTTTTGCCAGTTTCGGCCAAGCGAGGTGGGAGCGGACCTACAATTCGGGGATCGGCAGCAATGGCTTGACTGCGGCTAGGCACGACAGCCTGGACAAAAGTTATGCCGACCGTTACCCGGAAACCTATGCCCCCGAAGTGCCCCGGAACTTGGTTTACATCGGCCCCGGCAAACTGACCGACCCGCTCGAAGGCACCCCGCTCAACCTGGGCCAAGCCCTGCTTTCCCCGACCCGAACCTACGCCCCTTTGATCAAAAAACTGGTGGCCGCCTTTGGTGGCGAGCTGCACGGCCTGATCCACTGCTCCGGCGGCGGGCAGACCAAGTGCCTCAAGTTTGGCCAGGGGATTCACTACCACAAGGACCAACTGTTTGACCTGCCCCCGGTGTTTGCTTGGATCCAAAAGCACAACCGCTACAGCCTCAAGCAGATGTTACCGGTGTACAACCTGGGGGCCCGGATGGAGGCGATCCTGCCCGGCTCTTTGGCCCAAGAAGCGGTGGAACTCTCCCGGTCTTTGGGGATTGAGGCCCGGATTTCGGGACGGCTGGAAGCCTCGGGCAGTAAGGGCAACCGTCTGACCGTCAAGCACCAAGGGGAGGAGCTTCACTTTGAAGCCTAGTTTGCTGAGCCCAAGCCAGAAGACCAAGCTGTTGGTTTTGGCCAGAAAGGCGCTGGAAAAGCGGTTGCTGCACCGGGACTACGACCCGCAAGCCTACCATGACCCAGGGTTTGAGGAAAAACGAGGCTGTTTTGTGACACTCAAGGACCAAGGGGAATTGCGAGGTTGCATCGGCCAGATTAACACCAAGACGACCTTGGCCAAACTGGTGCCCCAAATGGCGGTAGCGGCGGCTTTGGAAGACCCGAGGTTTGAGCCGGTTCGGCCTGCCGAATTGAGCGGGTTGACCTTGGAGGTTTCGGTATTGACCCTGCCCCAGCCAGTGGCAACAGGGCCGATCCAAAAACAAATGGAACAGCTCCGGCCTATGGTGGACGGAGTGATCTTGGAAGCCCAAGGGCACCAAGCCACTTTTTTGCCCCAGGTGTGGGAGCAACTGCACAGCAAGGAAGAATTTTTAACCGCACTCTGCCAAAAGGCCCACCTGCCGGGAGATTACTGGCGGCAAGGGGACCTGAAACTGTTCACCTACCAAGCCCAACACTTCGAGGAAGCAACATGACCGCAACCAACGACCTTTTGATCCGAGCGGCCTTTAAACAGCCCATTGAGCGTACCCCGGTTTGGGTGATGCGCCAAGCGGGGCGTTACCTCTCCGAATACCGGGCGACCCGGGCCAAGGCGGGGAGCTTTTTGGAGCTCTGCAAAAACGTGGAGTTGGCCGCCGAGGTCACGATTCAGCCCTTGGACCTGATCGAGGTGGACGCAGTGATCCTCTTTTCGGACATCCTGACCCCCTTGGAAGGCATGGGCCTGGAGCTGAGCTTCGACCCGAGCCCCAAGTTCGCCAATCCGATCCGCACCCAAGCGGACATTGAGGCCCTCCGGGTGCCCGACCCGGACCAGGGGACCCCTTATGTGGGCAAGATCTTGAACCTCCTGCAAAAAGAAGTGGCGGGCCGGGTGCCGATCATCGGCTTTGCAGGGGCACCCTTTACCCTGGCCTGTTATGCCATTGAAGGAGAGGGGAGCAAGCTGTTCTCCAAGACCAAGGCCCTCTTTTTTGACCAGCCTGCCTTGGCCCACAAGCTGATGGAAAAACTGACCCAAATGACGATCAACTACCTCAATTACCAGATCGAAAATGGGGCCCAGATGGTCCAGCTCTTTGACACCTGGGCAGGCAGCCTTTGTCCCGACGACTACGACCGGTTTGTGTTCCCCTATGTCCAACGGATTTTTGCGGGGATCAAACAGCCTGGAAAGGTGCCTAAGGTTTATTATATCAACGGCGGGTCCCATCTTTTGACCCGGATGGCCAGGACCGGCTGCGACGTGGTCGGGCTTGATTGGATGAGCGACCTCAAGGAAGCCAAAGACCTGATCGGCGGGCAAGTGGGCCTGCAAGGCAACCTGGACCCCAACGTCCTGTTTGCCGGGGAAGACTATATCCGCTCCCAGGTCAAATCGATCCTGGAAAAATGGGGTCCCCAGTCCGGCCACATCTTTAACTTGGGGCACGGCATCGACAAGGACGTTAACCCGGATCACTTGAGGGCGATGGTGCGGGCGGTCAAGGAACTTTCCAAAAGGTAGCCTGTGGGTCTGATGGACCTGGTTTATTTGTTGCCGATGCTGGTTTGCAGCCCCTGTTTGGGGCTGGGGGCGCTGTTTGTGCCCAAGGTTCGCCAAGCTCTCTTGCGGCAGTTTTTTTCTTGGCCTCCCCGTTTGCCCAGGGCGGCCCAGGGGCGGGTTTGGTTCCATTCCGCTTCGGTAGGCGAGATGGCCTTGGCGCTACGTTTGGCCAGAGCCCTTGAGGCCCGAAGACCGGGCTTGGAAACGGTTTTGACCACCAACACCCCGACCGCCTTGGCCATGGCCCAGGCCCAGGGGCAACCGGTGTTTTACAAGCCCTTTGACTTCAGCCTCTTTGCCTCTTTGCTGCTGGGCCGACTCCAGCCCAATCTGCTGGTGCTGGTGGAAACCGAGCTTTGGCCCAACCTGACTCGGGTGGTGTCCCGGAAAATCCCGATGGTCCTGGTCAACGGCAGGTTGAGCGACCAGCATTTTGAGAGCTACCGGAAATTTCGTTTCCTCTTTGCCCCGCTCCTGGGGCGGATCAGCCGGATCTTGGCCGGAGACGCTACTTCCGCCCAGCGGTTTGGGGCCTTGGGGGCCAAGGTGGAACTTTTGGGTAACCTCAAATGGGGTTCAACCGCCGCCCCGGACCCGGTCTTGGTCCAACGGCTTCGGGAACAATTGGGCTTGCAGCCCGATGAATTTGTGTTTGTCGCCGGTTCGCTCCAGCCGGAAGAGCTGGCGGTGCTGGTCCCCGCAGGCCTCAAGATGGCCCAAGGGCACCCCAAGTTTCGGGCCTTGTTGGTCCCCAGGCACCCGGACAAACGGGCAGAGTTTGTGGCCCAATCCCAGGCTTTGGGCGTAGAGTTGTCCCTGACCTCCCAAGGAAGTTGCCTGGGGGCCCAATGGGTCTTGGCCGATCAGATGGGGCTGTTGACCGCCTTGTACTCTCTGGCCAGCTTTGTTTTTGTAGGTGGCTCCTTTTGCAACCGTGGGGGGCAAAACATGATCGAGCCGGTGGGGTTGGGCAAACCTACGGTGGTAGGCCCTTATACCGCCAACTTTGCCGAGCCGGTCGCACTTTTGAGTGCCGCCCAGGGGTTGGCGGTAGTGCAGGACGCAGACGCTTTAGTGGCTCTTTCGCAATCCCCCTCCGCCCTTGAATCTTTGGGGTCCAATGGACTCCACCGGCTGCAAAGGGAAGAGGGGGCTTGGACCCGTACAATTGAGGTTTTGGATGAAGTTTTGGGGCCTTTGGTTTAGTGGTTGTTGGGTCTGCCTGAGCGGCATCGCCTTGGGTGCCGAGGGGGTCAAGATCGACCCGGCTTTGTCGGGACCCGAATATGCCCAGATCAAACCTTTTGTGATCGACAAGACCGAGGTGACCCTCGGCGAATTGATCCACTACCGGCAGGCAAACAAGTTTAAGCTGGTGCCTGACTACCAACACAAGTTCCCTTCCGACCTGAGTATGCCCGCCAATCTGGTGGACTGGTTCGAGGCGGCTGCCTACTGCCGGACTTTGGGCAAACGGCTGCCGACCCGGCAGGAGTGGGAGTTGGCCGCCGGAGTCAACCGCACCTATCCCTGGGGCGAGGCTCCTTTGGATGGTACTAGGGCCAACCTGTGCGACAAAAACTGCAAAACCCCTTGGTCCTTATGGCGGATCAGCGACGGCTACGAACGGCAAGCCCCGGTGGGCAGCTATCCCTTGGGAGCCACCCCTGAGGGACTCCTGGACATGGCCGGAAACCTGTGGGAATGGACCGCCACCAAGGTGGACGGGACTTGGTTGGCTTATAAGGACAAGGACCAGGACCGGGACGATTTTATGGCCGAGGTAATCATCAAGGGAGGGTCCTACGGCAGCAACCCCGAGCAGCTCAAAAACAAGGAATTCGCCAAAAGCCCCACCAACTTCCAGGCCAGCCATGTGGGCTTTCGTTGTGTTGGAGAGGTCCAGTGAACCAAACCCAGTTGGTGGAGCGGATCAACCAAAAGCTCGCCATCGATACAGTCCCGGACCATTATTGCCCCAATGGGCTCCAGGTCGAGGGGGACGGCAGATTGGTCAAGAAAGTGGCCCTGGCGGTGAGCATTGGTCTGGAGGTGATCGAGCAGGCCAACCATTGGGGGGCAGAACTGTTGGTTACCCACCACGGGCTGTTTTGGAAGCACCAGAGCCAGACGGTGACCGGGCCAATGGCAAAAAAGCTTAAGGCTCTGCTGGGGACTGGATTGGCTTCGGCCAGCTACCATCTGCCTTTGGACTTTCACCCCGAACTGGGCAACAACATCCAGCTGGCCAAGCTTTTGGGGCTGACCGAGATCCGGTTTTTGGCCCCCAAAGGGGAGATCAATTCTATGGTCATGGGCCGTCCGGCGCAATCTACCATCGAGGCATTGGGGGCACAAATCGAGGCCCTGCTGGGGGCCAAGCCCCTGGTACTCAACTTTGGGCCACAGAAGATCGAACGGTTGGTGATTTGTTCGGGCGGAGCCCAGTCCGGTTTTGTTCCGGCCATCGCCCTGGGAGCCCAAGCCTACCTGACCGGGGAGGCCTCAGAGTACGTTTTTGGGGAAGCCAAGGAAAACGGGGTTCATTACCTTGCGGCCGGTCACTACAAAACCGAGCGGTTGGGAATCCTGGCCTTGGGGGACTGGTTGGCCCAGGAATTCAAACTGGACTGCCGGTTTTTTGAGGTAGAAAACCCGATCTGAACTGGGCCACCAAGGCCCTCGCCTGGGCCAGCACCTCGGAAATTTGGGATTTTTCCAGCCCTTCGTAATGGATCCCGGCCAGTACCGCCACGTTCCCCGGCAAGAAGGACCGCAACTCCAGGGCCAGCTCTTGGGCAATCGGGCCTTCCTTGTGGGGGGGCTGAACCAGCGCCGTTCCCGCAAAGGCCACCGCCCCCAGGTGCCGTTCTCCGCCGCCCAAAAAGGCCACAAAATCACGACCCCACTGATAAACCTGGAGATCGACCTGCCAAGGCAAGGGACCTGTTGCCTGAAATACCTGTTCCACAAGACCTCTCTTGACCCAGTCTGGGGCAGTCTCTATCCTCAAGGGATGAACCGATCCAACCTCAGCATAAACTCTTTGCAATCTTACGCCACCTTATTGCGGCGAACGCTGCTCAAGGGATGTGAGATTGAGGGCCTGCTCAAGCTGCACGAAAGCCAACAAGAGATGGTAGAAAGGCTGACCCCCCTGGTCAAGGGGAAGAAGCTACACCCTGCCGACGGGTTCGCTTGGGGGTTCATCAAAGAGGTGAAGATCCTGCGGCCCGACTTCAAACCAGAAGCGGCCCGGCTTCGGCCCAGAGGGGCCGGGGTGTTCCAGGACTTTACCGCCAGGGTGATCCGGGTGCAGGAGAAATACTTTCCCGAGCTGGAGGAACGGCCCAAGGTGCGCTGGTTGGCCAAGTTTACGGTCCGAAAGCTGGCCCATTACAACCTGACTCGTGACGAAGTGGCCTTTTCCCTGATCTTTGACCGGCTGGACGCACCCAAGGAGATCCTGGACTATTTGGCCTTCCACGAATTGCTCCACAAGGTGGTGGGGCTCAAGCGGGAGAAGGGGCGGATGATGGCCCACACCCCGGAATTCAAGGCTTTGGAACGCAACTACCCGGACTTTGCCCAGATGGACCCCAAGATCACCGCCTACATCCAAAGCCAGCAAACCCCGGAGCCCAGATGATCCTGGCGATTGAGACCTCCTGCGACGATTCGGCCCTGGCCTTGATTGGGCGGCAAGGAGAGGTGGTTTATGAATCCCTGTCCTCCCAGGTGGATTTCCACGGCAAGTATGGCGGCGTGGTCCCGGAAATCGCTTCCAGACGGCACCTGTTGACCTTGCCCCTGCTCTTTGAGGAACTCAAGGCGGCTCGGGGGCTCAAGGCGGAAGAGATTCGGGCCATTGCGGTCACCCAGGCCCCCGGTCTGGTGGGCTCAATCCTGGTGGGGCTCAGTTGGGCCAAGGCTCTGGCCTGGGCTTGGGACAAGCCTTTGGTGGCGGTGGACCACCTGGAAGGCCACCTCTTGGCCGCCAGACTGGACCACCCGGAACTGGAGTTCCCTTTTCTTTCCCTGATTGCCTCGGGTGGGCATACCCATTTGGTCTTGGCCGAAGGGCTGGGGCGGTACCGGCTGCTGGGCAAAACCCTGGACGATGCCCTGGGCGAAGCCTACGACAAGGTGGCCAAGCTGTTGGGCTTTGAATACCCCGGCGGACCAATCTTGGACAAAATCGCCAACAGCTCCAAAACTGCGAGCACCCAGTTCACCTTACCACTGCAAAAACACAAGACCCTCAACTTCAGCTTTTCGGGGATCAAAACCGCAGTGCTCAACGAAGCGATAGCCCGCAATTTGAGGGTAGAAAATTTGCGGCTCCTTGGGTACTCTGACTTTCAGGCCCTACCGGAACCCAGCCGACTGGCGATTGCCGATCTGGTGAACAGTTTCCAAACCACCGCCGCCAAGATCGTGGTCCAGCGGTTTGAACAGGCCCTGGCCAAGGTTTCGGTCCAAAGAATCTCCCTGACCGGAGGGGTGGCGGCCAACAGTGCCTTGAGGCAGGCCCTAGGGGAATTGGCCCAAAAACGGGGACTGGAGTTTTATTGCCCCTTGCCCAAACATTGTACCGACAATGCCGCCATGATCGGTCAGGTCGCCTTTGAATACCTCAAGCTCGGGACCGGGGTGCACCCCAACCCCCTGAGTCTGGGGGCCAGCCCGAAAAGCCCAATGGGCCTGATGGAACTTGACTTAGGAGAGTCCTTAGATGTTAAAAAAGTTGATCCCCGTCCTTGAACGTTTGGCCCGGTTGGACCCCCAAAAAACCTGGGGGATTCCGTTGGTGCTGGCCGGGGCGCTGGGGCTTTTGCTTTTGGGCAACCTCTTGTTTGTCGGCTCCAAGAACCCTGGGGAGAACCTGACCCAAACCACCCTCAAGGCCGTCGCCACCGAAGATTCACAGGCCCAAACCCCCGAAGAGGACCAAGTGGACCCCCTGCCCCAACGGCCCGAGCCCGACCTGTGGCCGACCCGCATCTTTGAGGTGAAACCTGGGCTTTGGCGGTTGCAGGGCCGGGACTATGTTTATACCGAACAAAACCTCCCCCACATCCTGGCGGTGATGCGCCAACGGAGGCTCTTCCTGCCTTTGGCTTCGGAGCAGCCGGGGCATTTGGATTGGGCCTTGGAATCGGAGCTGAAGCTTTCGGTATCCCGCAAAAGCAACCAGTCCCAAGGCAACCTGAGTTTTGATCGCTCCCGGCAGCTGCGCTACGCCTTGCAGGTGGCTTCGGTGCCCCAGGAGGAGGTTGTTCCCTTGGTGGTTTTGGCGGCCAAATTGATGGAGGCCGGTTATTATTCCTATCTCTACGCCAGCGAACAAACCAAGCCGACCGACCAGGGGAACCAGCGGTTCTTCCAACTGCGGATCGGTTATTATGCCGCCGAACATGAGGTGCTGGACCTGGCCGAAGAACTGAAAGCCAAATTCCCGGCGGAGCCTTTGTTGCAGGCCCGGCTCTGGCCGGTGTTGCCCAGCGCCGAAGAGGTGGACTCCGAGTTGGTCAACTTCCGGGTCCAAAAAAACCAGCCTTGGGGTATCGAACTGGGTGCTTACCGGGACCGGGGCCAAGCGATGCAGGAGATGGCCAGCCTGGGACCGGAGCTGAACTTTTTGTACCTCTCCCAGGCCAAGTCGGAAGGCAAGTGGCTGTACCGCCTCTTTGGGGGATTTTATGTCGGCCAAACCGAAGCGCAAAAGGGGCTGGACCTGTTGCGGAAAAAAACCGGACTTTCTTTGGCCGGGGCTCGGCTGGTGTCCCGGAAGTTTAAGGTCCAACCGGAGAGCAGTAAATAGTGGTCAAAGTGCTGCACCTTTCGGACCTGCACTTTGGGGACGAACTTTTGGGTTGGAGGTGGCTGGCTGGCCAGGGTGGGCTGTTTTCCAAGGCTTCCCTGGGGCTTTTGAACCACCGGTACGGCGGTGCCCGCAAGTTTGACCCGGTGCAGAGAGAAGGCCTGCTCCAGACATTGGCAAAGCAGGATTGGGACCTGTTGGTGGTCTCCGGCGACTTGGTCCACCTGGGCACCCAGCCGGAATTCCTCTTGGCCCGTCAACTCCTGGAACCTTTGATCCAAAAGGGTCCGGTGCTCCTGAGCGCCGGGAACCATGACCGGTACACCCCTAGGGCCAAGGGTTTGATGGAGGAGATTTTTGCCGATTGTTTTCCCTTTGACCGCCCTTGGGGATCGCCCTTTGAGGGGCCGGAGGGCTGGCTGTTCCAGGAATTGCCCCTGTCTCGGCCCAGTGGGCTTTGGGCCAAAGGAAAGTTGCAACCGGATTGGCAGGACTGGCTGGAGGCGCTCAAAGGACAGCCGGACCGGCCCAAGGTCGTTTATGGCCATTACCCGCTCTTTTATCCCCCAGGGACCCAAGAATCCTTTGGCCACAAGGTTTGGGGGCAAGAGCGACTGGCCCGGAGCCTAACCCAAGCGGGGGTCAAGGCCTACCTGCACGGCCACCTGCACCAAACTTGGGCCTTTGAGCCCCCTGGCCAAGGCCTCTGGTCGATCAACGCCGGAGGCAGCCTCACCCAGGGGTACTGGTCTATTTCCCTAGAGAATCAATCGGTTTTCCCGTCAAGGCAAGCACCGCCTCTTTGAGTTTGCCGATCATCTCGTTGATCTGGGGCTGGCCCATGGTGCCGTCGTAGCTGTAAAGCACGGTTTGGTCCGGGCCGATCAAGCTGACCATATAGGTGTCGTCTCCGGCACCCCATGCCTTGACCAGGGTTTTGTTGAGGTCTTTGACGTAGGTGGTCCGGGGGTGTTCCTTTTGGCTCTCTTCCAGCTTGGAGGCAATCACCGAATTGGGCAGCCAAGTGGCCCCCAGGTTGATGATCGCCACACTGACCACTTCAGGCCCCTGGGGCAATGCCCCCAAGGCAACTTCGATTTCCTTGTTGCTCCCCTTTTCGTCCGGGTCCACGTAAAAAAGCAGGACAATTTTGCCCTTGAGGCTTTCGGACTTCCAAGGCCCGCCGGTCACCAGCCCGCCCGCTTCCCCTTCGAGGGTCAGGGGCGAAAGAGGCTTGCCCACCGGCAAGGCCGCCTGGGCAAGCAGAGGGAACAACAAGGCTAGAGCAAGGATCGGTGCTTTCATGAAACCTCTTTTTGTCGGATTAGGGCATCTAAAATCTGTTGGTTGCCGTAAGTGGTCTTGTAACTCAGCCGCACGCCCTCTTCCTCAAAGGATTGGGAGAGGACCTCGGTCAGCTCGAAGTACCGGTTGACCCACTTGGAGAAAGCATAAGGGATCAGCACTTCTTGGGAAATGTAATTTTTTGCAAAATGTTCTTTGACCCGTTCCAACAAACCGGCCAAGTCTTCCTTGGAAAAACTCGAAACGGTCAGACAGCCGGGGTAGCGGCTTTTGAGCCAGACCAGCCTTGAAGGGTCTTCCACCAAGTCGGCCTTGTTGAACACCAACAACTGGGGGACTTGGTCGGCACCGATCTCCTCCAAGACCTTAAAAGTGGTCTCCAGGTGCTGCTCCAGGTTGGGGTTGGAGGCATCGGCCACATGGAGCAGGAGGTCGGCATCCCGGACCACCGAAAGGGTGGACCGAAAACTGGCCACCAGCCCGTGGGGAAGGTTTTGGATGAAGCCCACCGTGTCGGTCAAGAGTAGCTCGGGGTGGGAAAAACCGGGCAGTTTGCGGGTCCGGGACTCCAAGGTGGCAAAAAGTTTGTCCTCCCCCACCTCTTCAAGCTCGGAGACCTGGTGCATCAAGGTGGTTTTCCCGGCATTGGTGTAGCCGGTCAAGGCCACCTGGAAACAGTTTTGCCGTTGTTTGCCCTGGACCCCACGGTCCTTTTGGGCCTGGGCGAGGATCTTTTCCAGCTTGGTGATCCGGTTGCGGATCAAGGTTCGGTCGATGTTGATTTGTTTTTCCCCGGTGCCCCTGGAAGCACCGATCCCGCCCTTTTCCCGGTCCAAGTGGGCCCACATGCCTACCAACCGGGGCAACATGTACTCCAACTGGGCCACTTCCACCTGGGCTTTGGCCTCCGGGGTCTTGGCGTGGTCAAAAAAGATTTCCAGGATCAGCTGGGTCCGGTCGAGCACCATCATCTCCAAGGCCCGCTCCAGGTGCTTGCCCTGGTTGGGGCTGAGGTCGTGGTCGAAGATCACCAGATCGATCTTTTGCTCGGCGATGATCTGCTTGACCTCCTCCAGCTTCCCCTGGCCCACGAAGGTCCTAGGGTCCGGTGAATCTCTGGACTGCATCTCCTTGGCCACCACCTCGATCTCCAGGGTGCGGGCCAGGGCTTCCAACTCCAGAAGCGACTGTTCGGCCGACCAGAGGTCTTTGGATTTGAGGTGAACGCTCAAGAGCAGCGCCTTTCGTTTTGGTTCGTTCATGTTTGTCCCAGCTGGGACCCCACTTGGAGTTGATGGCCTTGGGCAAAGCCGTAAGCAGTCATAGCCCCTTTGGATTCGGGCATCACCTGGGTCAAAAGCAAGGCCCCGGTTCCGGCGGCCACCAAGATCCCTTGGGGGGTGATGGACAGAACTTCCCCCGGTTGCCCTTGCCCCTCTGCCGGTTGGAGGCCCAGGAGCCGGAGCGATTTGCCCAGGGCCTTGGTCAAGACTCCCGGCTCGGGGCTCAAGGCCCGGAAGCGGTTGTGGAGTTCCGGGGCCGGGAGGGCCCAGTCCAACACCCGGTCTTCCTTGGTAATCATCCGGGTATAGGTGGCCGCACTGTGGTCCTGGGCTTGTGGGGTCAGTTGGTCGAAGTCTTCCAGGGTTTGGGTCAGGAGTGCCGCCCCCAGGGTGGACAACCTTTGGCCCAACTTGCCTGCATCCTCGAAAGGGTCGATAGGGGTGGTCCAGGTTTGCAACAGGTCCCCGGTATCCATGCCCACGTCCATCTTCATGGTGCAGACCCCGGTTTCCTGGTGTCCGAGCCAAAGGCTGAACTGGATCGGTGCCGCCCCGCGGAGCTGGGGCAAAAGGGAGGCATGGAGGTTGATGCAGGCTTTTTGGGGCAGGTCCAAAAGGGCCTTGGGGAGAATTTTTCCGTAGGCAACCACCACAAAAAAGTCGGCCTTGTGGGCGGCCAACCGCTCCAACACCTCCGGGGACTTGAGGCTTTCAGGTTGATATACTTCGAGCTGCCGAGACAGCGCCAACTCCTTGACCGGAGGGGCTTGGAGCTTGTGGCCTCGGCCTTTTTTACGGTCCGGCTGGCAGAGTACCAAGGGGACCTCGTGGCCCGCCTCCAGCAACGCTTCCAGACCGGGACAGGCGAATTGCGGGGTGCCCATAAACAGGATTTTAGCCAACCAGGGCTCCCTGGGGTACGCTACCGGCCAAGGCTTGGCCCAGCGAAGGAGGGGCCCAGATCCGGTAGATTTCCTCAAAGGGGCTGGGGCCCGGCTCGATCTCCAGCCCGCCGATGTAGGCTTTGTTGACCATGTACTTCAACTCTTCTTTGATCTTGGCCTGAAACCCGGCCCGCTGGCCTGGGGATTTCTGCAACACAAAAGCGTCCAGCAACCGGCCGCCTTGGCATTCAAACACACCCTTCTTTTGGGCAAATTCCAAAACCCAGCAACCGGTCAAAAAGGCACTAAGCCCCGGCACCAGCCCGTGGGTTTGGGGGTTTTCCAAAAAGACTTCGGTGGGCACCAAGGCCAGCTCTCGGCCCAGACCCAGTTCCAGGACCAAGGGGTCCAACAGCAATTCCCAGGACCCCGGCCCACAAGCTTGGGTCCGTTTGCCCCAAAGGCCAAGCAGTGGGGTTTCTACACTGCCTTGGGCGGTGGAGCGAACCACCTTGACCTTGGTCAGGGCTTCCAGGACCGAGCCCAACAGGCCCAACTGCCGGTCGCTGACCTGCTGTCCTTTTTTGAGCTTGCCCAGCCATTCAAAATGGGTGGTCAAACAAAATTCAAACCGCTCCTCGGTCGCCCGGCCCAGCTGGCGCAGTACCGCCAGCAGGTGCTTGGCCCCCTCGAAGCTGTGTTGCCTTTGGATCTGGTGCTGCAAGGACAAAAGAGTTTGGGTCGGGTCGGCCGGGATCAGCTCGGGCGCTTCGTCCTTCCCGCCGAACCGCAGGCTCACTGGCCCGGTTGAAGCCAGCTGTGGCCTCCGTGCCGCCGATTCTAGACCCGATTCCAAGGCCAAAAGCCGGTCCTCGAACAACCGCTCCAAGACCAGCTGCTCCAGCACCAAAGAGCGGCAGAGTTGGTTTTGGGGCTGCCAAAAGGGGTTGAGCTGTGGGTTGATCTGGTCTTTCCTCCGCCAGACCAGCCGGGGGAAGTCCTGGCGCAGAAACTCCATCTCCAGCCCTTGGGGGGGGGGTTCCTCGTCCTGGTCCAAAAAGAACAGCGCCACCGTGTCGAGCAGGCGGTGGAACCCCGAATCTGGGTTGAGCAACAGGGCCTCGCCATACTGGGGGTCCAGTTCTTTGAGCCCGGCCACCAATTGTTCCCTGACCATGGGCCATTTTTCCTCAACCGAACGGGGCAAGGCCAACAGCCGTAAAACCGTTATCTTGAGGGACTTCAGGGCCGGTTCGGCAAAAAGAAAGTGGCCGATGTCCTTGGTGCGAAACCACAAGGCGACCTGCCGCCGCTGGTCCTGCCGGTTCTGCCCCTCGCCCCCTTGGGCCTCGAACAGCCGGTTGAGCCGGGCCTCGACCTCCGCCAAGACCGCTTCCTTTTGCCCCCCTTGGGCCTCATAGACCCCCAAGAGGAACTGCAAGGAAGAGAGCAGGTCGTAGCGGAGCGAATAGCGCTCCGGTGCGCCTTGGCGGTTGGTACGGATTCCTTGGAACAGCAGCATTGGGGGACCGGGAAAGTTAGGTCCCTAAGATAGGTTGAAATGGGGGGGCAGGTCAAAGGGTTTCCAAAACCATTGCTTAACCCTTCGGGATTCCAAGGGTTTTTGTTTTGGCTTCTGGGCAACCCTTTGAAACCTAAAACTACCGAACCTGTTCTTGGGCCAGTTGGACCGAAGAAGCGCCCAGCAGGCTGGTCCGCTTGATTGCTTCGAGCTGTTCGAGCACAAAGGGGATCATGATGGCATCCCGTTGCTCAAATACCGGCTCTTTTTTCAGGACATGGAGCAACAACATCTGGGTGGCCTGGGTCATCTTGAGGTGGACCTGGTGGTGCAGCTCGCTTTGGCACAAGGGGTTGGGGGTGTTGTCTTCCAGCCTTGCGGGGAACAAGGAATGCAACCAACCGCTCAAGCCCGCCTCCAGGTTGTCCGAAGGGAGGTAGTCCAAAAAGGCAGTCAGAAAGGCGGACATCGCCTTGAGTTCCAAGGCTGCGTTCATCCACATCAGGTGGTGGGCACCAGCTACTTTTTTGGCATTTTTTTCAAACCGTCCGGCGATTTCCAAAAAGACCCCCATGATCTTGGCAATCTGGGTCCCTGCTTGTTCCACTTGGATCCGTTTGACCGTAAAGGGGTTGTTTTGGGCGGACTGGTTGATCCTCTTGAACTCCCAAAACCGTTTGAGTTCGCTCAACATCTTGCCGGGGCCGGTGGTCAGTTTGACCAACAGGTGTTCAATCTCCAGGATCAAGGTGAAGTTTTCGGTTGGGTTGCCGCCGATTTTTTCGCATGCCGATTCAATGGCCATGCAGCCCTCGCCATCGGCAAAAAAGTCCGGTCCCTGGAATTTTTGGTTTTTGTACTGGATCCACCAATGGTAAAATTCCTTGGTGGCGTGGCGCAACAAGGCCGCCTGCCAGGAGAGCACCTCTTGGTTGAGGTCAAAGTCATGGGGGGTTTTTAGGCAATTGATCGCTTTGTGTTGCACCAGTTCGTACCCGTCCCGGTGGTGCAGTCTTTCCTCTCCATCGTCTTCATAGGCCAGGGAGTTTTGCAACCGCATAAAGAGAGCCCCGGCCAAGTATGACTCGGCTCCGGCGGCGATTTCCAGTTCGGTGCGAACGGCTTCTATGTACTGGTGCATGACCTCAGTCCCTCTTTTGTGGCGCAAAGGAAAAACCCAGGAGGGGGTTTTCTTTTTTGCGGTTTGGCAATAGACTACTCAAAAATTGGTTATTCAAGATTCAGTCCATTCTCAAAATCCCCGGCATTTTCGGAGTGTCATGGCCCCTCGAGTCCGCTTTGCCCCCAGTCCTACCGGTTATTTGCACGTAGGCGGGTTGCGTACCTGTCTGTTCAATTTTTTGTTTGCCCGGTCCTGCGGGGGGACGATGATCCTGCGGTTTGAAGACACCGACCAAACCCGCAAGGTGGAGGGAGCCGAAGAAAACCTGTTGTCCTCCCTGGCTTGGGCAGGGATCACCTTCGATGAAGGGCCGACCCAGGGGGGGGGCTTTGGGCCTTACGTACAAAGCCAACGGTTGCCGGTATATAAAGAACACGTGGAAACGTTGCTGTCCCAAGGGGACGCTTACCCTTGTTTTTGTACGGAAGAAGAGCTGACCGCCATGCGGGAAGACCAGATCAAAAAAAAGCGACCCACCCGCTACGATGGTCGCTGCCGGAGGCTTTCCGCCGGTGAGGTGCAAGCCAAATTGGCGGCGGGCACCCCGCATGTGGTGCGGATGAAGATTGTCCATTCCCAAGGGGATTATCAGGTCAACGACCTGATCCGTGGGCCAGTGACCTTTTCGCCCAGCCAGATCGACGACCAAGTGATCTTAAAGACCGACGGCTTCCCGACCTACCACCTGGCTTCGGTGGTGGACGACCATTTGATGGAGATCACCCATGTGATTCGAGGGGAGGAATGGCTGCCTTCTACCCCCAAGCACCTCCAGCTGTACCAGTATTTTGGTTGGACCCCGCCCCAGTTTGCCCATCTGCCCCTCCTGCTGAACCCGGACCGGAGCAAACTTTCCAAACGGCAAGGAGACGTGGCGACCGAAGAATTCAAGGAAAAGGGGTACCTCAAGGAAGCGCTGGTCAACTTCGTGGCCCTCTTGGGCTGGAACCCCGGGGACGAACGGGAACTTTTTTCCATGGACCAGTTGGTCCAAGAATTTAGCTTGGAACGGGTCGGCAAGGCCGGATCGGTCTTTGACTTGGCCAAGCTGGGCTGGATGAACCAACAGCACATCAAGGGGCTGACGGTCGAAGCACTGATGGAACGGCTCGACCCTTGGATGCCCCTGGAGGCAAAGGCCTTGGACCCGGCTTTGCTTTTGAAAATGGTAACCTTGGTCAAAGACTCCTTGGTCCAATTGAGCGACATTGGAGAGAAGTTGGGGCTGTTTTTGAACCCCTCGGCCCAGGTCCAGGACCCGGCGTTGGTCGCCTTGATGACCACCCCGGAGGCCAAGGCGGTGTTCCGGGCGTTCCTGGAGGAAGCGGCACCTTTGGAGCAGTTGAACGGCCAGAACTTTGGGGAACTGATGAAAGGGGTGGCCAAAAAGTCGGAGGTCAAGGGCAAAGGCCTTTGGGTCCCCATGCGCTTGGCGATTACCTTGGCCGAACATGGCCCCGAGTTGCCTCTGGTGGCCGAGATTTTGGGGAAAGCCACCTGTCTGCGTAGGGTGGAACAGGCGTTGGCGCTGTAACGTCCCCTCGCAAAACCACATGGAGCCGAACATGACCTTGCCTGCCAAACGTGCGGAACCGATCAATACCATCGAGATTGTCTTTCCCGAAGACAGCAACCACTTCCAATCCCTCTTTGGCGGCAGGTTGCTGGCCTGGATGGACAAAGCCAGCTACTACGCCGCCTTCCGTTATGCCGGGTTTCCGGCGGTGACCGCTTCGGTGGAAAGCTTGGACTTCAGTCACAGCCCCAAGGTGGGGGACGTGCTCGACATCATCGCCCAAGTGATCCACACCGGTCGCAGCTCCATGGTGATCAAGGTGGATGTTTACTGCCAGGATGTTTACCACAAAAAAGAAAAGGTCTTGGCCAACACCGGTTTTTTTAACTTTGTGGCCCTGGACCATGAAGGCCATCCTCAGCCCATCCCCCCTTTGCTGGTGGAAACCGAGACGGAAAAATCCCTCTGGGAATTGGGTCTAAAGGTCAAGGAAAGGGCTCGGAACCGTCGGCAAGACACCCCCAGGAAAGGACAAAAAAATTGACCTTTGGTGCCAATCCCCTTAATCTGATCTTAAATAGAGGTATGGGCGATGTTGTCGATCAGCAGCAAATGTAGGTACGGGATTTTGGCGGTTCTGGCGCTGGGGGAGAACTACGGCGGGGGCCTTTTGCAGATCAAGGACATAGCTGCAGCCAAAAACATCCCTCGCCAATACCTGGAACAAATCTTCAACCGTCTGGTGAACGCCGGGGTAGTTTCTTCGGTGCGAGGCAAAAAAGGCGGGTATGTCCTGGCCCAAGACCCGGCGAAGGTCAGCGTGCTGGATCTGGTGGATGTTCTTGAAGGCGGGGTACAGCTCTCGGGGGATTCCACCAGCGGCCTGGACGCAATCAACGAATTGTTCAAAAAAGCCGAAGAAAAACTCAAACAAGACTTTTCCATCACCTTGGCCGACCTGATTTTGCGCCAGCAAGCGTTGTTGGAAAACGTGATGTACCACATTTAAGTTTCCCGGTCCGGTCCCCTCCCTTTTGGCTTCCCTGCGTTTCTTTTTAATCCAAAGTAACTGTTTTTTTTCCGCAATCCATTGCCTTAAAGCTTAGGGACATCCGCTACCCGTCTGGGTCGCCCCTGCTGACAGGAAAAAACTTGTAGCTGGCTGCTAGAAATGATAGGTTCAGGCAAAAGGAGAAAAACCTATGAAAGTACTGGTAATCGAAGACAATCCCTCCAGCATGTTGGTGGCCAAGTCCATCCTGGAAAGCCAGGGGCACTTGGTGTTGACCGCCTTTGATGCCAAACTGGGAATGTCGCTGGCCAAGTCGGAGCACCCCAACCTGATCATTATGGACCTGGAGCTACCCGATGTGGACGGTTTCGAGGCGACCCGGACTCTCAAGGCCGACCAACAGACCGCCCACATCCCGGTGATGGCTCTAACCGCTTGCGCAATGCCTGAAGACAAAAAAAAGGCGGTCTTGGCCGGTTGTGATTCCTACCTTTCCAAACCCTTTCGTTTGGAACCCTTCCTGGCCCAGGTCAACGGCTTTGAGCCCTAGGCCCTAGGCCCTTTTCCACCTCCCATTCCGATTGACAAGGACCCATAAAAAGGGGATTGACAACTTTTGCCCTCTGGTCTATAACATGACTAACCTGATCAACATAACAACAAAGGAAACATGGAACTGACAGTCAATGGTGAAAAGGTGCAGGTTGCCGATGGCTTAAACTTGAGCGGATTGTTGGCAGCCCAAAAGGTAGAGAACCCGGACATGGTTTCGGTCCAGGTGAACGGTGAGTTTGTCGAAAAGGACCAATATGGCTCCACCCAACTCCAGCCGGGGCAAGAGGTGGACTTTTTGTACTTCATGGGCGGCGGGGCCTGAGGCCCAAGGACACAAACGATGAAAGGATTTACCACCAAAGCGATTCATGGCCAAAGGAGCAAACCTGATGCCCACGGGGCACTGCGTATGCCCCTTTACGACACTGCCTCTTTTGAACACCCCAGTTCCAGGGAGATCGAGCTGGCCTTCGGCGGGAAAAGGCCCTCCCACGTCTATACCAGGATCAGTAACCCGACCATCGAAGACTTTGAGCAAAAGATGCGGCTCATCTCCGGTGGATTGGCGGTGCTGGCCCTTTCAAGTGGCATGGCGGCGATCAGCAATTTGGTGATGACCCTTTGTGAGGCCGGGACCAACGTGGTGACCAGCCGCCACCTTTTTGGCAACACCGTTTCCTTGTTTGAGCACAGCCTCAAGCCTTGGGGCCTGGAAGTCCGGTATGTGGACATGACCAACCTCAAGGAAGTGGAAGACGCGATCGACGAAAAAACCCGACTGGTGTTTTTGGAAGTGATCACCAATCCCCAACTGGAAGTGGCCGATTGCAAGGCCCTTTCCGCTTTGACTCAGTCCAAGGGAGTGCCCTTGGGGGTGGATTGTACCGTGACCACTCCTTACCTGTTCAATTCCAAGGAGTTTGGGGTCAACGTTGAGGTCCTCAGTACCACCAAGTACATCTCCGGTGGGGCGACTACGGTCGGTGGGGTTTTGATCGACAATGGCAACTTTGACTGGAAAAAAAGCCCCAAACTGGCTGAGAAGGCCAAGAAGATGGGGCCTATGGCTTTTATCGCCACTTTGCGCATGGAGGTTTACCGAAACCTGGGGGCTTGTTTGGCTCCGCACAATGCCTACCTGCAGGCCTTGGGGCTGGAAACCTTGGGCCTGCGGGTGGACCGTAGTTGCGAAAACGCCTTGGCCTTGGCCAAACAGCTGCAAAACCACCCCAAGGTCAAACGGGTGCTGTACCCAGGTTTGCCCGAGGACCGGTTCCACAAGCTGGCCAAAGCGCAATTCGGTGGAAGGTATGGAGGGATTGTTTGCTTTGAATTGGCTGATAAAGAGGCTTGTTTTACTGCCATGGATCGGGTCAAATTGATCAAGCGGGCCACCAATATCAACGACAACAAAACTATGATCCTTCACCCCGCCTCAACCACCTTCATCGAATACAGCGAAGAAGAAAAAGCCAAGATGCAGGTCGGGGAAGCCCTGATCCGCCTTTCGGTAGGAATTGAGGACCTGGAGGACTTGACCGAAGACCTAACCCAAGCGCTGGAGACTTGAGGCATGATTGATTTTACCGAAGAACAACTGGAGCGATACTCAAGGCACATCATCCTCAAGGAAGTGGGGGTCGAAGGCCAATCCAAGCTGCTCCAGGCCAAGGTCCTGATCATCGGTGCCGGGGGCCTGGGTGCGCCGATCGCCCTTTATCTGGCTGCCGCCGGGGTGGGGACCATTGGGATCGTGGATGCCGACGTGGTGGACCTTTCCAACCTCCAGCGGCAGGTGATCCATTTCACCGCCGACGTGGACCGGCCCAAGGTCGAATCTGCGGCCAACAAGATGAGGGCGATCAACCCCGATGTCAACGTGATCACTCACCAGCTCTTTGCCGGGGCGGAAAATATCCTGGACCTCTTGGCCCCCTACGACTTTATTGTGGACGGGACCGACAACTTCGGCACCAAGTTCCTGGTCAACGATGCCTGTGTCGTAGCCAAAAAGCCCTATTCCCATGGCGGAATCCTGCGGTTCACCGGCCAGATGATGACCATTCTGCCCGGCGAGACTGCCTGTTACCGTTGTGTCTTCCGGGAACCCCCTCCGCCGAACTCGGTGCCCACCTGCTCCCAAGCGGGCGTATTGGGGGCGATTGCCGGGATGCTTGGGACCATGCAGGCCACCGAAACCCTGAAGTTTATCACCGGGGCGGGACAGTTGGCCACCAACAGCTTGGTGAGCTTTAACGCCTTGAACATGGACTTTCGTAAAGTGAAGCTCAAGCGGCAAGCCAACTGCCCGATCTGTGGGGACCACCCGGTGATCACCCACCTGGAAGAAGCCGCCATGCCCCTTTGCGACCTCAAGGCGAAGCATTGATGAAGCTGAAAAAGTCGATTTATGAAGCGATCATTGCCCAGGCCCAGCGGGAGCTTCCCAACGAGGCCTGCGGCTATTTGGCCGAGAAGGACGGCCAGGTGGTGGCTCACTATGAGCTGTACAATGTGGATCAGTCCTTTGAACATTTTTCCATGGACCCCAAGGAACAGTTTGGGGCGGTCAAATCCATGCGGAGCCAGGGACAAACCTTGGCGGCGGTTTATCACAGCCACCCCAGCACCCCGGCGAGGCCTTCGGTGGAAGACATCAAGCTGGCCTACGACCCGAAGTTGAGTTACCTGATCATCTCCCTGGCCGAGCCGACCCCGTCGGTGAAGTCTTTTAAGATCGAAGGGGGACAAGTCAGACCTGAAGAAATCACCCTCCTGGAGGATTAAATGCGGTTTTTCCAACTGCCCCCCCAACTGCCCGCCGACCTGGACCTCTTTGAAACCCAGGTTGCGGATTACCAAAAAGGAAGCCTCCCGGCGGTAAAATTTAAAGGGCTGCGGGTCGCCCACGGTCTCTATGAACAGCGCCAAGAAGGCACCTTCATGGTCCGGCTGCGTTGCCCCGGCGGTGCCTTGACTCCTGCTCAGTTGGAAAAGGCCGCTATGGTCAGCGCCAGGTATGGTGCCGAAACCTTGGCGGTGACCACCCGGGGCGGAATTCAGCTTTCCTTCGTCAAACTGGGCGATCTGATTGCCGTGGTTCGAGAACTGGTCTCGGTGGGCCTTTCGGGCCGTGCAGGGGGCGGCAATACGGTGAGAAACCTGATAGCCCCCCATGACTCCGGGGTGGCTACCGATGAAGTCTTTGACATCAGCCCCTATCTCTTTGCCTTGACCAGCCGGATGGTCGCTGAGCCCGATTCCTTGGACCTGCCTCGGAAATTTAAGATCGGTTTTTCCGGCAAAAAAAACGACCCGGCCAAAACCAAGCTCTCCTGCCTTGGTTTTTGGGCCAAGGAGAACGAAGGCCGCCGGGGCTTCGAGGTTTGGGTGGCGGGGGGGACCGGGTCTTCGGTCAAACCAGGGCACCTGCTCTTGGACTGGATCCCCGACCACCGGGTGTATTACGTGACCAAGGCGCTCAAGCGGATGTTTGACCAGCACGGCAACCGGCGGCAGAGGAGCAAGGCCAAAATCAAGTGGCTCTACGAGAAGTTGGGCAAAGAAGAGTTTGAACGGTTGTTTTTCCGGTTTTATGCCCTGGAGCAACAGGAGCCGGGTCTGGAGTTGAAGTTGGAGCCGGTCAAAAACGAAGCCCAAGTGGCGGCAGGTTTGGCCGTTGAATCCCCCCAGGACGAGGCCGCCTTTGGACGGTGGAAACAACGAAACCTCAAGGCCCAGTCCCAACCAGGGCTTTGGCAGGTACGGGTGCCGCTGTTGCACGGAAACCTCAAGAACGAAGAGGCCCAAGCGCTGGCCAAACTGGCCGGTTCCTTCGGTCCCAACAGCCTGCGGCTGAGTACCGAACAAAACCTTTATTTACGCAACATCCCCGAAACCCACCTGGGCAACATTTTTAATCTGGTCAGCCGCCTGGAGAGCACCGGGCTTTCCAACCGCCCGGCTTTGCTGGGCAACATGGTGACCTGTACCGGTGCCCATACCTGCGCCTTGGGCATGACCCTCTCCCGCCCGGCGGTGGTGGAGGTGCAAAAGGCCCTCTTGGCCAGCGACCTGGACCTGGATGCCTTAGGGGACCTCAAGATTTACAGCAGCGGTTGCCCCAACGCCTGCGGCAACAACCACACCGGGGACATTGGCTTTTTCGGCAAGACCGGTAAGCTGGGCCAGGATCTGTACCCGGCTTACATGGTGCAGATCGGTACCAAGATGGAAGGGGCGGAGATGCAGCTGGCCAGAAGGATTGAATCGGTGGCGGCCAAGGACCTGCCTGCCTTTACGGTGGCCTTTTTGAAGGGCTGGCAAAACAAGCGGCCCTTGTGGCCCAAGATCCAAGACTACCTCAACAGCGACGAGGCGGTCGCCGACCTTTTGGCCGTGGCCGGTAAGTTCAACGCCACGGTGCCGACCATTGAGGCCAACGAGGATTATTACAAGGATTGGTCCGATTCCAACCGCTTTACCCTGCTCAAGGGTAGGAAGGCCGAATGTTCGGCTGGGTTGTTTGACATGATTGAGGTGGACTTTGAAACCATCCGGGAGTCAACCAAGCTTCTGGAAGCGGGGCTCAAAGGGGAATCTCGCAAGAAGGAACTGTACCGACTGGTCTCCTCTGCCGCCCACTGCCTTTTGGTGACCCGGGGGATCGAAGCCTTTTCGGACCAGGAAATTTTTGATGCCTTTTTGGAGCACTTCATCGGTGCCGGTCTGGTGCCCAAGCTGTACCAGCAGCCGATCGAGCTGGCCAAGGGGCGAAACCTGGACGGGTTGGACCCGTGGGCCGGAGAGGTGATCGCCTTGGGTGAGTTCATGAAAAAACTTTACGACTCGATGGACGACTCCTTGCGGTTTAACCTGGAACAAATGGCGGGGATCGAGCCGGTAGCGGTGCCCCAAACCAAGGCGGAGGAAACGGTTCCCCAAACGGTGCAGGCCGAGAAAAAGACCGACGGCTTCAAGGACTTCCGGGGCGTTTCTTGTCCGATGAACTTTGTCAAAACCAAGATCGCCCTGGCAGCCATGACTTCCGGCCAGACCTTGGAGGTCCTCTTGGACGATGGGCAGCCGATCTTGAACGTGCCCGAATCGGTGCGCCTCGAAGGGCACCAGATCCTTTCCCAGACCCAGGACCCGGCGGGTCATTGGTCGGTGATGGTTTTAAAGGCGTAAGTTGGCCATGAAAGCGCAACTTGAAGCTTACCAAGCAGCGGTCCAGGGACTAAGTCCGGCTCAGGCAATGGCCTGGGCGCTCCGGGAATTTGGGGTCGGACAGGTGGCCCTGGCCAGCAGTTTTGGGCTGGAAGACCAATTGTTGACCCAGTGGCTGGTAGAGCTTGAGCCCAAGGCCAGGGTTTTTACCTTGGACACCGGACGGCTGTTCCAGGAAACCTACGAATGCATGGGGGCAACCCAAAAGAAATTGGGGTTGAGCTTCGAGGTCTATTTCCCCGATCCACAGAAAGTGAAGGAACTGTACAAAACCAAAGGTCCCAACAGTTTTTACGAGTCTGTGGCGAACCGCAAGGAATGTTGCGGCATCCGCAAAGTCGAGCCGTTGGGAAAAGCTCTTTTTGGGCTCAAACTCTGGATCACCGGGCAAAGACGGGACCAGTCCTTGACCCGGGCGGCTTTGGAGACGGTGGAGTGGGACGAGGCCCATGGGCTTTTTAAACTGAACCCCTTGGCCGACTGGACCGAAGAACAGGTCTGGGCCAGGGTGCTGGCCGAAGAGGTCCCCTACAACAGCCTGCATGACCTGGGGTTTCCCAGCATCGGTTGCTTGCCCTGCACAAGGAAGGTGGAACCGGGCCAAGAGGCCAGGGCCGGACGTTGGTGGTGGGAAGAACCGGAGCACAAGGAATGTGGCCTGCACTCCCGACCCAAATAGGCACCTCGATTCCAAAAGATTCCCCGGTCCCGGCCTTGGGCCTTGGACGGGTGTAACCCCAAACAACCTAGAATCAGGACCCCAAGTGGACCATCTGGACAGACTGGAAGCGCAGAGTGTTTACATCCTGCGGGAAGCCTACAAGGAATTTAAAAATCTGGTGATGCTTTGGTCCATCGGCAAAGACAGCACCGTTCTGCTTTGGTTGGCAAGGAAGGCCTTTTTTGGCCATGTGCCCTTCCCCTTACTGCACATCGACACCCATTTCAAGATGCCCGAGATGATCGCCTACCGGGACAGGGCGGCCAAGGAATGGCGGTTGAACATTGTTTATGGGGAAAACAAGGAAGCACTGGAAAAAAAGCTGACCTACCCGGACGGCAACCTGGATCGATTGGGCTGCTGCAAGAACCTCAAGACCGAAGCGCTCAAACACACCTTGTCGGGGGAATGGCCTCGCTGGCGGTTTGACCACAACCTGGGCCAATATGCTCCCGATACCAACCAAGAGGCCTACACCGGCGTAATCGTTGGGGTGCGGGCCGACGAAGAGGGCAGCCGTTCCAAGGAACGGGTTTTTTCCCCCCGGGATGCCCAAAACGACTGGGATGTCGGCGACCAACCGCCCGAACTGTGGCGGCAGTACAAAACCGACTTTGCACCGGGCACCCACCTACGGATCCACCCGCTCTTGGAATGGACGGAGCTGAACATCTGGGAGTACGTGGAACGGGAAAAAATCCCAATCATCGATCTTTATTTTGACCAGGGAACCGGACAAAGGTGCCGGAGCTTGGGATGTTGGCCCTGTACCGGCAAGGTGGATTCCACCGCCAAAACGGTACCCGAGATCATCGAAGAACTAAAAACCGGCAAATTCGCCAACATCGCCGAGCGCTCCGGTCGGGCGCAGGACAAAGAAGGAGGCGGAGGCCTGGAGGCCTTACGTCGCCAAGGATACATGTAAGGGAACCATGTTTGACCAACAAAGAATGAACATCGTCATCGTCGGCCATGTGGACCATGGCAAATCGACGGTGATCGGCAGGCTCCTGGCTGACACCGGCTCCCTTCCCCAAGGGAAGCTGGAGGCGGTCAAGCAGCAGTGCTTGGCCAACGCTAGGCCCTTTGAATATGCCTTTTTGCTGGATGCCCTCAAGGACGAACAGGCCCAAGGGATCACCATTGATGCCGCTCGGTGCTTTTTTAAGTCCAACAAACGGCATTACATCGTCTTGGATGCCCCGGGGCACATCGAGTTCCTCAAGAACATGGTCACCGGGGCGGCGACCGCAGAAGCGGCCCTATTGGTGATCGATGCCAAGGAAGGGGTGCAGGAGAACACCAAGCGGCACGGCTATCTTGTGTCCATGTTGGGGATCAAGAAGTTGGTGGTGTTGGTCAATAAAATGGACTTGGTGGAAAACAGCCAGGAAGCCTTTGAGCGGACCGTGGCCGAATACACCGCCTTTTTGGCCAAGCTTAACCTAGAACCCATCGCCTTCATCCCTGCTTCGGCCAGGTCCGGTGAAAACATTGTGTCCCCCAGCGAGACGATGCCCTGGTACCACGGGAAAACTGTCTTGGGGCAGTTGGACGCTCTGGAGCCCGAAGGGGAGACGGAAAAGATCAAGGCTCCTTTGCGGTTTCCGGTGCAAGATGTTTACAAGTTCACCGCCCAAGGGGACGACCGCAGAATCTTTGCGGGAACCTTGGAATCCGGGCAAGTGAGCGTTGGTGATGAGGTCGCCTTTTTGCCTTCAGGCAAACAAAGCCGGATCGCCTCGGTCGAGGCGTTCAACGAAGGGCCAAAGACCACGGCCCAAGCGGGGCAGGCGGTCGGCTTTACCTTGACCACCCAGGTTTATATCCCCCAGGGGGAATTGATGGTCAAGGTCAACGAGGTGCAACCGATCCAGGCCCGAAGGTTCCGGGCCAACCTCTTTTGGATGGGCAAGGCCCCGTTGATCCAGGGCAAGGACTACAAACTCAAGCTGGCGACCCGCAGGGTTCCGGTCCGTCTGGTCGAGGTGCTCAACGTCCTGGACGCTTCGGACCTACGGTCGGTGGTCGGAAAGCAGATGGTGGAGCGCCACGACGTGGGGGAATGTCTTTTTGAGACCCTCAAGCCCATTGCCTTTGACCCCAGCGCCTTGATCGACGCTACCGGACGGTTTGTGCTGGTGGACGATTTTGAGATCGCCGGGGGTGGGATTATCTTGGAAAAGGTGGAGTCCAAGGAAACGGTGGACCAAGCGCATGTACGAAAACGGGAACAAGCTTGGTCAACCGGCTACATCTCCGCTGCCAACCGGGCTGCGGCCTGTCTGCACCATGCCAAGTTCGTGGTTTTTTCCGGTCCGCCAGAGGTGGGTAAACGAAAGATGGCCATGGAGTTGGAGCGCCGGTTGTTCATGGAGCGGCGCAATGTTTATTACCTCAGCGATGCCAACCTCAACGGCGGCCTGGACCAGGACATCCGGGTTCTGATGCGAGACAAGTCCGAAGAGGTGCGCCGTTTGGGCGAATTGGCCCGGATCATGACCGATGCCGGGCTGATCTTCATTACCGCCTTGGGCGGGGCCGATGAGTACGACCTGTTGCAGCTCAAGACCCTCAACCTGCCCAACGAGATTTTGGTGGTCCATGTGGGAGAAAATCCACCCGAGCAGTTTAAGGCCGACTTGGTCCTACCTGCCGGGATTGACCCCAAGGAAGCGGCGGAGAAGGTTTACCAGCTGATGAGCCGTTACCAGATCTTGGAGTATTTTATTTAGGGGAGAGAAAAATCCTGACCATCATCTGGTGCAGATAAGGGCCGATCTCGGTCAGGATTTGTTCGGTCCTCTTTGTGGTCTCCAGGCCATCGGCAACAGACAAGATACTGCCCACCGGTTCTCCGCTTTTGGGGTGCAGGCCCCGGTAACCGATGGAATACCCGTCTGCCAGGATGCCCCATTCCCGCACATAGTCCAAAAACTTCAAATGTTTGTCGTACAGCTCTTTTGACAGTTCCCCCCGTTCAAGCTGGGCTTGTGCCGCTTGGTAGGTGTCTTGCCAGTGTTGCAGGACCCCAAACCCTGCTTCCCGAAAGTGGGCCCAAACCACCAGGTCCACATAGTACGCCTGCTCTTCCAGGTAGTTTTGGACATACTGCTCCGGGTAGTTGGTCAGGTGCCAATCCAGGTGTTTGGGGAGCAGGTGCTCATCCAAGGGGCAGATCAAAAAGGCGAAGTGGGTGAAGGGAACAAAGGCTTTCAGCCGTTGGATGAAGATCCGCATTTCCTCGGGGTTGGAGACCAAAAAACCAAAGGAGACCAACTCTTGGAGCTGGATCTGGTCGGCCGGGGAGAAGGCACTGTTGGGTTGCATTGGGTCCACAGGTACAGGCTGTTTGGGCAAGCTCGGCTCAATCTTATCTGGTCTTGGGCCAGAGTTAAAGAGTTTTTTGCGGGGCCGCAAAGGAGGTGGAACCCCCAAGGTCGGCCTTGAGGAAAAAAATTATTCCCTTTACAAAACAAAAGCCGAAAACCGGAATTTTTGGGAAAAATCCTGTTTTCGGCTTTTTTTTGGGCGCAAAAGAAAGAAAAGACAGTGGACAGGGTCTTTGGGCGGCCCCAAAGGTAGAATTTGGATCAAAAATTCAGCACTGGACCTTAATCCGGTTGTGACACCGGAGGAAGTCATAAACATCGGCGGCAAGGCTGCCTACCGTTTCCAAGGCCTCTCTGATGTCGGCCAGAGAGACTTTAAACTGTTCGGCCCAACGACGGAGGTCGTCGTAGCTGTATGGATCAATGCGTTTTTGATCGTCCGGTCTTCTCATCCGTTTCAGCCCTCTAAAAATGTGGGTTAAACCGACCTGATAGCAATGCAAACCGCCAATCGGCGGATCCGAACCTACGGATCAGCCTCGACGGAATAGCCCTTTTGCGAGCGGCTGCAAGCAGCTTAGATGATTTAATCCCAAGATTGTCAATCATCGACAGAGATTTTGACCGACTTTGCCGGAAATAAAAAATAATGTATATACCCTAGGTAAAACACCCTATATTTATAAATGGTTAATAAAATACAATTAGATAAAGAAAGAGAAAACCGCTTGGTCTTGTATTCCTACCGCTGAGAAGATAGACTGGGGCCAAGCCTGACTTTGGAGTAGCGGTCCTGATGTGCGGAAGATTTGGCCTTGCCAAAAAAATTGAAGAACTGCAAACCGCCTTTGCTGCGCTCCCTCTGGAGGTTGGTCTTACTCCCCGGTACAACATCGCTCCCGGCCAACCGGTCTTGGGGTTGGCCAAATCCAAGGTGCCGGGACTGCCCCAATGGGGTTGGTTCCACTGGGGGTTGGTCCCCTCCGGCGCAAAAACCGAACCCAAAGAGCAGGGTTGGATCAATGCTCGGTGCGAGACGGTCGGCCAAAAGCCTGCCTTTCGCACTTCCTTTGAAAGACGCAGGTGCGTGATCGTGGCGGACGGATTTTATGAATGGCAGACCCAAGGGAAACAAAAAAGGCCCTTCCTTTTTGCCCGGTCCAACCAAGAACCCTTTGGCCTGGCGGCGATTTGGGACCGTTGGAGTCCGGGCTTTGGCGCACCGGAGCAGGTCACTTGCGCCTTGTTGACCACCAGGGCCAATCCTTTGGTTGGCCAGATCCATGACCGGATGCCGGTGATTTTGGAACCCCAAGCGGTAGGCTTATGGCTGTACCTGACCGACCTGGGGCAAGCGGCCCCTTTGTTTGAACCCTACCCGGCCCCGAAGATGACCGCCTGTGAGGTCTCCTCCTCCGTCAATTCCCCGCAGTCGGATCGCCTCGAAGGTTACGCCCCCCTGGTTGGGGGTCAACAGCTCACCTTTTCCCCCTAAGATGTTGGAACTTTTTTTGGATGTAGATGGCGTGATCCTGGACTTTGAGTCCACCTTCATGGATTTTGTGCGGGAGTATTACATCCCCGAATTGCCGCTCAACTACCTGCCCAAAAGCTGGGAGCTGAAAGACGGTCTGTTGTCCCGGTTAGACGTGGACCAGACCTGGAATGCTTTTATGGGCTCGGGCCGGTTTGCCCAGTTGAACCTCTTGGCCGACAAGGAGAGCTTCAACCGGCTCAGTTCCACCTTTCCGCTCCATCTGGTCACCAACCTGCCCCAGGAGCATTACGGACAAAGGATAAAAAATTTAATCCTCCATGGCCTCAACTATGCCAGCCTCAACCTGGGGGGGCACCACAGCTTCGGGATCAAGGATTACCCCAGCAAGGCCCAGGTGATTGAGGGGTTGCGGGACAAAAACCGGCAGGTGTTTTTTTTGGACGACCACCCGGAAAACTGCAGGCAGGTCAAGGCTGCTTTTCCCCAGGCTCGGGTCTTTTTGATGCAACGGCCCCACAATGAGGAGGTGCCGGACGAAGATTGGGAGAGGGTCTTGGATTGGCCGGAGTTTGTGGCCGAGGTGGATCAGGCAGTTTTGTCCAGGGGGTGATCCCGAAATTGCATCTGGTAAAGCCGGAAGTATTCTCCCTTGGCCTCCAACAGCTGTTGGTGGTTTCCCGATTCGATGATTCTCCCCGCCTTGAGGACATGGATCACATCGGCATGGGAGATGGTTGAAAGCCGGTGGGCGATCACCAGACTGGTCCGGTTGCGCATCAGGTTTTCAATGGCCGCCTGGACTTCCTTTTCCGATTCGGTGTCCAGGGCGCTGGTGGCCTCGTCCAAAATCAAGATCGGCGCATCCTTGATCAAGGCACGGGCAATGGAGATCCGCTGCCTCTGTCCGCCCGAAAGCAGATTGCCCCCCTCGCCGATCACCGTTTCAAAACCTTGGGGCAATGCGTTGATGAAGTCGTAGGCATAGGCCACCTTGGCGGCCTGTTCGGTGGCCTTGTGGTCGCACAGGATGTTGCCGTAGTTGATGTTCTTGGCGGCGGTGTCGTTAAAAAGCAGGATCTCCTGGGTGACCAGGGCGATTTGGGAGCGCAGGCTTTCCAAGGTCACCTCCCGGATGTCCACCCCATCGATGGTGATCCGGCCCTCTTCGGCCTTGAGGTCGTAAAACCTGGGCAGCAGGTTGGCCAAAGTGGTCTTGCCCGAGCCCGAAGCCCCCACCAGCGCCGTCACGCTGCCCGCCTTCAGTTGGATCTGGATGTCTTGCAGGACCTTTTGGTTTTCGTAACAAAACTCTTTGATTTCAATTTTGATTTCTTTGCTCAAAGGGGCCAGGTTGGCCTTGCCCGAGGATTCATAGATCGGGTTTTTGGCATCAAGGACCTCATAGACCCGGCGAGCTGCCCCCAGGCCTTCTTGCAGCTTGAGGGTGAAGCCGTTAAATTTTTTGATCGGCTCGTTCATCATAAAAAAGGCGACCAGGAAGCTGGCAAAATCCCCGCCAGTGATCTGGTGGTGGATGATCAGGTACCCGCCCACGGTCATAATCGCTGCCCCGCAAATGCCACCGATCAGCTCCAAGATGGGGAAGGAGTAGCTGCTGATCCGGGCGGAATCCAAAAAGAAGTTGAACAGTCGGCGGTTTTCCTTTTTAAAACGATCGTTTTCGTACTCCTCCATCCCAAACGCCTGGACCACCCGAATCCCCAGGATGGTCTCGTTCAGGAGCCCGGTCAGCTCTCCGTATTTGCCCTGCCGTTTGTCGGAAACCTCCTTGTTCTGTTGGCCGAATTTTTGGATCAAAAGCCCGGCAGGGGGCAGCAGCAGCAAGGTCAAGAAAAAGAGGTGCCAGCTCCGGTAGGCCATGATGCCCAAGAGGATCAAGATCTGGGGCAGGTCCCGCAAGGGACCGGCGATGCCCACCTTGACCGCTTCCGAAAGGGTGGTAAGGTCGGTGGTAAACCGGGAGATCAGGTCCCCGGTGTTCTTTTGGTTGTGAAAGGCCACCGGCAGGTGCAGGGTTTTTTCAAACAGTTTTCCCCGCAGTTCCCGGATCAGCCGCTGGCCCATGCTGTTCATCAGGTAGCTTTGCCCAAAAAAGGACAGGCCCTTAAAAAAGAAGACCAACACGATCCCTAGCCCCACCAGGATAAATTTGTTTTGGCTGGGGACATCACCGGCGCTCAAGGCATCCACGATGTCCTTCATGTATTTGGCGGGGGCCACCGTAAAGAGGGCGTAAAGAAGCATGAACAGCACCCCAAACCCCAATTGGAGCTTGTGCTTGAGGACTAATTTGATCAGTCTGGCAGGGATGGTCATAACTTCCTTGGATGGTTCCGAAAAACTAGTAGAAATCTGATGAAAAAGCCACTTATTTTCCTGCTTTTTAGCGTTTTTGCTGCCCTTTCAACTGGTTTTGCTCAAGAAGTGGAACTCCTGGAAGGCCCCAGGTTCGCCGCTTCCTTGGAACAGGCGATAGACGGGGCCCAAAGCTCGGTCCGCTTGGCCACCTATGTCTTTCGCCTCAGCCCCAGGGGAGAAACCGGCAGGCTCGCCAAAGCCCTGGCCCAAGCGGCCAAAAGGGGGGTCGAGGTGGAACTTTATTTGGAGACTACCGGGTTGAAGGACAGCCTGGAACGGGGGAATAGACAAGTGGCCAAGTGGCTCAAACGCAACCAAGTGAAGGTTTATTTTGATACCCCCAACCAAAGGTCCCACGCCAAGGCGGCGGTGATTGACCACAAGTTTTGTTTTGTTGGCAGCCACAACCTGACCGAGTCGGCCTTGAAGCACAACTACGAGCTGACCTTGCGGGTGGACTCCCCCGCTTTGGCCCAAAAGCTGGAACAAAGTTTTACCGCCCATTTTAAGTAGGACCAGCCCCCGCCAGGGCCTTGAGCCCGTTGAGGGCCGCCACCTTGTAGCCGGAGGAGAGGCTGGGGAAGTTGAAGATTTCTTCCACAAAATAATGGACCGTTCCCCCAAAGGCCATCACCGCTTGGCCAATGTGGATCAGCTCGCTGGCTTGCTGGCCCAGGATGTGTACGGCCAACAGTTTCCCGGTGGAAGGTTCAAACAAAAGTTTGATCAGTCCCTCTTGGACCCCTAGAATCTCCCCACGAGCCAGATCCTGGTAATGGGCTATCCCTACTTTGTATTCCTTGCCCGATTGTTTGAGCGCCTCTTCGGTGGGGCCGATCATCGCCACTTCGGGTAGAGTATAAACGGCGCAGGGGTAAGGGCCAGTGATCTTGTGGCCCCTTTGGCCGGTGACCGAATGACGGGCGGCCATACGGCCTTCTTCGTTGCTGATCGAAACCAGACTGGGCATACCGATGATGTCGCCAACGGCGTAAATATGGGGGATCAAGGTTTGGTAGTTTTCGTTGACCTCAATCTGGTTGCGGTGGTTTACCTCGATCCCCACCTGTTCCAGCCCCAGTCCTTGGACGTTGCCCTGTCTGCCGTTGGCGTAGAGCAGGTATTGGCTTTCCAAGACCTCCCCGGTTTTGAGGGTCAGCCGGACTCGGTCGGTTTGGCCTTTGAGGGATTCAAAATCCTGGCCCAGCCGAAACTGCACCCCGCTGGCCGACATCGCCCGGACCAGGGCCAGACTGAGGTCGGAATCCAAAAAGTTCAAGACCTGCCCCCGAGGCTCCACCAGGGTCACCAAACAGCCCAGACGGGCAAAGATACAGGCATATTCGCAACCGATCACCCCGCCGCCGTACACCAAAAGACTTTGGGGTAGCTCCTTCAGTTCCAAGATACGGTCCGAATCCAGGATCCGGGGGCAGGAAAAGTCAACCCCTGGGGGATGGTAGGGGCTAGTGCCCACCGCGATGATGGTTTTTTGGGCCCGCACTTGGGTTGGCCCGGCCTTGGACTCCACGCCCAAGAGTTGGGGGACCAAAAAATGGGCCCTCCCTTGGAGGAAGTCCACCCCCGCCTTCCGGTACCCCGCCAGAATCTCCGCCACCCGAGCGGCAATGACCCGGTTCTTGCGGTCCATCAATTCGCCGACTGTCAGCATCGGTGCCGGTTCGGACCTGACCGAGGCATACCGGTCGAAGGTCCGCCGTTCCAAGAAGATTACCGTTTCCCGCAGGCTTTTGGAAGGGATGGTTCCCGAGAGGGTCCCCGCTCCGCCCGGATCGGCGAGCCGCTCAATGACCAAGGTCTTGGCCCCCAACCTAGCCGCTTCCAGGGCCGCCTTTTCCCCGGCCGGGCCTGAACCGATTACGGCTACGTCGTAGGTGGTGGAGGCCATAGGGTTCCAGGTCAATAAACCTCAACGTTCCAACGGCCAGTGGCTTTGAGTTCTTCCTTGTAGGCTTCCCAATCCATCCCGTCTTGTTCGGCCCAGGAACCAAAGACTTTGTCCACTCCGGCCTCCATGCCCTTGAGGCCGCAGAGGTAAACCACCGACTTCCCGGCCTTGAGCCCCGGCCAGAGGCTCTCTCTTTGTTCGGCGATCTTGTGTTGGACGTACACCCGCTCCCCGGTGGAGGTTTTTTCCTGTCTGGAGAGGGCTTGGAACGCCTGGAAGGTTTCCTTGGTGTAATACTGTCCGATGTCGTTGTTTTCCTGGTTCATGTAGAGGGTTTCAAAGCCGGTTTTGGCCCCGAAAAAGAGGCTGATCTTGCCGCCCCAACTGCCCCGTTCGTGGAAGATGTATTTGATGAACGCACGGAAGGGAGCAATGCCGGTGCCCACGGCCACCATGATCAGGTTGACTTGGTCGTCCTGGGGGAGCAGAAATTTCCTGCCGGTAGGGCCGGTCAGGGCCAAGTCCTCGCCCACCTTGGCATCACAGATGTGGTTGCTGGCCACGCCGCGGACCTCTTGGCCGGTGGCTTCGTCGGTAAAGACCACCCGTTTGACGCACAAGGTCACGGTTTTGGAGGTTCCATCGTCGCCGACCCTGCTGCTGGCGATCGAATAAAGCCGGACCCGGTGTTTCTTGCCGTCTTCGTCCACACCGGGCGGCAGGATCCCCACCGACTGGCCTTCCAGGTAGGCAATCTCGCTCCGGGAAAGGTCGAGCACGATGTTGTGGATGTCGTCGGCGCTGTCCTTGGGGGTCAACCTTGTGTTTTCGATCACCTGGGCCAAAAAGGGGTCGCTCGGTTTGTACACCGTGCCGGGGGTGGGAATGACTTTTGTGATCAGTTCCATAGTTTGGGCCGGGAAAGGTGGAAGGGACAGTTGTTGGGTTTTATGGCTTGATCCTAGCTCAATCTGCCGGTTTCCTCCAAGGGGCAACCGTACAAGCCTCTTTTTTTGTTTTTGGATTGATGGGGAGGAGCCTGGGCTCACCCCTGGAACCGGAGCGGGATCAGGTCTCCCGGCTTGGCATCACAGAGGAAATTACTGGCCGTCCCCCGCTTGACCTCGCCGGTAAAAAGGTCCTTGTACACCAACCGCAGGACCGAAAAGGTCAGGTTCAGAGAGTGGCCCGCACCGTCTTGTTCGGTTTGGATCACCGAATAGGCCCGGAGGTCAAAGGGCCGGTCGTTTTCATCCCGTCCCGGCGGCTGGACCCAAACCGATTGATCGAGGGCCAGGGACACCTGGGCGGAAGCCACCTCCAAAACCAGGTGGAACACCTCGTCGGAAGCCCCTTCCGGGGTGATCTTGCGGTTGGCCAAAACCTTGGCTTGGTAGGGCTCCGTAGGCGGAGAGGCAGCTGGGTCGGTCACCTGGGTCCTCAAAGGGGGCGGTTCAAAAACCGGAGGTTGGAACGTCAAAAGGTTAGGTCGGCGGCTTTTTGAAAAATCCCAGGCCCGCCAAAAAGGCCTCCATGTTCTTGAGCCGGTTCAGGAAGCTGTCCAACTGCCCAAGCAGGGCCTCGTTGTGCCGCCATTTGTGGTAGGGACGGCCAGGCATTCCAGCCAGGGTTTCCTGGTCTCCGGTTTTGCTGGTCACCAAGGTCCGGGCCAGCAGGGTCACCTGGGAGCCGATCTTAAGGTTGTCCCGGATCCCCGATTGTCCACCCATCATCAGGTGGGAGCCGGTCTTGGTGCTCCCGGCGATACCCGATTGGGCGGTGATCAGGCTTTCTTCGCCGACCTCCACATTGTGGGCGATGTGGACCAGGTTGTCCAACTTGGTGTTCCGGCCCAAACGGGTTTGGTCGAACCGGGCCCGGTCGATGCAGCTGTTGGCCCCCACCTCCACTTGGTCTTCGAGCACCACCCTGCCGACCTGGGGGATCTTGTGGTTGTGTCCGTCCCGTTGGTAGTAGCCATAACCATCTGCGCCGATGACCACCCCCGAATGCAGGATCACTTGGTTGCCCAGCAGGCATCCCTCCCTGACCGTGACGTTGGGGTACAGCAGGCAGTCCTCCCCGAGGACCGAGTCTTCCATCACCACCACGTTGGCCCGGAGCACCGAGCCTTGGCCGATTTTTACCCTGGGGTAGATAACCACCCCTGGATCGAGGGTGACGTTTTTCCCGATCTCTGCGGTGGGGTCCACAAAAGCCAAAGGGTGAATCTTGCCGCTTGAGGCCGGGCCTGGGTGCAGGATCAAGGTGGCCCGGACGTGGGTATCCAAAGGGTCGGGGGAAAAAATCAAATGCCGCCCCTCCGCTTCGGTCCCCGGCGGGACGATGATGGCACAGGGAAGGCCGGGGTCCACTTGGTGGAGATTTTTGCCCTGGTCCCGAAAGACTCCGCCGGGCGTAGGCAAGGCCGCCAGCGCCTTGGGATTGGAGACAAAGGCCAAGCCGCCGGGGCCGATCGACTCGAAGCCACAGGCGTGGGTCAGGGTTAAACTGGGATCACCCTTGTAAGGGGTACCCAATTTGTGGCACAATGCTTCTAAGGTGATCATACAGCTTTTTGCAAAGATCGGCCGAACCGGTCGAGAGGTTCCAGGGGATCAGGACCTTTGGGCCCTTGTGTTGCCCAATGTGGCAGATTTTTTGTATATCCTCAAACCCAATTGTAGATTTCGGACCTCCCATCCAGGCACCAACAATGAACTTGGCAGACATCACACGAGTTCCCGAAGAGATTCGCTTTTTATATCTTCGTCTGGTGAGCCACATGGCCTCGGTGGACGGGGAGTTGGCAGAGTCGGAGTTGGCCTTGCTTAACAACATGATCGTCAAGTTCAAGATCCCCAAAAAACACCAAAAAACCATCTTAGGTTCCACCGCTTTGACCGAAGCTGAAGTCAAGTCCGGTTTTGAGGAGCTGAGGACCAACCAACTTCACTACAGCTTTCTGCTCGACCTGATCATCATGGCCATGGCCGATGGTTACCTGCATGATGCGGAAAAGGTCTTTTTGGCCAAGGTCAACGATTGGGTGAAGATCCCCAGGGCGGAGTTCCACAACCTCATTTATTTTGCCCAATCCGCCGCTTCCGTGGGGGATACCTCCAACATCGACCCGATCTTGAGTTATGTTTTTGAGAACTTTTTCCGCTGGGCCCGGCAGGGTCACGTGAAACTGTTCCAGCAGACCCACTTTGCGGTTTCCGATGTGGTGGATCTTTACCTCAAACATGAGCTTTAGCAGGTACAGACCTTGAAATTGTCGTCCCTGGGACCGGGGTGTTTTTACCTGGAAGTCCCGGAAGTGGGTTTGCGCATCCTTTGTGGTTGCCCGCCCGACTCCGTCAAGTCCTTAAAAAAATTGGGGTTCATCTACAACCAAACCGTCCAGGGAGTGGTTTGTGAAACCGGCCCCAACGCCATCCTTTTGGGAGATTTGGCCGTCCAGGCCGATGAAATCTCCAACCTGACCGAGTTCCCGGTCCTCCATATGTTGTACAAACAAGGCTTGGGCATTCCGGGGCACCCCAACCGGGCCAGCGGAAAACCCATGTTGATTGGCCGGTCCCCGGAGCTGAGCGGGCAGGCGGAATACATCCGAAGGGGCAACTATGGGCTCTACTCTGAAGAGGAATACCAAGCCCTGGGGCTGGACGAAAAGACCTACAAACTTTACCTGGAGATCAAACTCCAGTTCGCCTTTGGCCGGTTTTTGGAGACCCGTGAGTTGATGGATCTGGTGGCTTTTGACCAGGAGACCTTGGAACTCAAGGGCGGACTCTGGCTGCAACGGCTGGAACCCAACCACTTTGAAGCCCGTTTGGGGGAGGAGCGGTTGGAGTTTGACCTGAACCTGACCCCCCTGCAGCGGTACCAGCCTACCTATTCCCTGCCCTGGCGACCCCTGCCCCAAGGTCGGTTTGCGGTGGTCCACCTGGGCGATGGGGACGGCTGGGACGACAAGAGGCCCTGCCTGGGCAGCCTGTTGTTGGTGGGGGAGAAACGTTATCTGGTGGATGCCGGTCCCTTTGTCTCGGAAAACCTCAAACACCTGGGAATAGGCCCCCAAGAGGTGGAAGGGCTGTTCTTGACCCATGTCCATGACGACCACTTTGGCGGTTTTTACGGGCTCTTTTGCCAAAACCCCCGGCTCAAGGTGTTGGCCACGACCCGCATCTTTTTGACCTTGCTCAAAAAGTACGCTGCCTTGACCGGAAAGCCGGAAGCCTACTGGCGGGAACGGATCGCCTTTGTGCCGCTGGTGCCCGGTGAATGGAACAGGGTTGGGGCCTTGGAGGCCAGACCGCTGCCCTCGGCCCACCCCATCGACACCACTTTGTTTTTGTTCCGGGTCAACGGAGAAGGGGGCTACAAAACCTATGGGCACTTGACCGACATTGCCAACCTCAAGGTACTCTCCCAGTTTGCCGGCAACCTCAAGGCCCCCGAAGCGTTTGAACGGTTTGAACAGGAGCTGATCGAGGTTTATCGGGCTCCTTTGGACATTAAAAAAGTGGACGTTGGCGGTGGGTTTGTCCATGGGGACGCTATGGACTTTGCCACCGATCCTTCCCCGGTGCTTTTGCTCTCCCACACCACCGACCCGATCCCCCCCGGCACGTACCCAAAAGGGGTGCAGACCGGTTTTGGGGATTTCCACGTCCTGGTCCCCTGAGCGCTTGCCAAGGTTTCGGCCCTTGGGTAGTTTGGGAACTCAACCTTTGGAGCCCCCATGAGCCTACCTGAAACCCTGCAAATCCCCTGTTCCCTTCCGGTCCATGCCGATCTTTCGATCCCCGGTTCCAAGAGCCTGACCAACCGTGCCCTGCTGGTAGCGGCACTGGCCCAGGGGACCAGCCAACTCAAGGGGATGCTCCATTCCGACGACACCCACTACATGACCGAAGCCCTCAAGGCCCTGGGCGTAACGGCGGAACCCTCGGGAACCGAGATGAAGGTGGTGGGCTCCGGGGGCCGGTTTTCCCCTTATGCCGGGGAGATTTACGTGGAAAACGCCGGTACCGCCGCCAGATTTTTGACCGCCGCCTTGGGGCTTGGGCAGGGGACCTACCGGCTCAACGGCAATGCTAGGATGCGCCAAAGGCCGATCTTGGATTTGGTCCAAGCCTTGGGTTCCTTAGGGGTCAAGGTGACCGACCTGGAAGGGACTGGCTGCCCTCCCTTGCTGATCGAAGGGGGTGGGTTCAAAGGCGGGGCGGTGGAGGTCCGGGGAGACCAGTCCAGCCAGTACCTGAGCGCCTTGATGCTCACCGCCCCTTGTGCGCCCAAGGATACAGTGATCACCATTGAGGGACCGTTGGTTTCTCGGACCTATGTGGAAATGACCCGCAAGATCATGGCCGACTTTGGGGCCCAGAGCCATTGGTTGGACCCAACCAGACTTTCGGTCAAAGGCGGGCAGGGCTACCGGGGGCGGGAGTATCAGATTGAGGCGGATGCCAGTTCGGCTTCTTACTTTTTTGGGCTCGCCGCCATTGCCGGGGGCCGAATCCGGGTGCATGGGATCGAGGAGAACAGCACCCAAGGGGACCTGGGGCTGGTGCGGATCTTGGAAGCCATGGGTTGTCAGGTCACCTTCGAGTCGGGGGCGGTGGTCCTCGAACGGGACCCCAACCAGCCGCTCCAGTCGGTGGAGGTGGACATGAACAGCATGAGCGACGTGGCCCCAACCTTGGCGGTGGTGGCGCTTTTTGCGCAAGGCCGGACCCGGATCGGCAATGTGGCCAACATGCGGATCAAGGAATGTGACCGGATCAAGGCGGTGGTGACCGAGCTGGGCAAGCTGGGGGCGAAGGTCGAGGAGTTCGAGGACGGGCTGGCGGTGACCGGAGGAGCTCCCCTCAAAGGGGCCAAGCTGCACAGCTATGACGACCACCGGATGGCCATGTGCCTGAGTTTGGCGGGGGTCAAATTGCCCGGAGTGGTGATCGAAAACCCAAGTTGCGTTTCCAAGACCTTCCCGGACTTTTACCAAAGGTTTTGGCCTCTGCTGGTTCCGGCCACGGAACAGGACCGGGCGCTGTTGGGGCAACTGGGGGGTTGAGGGCTTACCCTCTTACAGCCGTTCGGCCATTTTCTCCAGTTTGCCCACGATCTGTTCCGAGCAGCGGTGCAGTTCTGCAACCAATGAATCGGTGGCGGCACCGGACTGGTGGGCCTTGATCAGGTTAAAAAAGACCTGATGGATCCTTTCGTGGGGTTTGTTGATTTCCTCAAAAAGTTGCAAGGATTCCTTGTCTCTTTGGATCATCGGGTGCTCGGTGCCGAAGTACCACTTGCCCAAACGGCACAGGTGGTGGTCGGCCAGGGAATCTTGGGCGACCAGCTGGATCTCTCCCTTGAGCATCCGTTCGATCCGATGGACCCACCGTTTGTGGTCCTTGATGGCGGTCAGGAGCAGGTTCCTGTCCGAGACGTTCATGGTGAAGATGGTTTTGTCCATCTTCTGGGTTTCTTCGATGGTCTTGCGGATCGCCGGTTCCAGGTGGTCGTCCAGCCGGTCTGATTCTTCCCGCAGTTCTTCCGAAAGGGTCTCGATGGTTTTGGCGGTTTCGCTGATGGCGCTGGCCTGCTCTTCCATAGAGGTGTCCAGGGTCTCGGCGGCCTGATTGACCCCTTTGGCCATTGATTGGATCTGGTTGAAGGCGGCCTGGATCAGGTCCGCTTGGTCCAGGTTGGACTGGGCCATTTTGGCGATTTGGTCGAACCGTTCTAGGGTTTCTTTGACTTTTTGTTGCATCACCTCTACCGACTCCCGGATGGTCCGAGAAGCGGTGGAGGCTCTCCCGGCTAACCGGCGGACCTCATCGGCCACCACCGCAAAGCCCTTGCCGTGTTCGGCGGCCTTGGCGGCCTCAATGGCGGCGTTGAGGGAAAGTAGATTGGTTTGGGCGGCCACTTCGTCAATGATGCTCACCGCTTTGGCGATTCGGTCCGAATCGGCCCGCAGCTCTCCAATTGCTTCGGCAGACCGGGCGGAAGTTTCGGCGAGGTTGCGGTTGCCCACCAGCATCTTTTCTACAATGCCGCCCCCTTCCACGCTGGCATCGGCCATGTTCCGGGCAGATTCCCGGGTTTCTTTGACCAAGGCTAAGACATCCTTGGTGTTGCGGTCCAACTCTTCGGCGGTCGCCGAAAGCTCGGTGGTTTGGGCGGCGGTGCTGGAAACCCGGTCTTTGAGCATCCCGATGTCGTCTCCCGAATCGGTAGCCAAGGAGAAAATAGAAGAAATGCCCTCAACCAGCTGGGTGACCTGGGAGTCTTGTGGAGCGGAGGGAGGAGTTTTTTTTGATCCGAACATAAGCGTCCTTTTTTGTTAATTCAGGTTGGCTGTTGGAAAACTCCCGGAGAACTTTTGCTCAAGGGGCCATCAGCCAGGGTTTTAAGAGGGTCTCCAGACGGAGCCTCTCCTCATCTTTAGGGGCTGGGCCAATCAAAACGAGGGCGCAGCGGTCATTGCCAAGCAACAATCCGGCCAAGTCGTTGAGTTCCTCCAAGGTAATCCCCTTTATGACAGGGCCAATCTGCTCCAACCCCAGGTAGGAGGGGTAAAGCTCCAGGGCTACCTTTTCGTGCAGCTGCCCTTCCGCCGAGTCACAGTAACAGTCCAAAGAGGTTTGCAGCCTCAGTTTGGCCAGCTCCAGCTCTTCGGCAAAAAATCCTTCTTTTAGCCCCCTGGTGATCAGCTGGGTCAAGGCTTCCATCAGTTCAAAGAGATGTTCCTTGCCGACCGTGGCATTGAGGCTCAAGGTTGCCCCAGAGTCAAAAAAGCTGTGGTTTGCCGAGATGTCGTAAACCAAGCCCCGCTCTTCCCGGATGAACCGTTGGAGCCGGCTGGATGAACCGTCGTCCAAGATACGGCCAATCAGTTGCAACATCAACCGCATCCGAGAGCAGAGCGGGGACAAAAGAAAGCTCCACTGGAGGTTGTACTGGTTGTCCGGGTCGTTCACCCAGGTGATCTGGTTTTGGGGAACCAGCTCCTCTTCCACCGGTTTGTAGCTGAACCTTTGGCCGCCATCGAGGTCTCCCAAGTGGGCGGTCAGAATGGCCTCGGCGGCCAGAGGATCAAAGTTGCCCGAAATGCCCAGGATCATGTTTTTGGGCAGGTAATAACGTTTGTACCAGTCTTGCAGCTCCAAGAGGCTGATTTTTTCTAAGGTCTTGACCGTGCCCGAGATGGAAAGGCCCATCGGGTGGTTGGGCCAAAGGGCCTTGGCGGCGATTTGGTCAATGTCGATCAAGGTGTTTTTGTCGTTGTAATCGTTTTTGATCTCCTCCAAAACAATGCCCCGCTCGGTCTCCAGTTGGTCGAAGCTGGGGTAACGGAGAAACAGGGCAAAGTTTTTGAGTGCCGTCTCAAAGTAGTCCTTGTGGCATTCCAGCCAATATTCGGTGGCATCGAAGCTGGTGGCGGCGTTCATCTCCCCGCCGAGCCGCTCCATGGCCAAACTCATCTCCACCGAGTTGCCCAACTTTTGGTTGCCCCGAAAGAGCATGTGTTCCAAAAAATGGCTGATCCCGTTGTTGCCGGGATTTTCATGGGCCGAACCCACAAAAACCCAGGCATGGAGGGTCAGGGTTTTGATGGAAGGGTGGGTCTGGGTGTAAACCTTGAGACCGTTTTGTAAGGTAAAAAAGTGGGGTTGGGTGGCCAAATTCAAAGGCGGTCCTACAGTTGGAAGGGTGGCATACCCTTTTGGAAACGAGCGGCGTTGATCACATTGTACATCAACATGGAAATGGTCATGGGGCCAACCCCGCCGGGCACCGGGGTGACCGCTTGGGCCTTGGTCGAGACGGCATCGTAGTCCACATCGCCCACCACTTTGGAGCCCTTGGGGTGGCTGGGGTCTTCCACTCGGTTGACCCCTACGTCGATGACCACGGCACCGGGCTTGACGAATTCGGATTTGATGAATTCCGGTTTGCCGATGGCGGCCACCAGGATGTCCGCTTGGGCACATTCGGCGGCCAAGTTTTGGGTTCCCGAGTGGCAGAGGGTCACGGTCGCATCCCACCCCTTGAGGGACAAGAGGATCGAAAGCGGGCGGCCCACGATGTTCGAGCGACCCACTACCACCACCTTTTTGCCTTGGGTGGGGATGTTGCTGCGCTTGAGGATTTGCAGCACCCCAAAGGGGGTGCAGGGCATGAACCGAGGCGCTCCGGCGGCCAACAGCCCGAGGTTGAAGGGGTGGAAACAGTCCACATCCTTGTCCGGGTCGATGGCTTCGATCACCTCTTGTTCATTGAGCCCCTTGGGCAGCGGGACTTGGCACAGGATCCCGTTGACCTTGGGGTCCTCATTGTACCGTTTGACCAAGGCCAGCAGTTCCTTTTGGCTGGTTTCCTTGGGCAGCCGAGTGACCAAAGAACCGATCCCCAACCGTTCACAGGCCTTTTCCTTGGAGCCCACATAAATCTGACTGGCCGGGTCTTCCCCCACCAGAATCACCGCCAAACAGACCTCTACCCCAGAAGCCTTGAGAGAAGCCACTTCTTGGGTCAGGTCTTTTTCAATCGCTTCCTTGATGTCTTTGGAGGCCAACCGGATCATGGGTTCCCTCGTTTTTGCAGGTAGTTCTCCAGGGTGACGATGTCGGCGGCAAACTTGCGAATCCCGTCGGCCAGCTTCTCGGTGGCCATGGGGTCTTCATTGTGCAGCCACCGGAAGGCCTTTTCGTCGAGGTCCAGTTTGGGGTCTTGGCCCAGGTCCATGGCCGGGCTCAGCTTGGGGGTTAAGGAACCGGGGGCCTGCTCCAGTTCTTCGAGCAGGTTGGGGCCGATGGTCAGACGGTCACAACCGGCCAGTTCCAGGATCTCCGAGGTGTTACGGAAGCTCGCCCCCATGATCACCGTGGGGTAACCGTATTTTTTGTAGTACTTGTAGATCCGGGTGACCGAAACCACGCCGGGATCGTTGGGGCCGGTAAAATCTTGGCCCGGCTGGTTGGACTTGTACCAGTCCAGGATGCGGCCCACAAAGGGTGAAATCAGGTAGGCCCCCGCTTGGGCGCAGGCCACCGCCTGGGCGAAGCTGAACAGCAAGGTCAGGTTGCACTGGATGCCTTGTTTTTCCAGCACCCGAGCCGCCTCGATCCCTTCCCAGGTCGCCGCTACCTTGACCAACACCCGCTCTGGTCCAACCCCGGCTTCCTGGTAAAGCCCGATCAGCCGTTTGGCCCGCTCGATGGTGGAAGGGGTGTCAAAAGAAAGCCTTGCGTCCACTTCGGTGGAGATCCGTCCAGGGATGACCTTCAAGATTTCCAGGCCGATCCCAACCGCCAAAAAGTCGATCGCCCCGCCCCACTTTTGTGCGGGACCCAATTTTTCCCCATAGGCCAGCGCCTTTTGCAACAGGTGGTCGTACTGGCCGGATTGGACCGCTTTGAGGACCAAGGTGGGGTTGGTGGTAGCGTCCACGGGGGTGAAGCGTTTGATCGAATCCAGGTCGCCGGTATCGGCTACCACTTGAGTGATCTGACGAAGGGCGGTTAAGTGATTTGACATCCAGGCTCCAAGGGGCTTGTGGTCTAGAGGGAGATATGCAAAAAAGACCTAGGCTCAAGGTTATTGGTTCACCTTTTCTTTGGCAAGGGCTGATGGGATTTTTCCTGGTGGAGCGCCCCCTGGCACAAGGGGAGCGGTTTGAGTTGGCAGGGGAGGAGGCGCTGCACCTTTTGGGGTCTCGGCGGATTCGGATTGGCGAGGAAGTGGAGGTCCAGGACCCGCAAGGCCACCGTTTTTTGGCGACCGTCTTGTCCAAGGAACGGAAGTCCTTGGAACTGCTGAATACCAAAGAACTGGTTCCCCCGGCGGAACCAAAATTCCGGCTTTGGCTGCACCAAGCAATAGTCAAGGAGAAGGCCTTGGACTGGATCCTGCAAAAATCGGTGGAACTGGGAGCGGCCGGGGTGTTTTTGTTTGAAACCGAACATTCCCAACCGCTGCCCCAAGGGGAAGAACGGACCCACCGGCTGGAACGGTGGCACAAGATCCTATGGGAGGCCTGTAAACAGTCGGGCCGCCACCGTCCCCCGGTCTTGACCCTCTCTGCGGTCAGCCCCCTGGGGCAAGCCTTTGACCAACCGGCCTTTGTTTTTGACCCCTACCGTCCCCCGACCTCCCTGAAAAATCTTACCCTCGAAAGCCAGGGTGCCCATTTGATCTTGGGGCCGGAAGCGGGATTTGAGCCGGAGGAGTTGGCAGGGTTCAGCGGCCACTACCTGGGGCTGGGTCCTCGGATTCTGCGGGCCGAAACCGCCGCCTTGGCTGCTTTGGCGCTGTTTGGGGGCCAGTTCGGGGACCTGGAGTAGGAGCTTTGGCCCCAAACGACCGGCACTAAAAGAACAGCATCAGCTGTAGGTTACCCCCGTCCCACTGGCGACCGATGATCAGGTCCAGGTCCCAGGTGCTGTTCAGGTACAACCGCCAGTGGTCTGCCTCAAAAAAGACCGCCCCCAGGCTGGCCTTGAGTTGCACCCCTCGGAGGTCCTGGTCGTCACGAGAGAAGGGGTACCTTTGGGTCAGTTCGGCCCGACCTCCTTGGAGGGCTAAAAGCCACTGGAGCCCTTCTTTTTGGGTCACCAAGGCTTGGCCGTAAACTTGACGGCTGGCGAGGTCGCTGGAGAACCGGGAGAGGGGGTCATCGGCACCGACTTGGTCCCAAAATCGGCCTTGCTGCCCGCCCAAGGTCAACTCCCAATCGGGTGCGACCGGCCACCGGGTGTAGAGTTCTTCCCACCGGTAGCCCAGGTCCTGGCGGCGGCTGGAGAGGGCCCATTCCTCCTTAAAAACCCGCTCCCCCAAGACCCGCAAACCCCAGACCCGCTCCGTTCCCCATTCGACCCGTCCCTGGTATTGGGTCCCGGACCGACGGGTCTCCAAGGCTCCCTGGTTCCACCGGTGTGAAGCGGTCGCTTGGTGGGACCAGTCCCCGTTGAGGTACCAATCCCCCCCTCCCTGCCAAGTCACCTCCAACCGGTCGGTCACCGGGTTGTTGACCGACTGGTCGGTGACTTCGGCGAGGCCGGGGCTGCGGTTTTTTTGGTTGTAAAGTAGGTTTTCATAGAGCCTGGAAGCCCGAAAGTAAAAGCCCCGGTGCCGAAGCCCGTAGCCAAACGCCCAGCCTAGGTCCCCGTCCTTTTTTGCGGCCGCCGGGAAGCCGACCAAGTCTAAGTGCCAGGGCTGGCCGAAGCGAAAATAAGCCTGTTGGGTCGGGGTGGCACTGTAGTAGAGGCTGTTTTCCAGGTACCGGTAGCCGAAGCCCACTTGGTCCCCCAGGGGCTGGTCCAAGACCAGTTCCTGGTGCTGGTAGAACCGCTCCTGGCTCAGGCTGCCCACAGTGGCCCGCAGGCCCGAAGGGTGGGCGTGGAACTCCCGGTCCCACTGGGCCGGGTATTGGTAAGACAGGAGGTCAAAAAAGTTTTCCTCCGACAGGCTGACTTCCTCAATCGGCCCCTCTGGCCCCAAGGCCAGAAGGGGGGCCGCCGGGGCCAACAGCCAAGCCAGAACCAGCCAACAGGATTTGGGCATGAGACACCTCCTAGGTTGGGGGCTTCAGTTTACTAGCTTTTTCCCCAGCGGGACAAGCAACAAGTTCGAAAAGGCAGATTTTTCAAACCCCAGAGCCGCCTTGGGGGGGCAAATGGGCTGATTGGGAATAACGGCTTGAAGGGAGAGGGAATCTGGTCTATGATTGCCTCCTAACGTGGCCAAACCCTTATGCCAGACCCCTTCGTGAACCAACCTTTCCGCCTTTTGGGACTGGGTCCCAAAGTCCAACCGGTCCTAGATGCCCTCAACCTGCCGACCGGTTCCTTCTGGCCGGAAGTGGTGGTGGTGACCGAGCCGAATCCGGCGTTGTGGATGGAAGTGGTGTTGGCACAGCGGCCCCAGGTGTTGCTCCTGGAAGCTTGGGGGCCGAGTCCCGAACTGGCGGCTTTTACCGCCGAACTGGGCCAGATGAAGGAACACCGAAGGCCCAGGGTGTTTTTGGTTTTGGAGGACCTCCAGGCCTACTGTGACGAATGGGTTTCCGCCGGTTGGCCGGTGCAGGTCAAAGGAGTCCCATCCTTTCTGCTGGCCTCCAAAGACCAACTGGCCCCGGAAGAGGAAGCGGAAGAAGACTACCAAGCGATCGACCCCAAACCAACCTACAGCTTTGCCCCCAAGGGCGGATTGCGGCCCCTGGGCAACTTGGGTGCCGATGCTTTTGAGGGGTTCACTTGGAAAGGCCGGAACTTCGAGCCCAAAGAGTTTTTTGAGTTGATCTCCTACCTCAAGGAAGGAGCCAGCCCCCTGCCCCAGTCCCAAAGTTTTTTTCTCTACGACCACCAACTGTACCTGCGGCACCGGTACCACTTCAAGGAAATGGAGTCTTTTCCCGGTGCGGGCCTCAACTTTGAACATGTGGCGGACCAACACGACTTGGTCGGGGAAAACACCCAGGTCTTTGCCCTCAAGCTCAAGGACCAACTGCTGGAACTGGGGCACTTTTTTATCGCCCGCCGGGCCTGGGCCGATCCGCTTTGGCTCAAGGAACATCTCTTGGTTGAACTCAAGACCGACCACAAGGTGCTCGACCTTTTTGCCCGGTACCACCTGACCCAAGCCGGATTTCGGTTGGGCACCGGCAAGGGGACGGTTAAACTGGACCTGACTCGGCAAGCCTCGGGGTTTGATTGGCCCGAAGAACTCTGGGCGATTCCGTTTTTTGAAGACCTCAAGGAAGAACAGATGGAGGTAGAGCTGCCTCCGCAAAACCAAATGACCGTTGAGGACATCCTGCGCACCCGGGAGAGCCTCTTCCGGCGCAAGGACACCTTGAACGAACGGCACAAGGCCCATGAAGGGGCCAAGCTGCTCAAGGCCCAGGAAGAGGACATCAAATTGATGGCCAGGCGCAAGCTGGAGCTGCTGGGCCAGTTGATGGAACGGGCGGTGGTGGTGGACCCGGAGTCCCACGAGATGATCCTCAAACTGGGCCAGGACTGTCTGGTGTTTTATGAGGACGACATGGTGGCCCGGCAGATCAGCCGCCACCTCCAGGGGACCGGCAAGATTCTGGCCTTTGACATCGGCGGTTTTTCCAACCTCCAGGGCCTGTTGACCTACAAAACCGACCATTTGGTCCCCTTCCTCAGCCACGGGCATATCCTGGTGACCCAGAGGAGCAAGGATTTTCTGCTCAAAAAGTTGGACCGGATCGCCGAGGAATCCAAACGCCAGCAGGGCATCAAGACCGATCTGGCGGCCCAGGAGCTTTTCGACGAAAAGGAAAAACTGTTGGAAGGGTTTGAAAATTTGGCCTGCCTGGAAGCTTGGTCTCGGTGCCAACCTGCCTTTGCCACCTGGATCCCCCGGGTTGCCGAGGAACTGGCCGAAACGGCCCGCAACCGGGTGGCCTTGGGGATGGGGGGTGTGGACCATGACGCTGTGGTGGTAGCCAAGTCTGGCTACCATTACGCTAGGCTCAAACAGTTGGTGGCCCCCATGAGCCTCAAGGGCTTTGTGGCCCAGCCGGAATTGTTGGCCAGCTTGCCCGAGACCGAAGGCCAAACGGTGGAAGAGCAACAAAAACGGCTGGCCCAAGAGAACGCCACAAGGCTGGCCCGGTACTTTGCCCAGGTGGCCGAGGAACTCCGTTCTTCAGACGCAAACCTGATCTTTTTGGACCAGGACCTCTCCTTGGGCCTGCCGTTGCTCAACCACCTGCGCCGCTCCGAAGGTTTGCAGGACCGGGTTTGGGTCCTGCTCTTGGAACGTCCCCTGACGCTCGAACAGATGGACCTGGTCCTGGACCTCAAGACCCTGCCTTTGTACCTGGGGCGGCACAGCTCGCACCTGGGCAGCAACTGGAGCCGGTTTTTTTAACTCCCGCCCCTCATTTTTTCCCTGCCTTTCCTTCCAGCCTAGGCTAGCTCCGTCTTTTTTTCCAAACCATTCAAGTTTTTTTCCTTGCTGCCGATACCACAAGGAGAGGGAATCTCGCCAAAAAAGTCGAGTCCTTGACAAAAGGGTCAGGGTGTTTTTGGTGAAAAGAACAAAAGTACTAAAATAAAGTGTACAAAAATGCACTTTATGGCCTAAAAGAGTACAAATGTTGCATTTTCCTCTTTCAAGATGGCTGGTCCATTTCATGCAGTTAAGGTAAATAACCCTGTAGAAGCCCAACAGGCTTGAAGGTAAAGAAAGGAGAACCCCATGACTCACAAAAAAGGTCGGCAACTGGTGTTGATCGGAATCCGCCGGAAAGGACAAAAAGGTTTCACCCTTTCAACGGAAGCCACCCGCCCCCAGCCCTAGAGGACTCCAACCGGGAGTTGGAGACCGGCAACGGCTCGGTCTTGCAGCTTCGCTCTTGGGGTCCTAGAGGTTGGAACCTCCGCAAGTTTCACCCGGAATTCAGCCATTAAAAGGGCGATTGCGGGGGTTGGTGGAAGGTACGGCAGTGGGGTTCGTTCCTGTAAGACGCAGAGGCCCTTTGAAGCCCGGTGGCTCCAAAGGGTTTTTTTTGTCCAAAATTCGGCTTTGAGGAAGGGAAAGTGCGGTCGGTCCCAACGGGCGCTTCTACGTGGAAGCGCCGGTCAGATTGCCTTTAGGTTACTGGAGGATGTACTTCTCCGGGTCCACATGCTGGTCCCGGACCAGGATCTCGTAGTGCAGGTGGGTGGCGGTACTGCGACCGGTGTTGCCCATCCTGGCGATCAGATCCCCCCGCTTGACCTTCTGGCCCACCACCACTTCATACTTGGACAAGTGAGCGTAGCGGCTGACGATGTTGTAGCCATGGTCGATCACCAAAAACTCGCCGTAACCGGCGTTGTTGAAGGTGTTCACCACCACCCCGTCTGCCGGGGCATAAATCGGGGAGAAGGGGCTGTTGGAGATGTCCATGCCGTTGTGGAACTTGGTGCCACCGGTGAACGGGTCGGTCCTTAGACCAAAGTTGGAGGAAAGGTGACCCTGGGTTGGGGCGATGGAGGGGGTTCTGGCCAGTCGGTCTTTGCGTTCCTGCAAAAAGGCATCCAACTGGAAAAAGCTCGCATCCCGAACCCGGATGTCGTAAGCCAGCCGGTTGAGGTCCGAAAGGGCCTTGCGGCTTTGGTCCGTTTCGGACACCTCTTCCTCCCGAGGGCTGAACCGGACCGAGGGCCGGATGTCTTGCAGGTCGGTGATGATCCGCAATTTGCGGTCAAACTCTTCGAGCTTGCTCAGCTGCTCCCGGGTCCCGATCAGCTGGTTGCGGATCGACTGGATCTCAAACTGTTGCAGTTTCAGCGACTTTTCGAGCCGCCGCTGGGCTTGGCCCTTCTCGATGATAAACAGATAGTCTATAAAGATGGCCAAGGAGACCAAAAAAACCAGAGTCAAAGAGACCAGGATCGTGCGGATCACTACCGCCGATAGGTTGAGCCGGATTACCGGACCGTCTTTTTGGGGGACCACCAAAATGGTCAACTGGTCATTTAACATCACAACTGGATTCGAGGTTCGTGGGGGGCATGGTACAAAGATCGTCGGAAAAAAACAAGTCGGCCCCACAACATTCCTGCTCGGCCCATTTGACCCCGGCCCGGCTCAGTCGGTTGGGGTCTTTGATTTTTCAGGCTTCCGAACAGCGGCAGATCCAAAAATCCGAACGGCTGGCGCTCACCTGGGGGAAGGGGTTGGAAGGGGCGCAAACCGAGCTTTTGGGCCTGCTGTTCCGGTGCTTGGGGTATTCCCACTACTCCGAAGCCTTTGAGGCCTTGGCGTTGCGACACCCTTGGGGAGAAGTGGCCCAACTTTTGGCCTTGCCCCAGGCCCAGGGTAAGGTCTTGGGCCTGTGGTTGGGCGAGCTGGGGCTTTGGGAGGGCACCCAAGGCTATGAAAGTTTGGCCCAACATTGGGGACAATTCAAATCCCTGCACCCCGGCCTCAACGCCCTAGCCAAGGTAACCCCCAAAGGTAGGCCCAGCAACCATCCCGCCCGCAGGCTCACCGGACTGTACTACCACCTGGAGGCGGTTCACCAGGAAGGGCTGGCCAAGAGTTGGCTCCGTTTTTTTTACCAAGCCGAACAGCTGCTCCAGGCCCACAAAAATCCCTTGCCCAAGCTACTGGCGGCTTTGGACCAACAGTTCCCCTCTCCAGAGACCGAGCCGCTGGTCCACCTGAGCGCCCCGTCTTCGGTCAAGCTGATCGCCCCCCAACGGCTGATCGGCGAAAGTCGGCAGCGAATCTTGTTGATCAACGGCCTGATGCCTTTTTTTCTCTCCTGGGCGATCTTCTCCCAAGACAAGGGGCTACAAAAAACCCTCTTTGCCCTGTTCCTGCTCCTGCCCGCCGAAGGGGAAAACCACAAAACCCAAGCGATGGAATCCCGCCTTGGCCTCACCGGCCCCCAAATGACCCTGCGCCGCAACCTCGCCTACCACCAAGGACTGATCCAGTTCTACGACCAACTCTGCGAAACCTACCTCAAAAACCAATGCCAAGGCTGCCCCTTGCCGGGGTGGGTGGGGGGATAATGCGAGTCAGGACTAAAGACAGATTTCCAAATTGACCTGGATTTTAGAATACCGTACAATGTACGCACGAAGGTAAGTGATGCCAACCTTGTTGATAGTCCAAGGGTTTCGATTTTTCTTTTACCTGGATGAACACGAGCCCAAACATATCCATGTTGTGTATGCCCAAGAGACCGCCAAGATAAATCTGAACAGCCTTTTTGTGGTTAAACACAAAATGAAGGAACAGACTTTGAGAATGGCATTAGCCCTCACCAAAGAACACCAAAGCTTTTTCCTGGAGAAGTGGGATGAATACTTCGGCGATTGAACGGGAGGTCCGGCTGACCGGCTTTCGTAGCCAAGGGGTGAAGGGAATTGCCTGCTTTGAAAGTGGGATTGAGGTAGTCTTCCCGTTGGCATGGTTTCCCGACCTGGAACGGGCGACTCCGGCCCAGCGCAGTCACTGGGAATTGATCGGTCCGGGGGAGGGATTGCATTGGCCGGAATTGGACATCGACATCAGCGCCGAAGGGTTGCTTTTTGGCCGCAAGGCCTACAACTACCGCCCCTTTGAAAGCCCCCTCAGCCCGGCGGGGCTAAAACAAATCAGGCTGGAAAAATTGCATCTTTCCCAACGAAAACTAGCGGAGCGCTTGGGTTTTAGTGAATCTGCCCTCCGCCACTTTGAAAGCGGCAAACGGCGGATCACCAGACGATTTGAAATGGCGTTGGCGGGGTTGGTTTAGCCCTACTTGCTACGGTTTGCCTACAGTCGTCCCACTGCTGCCATTAAGGTCTTTTTGTTAATTTCCGGATCAGGCACTTGGATAAACTCTCGGACTTCAAGATTGTCGCCGCCTTTTCTGTTCTGGGGCGTCTCAAGGGACTCAATCAGAATGGACTCAAAGGCAGCAATCAAGGTGCCGAGTTGAATTTTTTCGAACTCTTTTTTTTCCTCTAGGTCTCCGTTTTCTGAGACAGGGAGTAGGCCAAACCAAGAAAAACGGTCCCACCTGCTGCCGTGGCGGTCCTTGGTGTGCTCAAAAAGCCTGACCCCAATTGGGCGGTCCACCGAACGACCCACATAGATCACTTCTCTGCCATCGTACAGGAGATAGATTCCCTTTTGTTTCCCGCAGTCCACCTGAACATCTGCGTTTTTTTGATTCCCTAGTATTTTGCAGGAGTTTTTCCCTTCCCAATCGATTTGGTCCCGTTTCCAATACATACCGAAGGCCTGAATGATGATTTCCAACGGCTCGTCTACTGGCACTGGGGGACCTGTTTTTTTCTGCCCTGGGACATTTGTTCTTTCTGGCTTGTTTCTTAAAGAGTAAAATCCTCGACCCGTTTCGGATAGAACTCGTGTATAAGGGGATGAATCACCGTATTTTTTGATTGAGAAAGTAATTCGGGCGTTGACGGTAGAGGCGGGGGTGGCCCCAAGTGAAGACCGTAATTTGAGTTCAATGATGCGCTTAGTAATTTCCTCATAATGCATTGGAAATTCTGCTTCTTCCAAGACTTTTCGGATGGCTTCTTCCCAAGGCAAATTCAAATTTTCCATTTTTCCTCTTTTTGGTTTGAGTCAGTAAAACACTTGATGCGGTTTTTTCTACTCCGAGTACAATAAAACTACAACCCTATACGAGCCGCTTACTTTTTGGTTCGACAGCCTTTGCTTTTTTCCTACCCCACAATCATCGTCCCCGTGCCCTTTTGGGTGAAAAGTTCGGCGATCAGGGCGTGGTGGTCCATGCCGCTGATGATGTGGGCGCTGGTGACCCCGTGCCGTAGAGCGTAGATCATGCCTTCGACCTTGGGGACCATGCCGCCGTTGATCACTCCTTTTTTGATCAGCTCTTCGACCTCTTGGGTGCTCAGCTGGCTGATCAGTTTTTTGTCCATCAATACCCCCCGAACATCGGTCAGGAAGATCACCTTTTGGGCCGACAAGGCAGCGGCAATATGGCTGGCGGCGGTGTCGGCGTTGATGTTGTAGGTTTGGTGGTCCAGGCCGATGCCGATGGGGGAGATGACCGGGATGTATCCCCGTTCGATCAGGGTGTAAATCAGGTCCGGGTTGACCCTGGTGATCTCGCCGACATAACCCAGGTCGTGGGTTTCATGTTCGAGCTTCTTGGCTTCCACCAGCCGCCCGTCCTTGCCCGAAAGGCCAACGGCGTGGCCACCGGCGGCAAGCAGGCTGCCGACGATCTCCTTGTTGACCGCCCCTGAAAGGACCATCTCCCCTAGTTTTAAGGACTCCAAGTCGGTGACCCGCAATCCATCAATGAACTTGGGGGTGATGCCGTGGGTCACCGCCACCCGGTTGACCTCCGGGCCGCCGCCGTGGACGATCACCGGCTTGAGGCCCAAGGACTGGAGCAGGACCACATCTTCGGCAAAGGTCTTTTTGAATTCCTCTTGCACCATCGCCGCACCGCCGTACTTGATCACCACGATCCGACCGGTGAAACCTTGGATAAAGGAAAGAGCTTCTCGGAGGAGAGCCCGTTTTTTCTGGGGCTCCACTTCCGGGGTTTGGTCCATGCTAAATTCCATAGAGGCCTTGAGTGAGAGGGAAAAAGACTGTACTAATAAGGGCGAATTGCGGTACAAAGACCCAAATCTAGACCACCTGTAACAATTTCCCCTGGAGGAAGCAATGCCGGTCGTGAACTTTCAGCAATATTGCAAGATGCTCGACACCGCCAAGGAAAACCACTATGCCTACCCGGCGATCAACGTCAGCAGCATCGCCACCGCCAATGCCGTCCTCAAGGGCCTTGCCGATGCGGGCTCGGATGGGATCATCCAGGTTTCTACCGGCGGCGGAGAGTTCGCTTCGGGCAGCAATGTCAAGGACATGGCCTTGGGCGCTATTTCCTTGGCCCAACATGTCCACTTGATGGCCGAGCGGTACAACGTTTTTGTCGCCCTGCACACCGACCATTGTCAACCGGGGAAATTGGACACCTTTGTCCGCCCCTTGATCGAAGAGACCAAACGTCGCCGCCAAAAGGGCCTGCCCAACCTGTTTAACTCCCACATGTTTGACGGCTCCGAGCTGCCGATGGTGGAGAACATGCAGATTGCCGAAAGCCTGCTGGAAGAATGCGCCACCGTGGAGATCATCCTGGAAGTTGAAACCGGCGTGGTCGGCGGTGAGGAAGACGGGGTCAGCCATGAAGGGGCACCGGCGGAAAAGCTGTTCACTACCCCCGAAGACATGCTTTACGCCTACGAAAAGCTGAGCAAAAAGGGCCGGTTCATGCTGGCCGCTACCTTCGGCAACGTCCACGGGGTTTACAAGCCCGGCAACGTGAAGCTCAAACCGGCCATTCTCAAACAAGGGCAAGATGCCCTGACCAAGAAGTACGGCAAGGATGCTAGGCTGGATCTGGTATTCCACGGCGGCTCCGGCTCGACCTTGGAAGAGATCCGGGAGACCTTGGATTACGGCGTGGTCAAGATGAACATCGACACCGACACCCAATACGCCTTCACTAGGCCGATTGTGGACCACATGTTCAAGAACTACGATGGGATGCTCAAGATCGATGGGGAAGTGGGCAACAAAAAGTACTACGACCCCAGGGCCTACATGAAAAAAGGGGAAGCAGGCATGGCCGAGCGGGTTGGGGTCGGTGCCAGCGACCTGCGCTCGAAGGGCCGGACCCTGTTCCACAAGTAGGCAAGAAAAGCAGTCAGTACCAAAAGAGGGAGCGAAAGCTCCCTTTTTTTTGCCTAAAATTTGCTGGCGGAGGTCCCAAAGGCGTAAGCGCCCGGTAAACCCCACCTTCATCGTTCGCTAACGCTGTGCCATGCTCCTGCTTGAAAGACCCTCGATTCCAGGAGCCCCATGAAAAAGCAGAGGTCCAAACGAACACGCAACAAGCCCATCAAGCAATGGCAGGCATCAGGCCTAAGCCAAGCAGCGTATTCCCGAAAGCATGGGATTCACCCCACCACCTTTTCAGGCTGGCTGAGGAGAGTTTCAGAAGAACTCCCCACCAAAAAAATCACCGAGCCCTTGGTCAGCTTGATCCCCTTGGAGCTTGAGCGGCCCAGCAAACCTGAATCCAAACCGATAAAGCTGATTGTCGGTGAGCGTTGCGCTTCGGTCCACTATGCCCTGCTATATCAATCTTGATATGAAAGCGTAGGCGCAAAAGTCATGGTGGCTTTGCGCTTACGTCGCTAACTTGTCACTTGATCCCCACGGCTGTAGATCCAGCTGATCACAACTCCCCCAACCCCCTGTTCCACTACATGCCATAGACCGTTTTTAAACACGTAGCCCAGTGGCTCTGAGTGAGCTCCCGCCATAGCAAGTTCGTGAGGGAATACCCACAGAACTCCCATCAAGGCCCCAAACCAAAGGCCCTGTAGGATGGTTCCAGTTTTTATCCGGTTTGGGCGATAGAAATAGCTCATCAAACCGCCGAGGATCAGGTAAGACACCAAGATCAAGCCGGTCCCCTCATGTTTTGCGCCCGTTTCCGCTTCATAAAAATGGGCCATGATCACCTCATGCCATAATCCAGCGGTGAGCATCATCACAACCGCACTGGCCAGTGCAGCTCCAAATTGTTGTTTCACGTTCATGGTTCTCCTATTTGTTTTCGTTAAAAAGGCCGAAGCCTTATGGTGATTGTCAAAGGTTTCTCATGGAGTTCAAAGGCAGCTTGATCAAACTTCGGAGGCCCAAAGAGCCCAGGGGAGGCTTGATTAGAGAATCCGATCCCTTCCTTAGGTGGACCATACCAGTGGTGGTCAATTTGGCCATTCCGATTGGTGTCCTGGTAAGCAAAGACGGCGTACCGCCCGGGTGTTAAGTCGTCACAGCGAAACACCGCACCCTGAGGTTGCTTGTCGGCGATTTCAAAACAAAGGAGGGGGCTAGGTGAACGATGAAACGGGAAGTCCGCTTGCTGGCGAGAAGAAAACAGGGCAACCTGAATGGGGCCGGAATTGCCGGCAACCTCGGGAAACTCAAGGGTCAATTCAGTGGCGTGACTGAGTGAAGCGGTCATCCCCAGGGTGAGGGAGCTGCAAATCAACGAAATCAAAAGGAACTTGAAAGGGCTCGAAAAACCCTTGGATTTGTGAATCCTAGGGGGACGTTGTCTCTTCATGGGGGCTCCCAGATGTTTTGGCTAAGCTGCGATGAGTCCAAGCTGTTTGATCCAGCTTCATTGATTCGCTGGTTTTAGTTGGATTGGTTCATGGGGCGAGGCACCAAATGGGTGACACAAATCCTTGCGGAGAATTTGCCCCTATGATAAACAGAATCAACATGCTGAGCAAGATCCTTCAGCCCCTTTGTGGGGCTTAGCGCTCAACTTAGGTAGAACACAGTCGCCCCCTCCGGTATTGACCGAAGGTGCAAATCTTTTGACAAAAGGCGCAAGACCGATGGCACACACCACAGCAGGTCTGTTTAAACTGGCTTTAGGAATTTTTCAGCAACTAGGGGTGCAAGTTGCCCCCTTATTAAAGCAATTGGAGCTTTCCCACCTGTTTGAGCTTGAGGACCCTTACCCACTTGAGGTTCAACAATACCGTTCTTTGTGGCAAGCAGCGGTCAGGCAATCGGGGGACCACGGGCTTGGGTTGAGGTTTGGTGAGGCGTTTAGTCAAAAGGCGAAGAACCATTTGTTGCTGTATATCATGCTCCAATGCCCCAGCGCAGAACAAGCGTTAGTCAAGTTAGTTCGATACCATGGTTTGGTGGGAGGGGGGCAATCACTCAGTTTTCGAATCCAGGGCAACCGAGGGATTTTAAGGGTGCTAGAGACAGGAGAAGCCCAGGAGCCACACAGCACCGAAGGTTTTTTAATGGCTTTGGCTCACTATCTCGGTGAACAAAGTGAGCAGCGGATCAGGCCAGAAGCCGTTTGCTTGACTCACTCTAGGCTTTGCCGCCCTGCCGAATACCGAACTCACTTTGGGGTTCTCCCTGAGTTTGGGTGCAGTGAAAATAGTTTGGTGTTTTCGCTAGCCCAGCTTGCCGCTCCTTTGGCGAACAACGACCCCGAATTGCTTGAATCTCTGGAGCAGCATGCCAACGAATTGATGGCTCGCCGACTTCCAGAGCCTAGTTTGTCCGGTCGAGTTCGTCATGAAATCCTCCGGGCTTTGCCGGGAGAATCCCCAAGCTTAGTTGCGGTGGCCAAAAGGCTGAACACCAGTCAAAGAAGTCTCCAGCAAGGGCTTAAACAAGAGAACACCAGCTATCGAGAATTGTTGGACCAGGTGCGCAAAGAAAAAGCCCTTCGTTGGATCGGGAACAAGGCTTACACCTTCTCCGAGATCGCCTTTCTTTTAGGCTTCGCTGAGCAAAGCGCCTTTAATCGTGCCTTTAAACGTTGGACTGGCCAAAGCCCGAAACAATTTCAGCTAAAAGACGCTATCCCAAAGGCAAGCTGCCGGGGGTAACTACCCAGGTGCGTCAGGCCGGTTTGCCTGCCCCCTTCCTGGCCTGCTCCACCCAAAGCTGGACCGAAGGGCGTTGCCACTGCTTGCTGGCGTAGGCGGCCAACCTTGGGGGCACTTCGTCCCCATTGAGGACCAACCGGTTGAGCATCAAGGCCAAGTCGGTGTCCGCAATACACCAATCCCCAAACAATTGCTCCCCGGTGCCCGAAAGCAGACCCTCGGCCACCCCAAACAGGCTGGATACCGCAGCTTGGGCGGCGGTGGACAGGGGTTGGGGGTTGGGTTTTAAAAAGATCACTTCCGTGGAACGTTCTTGGCGGATCGGCAGCAGGTCGCTGCGCAACCAGGCCTGGAGCTGCCTTGCCCTGGCCTTGTGCTCCAGGTCCGTAGGGTATAGCCGGGGGTACTGGGGGCCGGGGAACCGGTCTTCCAGGTATTCGTCAATCGCCGAGGACTCGGAGAGGGAAAATTCCCCATGGACCAAAACCGGAACCCGCCCGGTCAGGCTGCGTTTCAGGTGTTCCGGGCGGTAGTTTTCTTTAGCCTGGAGGTTGATTTTTTGCAGCTCGAAGGGCAGCCCCTTTTCCTGCAAAGCCACAAAGGCGGACAAGGCGTAAGGGCTGACAAACCTGGAATCGATACAAAGAGTCAGTTGGCCGTGGGTCATGGCGGTTTCCTGGGGAGAAGGGTTGAAAGGGGGGCGCTGCCGACCCCTGCCTGGAGGCCAAACAACCGGCAAAAAAAAGCCTCCTTGGGAGTGAACCCAAGGAGGCAGTTTTTACCCAAAGCCGAGTGGGCTTATTCCGCTGCGGCCTTGTACTTGTTTACTTCGTCCTTGTACAGGTCTTCAAGGAAGAGCTGCTTTTTGATCACAAAGAAGTAGAAGGGATAAATGTCTTCATCCTCAGGATTGCTCTTGAGGTAGGACTGGTAAGCGTCCATGGCGGCGACATACAAACCTTCCTGCTCATAAACCTTCGAGAGCATGGCATCGTTGCCCGGGAAGGCTTGCTTGACTTGTTCCACTTGGGCTTTCAAGGTCTGGACCTTGTCATCGGCCAGCCAGGTCAACTCCCGGTCCTTAGTGTCCTTACCCTTGGAGTAGGGGGTCATGGCGAATGCCTGCTTGCCGTCCTTGTACACGTTGATGCTGTAAGCCTGTTTGCCGGAGAAGGCGGGGATATTCACCCTAACCACGGCTTCCTTGGAAGCGGGAACCTTGATCGTTTCCTTGGCCAAGACTACTTCGTAGCTGTATTCGGGACCGGCGCTTTCAAAGACCAAGTAGGGGTATTCGGCAGAAAGGGAAAGTTCCCTGGCTGCATCCACCTTGGCGGATTTGGAGGAAGCGGACCGCCTTACGGTGGTGTAGGTTTGGGATTTGTCGAACCGGCGCATCAACCCGGCCACCAACTCGGAAGAAGCGGCGGCTTCCAACTTGCCTTTGGAGGTCACAGCCTTGCCGTCCTTGATTTGGAATTGGACTTCACCGGCCAAGTTAAAAGCTTCACCGGTTTTTTGGATGGTCAAGGTGCCTTTGCCGTCCGCCCCGCTGCGAACAAAGTAGCCGTCTTGCAGGAACTTGTTGCGCCGGACCGGTTTCCAGGCGCTGCCATCCTTGGAGAATTCAACGGAACCCTGCACTTGACTCAACACCGCTTGCGGGTCTCCCTCAGCAAAGACGGCGGTAACGGGAACGACCAAAAGAATCGCCAGTGCGAAGGTCATCACCAATTTCAACATCTTGTTCATCGGTTCTCTCTGTCTTTGAAGGTTTGGCCGAGCCGGATTGTCGCCAGCACTCGGGAAAAGTAAGAATTGTCACTATTATAAGGCATCCCAGATGGGGATGCAAGGGGAAGCGAAGAATCCCCTTGTAGCTGGACCCTACTTGGTTTTGCGGCCCCCGGCTCCTTCAAAAGGGAAGCTTTTTTCTTCCCCCCAAAGCGGCCCGGTCCAAGAAAAACAGCCTGCAAGGCTAAATCCAGCGGGTTGCCCCCCGGAATAGCCCGCCTTGGCTCCAAGCTACAGCCCCAAGCGGTCGGGTCTCTCTACCGGGGGACGGAGAAGGGTTGCAACTTTGGGGGCAACCATTTAGGCTTTTGGCTGTGGGAATTTCCCCAGTTTTGTACCCCGGAGAAGGATTGATGGACCTCAAGACACATTGGCAGAAGGATTCTTGGCAAAACAGCCCGGCGGCACAGCAGGTCGCTTGGCCGGACCAGGAGCTGTACCAGGGGACCTTGGGACAGATTGTGAAGCTTCCTCCCTTGGTTTTCGCCGGAGAGATCAGGCGACTGAAAAAGGAAATCGCCAAGGCCCAAGAGGGGCAGTCTTTTGTGCTCCAAGGGGGAGACTGCGCCGAAGAGTTCGCCCGCTGCACTGCCAAGGACATCCGGGAGACCTTGAAGGTCATCCTGCAAATGGCGGCGGTGCTTTCTTTTGCCGGGGAAAAGCCGATCATCAAAATTGGCCGCATTGCCGGGCAATACGCCAAGCCGAGGTCCAGCCCCACCGAGATGATCGAGGGCAAGGAATACCCCAGCTACCGGGGGGACATAGTCAACGGCCCGGAAGCCACCGATGAGGCCCGTCGGCCTGATGCCAACCGTCTGCTCCAGGCCTACTTCCACGCCGCCACCACCTTGAACATCCTGCGTGGCTTTACCAAGGGGGGCTTTGCCTCTTTGGAACGGGTGCACGCCTGGAACAACGAATTTGTTTCCCAAAGCAAAGAAGGCAAGAGTTACGAAAAGCTGGCCCAAGAGATCGACAAGGCCTTGGCCTTCATCAAGGTGATCGGCCTGGGGGACGAACGGGCCTTGCAAGAGGTGGACTTTTACACCAGCCACGAGGCCCTGCTTTTGGGCTACGAATCCGCTTTGACCCGCCAAGACAGCCAAGCGGGCGAGTTTTTTGGCCATTGGTACGACTGTTCCGCCCACATGCTTTGGATCGGCGATCGGACCCGTCAGCTGGACGGTGGCCATGTCGAATTTTTGCGGGGAGTGGGCAACCCGATCGGCATGAAGATCGGCCCCAAACACGACCTCGACGAAATCAAACGGATCATCGAGCGGCTCAACCCTACCAACGAACCGGGGCGAATGACCTTGATCACCCGTTTTGGGTCCCAAAAGATCAAGGACCAACTGCCCAACGTGCTGCGGGAGATCAAAAGAGAGGGCTTCAAGGTCCTGTGGAGTTGCGACCCGATGCACGGGAACACCTTTGTTTCCGGGAAGTTCAAGACCCGCAACTTTGTGGACATTTTGAGCGAAATCGGCAGTTTCTTTTTGATCAACCGAGCCGAGGGCACAGTGCCCGGAGGGATTCACTTTGAATTGACCGGCGAAGCGGTGACCGAATGTATCGGCGGGGCGGACCGGATCGAAGAACACCAGTTGGCGCTGAACTACGCCACCAGTTGCGACCCAAGGCTCAACGGGCAACAGAGCCTGGACATCGCCTTTATGATTGCACACCTGCTCAAACACTAAAGGGAAGATGCCCCGAAAAACCGTTCCGGCTCTGGCCCAGCAAAAGGGTGTCACCCCATTGGTGGTATTGACCGCTTATGACTATTCCCAGGCCAGACTGGTGGACGGGATCGTGGACGTGATCCTGGTGGGTGATTCTTTGGGCATGGTGGTGGCGGGGCTGGAGAATACCCTGGCGGTCACCCTTGACCAGATGATCTACCACTGCAGCTTGGTGGCCCGTGGGGCCAAGTCGTCCCTGTTGGTGGGAGACATGCCTTTTTTGAGCTACCAAGTGAGCCCTGAACAGGCCTTGGAATCGGCGGGACGTTTTGTGGCCCAGGCGGGGATGCAGTCGGTCAAACTGGAAGGGGGGATTGATTTTGTGCCCCAGATCAAAAAAATTGTTGCCGCCGGGATCCCGGTGATGGGCCATTTGGGGATGCAGCCCCAGTGGATCAACCTCTATGGGGGCTACGGGAAACAGGCGAAAACGGAAGCATCCGCCCAAAAACTGCTGGAAGAGGCCCTGGCCTTGGAAAAGGCGGGGATCTGGGCCCTGGTGCTGGAAAACATCCCCCACGAAACCGCCCACAAGGTCAGCCAAGCCCTGTCTATCCCGACCATCGGGATCGGTGCCGGTCCCCACTGTGACGGTCAGGTTCAGGTCTGGCACGACCTGTTTGGGTTGGACCCGGAGTTTGCCCCCCGCCATGCGGTCCGTTTTAGGGAGCTGGGCAAAGAGATGAAAGCCGGAGCCGAAGCCTACGCCCAAGCGGTCAAAACCGGGCAGTTGCTGTCCAAATAAAGGTCCAACCGACCCAAATTCGCCGGGCTTAAAAATCTTTGCCTGAAGTGGAAAAATGAAGGTTTTGGTGGTAGAGGACAACCAGTAAAGCGGCGAACTGGCCCAAAAGGCTCTGGCAGCCAACGGGTTCTAGGTTTGCCGGGTGGAGAGTGCCGAAGCAGCCTGGATCAGGCCCAAGAGGAGAGCTTTGGACTGGTTTTGATGGACCTCAAGATGCCGGGGGCTGGGCGGTCTGGAGGGGGCAAAAAAGCTCCACACCCTGCTGGAAAAGTCGATGAAAATTTATGCCCTGACCGGATCGGAGCCCGAAGAGCACTTGGCATTGGGGCTGCCGGTGAGGTTCAACGAATTCTAGGCCAAACCTTTGGAGATGCAAAGGCTGAAGGAGCTGTTCAGGGAAGCAGAGCACTGAAAATGCAGTAGATTAAAAAATAGGGTATTGACCCTATTCCTCAGGCAAAATCGACCCGGAACCTTCAAGAAAAAGCTTCTAAGGGCAGGTTCGGTTGCAGCGAGAGTCAGACCGCCGAGAGCGGGTGTACCAGCAAAACCTTCCCTTCCACCGAAAGCACCTGCACCAGCTGGCCGACCTTCATTGCGGTGCCCGGCACCGTTTTAGCCTCCCAGAGTTCTTCCTCCAACCGAATGATCCCGGTCGTTGGCTCCAATTGGGTCAGCTGCTCCACTATTCCACTCAAGCCCACGGGGCCTCTCTGGAAGGCCCGGTAAGCATTAGTGTTTCCTGGACTCAGTTCCCTACGGGCGAGCCAAGCCCGAGTTTGGGTCACCGAAACCACCCCCAAAACAAGGCAACTGGCGACCTGCAACCAAATGGGGCCACCCCAGCCACCGATGAAGGCGGATACAAAACAGGCGGGGGCCAAGGAGGCCAAAACCAGCCCGGCCGAGTAGATTTCCCCTAGCAGAAAGAAAAAACCCAAGAAGATCCAGAGGGACCAGAACTCAATGTTTGCCATAAGTCTGCCTCAGAAGTGTTGCTTTTGGAGGGACGGCACAGCAAAAGAAAATTTTCCTCCAACGGAATTGACACAAATATAACAAAGTTGATCCGGCAAAAACAATTTTTAATGCAGGCAAAATCGGTCAAAATAGCGCTAAATCAATGCACAAACGGATAGACGGCGGAGCGGAAAAATCTCGGACGAAAGGACAACCCTCGGTTTTGCTCTTGGGGGAGGGGACCGTAAAGCTCCCTCTCGCCGGGGTGAGGCTCCAGTTTGGGCAGGGAGAACGAGCCTTCAACAGGCTTGTTTCGCCGCCTCATAGACCGCTTTGAGGGGGACCTGGGCCTTGAGGGCCAGGGCTTTGCAGGCTTCAAACTCGGGGCTGATTTGGGTCAGTTGGCCTTCTTTGTACCCCAGTTTGACCGGAACCTTACCCCAAGGGGTCTCCACCTCAACCAAACGTTTTTCCAGCCGGTGACAGTCAAGAGGGTGGTACCGGAGCCCCAAGGTGGTGGTTTCGGCGAACACCACATCTTCGATCTTGGGCAGCAAAACCGCCGGGCAAAGGACCTTGAGGGTCACCGCCGGGCGGCCCTTTTTCATCAAAATCGGCACTGCCCAAACATCCTTGGCCCCAGCGGCAAACAGGCGGTCGAACACATGGGCCAAAAACTCCGGGTTCATGTCGTCCAAGTTGGCCGACAGCTCCAGGAGGTCCGGGTCCAGGTGCTCTTTTTCCAGGAGCTTTCCCTTCAGCTCTTCTTCTCGAACTTTTCTCGCCATGCCTCGTAACTGAGCCCCAGGTTGGCGGCCTTTTTCATCCGGTAAAGCCGCAGGTATTTGTAGGTGAAATAATAAGACAAAATGGCCAAGGGGGTCGCCCAAAAAAGGCTGCCGATGACCATGGGGTAGCCTAACTCAAAAATCAGAAAATGCACCCCCTCCATGAACTTTTCCTGCAACGAAAGGGTGGCGGAACCGTCAATGGCCGCCAACCGTTCGGAAAAGTCGGTGTAGCTGAGCATCACTTCGCCGGTGCCGATCAACTTAAAGAACCAAGCTCCGGTCACCAAAAAACCGTAGTACAACGGCCCCATGGTGACGGGGTTGGAGAGCCAGACCATGGCGGTGCCGATCATCAGGTCAAACCGCACCCGAAGGACATATTTAAAGACCAGCCAAGTGGACAAAACCATCCACATCTGGACCCCGACGGTCGGGGTCATGCCCATGAACATCCCCACTGCGCTCCCCAGGGCCGCTTCCCCAATCGGGGCATGGCTTTCGGTCAAGGGGATCAGGATGTGCTGTCGGAATTTTTCTTTGACTGTGCTTCTTAAACTGCGCATTCGGTTCAGCGCCTCTTCAATTGGTTGGGCTAAGAGGCGGGGTCCTGGGGGCAAAGTCATCGTCATTTGCGCCTGGGGGCCCAGCCTGGGATGAATGGGGGGCTCTCGCCGCTGGGGCAGGAGCGCTTTAAACCCGATTCAACCCAAAGGAGGGCTGTGTCCGTGCAAGGGCGGGAGAACGCCGCCGCTGCCGCCTCCCCCTTGCCTGGAGGAGCGAGGGAAGTGGTAGCCAAGGCCAAATTTGGTTTGGTAGGGGGAGATGCGGTCGGCCACTTCGGTGTCGGATTCCAAATGCCGACCCAAAGAGACCAGGAGGGTTTCGGCGGCCTCCGCCAAGGCCTTGGGCGGCTGGGCGGTCCGCTCCATGTTGCCGAACCCCAGGCCCCCCAAAGACTCAAAGGCGACCTTGCCCCTGGACTTTTCCGGCAGGTGCCCTCCAAGCCCCGTTACCCCGAGGGCCAGAAAAACAAACACCCAGAGCAGCAGAGTGGGCAAAAAGTTTAATTTACCGCAAGGTTTCATGGCCTTTGAGTTTTAAGTTTTTCACCGGGAAGCAACCTTCCGGGGGTCTGGGCTTTCTTTAAAATAACCTGTTATGCCAGAATGTTATCCTTAAAACCCCAGCCAGGGGGTTGGGGCTGAAGGCCGTCATAGCAAGACAGAACGGGACATTCTGTGCTGAAAATTTTTCCTCCGTCAATTGGACCTCTCTTTGGGGTTCTCACTTTTTTCTTCCGTTACCAAAGGAGGGAAAACAGTTTTTTGGACACCAGTGTATGTAACAAACTATATTTATACATGAATTATTGCCCAGCCCCGCAAAAAAAGACCTGCCTCCAAAGGAGACCCCAGGGGGCTATGCAAATTGACCCTTTGCAAATTACCAAAGGAGCCAATACAATGACCAGCACAGCAGTTTTTTGTTCACCTTCAGACGCAGAGTAAAGCAATGGACCCAAACCGAATCTTCATTTTTGACACCAGTTTACGAGACGGAGAGCAATCTCCAGGATGCAGCATGAACAAGGAAGAAAAGCTGCTGCTTGCTCGACAACTGCAACGGTTGGGGGTGGATTCGATCGAGGCGGGCTTTGCGGCTTCGAGCCCCGGCGACTTTGATTCGGTCCAGATGATCGGCCACGAACTCAAGGGACCCAGGGTGGTCAGCCTTTGCCGGGTGATCGACTCGGACATAGATGCCGGGATCAACGCCCTCAAGGGCAGCCACAATTGGGGTATCCATTGTTTTATCTCCACCAGCGACCTTCACTTGAAGGAAAAGTTGAAGATTGACCGGAAGACCGCCATCCAAAAGGCAGTCCGGGCGGTTGAACGAGCCAGGAAGGAATCCGACAGCATCGAGTTCTCCTGTGAAGATGCCACTCGCTCGGACCCAGAATTTTTGGTGGAGATCTGCTCGGCGGTGGTCAAGGCCGGGGCCACCATCTTGAACCTCCCCGACACCGTGGGTTACACGACTCCGGGGGAGATCACCCAGATGTTCAGCCGCCTCAAAAACGAGGTGTACAACGCCGACCAAGTGGTTTTTTCGACCCATTGCCACAACGACTTGGGGTTGGCGGTGGCCAACAGCTTGGCGGCGATCCAAGGGGGAGCCACCCAGGTGGAATGTACCCTCAACGGTATCGGCGAACGGGCGGGCAACGCCGCCTTAGAGGAGATCGTCATGGCCCTGGTGGTCCGGGGAGCCTTCTTCGGCAAACAGACCGGGGTGGACAGCACCCAGTTGATTCATTCCTCCAGGCTGTTGACCAAGTTGACCGGCTCTTTGGTCCAGGCCAACAAGGCGATTGTCGGTGACAACGCCTTTGCCCACGAGTCGGGGATCCACCAGGATGGGGTGCTCAAAAACCGTTTGACCTACGAGATCATGACCCCCGCTTCAGTGGGTTTGGCCAAAAACAATCTGGTTTTGGGCAAACACTCTGGCCGGGCGGCGCTCTTGGAGCGGGTGCGGGACTTGGGTTATCAGGTAGGCGAAGAAGAAATCGTGCGGATTTTCGACGAATTCAAAAAGTTGGCCGACAAAAAGAAGGTGGTTTACGATGAGGACATCGAACTGCTGGTGGCCGGGGACCGGGTACAGAAGGTAGAGAAGTATAAGCTGCTGAACTTGAGCGTATTTTCCGGTACAGACTCCTTGCCGACCGCCACAGTTAGAATGGAAGCAGACGGCAGGCACCTTCCCCCCCATGCCGCCATTGGGGCCGGGCCGATTGATGCGGCGCTGAACAGCATCAGGGAGATTGTAGGCAGCAGTTGCATCCTGACCAAGTTTTCGGTCAAATCCATCACCGGCGGCACCGATGCCCAGGGCATGGTTTCCATCGGGATCGAGGACGAGGGGCTGGCCACTTCGGGCCGAGGTTCGGAGACGGACATCCTGATCGCCAGTGCCAAGGCCTTTGTGGATGCCTTGAACCGGATGGAAATACTAAAGCACAGCCAAGGCAAGCGACAACAAGCGGCGGTTTGAGGCCCCCTACCGGTCCGGGTGCGCCCCCTGGGGCATTCTCGGACTGCGGGCCGCTGCCGCCAAACACCCAAAGGGAAAACAGGGAAACGACATGACCGAAACCAACCAAATGAAGATCGTCCGCCTCCCGATGCTGCCGATGCGTAACATTGTGGTTTTTCCCCACATGACCACGCCCTTTTTTATCGGTCGCCAACAGTCCATCGAAGCGCTGGAAGAGGCTCTGGCCAAAGATCGACGGATCTTTGTGGTGGCCCAAAAGGACCCGATGGTGGAAAAGCCCAATGCGGACGATCTTTATGAGGTAGGCACTGTCGGCTCGATCCTGCAGATCATGCGGCTGCCCAACGGCACCATCAAGGCTCTGTTCGAGGCTCAGGCTCGGGGCCGCCGTTTGTCGGTGGACCTTTCCCAATCCGCCTACCAAGCGGAAGTGGAGCTTTTGGAATGCGACTTTGCCGAAGACCTCGAAACCACTGCGGTGGCCCGTTCAGTCAAGGACGAGCTGAAAAATTTCCTCAAACGGGTGACCAAGGGAGTGGATTCGGCGGAGAAGATCCTATCGGGGGACTACAGCCCTGGAGAAATCGCCGACCTGATCGCCCCGCTGTTGACCTTGGAAATCAGCAAGCAACAAGAACTGCTGGCCGAACTGAGCGACAAGAAGCGCTTGGAGATGGTTTATTCGAGGATGCTTGAAGAGGAAGAACACAAAAAGTTGGAACAAAAGCTGAAGGAAAGGGTTCAGGGGCAGATTGGCCGAACCCAAAAGGAATACTACCTCAACGAGCAGATGAAGGCGATCCAAAAGGAGCTGGGCTCCGAGGATGCCAAAGAGGAGTACGAGGAATACGAAGACAAGATCAAGACCTGCGGGATGAACAAAGGGGCCAAGGAAATGGCCGTCAAGGAGCTCAAAAAGCTCAAGTTGATGCCGCCGATGTCTTCGGAGGCCAACATCGTCCGCAACTTCATCGACTGGTTGGTCAGCGTCCCCTGGAAGGCGGAAACCAAGGACAACCTTGGGGTGGATCATGCCCAGCAGGTCCTTGATGAGGACCACTACGGCCTGGAAAAGGTCAAGGAACGGATCGTAGAATACATCGCCGTGGCCAACAAGGTGGGGGACCTCCGTGGTCCGATCATCTGTCTGGTCGGCCCTCCGGGGGTAGGCAAGACCACCTTGGCCCGGAGCATCGCTCGGACCTTGGACCGCAAATTCGTCAGGCTTTCTTTGGGCGGAGTGCGGGACGAAGCGGAGATTCGGGGTCACCGGCGGACCTACATTGGTGCCATGCCCGGAAAAATTCTCCAGTCCATGAAAAAAGCCAAGACCAACAACCCAGTGATGCTTCTCGATGAAGTGGACAAGATGGGCCAAAGCCACATGGGCGACCCGGCTTCGGCCTTGTTGGAGGTTCTGGACCCGGAACAAAACAAGGAATTTATGGACCATTACCTGGAGGTCGAATACGACCTTTCCAACGTGATGTTCATCTGTACCGCCAACAGCCAACAGGACATCCCCGGCCCCCTGGCCGACCGGCTGGAGCTGATCCATCTTTCCGGCTATTCGGAACTGGAGAAACTCAAAATTGCCGAGAAGTACCTGGTGCCCCGGCAGGCCAAAGAAAACGGGGTGGAGTTGGACAAGGTCCAGTTCACCCAGGAAGGGATCTTGGAGATGATCCGGCACTACACCAAAGAGGCCGGGGTCAGAAACCTGGAGCGGAAGATTGCCAAGACCTGCCGCCGGGCGGTGACCGAGATGGTCAAAGACAAGAAGGACGACCCGATTTGCGTTGACTCCAAACAGGTGCAGGCCTACCTGGGGGTGCGCAACTTCGATTCGGAGAAGTTGGACACCTTCAACGAGGTTGGAGTGGTCAACGGCTTGGCCTGGACCAGCGTGGGCGGCGAGGTTCTGACCATTGAGGTCAACTGCATGAAGGGCAGCGGCAAGATCCAATTGACCGGGAAACTGGGCGAGGTGATGAAGGAATCCGCCCAGGCCGCCTTGAGCTACATCAGGGCCAATGCCAACAGCCTGGGGATCTATTCCAAGGTCTTCAGCGACCTGGACATCCACGTCCACGTTCCCGAAGGGGCAACCCCCAAGGATGGCCCTTCGGCGGGGATTGCGATTACCAGCGCCCTGGTGTCCGCCTTGACCGGGATTGCCTTAAAAAAATCCATCGCCATGACCGGCGAGATCACCCTGCGGGGCAAAATTTTGCCCATCGGCGGGTTGAAGGAAAAGTTGCTGGCCGCCAAGCGCAACCTGATCGCCCAGGTGCTGATCCCCATTGAAAACGAAAAGGACCTGAGCGAAGTGGACGCAGAGATCAAGGAAGGCCTGGAGATTCGGCCCTTGCGGCACGTCCGGGAGGTCTTGAAGCTGGTTTTGGAGCGAGAGCCCCAACCGGTGGACGACAAGGATCTGGAGGTGGTGCCCGCACCGCTGCCCGACAGCCGGGCCGCCTTTGGTTCGGAGTTGACCGCCAGCCACCATTAAAACATGGTGCCGAAGGTTTTGGTCCTGCTGGGCCCCACCGCCAGCGGTAAAACGGCGTTGGGGCTGCTTTTGGCCCAGGCCCTTTCGGCCGAGATCGTTTCCGCCGATTCCATGCTCGTTTACAAGGGCATGGACATCGGCACCGCCAAGCCCAGCCCCGAAGAAAGGGCGCTGGTCCCCCACCACCTGATCGACCTGCTCACCCCCGACCAGCCTTACAGCGCCGGAGCCTTCCAGAAGGATGCAGACAAGGTGATTGGGGAACTGGTCCAAAGGGGTAAGGTTCCCCTGCTCCTGGGGGGCACTCATCTTTACCTGAAGGCCTTGGTGGAAGGGTTGGTGGCCCTGCCGGCTACCGACCCCGCCTTGAAGGCACAGCTTTACGAACGGTTGGCCCAAACCGGGGTGGCCCCCTTGTACCGGGAGCTTTGCGCCCTCGACCCGCAAGGAGCGGCGGCCCTGCACCCCCAGGACTCCGCTCGGGTGACCCGGGCCTTGGAGGTCCGATTGAGCACCGGGAAGTCCATCTTGTCTTGGCAGGCGGAACACGGTTTTGGAGAGCAAAGATACCGGCCCTTTTATCTGGCCATCCATTGGGAGCGGGAAGAATTGTACCAAAGGATCGACCGGCGCACGGAGTTGATGGTCCAAAAGGGGTTGGTGGAAGAAACCCGAGGGCTGCTCGACCAGGGCTACAACCCCAAGCTGCCTTCGCTCCAGTCCATCGGCTACGGCCAAGCGGTGGAATATTTAGCGGGCCGGTTGAGCCACAGCGGTATGACCCGACTGATCCAGCAAAAAAGCCGCCGGTACGCCAAAAAACAACTGACCTGGGCCAAAAGCATCCCCAGCCTGCACTGGACCGAGCCGGGTTTGCCGGCCCCTTCACTTTTGGATTCCCTGAACCGTTTTTTTGACCGACCCTAAGGGCCAATCTCTACCGGTACCCTTGACGATGAAAAGCTCCGATTACTCCCCAGACCGTTGGCTGGACTTTTTGCGGTTGACCGACCCGGAACTGGTGGCCAAGGCCAGACGGGATGTTTACAAGTCCGGCGGGAAAGGGGGACAGAAAAAAAACAAGGTGGAAAACGCCATCCGTTTGACCTTGGGCCGCCTCCAGGTGAGTGATACCGCCAGCCGCTCCAAGGAGGAAAACTTGGCCGGGGCGCTTCGGAAGCTCCGGTTGGCCATAGCCCTGGACTACCTCAAGGGCACGGAGCTGCGGGTTTTGCAGGTCAGGCCGCCCAAAGAGATCCAGTCTTACCTGGGCCAAGAGGAAATCAGGATCAACCCCAAAAATCCTGCCTACCCCCTCTACATCGGGTATTTTCTGGACCGTTTTTTGGCCCAAGGTTGTGATTTCGGCAAGCTGGCCTTGGAGCTGGGGACCAGCAAGTCCCAGGTCCGAAAATTTGTGGAACGTTACCCCGCCTTGTTGGCGGTGACAAGGGAGGCCCAGGAATTTGGCCTCTTGATTGGCCTTTTGCGGCCCGCCCAACCGCAACCTCCAGTGCCGGAAAAACCTGTAGAGGACCGTTAAAAAAGAAAATTTCTTGCCAGGACCGGCTGAAAATGGCAGTTGGGGTTAACGGTTTGTTCATTCTTATAGGTTTGGTTCCCGATGAAGGCACAAAGGCTCAACAATCGAATCCTGATTGCCGACGACGAGCGGAGCAGTCGGTTTTTGCTCAGCCAGTTTTTGGTCAAAAAAGGATACGAGGTTTTTGAAGCCCAAGACGGGGAAGAGGCCTTGGCGCTGGTGCTGGAGAAGTCCCCGAACATTCTCCTGATGGACCTGTCCATGCCTAAAAAGGACGGGCTGGAGGTGGCCAAGGAGCTGAAGACCGAAGGCAACTTCCCGCTGCTTTATGTGATCCTTTTGACCGGCCATACCTCGGATGGTGACATCAAGAGGGCGATGGACGCAGGGGCCAACGCCTTTTTGCCCAAGCCGGTGGAGCTGACCGAGCTGATCAACCAGATCCGGTTGGGGATGGCGGAGTTGGACACGAGGCGGCTGTTGATGCTCGACAGCCTGACTCATGTCTTTAACCCGGAACAGTTCAACAAGTACCTCTGCAACGCCGAACAGCGGGTCAAGGAAGGCAAGGACGAGCCCTTCTCCTTGTTGGCCTTGGATCTGGACCATTTTAAGGTGGTCAACGACACCTTTGGCCACGAGGCCGGGGACCAAGTGTTGACCAGCTTCGCCAACCTGCTGGGTGAAGTGACCCGCAAAAACGACCTGCCCTGCCGCCTTTCGGGGGACCGGTTCCTGGTGTTCCTGCCCGAAACCGGCAAAGAAGCGACCTTGATGATCGCCGGACGGATCCAAAGCAAAACGGCGGAGCTGGAGCTTCCTTTGGGGATCAAACTTTCGGTTTCCATCGGGGCGGTCACCTTCGACCCGACCCAAGACAGCATCGCCTGGGCGGAGTCGGCGCTGGCCGAGGCCAAGACCCAGGGCCGGGGCCTGATCCATCATCTTTAGCCAACTTCGTCTTTTTGTCCGATTCCCGCCCTTGCCTGTGAGAGTGAAAACCAGTAGGCTTGGCAGAATCAACTTGGCTGACCGGCGATGAAAAAAACGGCGATCTTTTTTTTGAGCATCCTGCCCCTGGTTTTGGCGTTTCCGGCCTTGGGCTTTAAGCCCCCGGAGCTGGAAAAACTCAAGACCACCAAGGTCTGCCTCGGCTGTGACCTGTCCAGTTCCTCCCTACAGGAAGCCCAGTTGGCCGGAGCCGACCTTTCGGGCAGCAACCTGAGCCGCTCCAACCTCAACGGGGCCGACCTGACCGGAGCCAACCTCACCGGGGTCAACTACCAGCAAACCTACTTTGAAGGGGCCACTTGGTCCAACGGGGAAACCTGCAAAAAAGGTTCGTTCGGCAAATGTGTCACCGAAACCTTTGAAAGGCTCCTGGCCACCAAAACCTGCCGGGACTGTAGCCTGCCTTATGCGATGTTGGTGGACACCTACCTCCAGGGCGCTTTTCTGCGAGGGGTGGACTTCAAGGGGGCCAACCTGGAAAAGGCGGTGTTGGTCAACACCAACCTGGAGGTGGCCAACCTGACCGGAGCCAATCTGGCCAAGGCCAACCTGACCGGAGCCGAGATCACCGGCATCAAGATCGACCAAGCCAACCTGGTGGACGCAATTTGGATCAATGGGGAAAAGTGTCTGGCCGGATCTCTGGGCATGTGTCTGACCCCCTCTTGGAGCAAACTGGTGACCGAAAAGGTTTGCCAGGACTGCATCTTGATCATGATCAAAAAACCGGCCCAAGACTTTGCCGGGGCCAAGATGTCCGGCTCCAACTTGAGGAACGGCAGCTTTCCGGGGACCAATTTTGCCGGGGCCGACCTGGAGCGGACCGACTTCTCCGAAACCGACCTGACCGCTTCCAGCTTCGCCGGGGCCAACCTGACCAAAGGCAAGTTCAACAAGGTCAAGTTCGGAGCCACCAATTTCCAGGGCACCAACTTTGAGGAGGTGCGGGTCGCCGAGGCCGATGCCCCTGGGTCCAACTTCACCGGGGCGAGCTTCAAACGGGCCTTGTTCCTCAACTCCAACCTCGCCGAAGGCAGGTTTGTGAACCTGAGCCTCAAAGGGGCGGATTTTTCGGACAGCAATCTGAACAAATCGGTTTTTGAGGCGGTGGACTTCGGGGACGTGCGGCTGGTTGGGGCGACCTGGATCGATGGGCAAAGGTGCACCAACGGGAGCGTTGGTTTTTGTATCACCGATTCGGTGGTCCGCACCATCAACCAAAAACAATGCGAAAAGTGCAGCTTGGTTTACGCCCCTTTGGCCTCTAGGAACCTGAGCGGGGTCAAACTGGGTTCGGCTAAACTCTACCGGGCCAACCTTTCGGGCAGCAACCTTTCGGGGGGTAGCCTCAAGAAGGCGGACCTGACCCAGGCCAATCTGGCCAACGCCGACCTTTCCTTCACCGAACTGGAAGGGGGGAACTTCACCGGGGCTCGGTGGCCCGATGGCAACATCTGCGCCGAAGGTTCCATCGGTAAATGTCTGCACCCGACCTTGACCCAGATGTGGGCGGAAAAAAAATGCAAGTCCTGTAGCCTGCCCTTCGCCAACCTCGAAGGGGCCAGTCTGGCTTGGTTCAACCTCAACGGTTCGAGCCTGATCGGGGCCAACCTCAAGGGGGCCAACCTGACCGGAATCTTTTTGGAGAACGCCAACCTTTCCAAGGCGAACCTGCAAAACGCCAGTTTGGTCTCGGCGGACTTGATGGGGGCAAAATTGGAAAACGCCAACCTGGACGGGGCCGACCTCTCCGGGGCCACTTGGCCGGACGGGCAGGTCTGCCGCCCCCGGTCGATCGGGAAGTGTATCTTTCCCGTCCAAGAGGCCCAAGAATGAGTAGTCCGGTGGAACTCCTGATTCTGGCTGCCGGAGTGGGCAGCCGTTACGGCGGAGACAAACAGCTGGACGGCTTTGGCCCGGCCGGAGAGAGTTTGATGGAATATGCCCTGTTTGATGCCAAAAAGGCCGGTTTCTCCCGTGTGGTGTTTGTCATCCGCAAGGACCTGGAAGAGGTTTTGGCCGCCAAGGTGATCCGCCCCTACCGTTCCTGGTTTGAGATCGACTATTATTTCCAGGAAATCAAGGCCCTGCCCGCCGGATTCGAGGTTCCCCTGGGCCGCACCAAGCCTTGGGGCACCGGGCAGGCGGTGCTGCTGGCCAAAGACAAGATCCGCCACCCCTTTGCGGTGGTCAACGCCGATGATTATTATGGTCCCACTGGTTACCACCAAATGGCCAAAGCCTTGGCCCAGTTGAATCCCCAAAACCTGGATTTTTTGATCAACGCCTACCGGCTGGACCACACCTTGTCCGACGAAGGGACCGTCAGTCGGGGCCTCTTGGGTGCCCAGGGCGGCCAGATGTCCTCGTTGACCGAATGCACCAAAATCGGACGGAACCCTTCGGGGGTCTTTGACCTGACCCAAGAACCACCGGCCCCCTTGGACCCGCTGACCCCGGTGTCGATGAATTTCTGGGGTTTTACCCCGGCGGTGTTTGGGCTTTTGGAGCAGGAGTTTTCCCAATTTTTGGCCCAACAGTCCGGGGACCCCAAAGCAGAGTTTTACATCACCAGCCCGATTGATCGGGCCGTCAAAGAAGGCCGGGCTTCGGTCCGGCTGCTGGAATGCCAGGAACAATGGTTGGGGGTCACCTATCCCGGAGACAAACCCAAGGTCATTGAGGGGCTCAAGAAGAGGCACATGGAAGGCCAATACCCCAGACACCTGGCTCCCTAATCAAACAGAACAAGGAGGTACTTTTGCTGCTCACCGAATCCTTACCCATTGTTTCCATCGACCTCAACCTGAAAGGCAAGGACAAGGTCCAGGTCTTGGAGTCCTTGGTCGCTTTGGCTGGCAAAGCCCAAACCTTTGAGTCCCCAGGGGAGGTCGTTGCCGCCTTGCTGGAACGGGAGTCCTTGAGCACTACCGGCATCGGCAACGGTCTGGCGGTGCCCCACTGCAAAACCCCCCAGGCCAAACAGTTGGTGATCGCTTTGGGGCGAGTGCCACAAGGGATCAACTTTTTTGCCCTTGATGGGCACCCGGTCCGGTTGTTTTTTCTGTTGCTCGCCCCCCAAGAGGCGGCGAACAGCCACTTGAAGGCCCTGGCCAAGGTTGCGAGGTTTGCCAAAAACCCCTCGATTTTGCAGGAATTGATGGACCAGCCAGACCCGGAGCGATTGCTGGCGTTCCTTAAGGAACAAGACACCCTGATGGATTGACCATGACCCGGATTTTGGTGATCACCCACGGCAATTTGGCCAGCGAATTGGTCAAGATTGCCCAGTCGATCTTGGAAAAAACGGTAGCAGTGACGGCGGTGGACCTGGGCTCGGAAGACAAGGGAACCGAGTTGGTCCGGCGGGTCAAAGAAGCGATTGGCCCGGTGGAGGCGCAAGGCAGGATCATCGCCTTGACCGATGTTTTTGGCGGCACCCCGTCCAACCTGTTTTTGCCTTTCCACCAACCGGGGAAGCTGGAGATGATCACCGGGGTCAACCTGGGTATGTTGCTGCATCTTTTGACCACCGACCTGGAGGGTGACCTTTCCCAGGTCTGCACTCAGGCGAAGCTGGCCGGGCAGGAGGCGATCCTGGTAGCCGGAGAGTACCTGTGAACCCCCTGTTTTGGCGCAGACTCTTGGCCCGGTCGATCGACCTTTGCTTTGCGGCCTTGGTCGGCGAACTGTTTGCCCGGCTCTTCAAACTCCCGGTCCCCCCCCTCAGCCCCTACCTGTTTTACGAGCTTTTGGCCGCCGGTTTTGGCTTGAGTTTAGGCAAGGTGGCGGTGGGGATCCAGGTAAAGGGCACCGGGCGTTGGGGGTTGGTCTTTCGGGAACTGGTGCTGTTTTTTTTCGCTCCCTGGATTGCCCTGAGCCTGCTTTGGGGAAGGCCTTGGCATGACCGGGTGTGCCATACCCAGGTGACCTATGGTTAGGGAAAAATCCCACTTCATCCGCTGCCCCATCCATGGTTCCATGCCCTTTGGGAGCCGGGAGATGGTTTTGGTGGACAGCCCCTACTTCCAACGGTTGCGCCAGATCAGCCAGCTGGGCTTTGCTTCCCTGGTCTTTCCCGGTGCTACCCACACGAGGTTTTCCCACAGCCTGGGGGTTGCCCATCTGGCGGGCCGGGTCTTCGACCAGCTTTGCTTGGGCCAAGGATTTGACCTGAACGAGGTTTACGACCCCCAGCAGTTGGCTTACTTTCGGCAGCTGCTCCGTTTTGCCGCCTTGCTCCATGATGTGGGGCACCCTCCCTTTTCCCATGCCGGAGAGCCGATCCTACCCCCGGTCGGCACCCTGGGCCTTCCCGAAGCTTTGGTGGACGACCCGAATCGGGGGGCGACCCATGAGGACTACACCTGCGCCGTGATCTTGCGGCTCGCCCAGGAAGGGCTCCTGGACCCTGAGGAGGCCCAAGACTTGGTGGCCATTTTGTCCAAAACCGGGAGGGTGGGCAAAAAATTGCTGGCCAAGGAAGGAGGTCCGTTGATCTATCCCTTGCTGTGCCAGCTGATCAATGGGGAGATCGATGTGGACCGGATGGACTACCTGCTCCGAGATGCCTACCACGCCGGGGTGCCTTACGGGAAGTTCGACCTGGACCGGCTGGTCTCGGCGCTGTCGGTGGTCCGCTACCGGGATTGGCTCTTGCTGGCGCTCAAACAAGAGGATGTGGCGACTTACGAAAACTTTCTGCTTTCTCGGGTCCACATGTTCCACCAGATTTATTTCCACAAGACCCTGGGAGCGTTCAGCCATTACCTCAAAAAGTCCTTTGAACAAGGGGAGTTGGAACTTAAGGTCCAAGGGGGAGTGGATTGGTTTTTGGAATTTACCGAATCGAGCCTGCGCCATGCCCTGATGTTGGCCAAACACCAACCCTGGGCGGGCAGGCTGTACCGCCGGGAACGGGCCAAAACCCTGATCCGTAGGCAGGACGATTCCCCCGCCGGGCTGGCCCAGGTGACGGAAGTACAAGGCTACCTGGAACAGGAAGGGATCCCCTGCTTTGTCTCTCGGTCCTCCAACCGTTACTCTGCCCAGATTCGGGGCCGGGAGATCGGCCCTGCCACCTTGATGGTGGTGGTCAAGGAGTTTGGCCGGAACCGGCTGCTGCCCTTGGCGGAATGTTCGGTGCTCTTGGCGGGAACCGAAGAAAAGCAGATCTTGATTACCCAGCTTTATGTTCAACAGGAGGACCACGCCCGGGCACTGGCGGTGATCCAAGGGAGGATGCAATGATCCAGCGGATTGAACTGAACGGCCCCGACGACTTCCACCTGCACCTGCGGCAAGGGGAACAAATGGCGGCAGTGGTTCTGGATGCGGCCAAAAACTCGGCTCGGGCGCTGGTCATGCCCAACCTCAAAATTCCGATCCGCACCACTGCCGAAGCCTTGGCCTACAAGGACGCTATCGTCACCCAGGTGCCGGGCACCGGCTTTGAACCCTTGATGAGCCTCTACCTGACCGACGAGACCCCCAAGGAGGAGGTGAGGGTGGCCAAGGAAAGCGGCGCTATCGTGGCCTTCAAGTTGTACCCCCAAGGGGCTACCACCCATTCCTCCTTTGGGGTCACCAACCTCAAGGGGCGGTACGGGGTGTTTGAGGCCATGGAAAAGGAAGGGCTGGTCCTTTGCCTGCACGGCGAGGTGACCGACCCGAAGGTGGACATCTTCGACCGGGAAAAGGTCTTTGTGGACCGCCTCTTGGCCCCCTTGGCCCAGGCCTTTCCGGGCCTCAAGATGGTACTGGAACATGTGACCACTCAAGAAGGAGTGGACTTTGTTGTGGGAGGCGGGGCCAATCTGGCCGGGACCTTGACTGCCCACCACCTGTGGATCAACCGCAACGACCTTTTGGTCGGTGGGATCAAGCCGCACCACTACTGCCTGCCGGTGGCCAAACGGGAGGAACACCGCTTGGCCCTGGTAAAAGCCGCCACCTCCGGGAATCCCAAGTTTTTTTTAGGCAGCGATTCGGCCCCCCATTCGGTGGGGGCCAAGGAATGCGCCAGCGGCTGCGCCGGAATCTACACCGGTCGGCACCTGTTGGCCTATTACGCCATGGCCTTTGAACAGGCCGGAAAGCTGGAGGCCTTGGCCGACTTTGCCGGGAAGTTTGGGGCCCAGTTTTATGGCCTGCCGGTGAGTGACCAAAAACGGGTGTTGGTGAAAAAACCGGAATCGGTGCCCTTGGACCTCGACTATGGGACCGAGAAACTGGTGCCCTTTAGGGCCGGGGAAACCCTGACCTGGACCTTGGAAGCCTGAAGGTTTGGGGACGGCGCTTCAGACGTTGTAGCCGCCGCTCAACACCAAATTGCTGCCGGTCAGGTACTCGGAACCTTGGGCCAGCACCATTTCCAGGACCGGCCATAGATCGGCGTATTCGCCGAATCTGCCTTGGGGGATGTAGGCCTCGGGGGCAGGGGATTCCATGACGATGGAATTGAACAGGGTGCCGGGGCTGATCACGTTGACTGAAATCTTATCAGGCCCCCATTCTTTGGCCAAGGTCCGACTGAGGGAGATCACCCCCATTTTGGCGATGTGGTAGGCCCAGGCCTTGGCGCTGGTGACCCGGTCTCCCTTGGCGTAGGCGAAGTTGACCACCCTGGGGGCCGGGGATTCCTTGAGCAGGGGGAAAGCACCCTTGCACATCAAAAACACCGAATCCAAATTGTTGCGCAAGACCTTGTGGTAATCCTCCAGGGAGGTTTCCATCACCGGTGCCTCATGGTAGTCCCCCACCACGTTGATCAACCCGTCCAGCCCAAAGCCCGCCTGGGCAATCTCCCGGTAGATCCGCTGCACCGATTCCAGGTCGGTGACGTCGCCTTGCAGGGCAATGGCCCTCTGGGGGCCAAACTCCTCGACCAGCTTCAAGGCACCTTCTTGGTTGGTCAGGTAGTTAAGAAAAACCCTGGCTCCCAGCTCCAAACAATGCCGGGCAATGGCTCCGCCGGTCCTGGTGGCCGCTGCGGTGACAAGAAGGGTGCGGTTTTGGAGCAGTTTTTTTGGGTCCCGGTGGTCCATTTGACTGAGCCGATTGAGGTTGAACTGTGAGAATACCCCAAAGCAGGGAAGTTGCAAACCCAAGAACCTCCCTGGGCGCAGGGAGATTTGCGAATGGGCTGAAAACCTTGGAGCCATAAGGGAAACAATCCCCAAAAATCAAGTTGATTTGTTCCGGCTATCTGATCAGAATGAACCTTCCTTCCAGAGGGTCTATGTGCGGAGTTTTTGGTTTTACCGGCCATCCTGAGGCCAAACAGATTTTGCCAACCATCCTGGCCTCGTTGCAGCACCGGGGACATGATTCTTGCGGGGTGGCGGGCTTTGTCGCCCAAGACCCGAGCTGTATCGACACGCTCAAGGAAATGGGCCGGGCCAGCCGGACCATGAACCCCCAGAAGTTGGAAAAGTTCATGGGCTCAAGCTTCATCGCCCACACCCGCTATTCCACCCGCAACTCCTCCACCTCCGTCCGGGAAGTGCACCCCCACTGGGCGCAAAGCATGCAGGGTCGAATGGTCATCGTCACCAACGGCGACCTTCTGAACGTTGAGGAACTGCTGGAATACCTCAAGCACCGCAAGGTCAAGGTGTACACCAAAAACGATGCCGAGATTCTGGCCGCCTTGATCAACGTGCAGATTCGCCTCCGGGGCTTGAGCATGGGCAATGCGATCAGCGAGGTGATGGGGCTGGCCCAAGGTGGATACGCCGGGGTGGTGATGACCGAAGACGACCCCAACATCTACGCCTTTCGGGACCCTTGGGGGATCAGGCCGCTGCACTTTGCCGAATTTGCGGTAGGTGGACAGCTCTGCCGGGCGGTCAGTAGCGAAACCTGCACCTTCGACCTGATCCAGCGGTATGACGTGGTCAAATACCCGGACGGGAAGGGCTACACCAGCAGGGAGGTTGGCCCGGGGGAGATTCTTTGTTTCTCCGAACAAGGTGTCCCCACCAGCAGCTTCCTGCAAACCCGTGTGCCGGGTCGGATCGGTTGCGTTTTTGAGGCGATCTATTTCTCCCGGCCCGACAGCCTCCAACGAGGGGAATCTTTCCAAGCGCTGCGGGAGCGGATGGGCCGGGAGCTCTTTTTGGAAGCCCCGGTGGAGGCCGACTTGGTGACTGCGGTGCCCAAGGGCGGAATTCCGGCGGCCATTGGCTTTGCCAAGGCCTCGGGCTTGCCCTACAACGTGGCCATCCTGGAAGAGCCCTCGACCGGCGGGCTACGGAGCTTTACCACCAATCCCCAAGACCGTATGGCCTTGGCCAAGATGAAGTACAGCATCCTTCGGGACATGGTCGAAGGGCAAAGGGTGGTAGTGGTGGACGACTCGATCGTCCGGGGGACCACCGCCAAACTGCTGGTCAAAAGTCTGTACGAAAACGGAGCCAAGGAAGTCCACTTGCGGATCCCCTGCCCGCCCTACAACTGGCCTTGCCATTATGGAATCGAAACCAAAGACCCCAAGACCTTGATAAGCCACGGGAAAACCAACGACGAAATCTGTGCGGCCCTGGGAGCCGATTCCCTGTATTACCTGGGGATTGAAGGACTGTACCGGGCGATTCGCCAGGAACGAGGGCTGTTTTGCGACGAATGTCTTTCGGGGCGGACTCCGTTTTCCGTTGAGGTTTGAGCAGGTTGGAGGCGGGGGTATCCCGAAAAGGGGTGGATCAAACGGGGACGGTTGTTCTTTAGAGGAACTTGTAGTCTTGCTCCTTGCCTCTTCTTTGGTTTTAGGCCAGTCTAGGAACAGAAAGAAAAACTCAAACATCGTTCTATTTCCATAAGCCCTGTTTGGCTATGGGTTTGGCGTGGAACGTGGAGTTTTTTTCATCAGACCTGTGCCGAAGGTTTGCCAAAAAGTTTTTTTTTCGCTACCTTCGGACCGATTCTGGAAACTTGGCCCTGGAGCTGCGGTTTCCCTTGGAGAGTTAAGGACCAAAACCACCTTTTGGGAAGAGACCCTATGTTGCTTCAATTCGGCATCGCCTTTGCCGTCATTGGTTTTATGGCCGCCTTCATCGGCCTAAACCTAGTGGTGGCCAAGTTGCTCAGCCCCTCCAACCCGTCGGCGGGAAAATCGGTTCCCTACGACTGCGGTGAAGCTCCGGTCGGGGTTGGGTACCGGCAGTACAACCTCCGCTTTTATTTGGTGGCACTGGTCTTTGTGATCTTCGACGTGGAGATTGCCTTCATGTACCCGGTAACCGCTATTTTTAAGGACCTGACCTTGGAAGGTTGGGGCGGGTTGGCCTTCGCAGAGATCCTGATTTTTGTGGCAATTTTGACTGCCGGGTTTGTGTACTCTTGGAAGGAAGGTGGTTTGGATTGGGTTAGAGAACAAATCGGAGCGGTGAAGGGGGCGAAATGAACAACCTGTTACACAAGTTTGAGGACGACGGGATTGTTCTGACCACCGTTGACCACCTGCTCAACCTGACCAGGGCGAACAGCCTGTTTTTTATGTTGTTTGGCCTCGCCTGCTGCGGGATCGAGATGATGCAATCGGGTGGCCCCAGAGCCGACCTGGACCGCTTTGGTGTGGTCCCCCGGGCTTCACCCCGCCAGTCGGACCTGATGATCGTCGCCGGGACGGTGACCCTCAAGATGGCCAGCCGGGTCAAGGTTTTGTACGACCAAATGCCCGAACCCAAGTACGTGATCTCCATGGGCAGTTGCTCCAACACCGGCGGTTTGTTCCAAGGGGGCTATTCTGTGCTCCACGGGGTGGACCGGGTGATTCCGGTGGACGTTTATTTGCCCGGTTGCCCGCCTCGGCCGGAGGCTTTGACAGCCGCAATCATTGCCATCCAAAAGAAGATCAAAGCCGAAAAATACCTGCGCAAGTAACAACGGCAAAAGGTTTAGAGGAGCCGCCTTGGAACAGAAAAGTATTTTTGAAGCCCTACAGTCCAAAACCCAGCTCCCCTTGGAGTGGGTCGAGGATGCCTACGGGCCGAAGCTGAAGATTGCCCCGCAAGACTTGGTAGCGGTACTAACCTTGCTCAAAAATGACTCGGCCTTGGGTTTTGACTGTTTGACCAACCAAACCGGCAGCCACATGGACCCGGTGATCCGGCTCTATTACGTACTTTATTCCTACCTCCACCACCATGAACTGGTGGTGTTTTGCGAAGTCCCGGTCGGGGCCCCGGTGGTGAATTCGGTGGTGGGCCTCTTTGGTGGGGCCAATTGGTTGGAACGGGAAACCTTCGACCTGTTGGGGGTCAAGTTCACCGGGCACCCGGACCTCACCAGGATCATGTTGCCCGAAGACTGGGTCGGCCACCCGTTGCGCAAAGACTACGTCTATGTGCAGGAGTACAACGGGATCGATAACCGGCCTTCGGAAATCACCAAAAGCTTCCAGCCTTCTTAAGGGAACGAACTCATGGGCAAACAGTTACGTACCGAATTGATGACCATCAACATGGGTCCGCAGCATCCCTCGACCCATGGGGTAATCCGGTTCATCATCAAAACGGACGGCGAAGTCATCCATGAATGCCAGCCAGATGTTGGCTACCTGCACCGTTCCATCGAAAAAATCTCCGAAAAGGTAAATTGGCAGGGTTTTGTCCCCTTTACGGATCGGGTGGACTACTTGGCCTCGATGAACGCCAACTGGGCCTATTGTTTCGCCGTCGAGCGGATGTTGGGCACCGAAGTCCCCCGGCGGGCGGAGTTTCTGCGGGTCATGGTCGGCGAATTGAACCGAATCTCCAGTCACTTGATTGCCATTGGGGCAACCGCCATGGACCTGGGCGGCTTTACCCCCTTCATCCAGTTGCTGCGGGAACGGGAGTACATCAACGACCTCTTGGAAATGGCTTGTGGGGCTAGGCTCACCTACAATTACATCTCCATCGGCGGGGTCAATTACGACGTGCCCCGGAACTGGACCGAAAAGGTCGGCGAGTTCCTGGAACACTTTGAACTGGCCATGGAACAGATGAACCGGTTGATTAGCTACAACCGGATCTTCATCAACCGAATGGCCAACTTGGCGGTGATCCCTCGGGAAATGGCCATCCAGTACAATCTGGTCGGCCCCAATCTGCGGGGCTCGGGGGTCAAGTTCGACCTGCGCCGGGACCACCCCTATTCGGTTTACCCGGAGCTGGACTTTGAGGTCCCCGTGGGTGTTGGGATCGAAGGCCAAGTTGGCGACTGTTATGACCGCTACCATGTGCGGATGATGGAGATCAGAGAGTCCATCAATATCCTGCGCCAGTGCATCAAAATGATGCCTCCAGGGGAGATCCAAGGGAAAGTCAAAAACGTGATCAAACCGCCCGAAGGAACAATCCACGTACGCACTGAAACCCCCAGGGGGGACACTGGCTACCTGATCCAGTCCGACGGCAAGACCTCGGCTTATCGCTTGAAGATTCGCACCGGCAGCTTTACTGCCATGTCCGTCATCCCGGCTGTGGCTCCGGGGCTGTTCATCGCCGACTTGATTGCGCTGATCGGTTCCTTGGACGTAGTCGCCCCCGAACTGGACCGTTAACCAAAACACAATATGCTGATCCAAACCATGACCAGTCTGGGCATACCCGAGTTGATCGCCCAGCTGATTTACGCCTTGTTGGTCGCCTTCTTGTGCGTCAACTTCATTGCCGTTTATGCCGGGGTGATTTCGGTGGTGGAACGGCGGGTGGCGGCCAAGATGCAGTCTCGGGTCGGCCCCAACCGGGTGGGACCCCAAGGCTCCTTGCAGTGGCTGGCCGACGGGATCAAACTGATCCTCAAGGAAGACCTGATCCCCGATGGAGCGGACCACTTCCTGTTCAAACTGGCTCCCTTTTTGATGGCCATGGGCGTAGCGGGAACCTTCGCCGTGATCCCCTGGGGGCCTGCCAACTCGGCGGCTTCGGACATGAATGTAGGTATTCTTTACCTCATCTCCATCACCTCTTTGGTGGTCATTGCCTCCTTGATGGCCGGGTGGGCTTCCAACAACAAATGGTCCTTGATCGGTGGGATGCGTTCGGCGGCGATGATCGTCAGCTACGAAATCCCTGTGGCCCTGGGCCTCTTGCCCGCCATTTTGATCGCCGGGTCCTTGAACATGGGCGACTTGGTGAGCGCCCAAGGCTGGGCTCCCTGGGACTGGATCGCATTCAACAACCCTTTTGCCCTGCTGGGTTTTTTGCTGTTTGTCACCGGCAGCGTCGCCGAATCCAACCGGACCCCCTTCGACTTGACCGAGGCGGAGTCGGAGTTGGTGGCAGGTTACGCAACCGAATATTCGGGCTTCCGGTTTGCGGTTTACACCTTGGCTGAATTTGCCAACACCTGGGTGGTGGGTGCGGTTTGCGCCGCTGTCTTCCTGGGGGCCGGTCAACTGCCTCCGCTGCTCGAAGGCTCCATCCCCTTGTCGGTGGCGGTGTTTGTCGGCAAGACGATGTTCATGGTCTTTGTGCTGATGTGGTTCCGCTGGACCCTGCCCCGGTTTCGGATCGACCAGATGATGGAATTTTCCTGGAAGTACATGTTGCCCCTGTCCCTGGTGGCCTTCTTGGGCCAAGCGGTTTATTTCCTCTGGACTTGGGAGAGCGAGGTCGCCCGGATCATGGTTTCCCACCTCATGGTGCTGGTCTTTTTGGGTCTCTTTTTTTACTTCCTCAGCCGAACGATGGTCAACTTCAAACACCAAGCCGTGGCGGTCAACAGCTATAAAACCGAGATCGACTACCTGGAGCGGATGGGCATTTTGAAGCCCGTTGAAGCTGTGGTGGTCGCCGAAGAAGAGGAAGGGAAGGAGTGACATGAACATGACCCCAAAACGATCCTCTTTCGGCACCTACCTGAACAACCTGGTCAACGGTGTGACCAGTATGTTTGAAGGGATGAGCATTACCTTGGCCAGTATGTTTTTCCGGGCTCAGACCATCCAATACCCGGATGTCAATATCCACAGCAACGAAGAGCTGGTCAAGGACTACAAGGGCAACCTGCGAGGGATGCCAGCCAATTACCGGGGGATGCTCCATGTGGACATGGAGATCTGCACCGCCTGCATGATCTGCATGAAGGCCTGTCCGATCGACTGCATCGCCATCACCAACGTCAAGTGCGACAAACGGACCTTTGTGGGAGTCGGGGGGAAAAAAGCGGTGCAAACCCGTGCCGCCACAAGGTTCGACATTGACCTGGGCAAATGTATGTTTTGTGGTCTCTGCTCCTTGCCCTGCCCGACCGGAGCGATCCACCACACCACCCAATTCGAGTTTGTCCCCGACAACCTGGAGGCCTTGGTTTACAAGTTTGTCACTCCCCAAGAGGCGCAAAAGGCCGAAGCCCGAGCCAAAGAAATCGAGGTAGAGGAAAAGGCCGCCAAGGCCGCCAAGGCCAAAGCAGAAGCGGAAGCCAAGCCAGCAGAACCCCAACCGGAGAACAATTGATGGTCCAGAACCTCTTTTACGGGGGCTTTGTTGCCCTGACTTTGGGGGCGGGGCTTTACGTAGCGATTGGCCAAAATCTGATCCGCTCCGCCTTTGCGTTATTTTTTACCCTCTGCGGCGTGGCGGGGTTGTACGTGCTGTTGGCCGGTGACTTTATCGCCATGATCCAGCTGATGGTCTATGCCGGGGGGATTGCAGTCCTGCTCGCCTTCGGGGCCATGTTGACCCACAAGGTGGACGACCCACAGCATTCCAACCTCTTGGTCAACGGCTTCCTGAGCTTCATCTCGGGGACCGCCTTTTTCAGCCTGCTCTTTTACGTGCTGACCGAAAGCTCCTGGCGGGTCAAGGCCGAGGCCTTGAGCGAGCCGACCACCAAAGAGATCGGCAAGTTGTTGCTCAAAGAATATGTGCTGCCCTTTGAGGTAGTTTCCTTTTTGCTCCTGGTCGCTATGATCGGTGCGGTTTATCTGGTGCAAAAAGGTGAGAATCAAACCCAAAAGGGAGACCGCCCATGACTTTAACCAACCTTTTAGCGATTTCCACCGCCTTGTTTGCCCTGGGTACGGTGATGTTCCTGACCCGCAAGAACAGCATCGCTCTCTTGATGGGCATTGAGCTTTTGATGAATGCGGCGGCCCTGAACTTTGTGGCCTTTTCTTACTACAGTCCTTCCTTGAACCATCCCTTGGACGGACAGGTCTTTGCCCTGTTCATCATCATGGTGGCGGTGGCCGAGGCAGTGGTGGCCTTGGGGATCGCCATTGCGGTTTACAAGGAATATGCCCATGTGGATGCGGATCAGCTCACGGAATTACAAGGCTAAACGGACCCTGACCCCCAGTTGATGAGAACCGATGATTGAGACTTTGATTCCCCTCGTACCGATCCTGCCCCTCTTGGGTGCATTGGTGTTGGGGCTGTTCGGCAAGAAAATCCAGGCGGTCCTTGGGGAAGCTTGGACCGGGATCCTGGGCTGTACAACTCCGGCCTTGGCCGCAGTGATCGCCTATGGCAGCTTTTTTGAGCTGATCGGTCGGCCTGAAACCCAAAGGGTCGTGGTCCTCAAATTGGCTTCTTGGATCACAGTGGCTGACTTCCAGGTGGAATGGGCCTTTCGGTTTGACCCGCTCTCGGCTTTGATGTTGATGATCATCACCGGGATCGGCACCTTGATCCACATCTATTCGATCGGCTACATGCACGGGGATGCGGGTGTTTGGCGGTTTTTTGCCTACATCAACCTCTTTTTGGCGGCCATGTTGATGCTGGTCTTGGGGGACAACCTCCTGATCATGTTCTTGGGCTGGGAAGGGGTAGGGCTCTGCTCTTACCTGTTGATCGGTTTTTGGTTCACCAACTCCGACTACGCCTATGCTGGGCGCAAGGCCTTTATCGTCAACCGGATCGGGGACTTGGGCTTTTTGACCGGCATGTTCATCCTGGTTTACCTCTCGGCGATGAACTTCGACCTAGTGACCCTTTCGTTTGGCGAACTGGGCAGCCGGATGGAGGTCTTTTCCCAATACCGGATATGGGGAATGCCTGCTTTGGAAGTAGCGGCAGTCGCCTTCTTTATCGGGGCGATGGGTAAATCGGCCCAGATCCCTCTTTATGTCTGGTTGCCTGACGCAATGGCCGGTCCGACCCCTGTTTCGGCCTTGATCCATGCGGCAACGATGGTCACTGCCGGGGTTTACATGATTGGCCGGATGTACTTCATGTACAGCCTCGCCCCCCATGCCCTGGAGTTCGTGGCGATCATTGCGGCGATCACCTGCTTCTTTTCGGCCACCATCGGCATGGCCCAGTACGACATCAAAAAGGTCTTGGCTTATTCGACGGTCAGCCAGCTGGGCTACATGTTCCTGGCCATGGGCACCGGCGCTTACTCGGCGGGGATTTTTCACCTCCTGACCCACGCCGCCTTCAAGGCCTCCTTGTTCATGGGTTCCGGCGCTGTGATCATTGCGCTGCACCATGAGCAGGACATGCGCAAGATGGGCGGGTTGATCAAAAAAATGCCTTTGACCGGTTGGTCTTTTGTGGCTGCCACTTTGGCGATCATGGGTTTCCCTTTGACTTCTGGCTTCTTCTCGAAGGATGAGATCCTGGAAAAGGCCTTTGAACATGCCCCTGCGCTTTGGGTGTTGGCTTTTGCCGCTGCGGGGATCACCAGCTTTTACATGTGGCGCTTGGTCTTCATGACCTTCTTCGGGACCTACCGGGGCGACCACCACACCTGGGACCACTGCCACGAGCAACCCAAACGGACCACCTTCCCAGTGGCCATTTTGGCGGTTGCCGCTTTGACCTTGGGCTTCCTCAATATTCCCGACTTTTTGGGCGGCCACTACAACTTCAGCCATTACCTCTCTCCGGTAGTGGTGGACCTGGAAGGCCACGTCAGAGCCGGGGAACTGTTGCTCGAAGTGGAGAAGGCTGCCGAGGCGGAGCCGGAAGGCTCAAAGGTGGAGTGGGCGTTGATGATCGGTTCGGTGCTCTGGACCCTCTTTACCGCTGCGCTGGCCTACTTCTTTTATCTGGCGAATCCGGCCAAGCGGGAGGCCTTGATGGCCAAGTTCCTGCCCCAACAAATCTTCAAGGTGTTGCACAACAAATACTTTGTCGATGAGTTTTATGACTGGGCCTTGATCCGCCCCTTGACCCGGCTGTTCCGCTTTTTGGCTTCCTTCGACCGTTTGGTGATCGACGGAGCGGTGAACCTCGCCGGTTATTTGAGCCGAGGCGTGGCTATGTTGGCCGGGCTGTTGGACAAGGGTGTGGTTGACGGAACCGTCAATGAATTGGCCTGGTTTTCCCAAACCGCCGGGAAGGGTTTCAGCTTGATGCAAAGCGGCAAGATCCAAGTGCTGGTAGCCAGCGCCTTGCTTTTGTTCGTCGGTGTCTTCGCTCTTTTGATCTTTTATGTTTAGTCAACCGACCCAAGGTCCTTTAACGCAATCGAGGTTATGATGAGTCATCTTTTGTCGTGGGTTGTCTTCCTCCCCTTGTTGGGGGTACCGGCTCTCTTTGCCTTGCCGAAAAACAAGGGAAAGTGGGTGGCTTTGGGGGTGACCTTGGCCGACTTTGTGATCGGGATGCCCGTCCTGATGGGCTTTGACCGGGCCATGACCGGGGTTAGCAATCCGATGGACATGCAGTTTACCGAAAGGCTCGCTTGGATCCCCAGCCTTGGGGTTGAGTACAACATCGGGGTGGACGGCCTGAGCCTCACCATGATCTTCCTGACCTTGCTGATCGGAGTCTTGGCGGTATTGGCCTCTTGGAATATCGAGGTGTACCAGCGAGGGTACTGGAGCATGTACCTGCTTTTGCAAACCGCCATGTTGGGCGTGTTCGTGTCGTTGGACCTGATCCTGTTCTTCCTGTTCTGGGAAGTGATGTTGTTCCCCATGTACTTCCTGATCGGGGTTTGGGGTGGTCCAAGGCGGGTTTATGCGGCCATCAAGTTCTTTTTGTACACCCTTTTGGGCGGCGTGGGCATGTTGCTCTCCTTCATCGCCATGTGGTACTACGCTCCCGGCGAGCGGACCTGGGACATGGTGGAGCTGCTTTCGAGGGTTGCCGCCGGTGGGCGTTTCGACGGTCCGTTGATCTTTGGGGTCGAGTTCTCCAAGGTGATCTTTGTAGCCCTGTTCATCGGCTTTGCCATCAAGGTGCCGATTTTCCCGTTCCACACTTGGTTGCCCGATGCCCACGTGGAAGCGCCGACCGCCATTTCCGTGATCTTGGCCGGGGTGCTCTTGAAGATGGGGACCTACGGGTTCCTGCGGATCAACTTTACCCTGTTCCCCGAGTCCTTCCATTGGTTTAGGGAGGTCCTGGTAGCCCTGGCGGTGATCAATATCGTTTATGGTGCCCTTTGTGCCTTGGCCCAGACGGACCTCAAAAAGATGGTCGCCTACAGTTCGATCAGCCACATGGGCTTCATTCTTTTGGGTATCGCCGCCGCTACCCCGCAAGGGATCAACGGGGCTATGCTGCAGATGTTCAACCACGGGACCATCACCGCCATGCTCTTCCTTTTGGTGGGCGTGGTTTATGACCGGGCCCACCACCGCAACATCGACGGCTTTGGTGGCTTGGCTTCGGTAACGCCGGTTTATGCGGCAATCACCAGCTTCGCCTTCATGGCCGCCGTGGGCCTGCCGGGCCTTTCGGGCTTCATTTCGGAGCTGTTGATTTTGACGGGCAGCTTTAAGGTTTATCAAGTCCCGACCATTCTGGCGGGCCTCGGGATCATTCTGGGGGCCGGTTATATGCTCTGGGCCTACCAAAGGGTCTTTTTCGGTCCCTTGAACGAAAAGTACAAGGACATGGTTGACTTGAACCGGGTGGAGGTTTTCTCGTTGGTTCCTCTGTTGGTGATCGTGGTTTACTTGGGGATTTTCCCCAACAACCTGATCGTCTTTTTTGAAACCTCCATGAACCACATCAGCGAGCTTCTGCTACGTTAGACCAACGGACTAAGGAAAGGTTTAAGGATGTTTAATACGCTGCCCTATCTCGCCTTGATGCCCGCACATGTACTCTTGGGTTCGGCGATGCTCTTTTTTGTCTTGGGAAGGGCGATTCCCGGGGTCAATAAGCTGCCCCCGATGCCCATTTTCCTGGTTGTGCTGGCCGGGGCGTTTTTCTTGGAAACCCAGGGCAACGGGTCGGACCCGCTCTTTTTTGGCATGATGGTAGTGGACAGCTTTTCGAGGCTGTACGACCAGATCTATTACTTGGCCACGGCCATGGTGGTGCTGATGATGCACTACTCGGACGAACTGGACCGGGAGAACGACTGGGAAAATTTTGCGCTCTTCTCTTGTCTGATCCTGGGGCTGTTGTTTATGTCCACCGCCAACCACCTCCTGATGGCACTGATCGCCATTGAGTTGGTCTCCTTGCCCAGCTACCTTCTGGTGGCGGTCAACCGGCGCAACAAAGCGGCCAAAGAAGCCAGCCTCAAGTACGTTTTGTTTGGCTCCTTTGCCACCGGGATCATGCTTTATGGGATGTCCCTCCTGTTTGGGATGACCGGGGCCTTGGGCTTTGCCGACATTTGGAGCGGCCTTGGAGCGGAGGCGATTGACCAGCCGATTTATTACTTGGCCATTGGCATGACCTTAGCGGGAATGTCCTTTAAGGTCGCAGCGGTGCCCTTCCACTTCTGGTGCCCCGATGCCTACCAAGCAGCCCCGACACCGGTAACCGCCTTTTTGAGTGTCGCCCCAAAGGTGGCAGGTTTGACCTTGATGATCCGGTTTTTCTCCGAGCATCTGGCGGTCCAAGGGGAATCCTTGACCCAGATGCTTTCTTGGATCGCCATGGCCACCATGACGGTCGGGAACTTTGCGGCTTTGCGCCAGACCGACCTCAAACGGCTGTTGGCCTATTCTTCAATCAGCCACGCCGGATTTTTGTTGATGGGTGTGGCCACCTTGAACGACGATGGCAGGCAAGCGGTCTTTTTCTACATCCCCATTTACCTCCTGATGAACCTGGGGGCCTTTATGGCCTTGTTGCTGCTCTCCAAGGACAACAACTTCCAGATGGCCGGTTTCAAGGGGGCGATTCGCTCCAATCCCGCCTTAGTGGTTGGGTTTGCGGTCTGTGTCTTCAGTTTGGCCGGGGTGCCTCCCTTCGCCGGGTTCATCGGGAAGTTTTACCTCTTTAAGGTGACCTTGGAGAAAGGGCTTTACCTGCTGTTGGTTGTGGCAGGGGTCAACTCGGTGGTGTCGTTGTACTACTATGTGACGATCCTAAAAAACATGATCATCGACAAGGAAACCCAGCCCATTGCTCCTTTGGCCGCAAAAATCCCGCTGGTTTTTGTAACCGGATGTGCAGTCCCGTTGGTGTTTCTTGGGTTATATTGGGTTCCACTGCTCGATTGGGCAGAGAAGGTCCGTCTTTTCCAGTAGTCCCTTGAAGCCTCAAATGGGTTTGACTTATGCGGAGTCAAGCCCTTAGAATGGTGCCTGGACTTGAGCCTAAACGGGCCTCAAGGTCGGTGCAGTTTGTTTGATCTATCCCCTATTCAGGAAATCCATGAGCCCGAAGCCGAAATACCCTGGAACTCGTACCACCACCAACGGCAACACCCTGGTAGCCCTTTACACCGAGGCTCGAATCGCAGAGGCGGGGATCTTTTATCCGATCACCCCTTCCACCGAGATGGGGGAGAACTTCCAACTTTCTTTTGCCAACGGGGAGTTAAACGTCTTCGGGCAAGCTAAAATTGCACTGGAAACCGAAGGAGAGCACGCCGCCCAGTCCGGGTCGATTGCCGCTTCGGTGACCGGGAAACGGGTGGTTAACTTCACCTCCGGCCAGGGGATTCCCTACGGCTGTGAGCCCTACTACCATGCGCCCTCCAAGTTCAGCACCATGGTCTTGGAAGTGGCCGCTCGGGCCTTGACCAAGTCGGCCTTGAACGTACATTGCGGCCACGACGACGTTTACACCGTCCTGGATACCGGCTGGACCATGTTGTTCGCCAAGGATGCCCAGCAGGCTGCCGACCAAGCCATGATCCTGCGCAAGGTCAACGAATTGACCCTGAACCCCGGGATCAACATCCAAGACGGCTTTTTGACCAGCCACCTGGAGCGGACCTTCCTGATCCCCGAAGCGGATTTGATCCGTGAATACCTGGGTCGCCCGGACGACCAGATCGAATGCCCCACCGAAGCCCAAAAAGCTCTGTTTGGCCCCAAACGTCGAAGGGTACCGATCGGCATGGACCTGAAAAACCCGCTGTTGATGGGGCCGGTGCAAAACCAAGAGCATTACATGAACGGCGTGATCGCTCGGCGCAATCACTTCGTAGAGCCAATCTTGGGTTTTCTGGAAAAGGCCTATGAGGAATTTGGCGTTCTGACCGGTCGGCACTACGGCTTGATCAGCCAGTACAACTGTGAAAAGGCGGAGACGGTGTTTGTCTCCCTGGGCTCTTCGGCCGAGAACATCGAAGCGGCGGTGGACTACCTCAAGGAAACCCGTGGTGAAACGGTTGGGGCGATCCACCTCAACGTGATCCGGCCCTTCCCCGAGAAGGCGGTGATCAATGCCTTGAGGGGCAAAAAGAATGTGATCATCCTGGAACGGATGGACGACCAGACTGCTTCGGACAACCCGATGGCTCGGGACATCCGCACCGCTTTGTCCAAGGCGCTGACCAATTCCAAAACCAAGGCCTTTGCCGAATTGCCTGCAATCACCTTGGACGAAATGCCCCGGTTGTTCTCCGGGGTTTACGGTCTGGGCAGTCGGGACTTCCGGCCCGAAGGGGTGCTGGGTGCCTATGAGTTCGTTACCGGCAAGATCGCCCGGATGGACGGCAAGTGGGCCAAGGACGGGGTAAGCTTTATTTATGTAGGGGTGGACCATCCTTACGGGGTGATTTCCCAAGAGATGCCCAGCTTGTTGCCGGAAAACGCCGTGGCCATTCGGTTCCACTCCATCGGCGGTTGGGGTGCCATTACCACCGGGAAAAACCTGAGCGAGGTGATCGGTTCGATCTCCGGCTTTGTGGCCGAGCGGGACAAGCGGTTGGACGAGTCCGGCCAGCCCGAAGAGGTCTTCCACATCAGCGCCAACCCCAAATACGGCTCCGAGAAAAAGGGAGCGCCAACCAACTACTTCCTGGTGGCTGCCCCCAAACGGATCCGGGTCAACTGCGACTTGCGGCATGTGGACGTGGTCTTGTGCTGCGACCCCAAGGCCTTCACCCACACCAACCCTTTAGAAGGGCTCAAGCCCAAGGGTGCCTTTATCATCGAAACCGATGAAACCACTTCCGAAGGGTTGTGGAGCCGGATTCCCAAGAAACACCGGCAGTGGATTTTGGACAACCAGATTCGGGTTTACGGCCTTTCGGGCTTCAAGATTGCCCAAGCCGCAACCGACCGGGAAGACCTCCAATTCAGGATGCAGGGCAACAGCTTCTTGGGTGCCTTCTTTAAGGTCAGCCCGATCCTGGGGCAATACAACATCCCTGAAGACACCTTCTTGCAGATCGTCCAGGCCCAGTACGTCAAAAAGTTTGGCCGGTTTGGGGACGCAGTGGTCAATTCCAACATGACCGTTATGACCGAAGGCTTTAAGGGCGTTTGGTTGACCACCCCCGGTGCCGTTGACGCTTCCGATCGCAGCTCGATGCGTGGGGAGTTGTTGCTGCCTTTGACCGGTGTGGGCCGGTTTGACCATTACAACAACATCGCTCAACCGGCCAAGGCTCCCTACCAGACTGCCGCCGCTTACGATGCCGAGTTCCGGGCCGGGTTGGGCTACTTCCAGCCTTCCACGGTACTGGCCTCCACCGGCGTAATGGCCGCCGCCACCGCCGCCACCAGCAGTAAATATGTCAGCCGCCGCCGGGTTCCGGTCTTTTACCCGGAAAACTGTACCCAATGTATGGCCTGCATCATCTCTTGTCCCGATACGGCGATGCCCAATACGGCCCAAAACCTGGACACGGTCTTGGATGCTGCGGTGGAACATTATGTTTCTGACCCGGCTGCCCGCAAAAGCCTCAAGGCCGAGATCCCCAAGTTGGACAAATCTTTGCGGACGGCGATGATGGCGCAGATCAAGGAAAACAAAGGCCAAGCCGCCAGTGTCGCCCAGCTGCTGGAAGTGGAGTTGGGCTCGGTTTCTGTGTCCGATCAGGCCAAGAAGGAGCTGGTAGGGGTGATCAAAAACGTCCCCCTGGCTTACGCCAAGGCCAGGACGATTTTTGAGATTCCCGAGAAAAAAGAAGCCGGGACCGGTGGGGTCTTCTCCATTTACATCTCCGACCTTTGTAAGGGTTGCGGGGAATGTGTGGTGGAATGTGGGGACCACCAAGCGCTCAAGATGGTCACCGAAGACGAAGTGGTCAACGGCCAAAACGCCACCAGCTTGCGGTTCATGGACCTGCTGCCGGACACCCCGCAAAAGTATTTGGGCAAATACGATGCCCAAAAACCTTTGGAAGCAAGGGGAGCAATTTTACAAAACCACTTGATGATCCGCACCAACTACGATGCCCTGGTCTCTGGGGATGGCGCTTGCGCCGGTTGTGGGGAGAAATCGGTTTTGCGCTCTATTGCCACGATCACCGAAGCGGTGATGCGGCCTTTGTATCACCAAAAAGCTGAACGGTTGGAGAGCAAGGCCAAGGCGTTGGTCAGCGAAGGAACTGCCAAGATTGCAGAGCTGAAAACCAAGGACGCAGAGGGCTTCAAATGGTGGTCCACGGCGGTCAGGCATCTGATCTTGGGCCAAGGTGGAGAAAACGAAAAAGACAGTCTGGCCCGGATCGAAAGATTTGGTTCCTCCGAGGCGGACTTGATCAAAACCTTGGATTTGGTTTTGCGGCAAGAATCCTTTAACCACAGGGACCTCCGGGCGGTGGACGGACGTTACGCCAACGGAATGAGCGTGATGATGATGAGCAGCTCCACCGGTTGTAACTCGGTGTACGGCTCCACTCATCCCAACAACCCGCACCCCTATCCTTGGATGAACAGCCTCTTCCAAGACAGCCCGACTTTGGCTTGGGCCTTCGGGGAAACCATGATCATGGACCATGCCCGCAGGTCGGTTTTGCCCGAGCGGTTGGTGGACGCACTCTTGAGCGGCAAGGGGATCAGCCATGACGACTATTGGGACTTTACCCACTTCACCGATGCCTTGATGAGCGACCAGGAAGTCTTGGAGTTGCCCAAGGTTTGGGCGATTGGTGGCGACGGTGCCATGGGCGACATTGGCTTCCAGAACCTTTCCAAGGTGGTGTTGCAAAACCGGCCCAACGTCAAGTGCTTGATGCTTGATACCCAGGTTTATTCCAACACCGGCGGCCAAAACTCCGATTCTTCGGTGATGCCCGGCGGGTTCGACATGAACCAGTTCGGCAAAGCCACCGAAGGCAAGTTGATCGAACGAAAAGAGGTGACCTCCATCCTGATGAGCGGTCACGGCAGCCCTTTCATTGCCCAGGTCTCGATGGCCAACTCGTCGAGCCTGTACAAGGCGGTTTTGGACGCAGTGGCTTACCGTGGAACTGCCTACATCCAGAGCTTCACCACCTGTCAGCCCGAGCATGGTGTACCGGACAACGTGTCCACCCAGCAGGCTCAACTGGTCCGGGATTCTCGGGGGATGCCGGAATTGGTCTTTAACCCCGGCCTTGGGGAGACCTACCCGGAAGCTTTGGTGTTAAAAGGCAACCCCAACCCCAAACGGGACTGGTACCAAAAGAAGGATCCGGAAGGAAAGCCCTACAATTTCACCGTCGCCCATTGGGCCACGACCGAGGCTCGGTTCCGCAAACACTTCTTTACCGTCAAACCGGGAGAGGAAGCGGGGCTGGTTCACCTGGACGTGATTTTGGGTCGTGTTGCCCAAGACGACGTGGTCCATCGCCGGTTCTATGAGCCCAGCCACCCTGCCTTTATTCCGGCCAAAGGGGTTTATATCCTGATGGAGAAAAAGGGCAAAATGGTGCCGATGGGGATCAGTCGCCAGCTGGTTCTGTTTTGCATCGAACGGCGGAAGAACTGGCGGATGCTGCAAAGCATGGCGGGGGTCGAGAACGAAGACTACCGGGCCCAGCGGGCCAACCGGCCAAAACCGGCGGCAGAAGCGGAATAATCCCAAAGGGGGCCTACCAAGGCCCCTTTTTTTTTGCCCAAAAACAAAGAGAGTTCCAAGGGCCAACGGCTGGGGGTAAAGGGGGCAAAGCCCCCTTTGCAGGATTGTAGAGGGGGAGCAAAACAAACCGGCAGCAGCAGCGGTATGCCCCCCAAAAGGGGCCTACCAAAGGCCCTAGCTCATGGTGATAAGGCCTGCACCGCAGGGGCCCAATCAATCCCCCTGTAAGCCCTAAAAACCCAGCCAAAACACCAGGAAAAACAAAATCAACAGAGGTTGGTAAAGGAACGGGCTATTTCTCCATTCCCTCTTGCGCCTTGGCCTTGGCCTTGTCCAGCTCTTCCTGGGCTTTGCTCAAACCGGTCTGGGCTCGGTTCTTGGCTTGGTCCAGATTCTCCTGGGCGGTGGCCTTGGCTTTCTCAACGGTATCGTTGGCCTTACTCAGCACTTTTTCTCCAGAGTAGAGCAGGTCGTCGTATTGCTTCTTCAGTTTCCCCAAGGGTTTTTCAAACTGCTTGCCCAAGATGGCCAGGGGCTTCTCCAACAACACTCCGATCAACCGCCCGACAAAAACCGACCATTCCATGACCTGGACGGAGGCCTTGAGTCCTACATACCCCCAAGCTTCCTTGCGGGAGAACTTCATCACCTTCCACTCATCGTCATTAAAACCGGTGCTGTTGAGGGTCACTTGGCCGGACAGGCCGCAGCCGTAGAGGCTGAAGGTGCCTGCTTTGCACTTGTCTTGGAAGGCTTCGCTCAGGTAGGTGGCACAAAGAAAACGGCCGGGCTTGGGGCCGATGTCAAGGGTGGATTCCACCAAGCAATGGTAGGTACCTTCCCTTTGGCAGGTAACACAAAAACGCTGGTCGTTGGCTTCAACAACGCCGGCCCAACCGCTGACGGCCAAAAGGAAAAGGAAAAACAGCGCTTTCACCGGGTCCTCGTAAGATTTGGCCTATCCTAACCTGCTCTCAAGGGAGCCGTCAATTGCGCCCCAAAAAGAAGCAAACCGGTTGATTTAACAGGGGGCATTTTGGGTAGAGATGCAATAGCCTTGCCTCTGGCCTCAGGAAAGTTGGTTTGTGTGCCCTATCAGCCGGGGCGGAAAGTCTGGGGGATTTGGAAGGACCGGGAAAAACAGGAAGGAGAAAAACGTAAGAGAGCCGAGCCAAAGCTCGGCCCTCTTTTGGGCCTAGGGGTGCCTTAACCTTGGTTTACAAGGCAGCAGCGCCCCGCTCGCCGGTTCTGATCTTTACGCACTCTTCCAAAGAGTACACAAAAATCTTCCCGTCGCCGACCTTGTCGGTCTTGGCAGCAGCGATGATCGCTTCAACAGCTGCGTCCAAGTCTTCGTCCACCAGCGCAATTTCGATTTTGATCTTGGGCACAAAATCGATTTTGTACTCTGCCCCTCGGTACAATTCCGAATGGCCTTTCTGGCGACCAAAGCCCTTGACCTCGGTCACAGTCATGCCCAGGATGTCCAACTTTTCCAGGGCATCTTTGACGGCTTCGAGTTTGTAGGGTTTGATGATGGCTTCAATCTTTTTCATCGTTCACCTTTAAAAAAGGGTTAGTGCAAGGCTCAAAGCCCCTGTTGGCTTACGCTAGCAGGGGCCTATCCCTTAGAAAGTGGTGCTTAGGCCCATCCAAAACTCGTTGTGTAACCCGGTTCCGTTGGCGGACTGGGTCATGACATGGGTTTTGTTGAAGGAAGCAGTTACCGATTCAGAAACCGACTTGCTCAAAGACAAGGTCAAGATGGCGGTGCTTTCAACAGCGGCACCAGCGTTCAACCATTGTTGGTTGTAGGTACCGGTGCCGTAGGTGATGGCGGTGGTCAGACCCAAAACTTCGGTGCTGTAGCCCAGGTCCAACCAGCTTAGGCTCACGGAAGCATCAGCGGTTTCACCTTTGCCGTAGGTGGAGTCTTCAGAGGGAACCATGTAGTAGGTACCAGAGAAGCTACCAAAAGTTGCGCCAACAAAGATTTCCTTTTGTACGGCGACATTAGCGGTCGTACCATCGGCGTTGGTTTTGGTCCCAAAGGACTTGAATTCATAAGAGTACAGGGTTAAACCTGCTTTGTACCCAAGGTCGCCAGCAGCGCCGGTGTAAGACAAATAATAGTCGGTCTCAGTCATCCCAGCGGCATTGGAGTTCCAGTTGCCGATGGCCAAACCGGGTACAGCGGCAAAGCTGAAGTCAAGAGAGCCCTGGACTGCAGGAGTCCGGGTGCCGGTTTGCTCCACACCCCGCCAGACATAGTTGGAAACCACCCCTAGGGTGCCGGTTACGCCCACCGGACCGGCAGCGCCTTCAACTTCATGTTGAGGGTGCCCAGGCATGGGGGTCACGGATTCTTCTGCCATAGTGACACCACTAAAGCCCAAAACCAAAATACCGGTGATCATCCCTTTGATTGCTTTGGTAAACATATTCTACTCCTTGAGAGATTGAGTTTATGGTTTTTATTCATTCGGGGTGCCCTCCCTGCAGTGGGAAGGGCATGCTAACCCTTTGAGAGATTTGGCCCCCGATGCGACTGGTAAAATGCCTTGGGGTACGGTTACCCCGCTGTTTTAGTTTCTGGCCGAAACACTGCTGATGTTAAAGTCCGGGTAGGCAGCAGCACCATGTTCGGAATAGTCGAGGCCAACATGTTCCTCTTCTTCGGTAACCCGCAAGCCCATGACCATGTCCAGGATTTTGAAGAGTACGATCGAAGAGCCAAAGGCCCACAGGGCGATGGAGAAGACCCCAATCGCTTGTGTGATCAACATGTCGATTCCGCCGCCATACAGCAAGCCTTTTTGAGTGTCAAAGAGACCGACCAGCAAGGTACCGGTAGAACCGCACACACCGTGGACGGAGATGGCACCGACCGGGTCGTCGATCTTTACTTTGTCGAAGAACAAAACCGAAACTACGACCAAGATCCCAACGATCAACCCGATCACGATCGCACCTAAGGGGGAAACGTTGGCGCAACCGGCAGTGATGCCCACCAGACCAGCCAAGGCACCGTTTAAGGTCATCCCTACATCTGCCCTTTTGTAGAGCATGAAGGTAAAGATGAAGGCAGACAAGGCAGCAGCGGCACCGGCCAAGGTGGTGGTCACGGCGATGTCGCCGATGTTCACCGTAGCGGCCATGGTCGAACCGGGGTTAAACCCGTACCAGCCGAACCAGAGGATAAAGACACCCAAGGTAGCCATGGGGATGTTGTGACCGGGGATGGCCATGGCTTTACCGGCAGCGTTGAACTTGCCCAACCTTGCACCCAAAACCAAGACTACGGCCAAAGAGGCCCAACCACCGACCGAATGCACCACCGAAGAACCGGCAAAGTCCACAAACCCAAGCCCGGACAGCCAACCACCCCCCCAAGCCCAATGGCCCGAGACTGGATAAATTACCGTGGTGACCAGCACCGAAATGATCAGGTAAGTAGAGAACTTGATCCGTTCAGCAGCTGCGCCAGACAAGATGGTTACGGCGGTTGCGGCAAAGACCACTTGGAAGAAGTAGGCGGTTAAAACCGGCACCGAAGTCCAGGCCAATGAGGAGTAGGAATCCGCTTGGGCGGCGGTGGGCAGGAAGCCCTCCAGGCCGATGAAGGGAGTGCCGTTGCCAAACATGACGGCGAAGCCGATCACATAAAAGCTCAAGGACCCGATCACAAAGTCCATCATGTTTTTCATCATGATGTTCGAGGCGTTTTTGGCCCGGGTAAAGCCGGACTCAACCATGGCGAAACCGGCCTGCATAAAAAACACCAGTACGGCAGCAAAGATGACCCAGACGGTATCGAGAGCATATTGGAGTGCGGGGATCTCCTGGCCGCTGACTTTACCTTCCAACCCAAAGGCAGGAAGGGCGAATAAGCCCAGCGTAAGAAGGCTGGCGAACGCAATTTTTTTCATTGGGACAATCCTTCACATCGGGTTAAGCGGAGTAAGTTTCCTTAGCTCCGATGGGTCCTTGGGGGGCGTGAATCCCCCGTTAGGATTTTGGTTCTAGGTCGCTGTATCAACCCTGACACCCTTCCTATTTCAGAAACCGTGCCACAAAAAATAAATGTATAATATCAAAAATGTATTATAAAATATGCAAAAAAGTGAATTTAGCAAAAATGACAATTACTCCGTAACCCCCCCAAAAGTCTGTGAAAAATGACAAGACTGACAAAAACCCGTGAACCCTGCCAAAAGCAGAAAGAAAAATACTTGACCGGCTTGGAGTGAAAAGAGTACATATGTACTATATCTTAAACCGGAGGAACAATGAACGCATTCCAATTGACCCTGCCCAGCCCCGCTCCCGCTACGATGGGCCAAAGCTGCGGGCTGGAAAAACGGGGGCAGGAACAGGTGGCTTGGCTGGACCTCAATGAATTCCTGGTACCCAAACCTACGGCTACCTTTTTTATGAAGGTCGTTGGGGACAGCATGGCCGGGGCGGGGATTTTTCACGATGACCTCCTGGTGGTGGACCGGAGCCTGGAAGCCAAAACCGGCAACATCATCGTGGCGACCTTGGATGGAAATTGGATGGTCAAACGGCTGCTGGACGACGGGGAGCGAATCTTTCTCCAGTCCGAATCGGAGGGGACTCCGTTGTTGGAAGTAGGGGAAGGCCGTGAGTTTCGCCTGTTTGGGGTGGTCCGTTGGGTTTTACACCGGCCTTGAGGCAGAGGATTGGAGCAGGAATAAAATTGCAGGTTCCCTTCCTCTCTGGCCCTGGGACTCCTGTAGGTTCGGCGGAACCTGGGGAGTGGAGCCAAGGGGCTGGGGAGAAGGGGCTTGCATTGGATTAAATAAGAATATATGTATAAAAGAATAAACGCCTTTCCCGGCACTCCTGTTCACCTTGGAAGGAATACAATGCGATGTGTAGAGAACGGATCCACCGATTGATGATGGCCAGCGTGATTGGCACCGGTGCCACCTTGGTTCACCAGGGGTTTGGCTTTGGAGAGTATGTCCTTTGGTTTGTGGTGGGGATGCTGGTGGTTTATGCAACCGCCAACTTTTGCCCCTCGGTTTGGATTTTAGGCAAATTGGGGCTCAAAAGCTGTTCTGAAGCTTAAAAACCCCCTGAAATCGGAGAAAATCCCCTGCAAAGGAACGGTGTTGGCGGTTTCATTGCGGGGGGCTCCGAAGCGAAGGGAAAACTCTCGGTTGCTGCTGTCCCGCCCCTTCCCTTTTGCCAGTCCCATTGCGTAGGCTCCAAGGCTGGGGAAAAACTACCGGTGTCCCCTGACCGGTGCTTCAGGCTTGGGGGAAACCCCAGATTGCCGCCGCACCGGTGCTGCCAAAACCCTACTTCGCCCTTTGGAGCCGCTGGGCCACAGCGGCCAAGAGCAATCCCGGCTGGAACTCCTCCCTCGGCCTTTGAGGGAGCTGAGCTACAGCAACAAAGAGCAATCCCGGCAGAAAGTCTTTGGGCCGGTTCCTTGGAATCTGGTCCCCGGTTCCAACCCCGTTTCCCGCTCCGCCCCTTCCCTTTTGCCGGTCCAACCGATAGGCTGGGAACAACCCCCAAACCTCAAGGTTTTTTATGCCCCGGATCAATGCGGTAATCTTTGACATGGACGGTCTGCTGTTGGCGACCGAACCGATTTACACCGAAGTGACCCAAAAGGTGGTGGCTAGGTTTGGCAAGACCTTCGACTGGCAAACCAAGACCCGGATGATGGGCCGCAGCCGCCTGGAGTCAGGCAGGATTTTGATTGAGGCCCTGGGCCTGCCCCTGGACCCCGAAGAGCTGTATGCCCTACAAAAACCCCTGATGGAAAAAGCCTTTGTACTGGCGGAGCCCATGCCCGGTGCCAAAGCCCTGACCAAAGCGCTGCAACAGGCGGGAGTGCCGATGGGCCTAGCCACCAGTTCGGGCAGAGACCTGTTTGTGATCAAGACCACTCGGCACCAAGAATGGTTTTCCTGTTTTGCTTCGGTCACCACCGGCGACCAAGTGCCTTTGTGCAAACCGGCACCGGACCTGTTTTTGGAAGCCGCCCGCAAGTTGGGGGTGGACCCCAAAACCTGTTTGGTCTTTGAAGATGCTCCCACCGGTGTGGCGGCTGCCAAGGCGGCGGGCATGGCCGTGGTGGCGGTACCGGACCCGATGATGGACCCGGCGTTGTACCTGGAAGCGGATCTGGTCCTGCGTTCCCTGGAGGACTTTGACCCGGCCCCTTGGGGCTTAAAGGCAGGTAGGGTGGTGTGAAACGGACGCTGGGGGTTGGGCTGACCTTGTTTTTGGCCCTGCCGGTAGGGGCAGCGGACTTGGGGTTTGCCAAAAAATTGGCCCAAGAGGGGGACTGTTACCGGGCGGTCTCAGAATTGCTGTGGATTGAATACCAGGAAGGCCCCAGCCCGGAAATATGGGCGGTCAAGTTGCCCTGTTTGGCCCAACAGAGGCTTTGGGAGGAGTACGACCCAACCTTGGAACTGGCCTTGAGGGACCCCCGAACCAGCGCCGCCCAGGCCAAGGCTTGGCGGCTGGAGGGACTGGAACAGGCCATCCAGCGACAAGAAGGCACCAAGGCTCTGGCCTTGGCCACCGCCCTGGACCCGGCCCAAGCCCAAAGTTTTCCCTTGGAACCCCAAGACCGGCTCGACCCCAATCGGGCCAAACTCGCCTCAGCCTTTCTGCCCGGCTCCGGGCTGGCTTACGCCGGGAAATGGGGTCCCGCCGGGGTCTCCTTGGCCCTCAACGCTCTGTTTCTGGTGGGAGCCAAAACCGCCTGGGACCGAGGTGCCCCGGCCTTGACCGGGCTGTTGTTGTTTTTTGAATGGGGTTGGTACCAAGGGGGCCAAAACGCCGCCTTTGAAGCCGCCACCCAACACAACCGCCAAGCGCTCCAACAGGAACAACAAACTTGGCTGTTTGAGTTCAATTCCAGGTTTTAGAGTGGGCTAAGGGCCGAGCAACCTCCCCAAGGCGGCAAAGAAGCGGTTCATTTGGGGAGCGGTGCCCATGCTGATGCGGATGTAGCCCCGCAGTTCCGGGGTGTCGAAGTACCGGACCAGGATCCCTTGCTGCTCCAGTTGGTCTCGCAGGTCCTTCGCCGGGTAGCCGGTAACCTTGCACAAAATGAAGTTGGACCCGCTGGGGCTGGGGGTCAAAGCGGCAAAGGCCTTCAACCGGGCCAAGGTGCTCTCCCGAATGGCCACCAGCTGGGCCACTTGGGCTCGGTAATGGTCCAGGTCCGCCAAGGCGGCCAACAAGGCGACTTCGGCGGGGACGCTGACGCTGTAAGGCGGCTTGATCCGCATCAATCCTTGGGCCAAGGTCTCGCCCATCACCCCATAACCGACCCGAAAGCCAGCCAGGGCAAAACACTTGGAAAAGGTGCGCAAGACCACCAGGTTGGGGTGGTTTTGGACCTTCTCCACCACCGTTTGGCCGCAGAATTCAAAGTAGGCCTCGTCCACCATGACCACCAGATTTTTGGACAAAAACCAGTCCACCAATTCCGGTGCCACCAAGGTCCCAGAGGGGTTGTTCGGGGAACAGAGGATCACCAGCTTGACCCCGGTCAGGTCCAAAGCCTTGGCCTTTTCCAGGGAGATGCCAAAATCCGCTTCCCGAGGTGCGGTAACATAAACCCCCCGGTTGAGGGCGATCACGTGGCTGTAATAACCGAAGGTCGGGCTGAAGCCCAGGACCTTGTCCCCCGGCTCCAACAGCAGGCGGCAGCAAAGGTCGATCAGTTCGTCCGCCCCGGTTCCGGCCACCACGTTTTCCGGTTTGACCCCGGCATACAAGGCAATGGCCGAGCGCAATTGGGCTTGGGCCGGGTCCGGGTAGATGTGGTAATACTTTCCATCGCTCAGGGCCTTGAGGACCTTGGGCGAGGTGCCAAAGGGGTTCTCGTTGGCATCCAATTTGACAATCGCCGCTTCGGGCAACCCCAGGCGCTTGGCGATCTGGTCGGGCGGCTCAATGGGGGAGTAGGGCTTCATCTGGCCCGCCATCGGGCTGAACAGGGAGTCCACGGAGATCATAACTTAGGGGCTCTTTTGGGGGTGTGCGGCCAACTGAGATTTGAACCTCAGGCAAGGGTCAACCCAGGAGTGCCGGTCCGTCAACCAAATCCAAGGGAAAGAGGGACCAAAGTCCCGGCCCAAGGAGGTTTGGGGTTCAAAGTATGCGGCCAGGGCCGGGCGATCCAGTCCCACTTCCATCAACGCCAATCCAAAGGTTGGGACCGCAGGCAAACGCCGTTTGAAGGCCCAGGGCACTGCTTGGCCAAATTCCAGGTGCCCACTGCCCATCAGGGCCACCAAGGGACGGTCTGGCCGGTAGGCTTGGGTCAAGGTCAAGGCCATGGCTTCGTTGCGAGCCAGCCAGACCCGGTAAAGTCCGGCCAAGTGCTTGGGCTCGGACCAGCCGCAGTGCCCTTGGGTAAATTTTTCAAACATCAAGGCTTGGTAGGCCTCGCCGGGATTGGAAACTGGGGGCAACAAACTTTGCTCCACAAGACTCAACTCTTGGACCTCCAAGCCGGTCAGCCGCCGGATCAGTCCGGCCTCAAGGTCCAGCCCAAAGACCTCCAGCCGTTCCTGTCGGGCGTACCGCAGGACCTCCAAGTAGCCGGGCCATTCCTCCCGGCCCTCCCAACCCAAGGCCTTACGAAGCCTTTGCTCCGCTTGGGCTGGGTCCTTGGGGTTGCTTTGGACGAAGGCCATCAGGAGGCTGGTTTGCTCCTTGCTGAAGAGTTCCATCCCAAGGGCAGGTTTTTTTCCCTGACCCACCAAATGTTCCAGCAACTCCACTTGGATCTTGTGGTGCCGCAGGTTGTCATGGTTTTCTCCCAGAAAAATCACCTGAGCCGGGCCGAGGGCTTCCCACAATTGGGCTTGGTCCACCGGGGAACCCAGGTGGGCGATTTGCTCCACCAAGGGACCTGGTGTTTTTTGGGGGGATTGGGTGGAGCAGGCGGCCAAAGCCAAGACAAGACCAATCCACCAGGACTTATTCATGGGCCGCACTAGAAACCCGTTCCAACAAAGCCTCAAAAGGATGGAAGAGCCGCACCCCCATCAGGCGCTTGGCCTGGGAGCGGCAGGAGTAGCCGTCGGCCAGCAGTCGTTCCTGCTCGGGCCGGTTGGCTTCGATGACCGGCTTCCAGCTCAGTCCAAAGATTTCCTGGGAGGAACCAAAATGCTCCTTTTCATGGCCATAAATCCCGCTCATCCCGCAGCAGCCGACTTCTTCCAAGGCCAGAGGGATCCCGAAGGCTTCAAAAACCTGTTTCCAGTCCTTGCCGCAACCGGGAATCAGGGCCTTTTGGGTACAATGTCCCAACAGTCTGGCCCCGAAGGCGGCAGGCTGAAGCCCCGTAAGCCGGGGGCGGAGTGATTCAAGCTGCCCCAAAAGCCACTCTTGGGGCAATAGCACTTGGTAGCCCAGGGAGGGCAGGCCCAGGGCCTTGGGGTATTCGTCCCGGTAGGTCAAGGTGACCGCTGGGTCCAGACCCACCAGGGGCACACCCAACTGGGCCGCCCGCTCCAGGATCAGATGGTTTTTGGCTGCCAGTTTGGCGAAGGACCCCAGAAACCCCTTGACCTGTTTGCCCTTGCCGTTGGGGAAATGGGGCAGCACCCAAAGCCTGAGGCCCAGGGTCTGGGTCAGTTGGCTGAAGATGCCCAACTGCCGAGCCTCATAAAAGCTGGTAAAGCTGTCTTGGACCAAAATCAGGTCGGTTTGGGCACTCAGCCCCTGAGGCGGTGCCTGGAGGTCAAGCAGCCGCAGTTCCCCGGACTTGATTCTGGCTCCAACCGGTCTTTCACTGGGTCTGGGGGGATCAACGATCCCGCCCCAAAAGGCAATTTGTCCCCGCACCCAAGGCTGCCCCAGCAGCCACCGGGAAAACTTTGGCGTAGCTGCCTGGATCGGGCTCAGGTCTTCAAGGAACGAAACCAGATAGTCTCGCAGCGGCCTGGGGTAGCGGCTGTGGTAGGCTTGGAGGAAGTCCGACTTCATTTGGGGGATGTCCACCTTGATCGGGCAGCCGGTGACGCAGGCCTTGCAGCTCAAACAGCCGCTCATCGCTTGGTAAACCTCGTGGCTGAAGTCGTAGGCCTGCTGGCGGCAGCCCAAGGACAGCCAGTTGCGCAACCTCGGCCCCAACCAAAGGGAGTCTCGCTCCAAAGGCCGGTGGTCGCTCAAGGAGAGGCGGCGCAACCATTCGCGCATCAGTCCCGCCCGACCCTTGGGGCTGTGGACCCGGTCTCCGCTCGACTTGGCCGAAGGGCACATCACCGCCTTGGGGCTGACGTTAAAACAGGCTCCGTTGCCGTTGCAGGTGATGGAGGTTTCAAATTTTTCCTGGTAGTCCGCCTTGATCTGCCGGTCCAGGTGGCCACGCAGGGGGCCTTGGACCGAGACCAACGTTTCGGCGGAACCTTCGGGCAGGGTGATCTTGCCGGGGTTGAGTTGGTTGAAGGGGTCGAAGGCCTTTTTGATCCGGCCCAACTGGCGGTACAGCACCGGTCCAAAGTACCTTTGGGTGTATTCGCTCCGGTAGCCCTTGCCATGTTCCCCCCAGATCACCCCGCCGTACTTTTGCACCAACCGGGCGACCGCTTCGCTGATTTCCAGGACCAGGGCTTCGTCTTTGGGGTCCTTGAGGTCCAGGGCCGGGCGGACGTGCAGACAGCCCACGTCCACATGGCCAAACATCCCGTAGGTGAGCCCGTGGCTTTCCAGCAGCGCCCGGAATTCCTTGATGTAGTCCGCCAGATGTTTGGGCGGCACCACCGTGTCTTCCACAAAGGGGATCGGCCTCCGTTTGCCCTTGGCATTGCCCAACAGGCCTACGCCTTTTTTTCGCAGTTCCCAAAGGCTGGCGATTTCTTCGGCCCCGGTGGCCCGGTAGTACCCACTTGGGACCCCCGGTTGCCCAAAACTCTGTTTGATCCGCCGGTCCAGGTCTGCCAAAACCGGCTCCACCAAGGCGCTCAGCGCTGGGGCGGTTTCCCCGATGAATTCCACCAGATTGACCGCCTCGACCGGTTCCCCCGGCCCGCCTTTGACCATGTGCCCTACTTGGAGGTAGATCGGGTCGTCCTGGGCGAGCTTGAGGATGGTTCCGTCGATGGTTTCGATGGCCGCAGGCTTGAGGGCCACCAAGTCTTCAGCCCCCCGGAGGGCTTGGTCGAAGTTGGGAAACCGGAGCGCCAAGACTTCTTTGTGTTTGACCAAAGGCAAAATCTTCAGCTTCGCTTCGGTGACCACCGCCAAGGTCCCTTCCGACCCGGCGATCAGGTAGTTGAGGGTTAGCTGGTCCTGGGCCGGGTCCTTGAGTTTGCTCAAGTTGTAGCCGGTGATGAAGCGGTCCAACTGGGGCAAGGCGGCGATTTCTTCTGGATGTTGGTCAAAGATTTGGTTGACCAGTTGGTAGATCTCTTGGTTCTCCCCAACCAGGGCCGCTTCCCAACCGGCTTGGTCCAAAATCCGGGTGTGCAGCTTTTTGCCGCCGACCAAGAGGCAGTGAAGTTCCAGGATGTGTTCGCTGGTTTTGCCGTAGATCTTGGAGCCCTTGCCGCAGGCATCGGTGTTGATCATGCCGCCCAAGGTCGCCCGGCTGGAGGTCGAGAGGGTGGGGGCAAAAAAGGTACCGGTAGGCTTGAGGACTTCGTTGAGCCGGTCCAAGACCACCCCCGGTTGGACCCGGACCCAACCCTCTTGGACGTTGATCTCCAGGACTTGGTCGAGGTGCCGACTCAGGTCCAAGACTACTCCGTCGGTCAGGGACTGCCCATTGGTCCCGGTACCCCCGCCCCGGGGGGTCAGCTTGACCGCCCGAAACTCAGGTCGGCCCAAGGTTTCGGCCAAAAGTTCCAGGTCTTGTTTGTGCCGAGGGAACACCACCGCTTGGGGGTGGGTTTGGTAGATGCTGTTGTCGGTCCCGGCAATCAGACGGTCGGCGGTTTGGGTGCGGATTTCTCCACCAAAGCCGAGCTGGACCAACAGGGCCAAAAACCGTTGGGTAACGGGGGAAGGGGGCTGGTAGGCAGGTAATCTTGGGATCATGGGTCGGGCACAACAGGTAGAGAGAGGCCCAAAATAAACCCCTTTCTTCAGGTCGTCAAGCCGACAAGGTGCTTGGAGCGTAGGCAGGGCAAAGAAAACCCAAAAGCTCCAAGGGAAGACCGGTGGAGCTTTTGGGAAAGCTAGAAGTAATAGTGGATCGAAAAGGTCGGGAAGGCGCTGGCCGAAAGGTCGGTGGAGGTGTAAGACCCGGCCTTGCGGTACCCTACCCCCACTTCTCCCGAAAATCCAAAGTTCGGCAAGGAGGGGAAAAACATCTCCGCCCCTAGGAAGCCCGAAAGGCTCATCCCCGAGCCGCTGACCCCGTTTTTGTCGTCAGTGACCTGCAAAATCCCGGCTGAACCGCCATAGTAGAGTTGGACGTTCTTGTATTGGTCAAAGACCATCCCCATCCGGTAGTCCATAGCCAAGACCTTGAGGGTATTGCCGTTGGAAACCGAGGAACCGAAGGCAACCAACATCTGGCCAAACATCTTTTCGTCCAAAAAGAACTTGTAGCTCAATTGGTCAGAAGTATAAGAAGCGGGGCCGTCGTTGGAATTGAGGGTGGACTTTTTCTGGACGTAACCGATGCCGGTCCGTTGGTTCATGTCCACGATCGTGTCTTGGGTGGTGATCATGTTCACCTCCGAGGTCGGCATTTGCAGAACCCCTTGGCCCTTGAGCGACTCGATGGTGATGAACTCGGGGTTGTACTGGGTGATCCGGCCAATGATCACCTCACCGTTTTTGAGGTAAACCACGTTGGCGGCCATTTGTTTTTTGAATTCGATGTACCGCTGCTCGGAGTTGACATCGAAGTTGATCAGGTAGATGTCGTCCTTTAATATCTCCCGCTCCTGGTGGTCCCCCACCGCTTGGACGGTGATGGTCTGGGCGGAGTATTTGAGGATCTTACCGATCAGGGTTTTGCCGTTTTTTAGGTAGATCGTCTCGGCAAACAGGTTGCCGAAGGCCCAAAAGACCAAGCAGAGGGTCAAGAGGCTTTTTTTGATCATCCGGTTCCTTACAGCTGGAGTTGGTCCAGTAACGATTTTTGCAAATGAGGCCAAAGGCGCGGGTTCGTTCCGCCGCCGCCTTGGGGTCCTTTTGGACCGCCAGGGCAATGAGTTCGGCCCCTTGGGGTTGTCCTTACGAACGGACAATGCAAAAATGCAACCAGAACTGCCGGGGGGAGTAAAAAAAGAAAAAGAGGCGGTCAGTCCGACCGGACCTCTTGGGAGACGGCGTGCAGGATTCCGTTGAGCAGCTTGATCGACTTTTCCCCGACATAGGCCCGGCAGATTTCGATGGCTTCGTTGAAGACCACCTTGTCGTCCACCTCCTCAACCGCCAACAGCTCGGCAATCGAAACCCGGAGCAGGGCGTTGAGGGGCTCCAGGAGCCTCGACTGTTTCCAGTTGCTCGAATGTTTTTGGATCAGCCGGTCGATCTCCTCTTGCCGGGAGAGGACCGTGGCCAGAAGGTTTTGGGCAAATTCCAGGTTTTTGGGCTTGATCCTTGTCGAGGACATCAACATTTCCTCGGCCGGGGCGATTCCAGGCAGCCGTTGGCGCTGGTACTGGCACAAAAACGCCAAGGTCCGGGCCTGTCTGCGGTCAAGTTGGGGCATGGGCGGCAACCGTATGGATCAAAAGGAAGGGCGAAGTTTGGGTCTGAAATTTTTAAGCAGCAACCGTCCCTTTCCTAACGCAACCGAAATTTGTCGATCAGCTCGTCCATCAGCCTGATGTAGGCGGAAGAGCCTTCGGATTTTAGGTCGTAGGTGATCACCGAACGGCCCAGGGCGCTGGATTCGGTGATCTGGGCGTTTTTGGGGATGACGGTTTTGAACACCGAGCCCCCCAGGGCTTTGTTGATTTGTTGGGCCACCTTTTTGTGGATCTCCAGGTCCTTGTCGAACATGGTCAACAAGATCCCGGCAATCTTTAATTCCCGGTGAGGCAACTTTTTTTGCAGTTCGTTGAAGCTGACCAAAAACCGTTTGAGCGACTTGACGGCCAGGGACTCGCACTGGAGGGGCAGGATGTTCAAGTCGGCGGCACAAACAGCGTTGAGGGAGAGCGGCCCGGTGGCGGCCGGGGCATCGATCAGGATAAAGTCATAGGTCAGGTAGGCCTCTTCGAGCCGACGGCGCAGGAACCCATCGTCTTCGGCGACGTGGCTGATCAGTTGCTCTTCATGCAAGGTCATCTGGTTGGAGAAGATGAAGTGCATGTTCTCCTGGTCCGTCCGGCGAATCAGGCGCTGCAAGGGCAGGTCGGGCTTGAGGAAGAGTTCCTTGGTGCCCAGGTCCACCGGGTTTTTGACCCCAAAGGAGAACCGCACCGAACTTTGGGGGTCCAGGTCGATCAGCAGGACCTTGTATTCGCCAAAGGCGAAGGCCGTAGCTAGGTTGACGGCACTGGTGGTTTTGCCCACCCCGCCCTTTTGGGACACAAACGAAATAACCGTGGTCATGCCAGATTCCTGTAGGTTCAAAATAACCTGTACCGCCGTAAACTTTAACCTTGTGTCTCCAAATAGTCAAAGAAAGAACAAAAAAAAGCCGGGCCTAAGAGACAAGCCGATTCCCAGGCGCTTCCCAGCCCCGGATTCGGCCAGACCGGGCTCCCGCTACCGGTTGACAACCTCGAAGGTATAGCCTCAGAATCCCCTTGGCCTAAAACGACCTTTGCACCCTAAACCCCTTTGGAGTTGAGCCCTATGAACCCCTTGGCCACCGAGTTGAATCAGCAGATTGAAAAGGCAGCCCCGGCGGTTTCAGGCCTGCTCAGCGATTTGGGCCAGAGGATCTACTTCCCTAAGGGCATTTTGTTCCAGTCCGCCCAGGCAAAGGAAAAGGCCCACAAGTTCAACGCCACCATCGGGACGGCGATCGAGAACAACGGACCGATGCACCTCAAGGTGACCGAGCGGTACTTCAACCTTCCTCCGGCCGAGGTTTATCCATATGCCCCTCCGGCCGGTCGGCCCAAATTGCGGGAAGCTTGGCGGGAGAAAATGCGCAAACAAAACCCTAGCTTGGGTAAAAAACCGGTCAGCCTGCCGGTGGTGACCAGCGCCATTACCCACGGTCTTTCGGTGGTCGGGCAGATGTTCCTCAACCCTGGGGACGTGATCATCTCCCCCGACAAGCTTTGGGGCAACTACCGCCTGACCTTCGAGACCGTCTTGGGGGCCAAGATTGCGACCTTCGGGATGTTCAACGACAAGGGCGGGATGGACGTGGGGGCGTTCAAAAAACTGGTGACTGCCGAAGGGAAACGGGCGGGCAAGGTGGCGGTGATCCTCAACTTCCCCAACAACCCCACCGGCTATACCCCGACCCAAAAGGAAGCGGACCAGCTGGGCAAAGTGCTGATTGAGGAAGCCAAAAAGGGCACCAAGGTTTTGAGCATCCACGATGACTCTTACTTTGGCCTCTTTTACGAGGACAGCACCAAAGAATCCTTGTTCGGTCAATTGAGTGATGCCCACCCCAATCTCCTGGCGGTCAAGCTGGATGGTGCGACTAAAGAGTATTATGCTTGGGGCTTTCGGACCGGCTTTATCACCTTCGGTCACCCGGCCGGGGAAGCCTTGTACGGGGCCTTGGAAAAAAAGGTGATGGGTACGATCCGGGCGATGATCAGCAATTGCAACCATGCCAGCCAATCGGTGGTGGAACATATCTTGGCCGATGCCGAACTGGCCGCCGATTGGGAGCGGACCTTCGAGGTGATGAAAGGACGGGCGCTGAAGGTCAAAGAGATATTGGACCGCCCGGCTTACCAAAAGGTCCTGGCTTACTACCCCTTCAACTCCGGTTACTTTATGTGCCTCAAGTTGGATGGGGTGGACGCTGAGGCGTTGCGGGTACACCTGTTGGAGAAGTACGGGGTGGGTACCATCTCGGTGAATGCCACCGACCTGCGGGTGGCCTTCAGCTCCATCGAGGAAAACCAGCTGGAAGAGCTGTTTGAGCTGATCAAAAAAGGGTTTTTGGAGCTGAAGAAGGAGGCCAAGTAACCTCAGTCCTTCAATTCCTTCAAACCAGGGGGGAGGGGCTTTGGCTCCTCCTTTTGGACACCCCGCCGGACTCAATTAAAACTAAACCCATCGAGCTTCTACCCCGGATCAGTCCGGCAGAGTGATTTTGCCCATTGAGACCAGCCGTTTGGCCCCGGTGACCTCTCTCAAATTGGTGGGGTTGCCGTTGGCCCGTTCGTGGGCAAACAGGGCGAAGGCTGCCGCTTCCTTGGAGTCGCTGGAGAAGGCGGCGATCTTGGGCAAGACCTCGACCTTGGTGGAGGCCAAGGCGGTTTGGATCCGTTGGACCAACTGGGGGTTTGAGGCTCCCCCGCCGCTCAAATAGACCCGGTCCAAGGGGGGCAAAAAATCCCTGTAGGCCCGAGCCAGACTTTGGGCTACTCCTTCCACCAAGGTCGCCAAAAGGTTGGGACCGGTGACCTGGGGGAACCTGCCGATCAGGCTTTGTACGTAAGGGCGACCAAAGTCTTCCCGGCCCGTGGATTTGGGTGGGGTCCGGGCAAAATAGGGGTGGCCCAAAAATTCCTGTAACAGTGGCTTGAGTACTTGCCCTTGGGCGGCCAGTTTTCCGTCCAAATCAAATTCCTCCTTGCCCAGAGTGGCCCACCGCACCGCCTCGTTGAGCACCCCGTTGGCCGGACCGGTGTCAAAGGCCAGAACCGGAGCCTGGGGGTCTTTAGAAAGATAGGTGACGTTACCGATCCCACCCAGGTTTTGCAGCGCCCTGGACTCCTTTGGGTCGGAAAAAAAGACCCGGTCCAGGTAGGGCACCAGCGGGGCACCCGAGCCCCCCGCCGCAATGTCCGAAAGCCGAAAGTCCGAAACCACCGGCACCCCTAACACCTGGGCGAGCACCGCTGCTTCCCCGGTTTGCAGGCTCGAATGGCCGTGGATGTGGTAGATCGTTTGGCCATGGTGGCCCACCAAGTCCAGGCGGTCCCGGTAGCCGGTTTGGGCCAAAAAGTCCTGGCAGGCATGGGCATAAAACCAACCCAAATCGAGGTTCAACCGGCAAAGGTCCGCAACCGAGCCTTCCAAGGACTTGGCAATGGACTGCCGCAGTTCCTTGGGGTAAGGTAAGGTCGAAAAGGCCAGCTCGGTCATCTGGACCCCAAGTCCGGCCCCCCGGATTTGGTACAGCCCCAGGTCCAGCCCGTCCAAGGAGGTGCCGGACATCAGGCCCAAAACGATCCGAACCGGCTTTTGCACCAAGGCGACCCATCGATCCATTTTTTCTCTTTTGGTTGAATGGCTAAAAAAGTTCCTTTGATCCTCGGGTTCGAGGGGTTGACCTTGGACCGGGACACCTGTGACCACCTCCTGGAGGTGAATCCCTGGGGAGTGATCCTGTTCAAACGGAACCTCCGGGACCTGGAACAGGCCAAAGCCTTGGTCGGCGAGTTAAAAGCCCTTTTGGGGCCGATCCTGGTCTCCATCGACCACGAAGGCGGTTTGGTCAACCGCTTTGGCCCCCAGTTTCCGGTCCCTCCGGCGGCCTTTGGGCTCCACTTTAGGCCCAAGGCAGAGTTAAGGCAAGCGGCGCAAATGCTAGCCGCCCTGCCTGCCGCCTTGGGGTTTAACCTCAACTTTGCCCCGGTGCTCGATCTGTACCATCCCGGCTCCAAGGCCATCGGGACCCGAGCCTTTCACTCCGACCCGGCCCCGGTGGCCGATTGGGGAAGGTTGGTGGTTGAGGCTCATGAACAGGTAGGGGTGGCCAGCACGGCCAAACATTTCCCCGGTCATGGCCGGGTCACCCAAGACAGCCATTTTGAGATCGGCCGCCTGGATTCGGACTTGGCCGAACTGGAGGCTTTGGACCTCCAAGCCTTTGCCGGGCTGACCGCTCCTTTGGTGATGACCTCCCACCTCTATTACCCGGCCCTGGACCCGGTGCTTCCCGCCAGCCTCTCCCGAAAAATCATCACCGGGCTGCTGAGGGAAAAGCTGGGGTACTCCGGGCTGGTGGTCAGCGACTGTGTAGAGATGGAAGGGCTGGCAAGAAACTTTAGCCCCCAAGAAATGGTGGAATTGGGGATCCGGGCGGGTTTGGACCTGTGGATCAGCAGTTTTTCCCTCAAAAAAAGCCGCCCCTTCCAGCTCCAACTGGCCCAAGCCTTGAGGGATCAGGGGCAAGAAGGGGACCACCCCAAGATTGAGGGTTTGATCCAAAGGTACCGGCCCCATCAGGTCTCCCTGCCTCCGGTGGAAGAGGCGGTAGCGCTGCGCCAAAGGTTGATCCAAAAAACCGGAATTTTACCTCCTGGCCCCTGGGACTTGGTGGAGATGGAAAACGCCGTTTTTACCGGGGCGAACCTGGGGGAAGCCCAAGGGGGCTTTTTGGCCCAGATGAAACAGGGGCACAGTGAGATCAAGGGGACTTGGGGCTTTTCCCTCTCCGACCCCAAAAGCTGGACCGAGTTTTTCCAAAGCCGGACTTCCCAAGGAAGGAGCCTGCTGCTGGCCACCAAAAACGCCCGGTTTCACCCCCAAGGGGCCAAGTTGGCCGAAGGGGCGGCATCCCTCCCTGGCATATTACACCTTGACCTGGGTGACGGAGCAGATATGCTCTCGCCAGAAGTACCAAAATGGAATGTCTTTGGAAGTGATCCCTTGACAGTTCAGGCAATTTGTAGAGAATTGAAGCAGGGTGCGAATCGGGGCTAGTTTTCCCGGGTTTGGCCCCAAGACTTATGGCCGCCTCGCTTCCCTACCCCCTCGGGGTAGTACGGGGACCACCAACTTGGATTTGCGGAGTTTAGGGACATGGCTAGCATGAAAATGGGTCTGGAAATGCGGATGAGCCAACAGCTCATCATGACCCCTCAGCTCCAGCAGGCAATCAAGTTACTCCAGCTTTCCCGGGTTGAATTGCAGGAGTTGATTGACCAGGCGTTGGTGGAAAACCCCACCTTGGAGGTGGAGGAGGACGAAAAGGACAAGGAAGCGCAGGCCGATGAAAAGGGAGAAGAGGATGCGGACGGGCCAATCGACACCTTGGTCGAGGACCAAAGCCAGCTTTCTTACGACGATGAATGGCAACATTATGTTGAGTCCGGTGCCGGAGTGATCCAAGAGGTCCGCAACCACGAGCCGGACGAGGACTCCAACCCCCTGGAAGCCACCATCAGCCGCACCGACACCTTGATGGACCACCTGCTGTGGCAGCTTGACATCAGTCGGTTCAGCGAGATCGAACATGAAATCGCCGAGTACCTGATCGGCAACATCGACGAAGACGGATACCTTTCCACCAGCCTGCGGGAGCTGCTGGCCACTCTGCCGGGGCTCAAGAAGGTGGTGGACAAGGCCTTGGAGGAGAGGCTGGTTGAACCGCTGCTCCAGGAAGGGGAAAACCGGTTTGAATCCCACCACGACCTCCAGGCCAAAAAAGAGCCGGTCAAAGGCAAGCGTAAAAAAGTGGTGCCCTTTGAATCGGAGGAAGAGGAAGCGGAAGAGGACCAGGACTACGGCCACATCACCGATGCCGCCTGCGGGGTGTTGGAACGGGTCTTACGCCGGATCCATTCCTTTGACCCTCCCGGAGTCGGCTCTCGGGACTTGAAGGAATGCCTGCAACTCCAACTGAAGGCTCTGCGTCTGCATGATTCCCTGGCTTACGAGATCATCGACCAACACATGCCGCTTTTGGAGCAAAAGGACCTCAAGCGGATCGCTCGGCTGACCAAGTCGGAAATCTCCGAAGTGGTGGCCGCCCACCAGTTGATCACCGAATTGGAGCCCAAGCCGGGCCGTCCTTATGGCAAGGAAGTCACCCAATATGTCATGCCCGATGTTTTTATCTACAAACGGGGGCACGAATACGTGGTTTCCATGAACAACGAAAGCCTGCCCCGGCTGCGGATCAACCCCTATTACCAAACCTTGATGGGGGACCAGAAGACCAAGGACATCCAAACTGCGGCGGCCAACAAAAAGGCCGATCATGCCCCCGAAGGGGAGCAGGACATGACCTACCTTTACCTGCAAGAGAAGATCAAGGCCGGGGACTGGTTGATGAAGTCGATCGAACAACGGCAAAAAACCATCTACCGGGTGGCCAAGTCGATCCTCAAGTACCAGTATGAGTTCTTCGAGAAAGGGATCGACTACCTCAAACCCTTGGTCCTCAAGGACGTGGCCGAAGACATCGAGGTCCACGAATCCACGGTCAGCCGGATCACCACCAACAAGTATGTTTATACCCCTCAGGGGATCTTCGAGCTGAAGTACTTTTTTACCAGCGGCATCGACCAAGGGGACGGAGACATCATCAGTTCCAAGAAGATCAAGGATTACATCAAAAAATTGATCGACAACGAGGAAAGGAAGAAACCGTTGACGGACTTGCAGATCAAGAACATTCTCAAGGACAAGGAAGGAATCAAGGTGGCCCGACGTACGGTAGCCAAGTACCGGGAAGCAATGAACATCTTGCCTTCAAACAAACGTAAGCAACTTTTTTAGGTCCCTTTGGCCCACTGTTCTTGAGCTTGCTCCAGACTGGACTGAACCAATCGATTTTTCAACCGGTTAGCCGATGAAGACCTTAGAAGACCTGATCGACTACAGCCACAAAATGGGGCTGACCCTCCTCAAGACCGACCTCGAAGAGCGGTTGATCGTTGTCAACGCCGAACACCGGGGTATCCATCACTTGGTGATCGACTGCGAAGACTCCATCGCGATCCTAGAGCAGCCGCTCTACAAGATGGCCAACGAAAACACCGCCCACTTCAAGCGTTTGTTGATGATCAACCGGCAGTTGGTCCATGGGGCCTTTGTGCTGGACCCCAAGGGGGAATGGATTTTGTTCCGGGACACATTGGAACTGGAAAACTTGGACTTCAACGAATTCGAGGGCAGCATCAATGCGCTGACCTTGGGGATCGCCGAGTTTTCCGGGGAACTGTTGGCACTCAACCAAGGGTAAACCGTGGCAGGATTTTTTCAGCGTCTTTTTCGGATCGGTAGTGCAGAAGCCAACTCCCTGGCGGATCGGCTGGAAAACCCGGTCAAAATGACCGAGCAGGGGATCCGGGAACTGGAAAAACATTTCCAGGAATCGGTCACCTCTCTGGCGGAATTAAAGGCCCAGGTCAACCGACAACGGGCTGACTTGGAAAAAGCGACTACCGAAGCCAAAGATTGGGAGGCTCGGGCCATGGCCCTTTTGAGCCGCGGCCAAACCGGCCAAATTGATGCGGCCCAGGTGGATAACCTCGCCCGCCAAGCTTTAGCCAGAAAGGCCGAAGCGGAAAAAAGGGCGGTCATCGCCAAAGGGGTGATCGACCAACTTTCCGGCACCGTAGTCAGGGTGCAAGCCAAGGTTGACAAGCTCAATACTCAGATTGATCTTTACAAAAATGAGCTGAAAACCTTAAAAGCTCGCAGTAGCGCCGCAAAAGCCACCACCAAGTTGGACAAACAACTTGCCGGAGCTGACCCCAGTGGCACCATTGCCATGTTGGAACGGATGCGTGAAAAAGTGGAGGACCAGGAAGCATTGGCCTTGGCATATTCCGATCTCGCCGATCGGCCTATGTCTTTGGACGATGAGATCCAAAGGGTCCTTGCCGATGATCCGATTGCCAAGCAGTTGCCCCCAGGGGCCGGTTCGCTCAAGGAAGACGACGAGCTGGCCGCTTTGAAGGTAAAACTTGGTTTGAAGTAACCATAACCCCAAACACCCACCGGAGAACCCGATGAAGATGAAAAAATCCCAGCTGATTGAGCAGTTGGTACAGGAGATGGAAAATTTCTCTTTGGACAGCAACTCCAAGCAAAAAACCGAGATTGCCCGGGAGACGGTCAACCTGTTTTTCTCTTCGATCAAAGACGCTGTCACCAACGACGATCGGGTGGAGATTCGGGGTTTTGGCAGCTTTACCACCAAAGAATACGGTGAATACACTGGCCGCAACCCCAAGACTGGCGAGCGGGTCCGGGTTGCACCCAAGAAGTTGCCGGTCTTTCGGCCTGGTCGGGAACTGCGGGAGATGGTCAACGAAAACCTGCCCAAGGCAGCCAAGCCGAAGGCCAAAAAAGGCAAGTGAGCCTTTGACGGGCCAGCAGGTATTTCAGTTGGTAGATCGCTCCTGACGGAGCGGCAGGGTGTATCCGGGCTCCAGCGAGAAGTGGGGCTCGGCCCCTTCGGTCCTTCCCTTCAGTTCTTCGTAAAGCTTTGCAGACAGGGCCGGGTAGTCGGCCTCCTTGATCTTGGGGTCCACCGAAAATTCAAAGTGGAGCCTACAGCCTCCCTCCAAATCCCGAAATTGCAGGTCATGCCACTCCAGTAGCTCCTGGTGGGATTGCACCAACCCTTTGAGCAGGTCGGCGATCCTTTGGAACCTTGGGTCCTGGAAATCCACCGGGTCCACATGGACCGTACAAGCCCCGCCAAAGTGTTCCTCAATCCTCCCTTGGACCATCGCAGAAATGTCGTGCATCTCGATCGGCGACAGACTGCTCAGGATCTCAACATGGAGAGTGATGAAGTGTTGTTGGCCGTACTTGTGCACATAAATGTCATGGGCGTTGTAAACATCTTCGTGGCACAAGGCGAGGTCCACGATCCGGCGGACCGTCTCGGTGTTTACGTTCTCCCCCAGCAAAGGGGAAATGGACTTTTTGGCAATCTCGACCCCGCTCCAGATCACCGCCAAACTGACCAATACCCCCACTGCCGGGTCGAACCAAGCAAACCCCGCTTGGTTGCCCAGTAGGCCCAAGATTACCGCTACGGTGGTCAAGGAGTCGCTCCGGTGGTGCCAAGCGTCAGCGGCCAAAGCGGTGCTGTTGATGGCCAGCCCCATCGACTTGGAAAGTACAAACAGCCATTCCTTGGCCACAATGGTGCCCCCCAGGGCGGCCAGGACGATCCAGTTGGCATCCAGGGTTTTAAATTCCTGCCGCCAAAGGATCAGGCTGCTGTCGAGCATCAATTCAAAACCGGCGACGATCAACAAAACCGCCATGATCAACCCGGCCACCAACTCCGCATTGGCGTGCCCAAAGGGGTGTTCCTGGTCCCGAGGTTTTTTGGCCACATAAAACCCAAAGATCACCAGGATCGAGGTCAACATGTCGCTGGCCGAATGGAACCCATCGGCAATCACGGCGTAAGACCCGATCCAAATCCCCAGGGCGATCTTGAGCAGACTTAACACCAAGTTCACCCAAACGGAGATCCAGCCCTCCAGGTATCCATACCCCGCCCGGACCTTCTCGTCGGTCACTGCCAGGTGATTTTTCACAAACCGACGGACCAAAAAGCCGGTCAATCCTTTGAGCACTACGGGTTCCATGGTTTTTCCTTTAGGTTCGGATAGGACAGCGTTTGCGGTTGTGCAGGTTAGGGGTTACTTCCCCCGGCGGACCATGGTTTCAGTGATTACGTCGGTCAGGAGTTTGGCTTGTTCGGCCAGATTCGTTTCGTTCCACTTGATGTACAGGTGGTGATTTACGTCAAAATGAGGTTTGTGATTCTCCCCTTCCTTTTCTTCCTTAAAAACATAGATTACCGGCACCCCTACACCCTCGGCAAAACCGGCCTCCCAATAGGCCCCCTGGTTTCCTCCGGTAAGGTCGCAAAGCATAAATTTAGCTTTACGAATTCTGGACCGGATGTGGTCATCGATCAACCCCGCCGAAGGGCGTTCGTCCACCCGCTCCAATCGGTATTTCACTTTTTCCGCTGCCGGTTTCCAAAAATCTCTAAAAACTTTGTCAAGTTCTTCATTGCCAAAGGGCATGGCCATAAAAGCCTCGTTGCCCTCTCCTTCGCCTTCGCAGATTTGTTCGTAACGCTCCCAGCCTTGGAGGCTCAACTCAAAGGAACTGCATGTGGGCGTTCTACCGAATTTAGAACGATATGTTTTTTCCACCCCACCCAAAACCACTCCAAGCTCTCGTGCAGAATCGGCAATGGCCAGGACCTCTTGCCGGTCTATAGCTCCAACTTCCCCTTGAATTGTGGCGTAATCAAAATCGTGTGGAAAAGAATGGCCAAGTTTAGTGGAGTGTTTCCCTAAAAGATAAACAAAGTTGTCAATTTTTTGTGCAACTCTTGGCAAAGAAGTCGTTTTTAGGCTTTCTTCCAACCGTTCGGTGGTTAAATCAAAACAAAACTTCTTGTTTGAGACTTTGTGCTTCGCCACAGCATGGCAAACAATTGCTCTTTGGAGAGGTGTTTTTTCAGAAATACTGTCCCTTCCCTCCATGTCATCCCCTAAGGCTTGGTAAGTACCACAATTGGGGCAGTCAAAGCGAAATTTTCTGTCCAAGAAGTCAGTAGATTCAGCAATAGAAATCGAAAGTCCACACAGAGGACAACGTTTATTTGCTAAAAATGTATATTCGAGGTTGTTGTCCATTGTTCCCTGATAAGATAGTTTTTACGAGGTTCTATAAACTCAAAACCAAAGCCCTGCTCTTACGCCCTCAATCGGTCTTTTCGTAAAGCTTTACTCCCGCTTGGTCTTCTTCGACAGGTCTGGTTTTGAAGCGGCGGTTGAACCAGAAGTAGTGGTCCGGGTATTCCTTGATTTTGGCTTCCAGGGCAGAAAAGTAGCTCTGGGCGATTTGGGCGATGTCCGCTTCCAGGTCGCCGGACAGGTGGTAGTCCAGCTTGATGATGTGGCCCTTGTGCCGGGCTGCCCCTTCACGGGTGATCCAGATAAAAAAGAGCGGGCACTTGCCTTTGGCTACAAACCGCCCCAGCCCCGGACCAGCGGCGGCCTTGACCCCGAAGAAGTCCACAAAGAGGTGCTTGTGCGGTACATTCAAGTCCCCCAGGATGCCCAAGATCCCCTGGTCTTTGAGGCACTGCAACATCTCCCGGTTACTCCTTGGGGATTTGGTGATGGTTTGCAGCCCAAAGCGGTTGCGCAGCAGGTTGATCCTGCCATCGATCCATTCGTTGGTTTGTTTCCCTGCATAAGCGGCAACAGGATAGACAAAACGGCTGATCGCCGCAGAAAGCAGTTCCCAATGGCCAAAGTGGCTGCCCGCAATCACCACGCCCTTGCCTTGGGCAATCGCCGCTTTGAGTTCCTCGGCCCCTTCGAGGGAGACCAGCCGGTCTAGGTCTTGCGGGGGCACCGAATCCAGTTTGAGGAATTCCAGCAGGTGGCTGCCCATGTTTTGGTAGCACCGCAGCGACAGGGCCTCCAGCTCCGGTTTGGAGAGTTGGGGGAAGGCAATCTCCAGGTTTCGGTCCACCACCTTGCGCCGAACCCCAAAACGGAAAAGCTGCCGCCCGATCCAACGGCCCACTGCCGCCGCCTCTTGGGGGCTCAAGGCCCGGACCAGTTCGAGCAGGAACAAAAACAAAAGCCGTTCCAGCTGGTGGCGGAGTTGGACCCACAGGGGCAAAGGTTGGATTTCTTCAGTCAAACTGGCTCCTTCCGGTCACAAACCGGCTCGGATCATGTCCTGCATGGTGATCATGCCCACCGCTTTTCCGCCGCTGACGACCGGCAGGAGGTTCAGAGGTTTGGCGCTGGTTCGCATCCGTTCAAAACATTCCATCGCCAGCATCCCCGGTTCGGTGGTCGCTGGGTTGGCAAACAGAATGTCTTGGGCCTTGAGGGTCTTGAGGTTTTCGTAGGTTTCAAAGGCATGGCGCAGGTCAAAGCCGGTGATCAGGCCAACCAACCGGTCCTCTGGGTCCACCACATTGACCGCATTAACTCCGCCGACCCCCATGGCCTTGAGCAGCTGACTGAAACTCGCTTGGGCCAGGACCTTGGGGTGGTCCGCACCTTTGCGCATCAGGTCTTCCACCTTGTACAGCAACCGTTTGCCCAGTCTTCCGGCGGGGTGGTACAAGGCAAAGTCTTCCGAGGCAAAACCCCGGCGTTTCATCAGCGCCACCGCCAAAGCGTCGCCCAGGACCAGGGCCGCCGTGGTCGAACAGGTGGGGGCCAGATTGAGGGCGCAGGCTTCCTTTTGGATTGGTGTAAACAGCACCAAGTCGGAATTTTTGGCAATGGTGGAATCCCGGTTGGCGGTGACCGCAATGATCTTGCAGCCCATCCGTTTGAGGGAAGGGACCATGGCGATCATCTCGTCCGATTCGCCGGATTTGGAGAAAAAAACCAGCAGGTCCCCCGGCTCCACCACCCCCAAATCCCCATGCAGGGATTCGGAGGGATGGAGAAAAATGGCCGGGGTACCGGTACTGCTCAAGGTAGCGGCGATTTTGGTGGCAATGTGCCCCGACTTGCCCATCCCCGAGAGGACCAGCTTCCTGGGGGCGGCGAGGATCAGCTCTACCGCCTGTTCCCACGAAGAGTCCACCGAACGGGCCAAGTCGCCCAAGGTTGCTTGTTCCAGCAGGATGACCTGCTTGATTTCTTCCAATAAATCCATGGCCTAGTGGGCAAACTTCTTGGCATCTACGAGGAACTGGGCGATTCCCGCATCGGTCAAGGGGTGTTTTTGCATCTGCTTTAAGACCTTCTCGGGAGCGGTCAGGATATCCACGCCCATGCTGGAAAGCTCAACCATGTGCAAGGGAGTGCGGATCGAAGCGGCGATGATCTGGGTGTCCAGGTCCGGGTTGTTGTCCAGGATCGCCCGGATCTGGCCCAGCAACTGGAGCCCGTCGTGGCCGATGTCGTCCAACCGGCCCAGGAAGGGGCAGATGTAGGTAGCCCCGGCCTTGGCGGCCAAAATCGCTTGGGCAGCCGAGAAGATCAAGGTGATGTTGGTGGGGATGCCTTCTTCCTTGAGGGTCTTGGCGGCCTTGAGGCCCGCTTCGAGCATCGGGATTTTGACCACGATGTTCTCGGCGATTTTGGCCAGTTCCCGGCCTTCGGACAAGATCCCAGCATAATCCAAGGAGAGGACTTCCGCATGAACCGGCCCAGAGACCACTTCACAAATCTTTTTGAGGATTTCGGTGAAGCTGCCCCCTTCCTTGGCGATCAAGGTGGGGTTGGTGGTCACGCCGTCACAAAGACCCAGCTCTTTTGCCGCTTTGATTTCGTTTAAATTGGCCGAATCTACGTAAATATCCATAACACTCCTTAGGGGTTGGGGGACGGGGGGGTAAGCTTGCGGCCCCAGGGGTACCCTAGAACCATGTAGGCAGAGGCAAACAAAAGCACGGTCCAGTAGAGGACCTGATCGTTCCTGGTTTGGAAACCGATCAAGACCGCAACCAGGATCAAGGTCAAAAGAATCGCCTTGATCAGCTTGGGGATGGCCGGTAAAATCACCCGGCCAAAATGGATGTAAGGGACCTTGGAGACCATCAATACCGCCGAAAGCAGGATCAAACCCGCCCGGACCCACAAGGGCAGATCGATCAACGCCGCAGTCCCGGCAATCAGGGCGGCAGCGGGGCTGGGCAGGCCCGAAAAGAGCTTGACCCCGGTCACCACCCCTTGGGCCTTTTTGTCCTTGAGGAACCGGACTAGCCGGTAAACGGTGCAACAGAAATGAACCCCGGCCAGAAAATAGGCAAAGAGGTCGCCGGAAAAGGCGTACCAGATCAGGATGGCGATGGTGCCGCCGAAGCTGGTGCCATCTGCGAGGTCATCGAGCAGCTCTCCCCTGGGGGTGCTGCCCCACTTGTCTGCCGCCCGTCCGTCAAAGAGGTCTAAAAACTGGCCTACAAATACAGCGGCGAGCCCCAGACCGGGGGCTTCAAAAGCCAGGATCAAGACCATCCCGGCCAGCCCGCAAGCGAGGTTCATCAGGCTCAAGATGTTGGCGTACCAGTAGTTGGGGATCACCTTAAAAAACATGGAGAAGAACCCCAAGAAAGTGGCTCCGTAAAGGGTCAGGGCCGAGACGTTGATCCGCCAGGGCCGGACCTCGAAGTACACGGTTTCCAAGACCAGCAGGACAATGGAGATGACCGTCAGGAAGGTTTTGGCCTTGCCGAACAGGTTAGCCGCCTTGTGCTTGATGAAGTACCGGGAGAATTGGCCCATCAAATCGAACACCAGGAACAGACTGACCACCCAAAGGGGGATCTTTTCCAGGTAGGCAAAATAAAAGAGCGGAGGGAACAAAAGCAGTTTGTCCGAAAGCGGATCGATGCTTTCCCCCGAGTCGGTGTGGAGGTCGAAGTGCCTTGCGATGGTGCCGTCGGTGATGTCGGTGATGATCCAAAAGGCGAAGATGTAGATCCCCGCATGGTTCCAAAACCACACTGAAGGGCCGACCCAAAGGCCCATTTGGAAGACCAGGGTCGAAATCACACCCATCGGGTAGCGACAGCGGCTGATAAAGTTGGGGTGCAGCCACGGTTGGGACTGGACCCAAGGTTTGCCCCAAGGTGCCCTGATCAGGGTCCGCATGGTCAGACGTTCTAACAGGAAAAGCACAAAGACTGGGACTACGGTCCAGTAAAAAAAGAGATTCAGGCTTTCGCTCATGGGGGGCTGAAATTCAGGTTTTCTTGTACTCCCTCTCTTTAGCAGGGTAGGAAAAAAAAGGAAAGCTGGGCTTGCCCCCTTCCCAAAGCTTTGCTCCTTATGGCAGAATCAAAGACAAAACCACGGTTGAAGAGACTATGTTGCCAAAAACAAAGCCCTGGATTGGGCTCCTGCTGTTCGGATTTCTGGCCGGTTGTTCCGAATCGGTCCCCAAGACGGTGGAACAAAAGTACGACTTGGCCATTGAATACATGGACAAGGCCCAGTACGCCCAAGCGACACCGATCCTGCTGGAGGTGATCGATGAGAACCCCGGCACCCGGTTCGCCACCTTTTCGCACCTGAAACTTGGGGACGCTTGGATGTCTTCGGGGGACACCGAAGACAACTTCAACTCCGCCGAGATCCAGTACCGCATCTTCCTCAAGGACAGCCCCAGCTCCCATTTGGTTCCTTATGTTTTGAACCGGCTGATTGAGCTGAACTACCGGCGCAATATTTCTCTCTTTTTTAACGAGACCTACGCCTTTTCCCGGGACCCGGGGCATTTTCGCAAGATCATCAAGGAATACCAGCGGTTTTTCCTGCTGTACCCCGGCAGCCTCTACCGGCAGGACTCCGTGGAATACCTGGCCAAGGCGGAGCGGGCTTTGGCTAAACACGAGTTTTTGATCGGCAGGTGGTACCTGGACCACCAGCTTTATCCTTCAGCCATTGCAAGGTTCCAAAACACCTTGCAGGTTTACCCCAACTTTGAGGACCGCCAAGAGGTTTTGGCTCAGCTGATCGAAGCCTACAGCTTCAACCAGCAACCGGAACGGGCCAAAGAGATGCAGCGGATCTACGACCAGCACTTCAAATAAGACCTAAGGTTATGACCCGAAACTTGTTGCGCTTCCTTTGGGTAGGTGTGTTCTTGGGGCTGATCTGGGGCTGTTCCTCCGGCCCCCCGCCGGTGGACCCCAAGGCCAAGCCCGAGGTGGACCGGGTTGCGCAACTGGCCGAAACCAACAAAAAGCTTTTGGACCAAAACCAGGATCTTGCCGCCGAGTTGGAGCAGATCCGGGCGTTGCGGGATACGGATCGGCAGGAATTTGAAAAAAGGTTGCAAGGGATGGAGCAGACCATCAGCCTGATGGAGCAAAACCTGGAGAGCCCCCACAACCGCAAGGTTCAAGAACCCCAGAGCCCGGCAACCCAAAGCACTGCCCCCAAAGCTTTAGCCGAGCCGCCCAAAAAAGAGTTAACCCCCGAACCTGCCGCCGCCCCTGTAGCCCCTAGCCATGGCAGTGCCGAAACCCCCGCCCCGGCCTCCGGTCCCGCCGCTTCGGCCTCCGGCAAAGGTCCTGAACTGCCGGTCATGGCTCCCCTGGAGCCGGCCCAAAAGGCAGAGATTCCCCAACCGGGCAGCCGGGTGTTTGTGGTACCTCCGGCTGCGGAAAAAAAGACCGGCAAAACCGAAAGCCCAACCCCCAAGGTGATCCCCTTGCCCGGCGGCAGCCCCCGGCCCGAAGAAATGCCCACCCCGGCCCATTCAGCGGCCATCGTCAAGGCCGATTTGACCGCCAACCAGGACAAACCTACCGATGCCCTGGTCCCCCAAACCGAGCCCACCGGTCCGGTCCGCAAGAAGCTTTTGGTGGGCGGGTCCAAGTCGGACCTGAGGGTCGAGGACAACGAGATTTGGGAAGATCCGGACCTGGAGCCGCCGGTTTCGCCGATCAAACTGACGGTTTTTACCGCCGCCAAAAAAGTTTACAACGAGGCCTTTAAAACCTACACCCGCAAAGACTACGACGGTGCCGCCGACCAGTTCGACAGCTTCCTGACCCGCTTCCCCAACGACCTGGACGCAGACAATGCCCAGTTCTGGCGGGGCATGGCCTACTACGACATGGACCGGTACGATGAGGCGGAAGAGGAATTCCGCAAGGTCCTCAAAAACTACGAACATGGCGACACCCAGGACGGTTACAAGACCCCTGATGCGGTGCTGATGTTGGCCAAGATTTATGCCCACCGGAAAAAACCGATCCGGGCGAGGTATTATTACAACTGGATCGTCCAAAAGTTCCCGGACGGACGTTCGGCCACCAAGGCGCAGATGGAAATGGCCAGCCTCAACGGCGGGGACCAGTGACCTTGGAACCTCGAACGGCGGACTGGCTGGCCTTGTGGCTGGTGCCGGGGATCGGTCCCAAGCGGATTGCCGCTTTGCTGGATGCTCTGGGCCGGATTGAAGACATTCTGAGCGCCTCCCACTCCGCCTTGACCCAAGCCGGGCTTTCGAGCGAGCTGGCCCAAGCGGTGATGGAGGCCAGGGAAAGCATGGAGCTGAAGGCCGAGCTGACCCGGATTGAGGACCAAGGGATCACCCTGGTGGACTGGGAAAGCCCCGATTACCCCCGACTGCTGACCCAGATAGCGGATGCCCCTCCCCTGCTCTACCTCAAGGGGCAAACCCGGTTCAACGGCCCCCTGCATTTGGCTTTTGTTGGTTCCCGCAAGGCCTCCTGGCAGGGGAAAAGCCTGACCGAACGGTTGGTCAAACGGCTGGCCCAGTTGCACCCCGAGATTGTCATCGTCTCCGGTTTGGCTTTGGGGATCGATGGAGCGGCCCACAAGGCGGCCTTGGAGGCGGGCCTCCAAACCATCGCCGTTTTGGGCAGTGGGCTGGGGGAGATTTACCCGCCCAGCCACAAAAGTCTGGCCCAAGAGGTGGCCGCCCATGGGGCCTTGGTCAGTGAGTTCCCGATGACCACCGGCCCACAGGCCCAAAACTTTCCTCTACGAAACCGCATCATCTCGGGCATCTCCCAAGGGGTCCTGGTGGTCGAGGCAGGGCAACGCTCCGGGGCCAGCATTACCGCCAATTTGGCCTTGGAACAGGGCCGAGAGGTCTTCGCTCTGCCCGGCGCTCCCGATTCCCCCTTTTCTTACGGCACCAACCGGATGATCCAGCAAGGCCGGGCCAAGCTGGTGATCGAGGCCGAAGACATGTTGGTCGAACTTTTGCCCGACTTTTTGGCCGGGTTGCCCCCGGTCTTTGATCCGCAACAAAAGGCCCAAAAACAACCGGACCTGGACCCGGAAGAGCTGGCCCTGCTTACGGTGCTGGAGTCCGGCCCGTTGCACCAAGACCAAATCGCCCAAGGGCTGCAAAAGCCGGTGCATCTGGTGCTGGCCCTCTTGACCGCCTTGGAGCTCAAGGGCGTGATTGTCAATCGTTCCGGTTCGTTGTACGAGCTCAACCACCCCAGGCTCAACCGGCCCTGACCGGTTCGTTCAATACCCCCTAGCCTTATCCAAAGGGGCCTGTTAGGCTGCCCAAGAACCTCTTTGTTGGGCCTCACCGATGCACAGTCAATTTGATCTTGATCTGGAAAAACTCGAAGAGTTTTTGGAAGGCGAAAAGATAGATCGGGTTAAAGACTTCCTCAAAGACCGGCACCCCTCGGACGTTGCCTACCTGACCAATCACATCGCCCCTGCCTACCGGCACATGTTGGTCCCGTTGATCAAAAAACGGTCCGACCTGGACGAGATCGTGTACCGGCTCAACCCCGACCTAGTCAAGGAACTGGTGTTGACCATGCAGGCGACCGAAGTGGGCCAGTTGTTCGACCTGTTGGATTCGGACGATGCCGTCAAGGTCTTGGACGACCTGCCCGAAGAACTGGTGGAATGGGTCATGTTGCAGATGCCCAAAAAGGACAGCCAAGAGCTGGACTTTTTGATGCATTATGAGGAAGACCAAGCGGGGCGGATCATGTCCACCGAATACTTTGCGGTCCATGAAGAGGCCACGGTCTTTGATGCCTTCACCGCCATCCGCCAGTCCGGGGAATCGGACATGATCTACACCATCTATGTCATCGACGACCGCAGGCATTTGGTGGGGGTTTTCAGTCTCCGAGAATTGCTTTCCAAGCCCAACCACCTCAAGGTCCGGGAGTTCATGAACGAACAGGTGGTCAGCGTCAAGGATACGGACGAACAGGAATCGGTTTCCTTGGTGGTGGAACGGTTGGGCCTTTCGGTGGTGCCGGTGGTCAACTCTCACCTGCAACTGGTGGGGATCGTCACCTTGGACGACGTGCTGCGGGTGATCCGGTCGGTGACCACCGAAGACATCATGAGACTGGCGGGGACTACCGAAGAGGAATACAGCCACCCTTCCCCGCTGCGAAGCTTCCTGCGCCGGATGCCCTGGCTTTTGGTCTCCTTTTTTGGCGGCATGATCACCATCCAAACCAATTTGTACTTCTCCAGTAAAGTTCCTCACCTTGAACTTTTGGCCTTTGTGACCATCATTGCGGGGATGGGCGGAAACATCGCCAGCCAATCTTCGACTATTGTGGTCCGAGGTTTGGCCACCGGCAAGATTCTGACCAGTGAACTTTGGGAGGTCATGGCCAGAGAAGTGGTCACCGGCTTGTTTTTAGGGATGTTTTTTGGGGCTCTGCTGGGGGCAGTCGCCTCTTTTGAGTTCATCGAAATGGCGGTAATCGGGGTGTCGGTTGCCGTGGGCATGGTGTTTTCCATGCTGATCGCCGCTTTTGTCGGCACCTTGATGCCCATGTTGTTCCAAAAGGCCCAGATCGACCCGGCGATAGCCACCGGTCCCTTTGTTTCCACCACCATCGACAACCTCGGGCTCTTGGGTTATTACTCAAGCACCCTTTTGATCTTACGGATGATCGCTTGACATGAAAAAGATTCTTATCACCGGAAAATTGCACCAAGTGGCTTTGGACAATCTGGCTGCCCAGCCGGACCTGGAGATCGACTACCGGCCCGATCCGCCCAGGGAAGAACTGCTGTCGATCGTCGGGGAGTTTGACTGCATCATCTCTCGGAGCGAAACGGACATCGACAAGGAATTGATCGACAAAGCGAGCAAACTTTCGGTGATCGCTCGGGCCGCTGTAGGGATCGGCAACATTGATGTGGACTACGCTACCCAAAAAGGAATTTTGGTGTTCAACACTCCGGCGAAAAACACCAACTCCGCCGCAGAGTTGACCTTGATGTTGATGCTCTCGGCGATGAGGAAGCTGGTGCCGGCGCACAAGTCGATGGAAGCGGACCAGTGGAACCGGCACAAGTTCACCGGCACCGAGTTGTTGGGGAAAACCATTGGGATCATTGGTCTGGGTAACGTGGGGCACCGGGTCGCTCGGTTTTGTAATTCTTTTGATTGCAAGGTATTGGCCTATGACCCTTATGTCAGCCGGGAATATTGCTCCGGCCACAATGCCGAACAGGTGACCTTTGACCGGCTGATCGCTGAGTCCGACTTGATCACCATCCACACGCCTAAAAACAAAGAAACCGTCAACATGGTCGGGGACAAGGAAATCGCCCAGATGAAAAAAGGGGTGATCCTGATCAACGCCGCTCGGGGTGGACTGTTCAACGAAGAAGCGATGGTCCGGGGCTTGGAGTCCGGCAAGATTGCCGCCATTGGTCTGGATACTTGGGATGTGGAGCCGGTCAAGGAGCATCCCTTAAAAAACCGGGACAACGTGGTGATGACCCCGCACATCGGGGCTTCGACCCAAGAGGCCCAATACCGGATTGGAGATACGGTTACCAAAGAAACCATCAAAGCCCTAAGGGGGGAGATCGTCTCCACTCCGGTCAACCTGCCGGACGTTCATGCCTTTGAAAATCCGGAAGCCCAGGTTTATGCCTCTTTGGCCGCCAAGTTGGGCAGCTTTACCCGGCAGTACATCGGGGTGGGGTTCTCGCCCCAGAAGGTGGAGTTTTGTTACCGTGGGGACCTCAACCAGGGCGATTGGTCCTTGATCCGGTTGAGTTACTTGAAGGAATTGCTCCAAGGAACCGCCGAAGCCACCGTTTCTTACGTCAACGTGCTGCAAATCGCCGAGGCCAGGGGGCTCAAGATCATCGAACGGGCGGACCGGGACTTTACGGACTACGAGTCGGCCATTCGGATCATCCTGTCTGGGGACAACCAACAAATCGCCATTGGCGGGACCGTCTTGGGTCGCCAGCGGGGAAGGCTTTCTTACCTCAACGGTTTTGTGTTTGAAGTAGAACCCCAGGGGCGCATCCTGGCGGTGGAGAACCGGGACCTTCCGGGGGTGATCGGACACATCGGTACCGTTTTGGGCCGCAACGGAGTCAACATCCAGCAGTTTGAGCTGAGCCGAAACGTCAAAGGTGGCGAGGCGATGGCGCTGGTATTGGTAGATGAACCGATCAACACCCGGGTGATGGATGAACTCAAGCAGCATAACTCGATCCTCCAGGTCAAGGTTATCGAGCTGTAATCCAAGGTTGGGTCGGTTTCTTTGGGTCTGTTTGCTCTTGGGGGCCGGTCTTTTTCCCCTGAGGGTGCAGGCCGCCCAACCGGTCCATCTGTCGGCGACCTTGGGGGCGGAAGGCCTCCAAGGGCAAAGTCCGGTTTATGACCTCAACCTGCTTTTTTTTGACTCCCAAGGGCTGCGGTTTGAGCTTTTGCCCCAATACCAGCTTTACCAGGGTGACCTGTACTCGAAAGACGGGGAACTCAGGGCCAACCGGATCGTTGGGGATGTTTCCTCCCTCAGCTGGTTCAAGGCCTGGGATTTTCGCCGGTACAGCACCAGAGACAACCTGCCACTCAGTTTCCTGACCGCTTACACCACCTTGGGGGTCTCCCAGTCCAGTTTGACCTTAACGCAAAACCGGTACAAAGCGGTAGGTGGTGTCCTCGAATCCACGGAGGTAACCGAGACCCTTTCCCCGACCCAAGGTTTGGTGCAAATGGGACTTTATGGGGGGGATTCCTTTGCGGTAGTGGACCTGCGGTTGGGTTACCTGTTTGGACAGGCCAAAGCAAAGTTGTTGGAAAAAAAGGTGCTGCTTTCCAATTGGTCCTTGGTATTGGCTTTGGGGGTGGGGTTCTAGGTTGGTATGAAACTTGGATTGCTTGGGTCCAGTTCACCACTATTTTTTGGCTATTGGGGGCCTTCATGAAGGAAAAAATACACCAGTCGTTTCGGCTATTCCACCTTTGGTACGTCGCCTGGAAGGAAGATCCGCTTAAGTTTTTTATTGGTCTGGTCAAAAGCCCCTTTTTCAGTACCGTCTTAGGCTTCGTCACCTTCGTCTTGACTGCCGCCGGTCTGTTTCACCTGATCGAAACTCCCGCCAACAAGGGGTTCGAGACCTTTTTTTCCAGCCTTTGGTTTTCCATTGTCACCATCACCACCGTTGGCTACGGGGACATTTCCCCTACGAGCTTGTGGGGTCGGACCTTGGCGATGGGCGTGATCTTTGTGGGGATAGGTTACACCGGGGTAGTCACCGGTACCATCACCAGCTGGTTGGTGGAGCGAAACCAGCGCAAGGAAATGGGCTTGGTGCCGCTGAAGAATCTGGAAGGCCACTTTGTGGTTTGCGGCTGGAAACCCAACATGCCCGACCTGTTGATCGACATTTTGAGCCTTTTGGAGACCGACTCCAAAAAGCTGGTACTGATCAACCAAACCGACCCTAAGACGGTCCAAAGCCTGCGCAAAAATCCGGCCCTGGCCAACTTTCGCTTTTATTCCGGCGACGACACCAACGTGGAGGACCTCAAAAAGGCCTCCGCCCACCGGGCTTCCAAGGTGATGATCTTAGCGGACGACCAACCGGGCAAAAGCGCCGAGGAATTGGACTTCCAGTCGGTTTTGACCTCCTTGGCGATCAACCGGATCAACCCCCAGGCCTACCAGATCGTTGAGCTGACCCTGCCCAAATTCAAGTTGTACCTCACCCGGGCCAAGGTGGAAGAGATCGTCCTCAACAAGGCTTATTCCAGGATGCTGCTTTGCAACATTGCCTTGATGAGCGGGATGTACAACGTTTTTAAGGCCTTGTTTGCCTTAGATTCAGGGCTTTTTTCCGTCCGGGCCCTTCCGGCAGGTTGGGTGGGGAAAACCTACCTGGAGGTCAAGGGTGGGATTGAAGATGCCGTGGTGGTTGGGCTTTTGGAGAACGTGGGCAACCTCAACCGTCGCAAGGCCGAGAAGATGACCGAGATCCAAAAAAGCCCTTCGATCCAACAGGCGATCGGCTCTTTGATCGAACTCAAGGGGATGCAGTCCAACGATCCCTTTTTTAATCCGCCGCCGGACTATGTGATCCGGGAGAACACCGACCTGATGGTCCTTGAAGCCAAACCTGGAGAGATGAACCGGCTGGGCCAGAGCGCCAAAAGCAACGGGCCCCAAAAAGTGAAGTCCCACAAAAAGCTTCTGGAAGCGACGTTACACGAAAACTTGGCCCTCTCCGAAAGTTGGGAGGACTACTTTGAAAACTTCTCCCAGCAAGGGGTGGAGTTGTTGCTTGAAAAGGATCTGGTCGTCGGATTGTTGTACCTCGATGAACCCTATCCCTTCCCGGACCTGGAAATCAACAGCGACCTCGCCAAGTTGATTGCCTACTGGTACAGCAAGGTCAAAAACCTGGGCGAAATTCGGGAAAACAAAAAACTGACTGCCCAAGCGAGCCCCAAGGAATACATGGCTACTCATCTCTTGGAAAAGCCTCTGTTCCAGGACTCCGGGAGAAAGGGGCAATTGTTGATCTTAGGTTGGAAAAAAGAAATCATCGAGATGCTTCACGTGCTGGTGTCTCGGGAGTCCGAAGAGTTTGTCCGTTGGCAGGGGATCACCCTGGTGGCCGATGTGACCGAAAAAGAAAAGGCGGAATTTGAGGCCCACTTCGGCAAACGCAAGGGCGTGCGGCTGGTGGTCGGGGACACCAACAGCCGGGAGGTGCTGATCGCTGCGGGGGTGATGACCACCAAAAAGGCCCTGGTGCTGGCCGAAACTGGCCGCTCCAAAAGCCTCCAGGAAATGGATGCCCAGTCGGTGCTTTGTTGTATGATGGTCAACGACCTGAACAAAAAGGTGTACATTGCCGCTGAGATTTTGGACAAAAAATACCTGGAAACCTTGACCGCCGCCAACGTGGAAGAGATATTCCTGGTCGATGAATTCAGCAACATCATGTTGGCCAACGGCAGCCACGGCAGAGGGGTTTCCAACGTGATCCGGGACGTGGTCAACCTCAAGGACAACACCATCGAGATCCTGGGCATTGAACCCAGGTTCATGGGGCTCCAGTTCGGGGAGCTGGTCCAAGAGGTGCAGGCCCCAGGAAAGATGGCTCTGGGGCTCTTGGAAGAGGCGGGCAACATGTATGTCCGCAAGTCGGAACGGATTCACCAAGCCCAGGTGTTGCCCAACATCAAGGAAAGTGTGGCCGAGCTGGTCCGGGTCAAAAGGCTGAGCGCCAACCATGTGGTTTTTGCGCCGCCGATGGATTACCTGATCAAGGAGCACAGCCGCCTGATCCTGCTCAACACCTCCAAGCCCGACCTTTGGGCCAAACCTGCGGAGCCCAAGGTTTGAAACAGTGTAGGGAGCAGGCCTTTTTGTTGCGCTTGGTCCCCTACAAGGATCACGACCTGATCGCCCATTTTTTGGGCCAAACCTCTGGCCTTTTGGGAGCAGTTCTGTACCGAGCCCGAGGGGGAAAGGAAGGGTTTTCCTACCAACCGGGAGACAAGCTGGAATTGGACTACCTCTCCCAAGAGGGCAGCGACCTGGTCCGGGTCAACAGCTTCAGCCCGCTGGCCTTGATCCGGCCCCACGACTTCACCTACCCCCGTTTCCTTTGCCACAGTTTTTTGGTGGATTTGGTCACCCGGATTTCGGTTCCCGGCCAAGCCTCGCCGGGGCTGTTTGGGCTGATGGAGCGAATGGGCACCTGGGCTTGGCCGCCCCAAGAAGAGCTGAGGTTCGTGCTCTGGGCCTTGGACCGGATTGGCCAGGAAACCGGCTACCCGGTGGACCCCAAGGTCTGCGCCCAATGCGGAAAGGCGACCGTAAAACCGGGGGAAACAGAATGGGTGGTACGCAAGGAAACCTATGAACTGGAAGAGCCGGGATTGGTTTGTGCCCTCTGTTTGGGGCACCCAGGCAGTTGGAGCGGGGCGGAGGTCAAGGCCTTGGCGCTGTCCCAGTCCGAAGCTTTTTTGGACCAAAAACAACCGATCCCGGTCCCTTTGATGGCCCAGCTTTGCCTGAAGTTGAGCCGCCGGTTGCTGGTGGCCTTGGAGCTAGCTCCCAAGAGCCTTGGCCTCTTCGAGCGGTTGCTCTTGGGTTAGGTGGTTGAGCAGCTGTTCGTAGTAACCCCGCTGGGCCAGCAATTCCGGGTGGGTGCCTCGCTCGATGATCTCCCCTCCCTTCATCACCAAGATCAAGTCTGAATGTTCGATGGTACTCAACCGGTGGGCAATGGCGATCACGGTTTTGGTCTCGAAAATCCGAGTGGTAGCCTTTTGGATCGCCTCTTCGGTGATCGAGTCCACCGAACTGGTTGCTTCGTCGAGCAAAACCAAGTCCGCTGGTTTGGCCATGGACCGGGCAAAGCTGACCAGTTGGGCTTGGCCGGAGCTGAGGTTTTTGCCGTTGTCGGTGATCTTAAAATCGTACCCGCCCGGCAGGGCCTCGATGAAAGGATCGGCGTTGACCGCCTGGGCGGCTTCCCGGATGGCCTCTGGAGACAGCTCCAGGCCCAGGGCGATGTTGAAGCCGACCGGCTCGTTAAAAAGATAGACATCCTGCTGCATCAAGCTGGTCAAAGCGAGCATCTTGGACCGGGGGATGGTGGAAAGTTCGATCCCGTTGAGCCGGATTGAGCCCTGGTAGCCCTCGTAAGCCTTGTAGATCAACCGCAGGATCGTGGACTTGCCCGAACCGGTCGCCCCAACCAGCGCCACCCGTTGGCCCTTCTCCAGGGAAAAAGAAACCTTCTTGAGCGCAAGTTCCCCGGCTTTGCCGTACCCGAAGCTTACTTGGTCAAACACCAAACTTTCAAAGCCCCCCAGCTGCCGCTCTTGGGCCTCCGAGAGCCGGTTTTCTTGGGGCAAAGGTTCGCTGAGAAGGACCATCACCTGTTCCAAGGCGCTGAAGGCCCGCTGGATCATGGCCAGCTGTTGGGCAAATTCCCGGATGGGCACGAAGATCCGGTTTAGGGTGTTGATGAACCCCACCAGCACCCCGATCGAGACTACTCCCACCAAGATCAACCCCGCCCCGTACCAGATCAGGGCCGCCATGGCCACCGAGGTCAACCCTTCGATCAGGGAATACAAGAGGGCATCGTAGGTGTTGTTGCGGTTTTGGGCCTGGAGGAACCGGAAGTTTTTCCGGTTGAATTGGGTCAGGACTTTTTCTTCCGCTGCAAACAGCTGGACCGTTTTGATCCCGATCAAACATTCGGCCAAGTAGGCGGTGGCTTCCGCCAGGGCTTCCCGGGCCTCGTTGAAGGTTTGGCGGAGTTTCTTTTTTAAAACCACCGTAACCCCCCAAACCGGCAGCAGGATCACCACCACCACCAAAGTCAACTTCCAGGACAGGTACAGGAGGAAAAAAAACAACCCCAAGGTTTTAACGAAGTCGCTGATCAGGTTTAAAACCCCCATGGCCAGGGATTCACCCAACGCTTCCATGTCGCTGGTCAGGCGGCTGAGGACCTTGCCCACCGGGTTGTGGTCGTAAAAGGACCGAGGCAGGGCCAAACAATGCCTAAAGACGGCGATCCGCAGGTCGGCGATGGACTTTTGACCAGTCCGCTGTAAGGAATAGGTGTAAACCCCATCGGCAAAGTACCCCACCAGGACCGAGAGCGCCATCAGGCCGATCAGCCCCCAAAAGCCGGTGAGGTCGTGGTGGCTCAACTTTTCGTCGATCACTTTGACGATCAGCCAAGGCATGGCCAAGGTAGAGCCAATGGCAAAAGGCATGGCCAAAAGGGCAAGCCAAACCCAGCCTTTGTAGGGTTTTACAAAGGTCAGGAAGAACTTGAAGAGTTTCAGGTCGGTGGTTTTGAGCTTAGCCACGGTCCCCTTGGTTTTGCAGTTCCCAAATCTCTTTGTAGATCCCCGGTTGGTTCACCAAATCCCCGTGAACCCCGGCTTGCACGATCCGTCCTTGGTCCAAAACCAAGATCAGGTCCGCACCCTCCAGGGCCCGGACCCGGTGGGAGACGATCATCAGGCTTTGGGCGGTTTCCCGTTTGAGGATCTGTTCGAGCAGAAACCGCTCGGTTTCGTAGTCCACCGCCGAAAGGACGTTGTCTAGGATCAACAGGTCGCAAGGAGCAGCCAAGGCCCGAGCCAGACTGATCCGTTGCTTTTGCCCTCCCGAAAGCATAATGCCCCGCTCCCCCACTAAGGTTTCCATTTTCAGGGGAAAACGGCTCACCTCTTCGGACAGGGCGGACTTGTAGATCAGGTCGTCCAGGTTGGGGGTTTCGGTGGGGTGGCTACCAAACAGAATGTTCTGGGTGACCGTTTGGGAAAACAAAAAGATGTCTTGGGTGACGGTCCGTACCCTTTGCCGGAGGTCTTTGGGGTTAAGTGCGGTCAGGTCCTTGTCGCCCAAAAAAACTTGGCCCGGTTCGATTTGCAGGTATCCGTTGAGACAGTTGACCAAGGTGGTTTTCCCGGCCCCGATCTTGCCCAGCACCCCTAAGCTCTGGTGGGGCTTCAGCTCAAAGTGGAGGTCTTGGATCACCGGCTGTTCGGCCCCGGGGTAGCGGTAAGTCAACCCCTTGACGGTAAGGCCGGAGCGGAAGAGGTGGTCTTTTTCCGGCTCTGCCAAACGAGGGAGGTGTTTTTTGGGGGTTTCCTGCCTCAAGATGGTCTTGAGCGATTCGATCCCCACCAACCCTTGTTGGTAGAGGGTCGAAAGCCAACCGAGCCCCATGATCGGGTGGGTCAGCAACCCGGCGTAGGCAATGAACTCGGTCAGCTGGCCGATGGTAAACTCCCCGTTGATGACCGCCAAGCCGCCAACCAGCAGCACCAGAACCTTGAGGATATGCTCCAGGTTGTTCAAGACCGGCATCATAAAGCTACGGACCAAACTGATCCGCAAGGTCTCGTCCACCAAGGAAAGGTTTTGTTCCTGGAACCGCTTGGTGGTCCACTTTTCCAGTCCAAACCCTTTGACCACGTCCACCCCGGACAAAGCGGAGACAATAAAGCCGGAAATCGCCTGGAGGAAGGATTGGCGGTTTTTGGAATGTTGGACAATCAAGCCAATCCCCAGCTTGACCAGCCCAAAGGAGAGGATCAGAGGCAAAACGCAGTACATAGTCAAGGAGGGGCTCAAGCTCCACATCTTGTATGGGGTCAGAGACAAGGAGGTGAGGATGTTAAACACCTGCATTACTCCAAATCCGCACAACAGGCGCAGGCCAGTGATGTCGTTTTGCAGCCGAGAGATGATCGAACCGGTGTCGGTTTGGTCGTAATAATTTTTTTCCAGGTGGGTGAGCTTGTCGAACAGCTCTTGTTTGACCTCAAACTCGATGGTCCGAGCGGGGTTAAAAAAGAGCACCCGAGACAAGGTCCGGGCCAGGATCACCGCCAAGGCGAGCATCAGGATCATGCCCAAGGCGTGGGCCAGGTCCGCCTTTTTCTCCCCCAGGCCGCCGGTGCCCAAGGAAAGAAGGTCCACCGCCCTTTGCAGGTAGCCGGGGATGGTCACCGCCATCCAGTTGGTGGCAAAAATCGCAAGTATCCCAGCCAAATAGGTGAATTTGTGTCGGTAAACCTGGGCGAGCAAAAAAACGAGGGAAGCCATGGACCTACAGTCTTGGTTTAAAGCATGGCCAAAGCTAACATCCCCCCGGCGGTTAGACAATGGCCCACTTTACAAGTCCGGCTGGGCCGGGAACCCGGTTGGAAAACCGTTGATCTTGGGTGCCGTTGGGTTTAACCTTGGGGCGGGCTGGAAAAATGCCCTCCAAGGAACCGGAACTACCTCAGAGAGAGCTATGCAAGGGATCAGGTTAGAACAAGTACCGAGGAAGGGACTTTGGCTGTTGTGGGTCGCCGTACTGGCCCTGGTGGCCGGTTGCGATTCGACCCCGGTGCACGAAGCCTTCCCCAGCCATTTCCCCGGCGAAGACAAAGGGCTGACCGTCCTGGAGGCCGGGAGCGCCATGCCCGAAGAGGTGGTTGCTGCCCTGCCCTTGGACTTCCAACTGGCCGAACAAACCGGGAACCTGACCTTGGTCCTGGACGGCAATGGGCTGATCAAACGGCCCTATTTTAAGATGATTGACTTTCTGGTGGTCAACCACAACCGGGCCTTCGGCAAAGCCATTTCTGGTTACAAGGACCAAGGGTTGGAAGGCTTTGCACCTGCCGGCTTTCCTTATGTTTACGTCCTAAAAAAACCGGGTCCGGCGGAGGAAGGTTTTGTGAAGTCCTCCCTGGCCTTTTGGCGGGGTTTGCAGGTCCAAAACAATCTGGTTTTGGAGCAGCTGGGCCAATTGAGCCAAGAGCTGCCCTCTAGCAAGGCCGGGGCTTTGGGGCGGTTGGACCAAAGGCTGTTGGGTTTGGACAGTCCACCAACCCCCAAGGTTTACCGGTTTGCGGTCGACCCATTGGCCGAGGTGTACCGGCTTGGTTTTGCCGACCTTTCCTCTCGTCTGGTCGCTCCCCTAGGCAATCCTTTTGGTTCCCCACTTTGGCCCCAAGCCCTGGAGCATGCGGAAACCATCTTGGCCCACCCGGAAAAACACTTTGAAGAGGTCCGGGCCAAAGAGATCAGAAGAGCCAAGTTGGGCAGTCTTCAGTTGCTTTCTGCCGCCAAGAGCTTGGTCGAGCAGGCTTCGGGGACGGACCTGGACCTGGGCTTGGCCTTCGGTTGGAAAGTGGAGCTGCGGCTCGAAGGGACCGGGTTTGACGTAACCGGGGCCAACCCCTCCCCGGAACAGCTGGCCAACTACCAAGCCTTGGTTGAGGCCCTTGCGCAATCCGGGGTGGTTCGGCCCAGCCCCTTTGAGGACCCAAAGGCCAGGGGCCGGTTTGTCTTGAGCCGTTTTTCCCCCCAGAAGGAAGGGGTGGCCAACCTGGGCTTTTTGACCGAAGCCAGGGACGAAGAGCTGCTGGCCTGGGTCAGAAGGTTCCGCCAAGCGGGGCTCCAGGCCCAAAAGTCCTTGGCGGCGGTAGCCCAACTCTCGGACTCGGTAGAGCAAACTCGATTGGAGGCCCGTTTTGGGGCGGACCCTTTGTTCGCCGAAAAGCTATCACTGTTGGCCCAAAAACGGGCCAAGGTTTTGGGGGCCGGTCCATGAAGTTGGTGGATTCTCGGCAAATGGAGGCTCTGGACCAACGGGCCCAGACAGAGTTGGGGCTCAACCCTTTGGTCTTGATGGAAAGTGCCGCCCGCTCCGTGCTGGAGTCGGTGCGGGACCTGTTGGTTCCGGGGGTGACTGCCTACCTGTTTTGCGGCACCGGCAACAACGGTGGGGACGGCTACGCTTTGGGGCGGCTCTTGGTCAACCAAGGGTTTGAAGTGGTCCTGGTTTCGCTGGGCAGCCCCAAAACCGAGGCCGCCCAAGAGAACGCCCGGCTTTTCCGGTTTTTTGGCCGGGTCTTGGAGTTTGAGGATTTTTTGACCACCCTACTCCGGCCCAGACCCCAGGACCTGATTTTTGATGCCATTTTGGGGACCGGCCTGAAGTCCGAGATCCTGGGCCGGGTCCAGGCGGCGGTCCAGTGGATCAACCATGCCCAGGGGCACAAGATTTCCTTGGACCTGCCCACCGGGATCAACGGCTCGACCGGTGACGAAATGGGCCTCTCCGTCCAGGCGGAGCGCACGGTTGCCTTCCAACTGGAAAAACTGGGCCACCACCTGCACCCCGGCAAGGCTAGGCGGGGCAAGTTGGTTTGTCAGAAAATTTCCATTGTCGAAGAGCCTCTGGAGACCCCCTACCACCTGTTTGACGGGATCCAAGCCTTGGGCCTGCTGCCTCCCTTAGACCCATTGACCTACAAAAACCGGCAAGGCCACTTGGGGCTGGTTTGCGGCAGTCCGGGGATGATGGGGGCGGCGCTGCTCTCGGGGTTGGGGGCGATTCGTTCCGGTGCCGGGTTGGTGACCCTTTGTTTGCCCCAAGGGGAGCAAAACGCCTTGTTGGCCGCCGCTCCCGAGCTGATGACCTGCCCCAGGGAAAGCGCCTTGCCCGAACGGTTTGCCCGCTTCCAGGCCCTGGGGCTGGGCTGTGGCCTGGGTCGCAACCCGGAGGACTGGGCCAAGTACCGGAGTTGGATCACCAACTTTGTGGGGCCGGTGGTCTTGGACGCAGATGCCTTTTATGGTCTGGAAGGCTTAAAGGGCCTGGGGCCGCACCGGTTGGTCCTGACCCCCCATGTAGGGGAATTCGCCCAAATGACCGGCTGGAAGGCTCCCAAAAACAATGGGGAGCGGATCGAACAGGCCCGAGACTTTGCGATCAAGGAAGGCACCACCTTGCTGCTCAAGGGGGCTCCAACCTTGGTGGTGAACCAGGAGGGGGAATTGTGGGTCAACGAAACCGGCAACCCCGGCATGGCCACCGCCGGGAGCGGGGATGTCCTGACCGGGGTGATTGGGGCGCTGCTCGCCCAAGGACTGCCGCCCTTTGATGCCGCAAGGCTGGGCTGTTGGCTGCACGGTAAGGCGGGGGACGACTTTGCCTTGAACCATTCCCCCCAAGGGCTGACCGCTTCGGGGTTGATCCAAGGGCTGCCCGATGCCTTTGGCGCTCTGAGGCCTAAGGCCTAAGGCTTCTCAAGTCTCCGGCAAAACCGGGAGCTCAAAGGTTTGGGGGGCTGGGCTAAGAACGAAGGGCCAACAAACGGCGGGAACGGCAGGCAAAAGGAGAGCGGGCCGCCGCAATTCAAATTACGGCGGCTGAAGAGAACAGGCAGTTTAACCGGCTTTGTGGGCCGATTCGGAGTCGCCTTCGAGGTCGTCACCAAAGCCCATCTTGCTTTTGGCGTACCGTTTCAGCTCATCTGCCTTAACACGGATGGCTTCCTCAATCCGGCCTTTCTGGGCCACCAATTCATCCAGAGAAATCCCCTTGGGCAACTTGGCCTTGGCCGCGCTCACCATTTCCTGGATTTCCTCTTGGTTCCGAGAAACCACCACCGCTGCTGCGATACCGGCGGCCAACCCGGCGGTCAGGCCAAGCAAAAAGGATCTACTGCTCATCACTTGATTACCTTGCTATAGAGATAAAAGGCTAAGTTGTATGCGGCGCTGATACTGAAAAAAGTCAAAAGAATCCCGCCTTCGTGTGACATAGTCTCCCCTTTGAGGAATAGGGTTGGGTAAAGATTTTGTTTTATCATATTGGAATACGTCCCAAAATTCAAGTCCCTTGATGGTTTTTTTTGCATTCATCAATTTTGGACCAAGGGGCTTTTTTCTTTGCTGCAAATTGGGTAGTCTCAAAGCAACGAAGCCGGTTTTTCGTGAACCCTTTGCAACCAGAGCCGTTAAGGAACCAGATGGAAGAGATCCTCAAAGAAGCCCAGCAGAAGATGGAAAAAGCCTTGGAACACATGAAACATGAGTTCGGAAAGGTCCGCACTGGCCGGGCAAACCCACAAATCCTCGAAGGGGTGATGGTTGACTACTACGGCACCCCCACCTCGATCATGCAGGTGGGCAACGTATCGGTCCCGGATTCCCAGATGATCGTGATCACTCCTTGGGAAAAAAAGATGCTTTCGGAGATCGAAAAAGCGATCCTGCGAGCCGACTTGGGCATGACCCCGCAAAACGACGGGAACGTGGTCCGCCTGCCGGTCCCTCCTTTGACCGAAGACCGTAGGAAGGAAATGGTAAAGCAGATCAAAAAAATCGCCGAAGATGCCAAGGTGGGCATCCGGTCGGTCCGCCGGGACAGCAACGAACGGCTGAAAAAAAAGGAGAAGGACAAGGTTCTTTCCCAGGACGATGTGAAGACGGGGGAAGCCAGGATCCAAAAGCTGACCGACGAAAAGGTGGTGCAGGTGGACAAACTGACCGGCCAGAAGGAATCGGAGTTGATGGCAGTTTAACCCTTGGTGTGAAAGGAAAAAACCGCCTTCTTGTGGATTGGGGGCTGGACCTCTAGCACTCTTGATGATAGAGTGCTAGCAAAGCCCCTGAACCCCCTGCCAACGAGCACAGATGAATAACTTTGATGAGGTCGTCCAAGGTTGCATTGAGTTGGGCCAAGCCCAGGCGATCCAAAGGAAAAATCCCGAGCTGACCGAATTTCACCTCCTGTACGGGTTGTCCCACAATCCCAAGTCGGTGGCCTCCAAAGGGCTCAAGGACGAAAAGAAGCTGATCCTCGGTCTTTTGGACCAACTCCCCACCCTAGACAAAGCCGAATTTGAACGTTTGAGGCCCAGCGGCAAGCTGAGCGAGTGGTTTACCTTGGCCAGCTCCGAAGCGACCGCTTCGGGCCGGGAGGACATCGCCGAGGTGGACCTGCTCAAACACCTCAAGCGGTTTTTCCCCCAACTGAAGTTTGAAATGCCCGCAGAGGGAGAAGCCAAAGAAGTCCCGGACTTTTTGGTGGACCTCAACGCTCTGGCCTTGGCCGGAAAGCTGGACCCGGTGATCGGGCGGTCCACCGAGATCAGAAGGGTCCAGGAGATCCTTTGCCGGAGGACCAAAAACAACCCGGTGCTGGTCGGCGAGCCGGGGGTGGGCAAAACTGCAATCATCGAAGGATTGGCCGGTCTGATCGTCGCCAACCGGGTCCCCGACGTGATCCAAGGGAAAACCATCTACAGCCTCAACATGGGTGCCCTGATGGCCGGGACCAAGTTCCGGGGGGACTTTGAAGAGCGGATCGAAGCCTTGTTGGGCTTTTTGAAGTCCAAGGGCCGGGACGGGATCATTTTTATAGATGAAATCCACCTTCTGATTGGTGCCGGCAAGACCGAAGGGGCCATGGATGCGGCCAACCTGCTCAAGCCTGCCTTGGCTCGGGGAGAGCTCAACTGCATCGGTGCCACCACCTTGGCGGAGTACCAGAAGTACATCGAATCCGACTCCGCCTTGGAGCGGCGGTTCCACCAGGTCCGGGTCCATGAGCCAACCAAGGAAGACACCATCCAAATCCTGATGGGCCTCAAGGAAAAGCTGGAGATCCACCACGGCATCGAGATCACCGAGGAGGCTCTGGTTTCGGCGGTGTACCTGTCCGACCAATTTATCTCCGAGCGGTTTTTGCCTGACAAGGCCATCGACATCATCGACGAAGCCGCAGCAGGCCTCAAACTTTCGGCGGATTCCATGCCGCCCGAGCTGGAAGAGTTGAGCTCGTTGATCAGCAGCAAAAAAATCCTCCAAGGAGCTCATCCCCAAACCAAACACTTGGCCGAAGAAATCAAGGAACTGGAGACAGAGTTTAACCGTCAAAAGGCCCTGTGGGACGAAAAAATGTTGGGCCTCAAACGGGTCTCCCAGCTCAAGCAGCAACATGACAAGCTGAAGTTCCAGTTGGAACGGGCCAAGCAGGAAGGCAATTACGAAGAAGCCAGCCGCCTCCAGTACGCAGAGCTGCCCCAGATCGAAAAGCTCCTGGCCCAATCGGAGGTTTCCTGGAAACTGACCCGCAAAAACGTGGGCGAAGTCATCGCTCGGGCCACCGGGGTCCCGGTGGAACGGGTGCTCAAGACCCACCAGGAAAATCTTCTGGGGCTGGAAGCCTTTTTGCAAAGTCGGGTCTTGGGCCAGGAGCCGGTGCTGACCGAAATCGCCGATACCCTGATTGCCGCCCATGCCGGACTTTTGGACCCCAACCGGCCTTTGGGCAGCTTTTTGCTGATGGGGCCTTCGGGGGTAGGCAAGACCGAGACCGCCAAGGCGTTGCAGGAATTTTTGTTTGAAAGCAACCGCCATTTGGTTCGTATCGACCTCTCCGAATACCGGGAATCCCACTCGGTTTCCAAGTTGATCGGCTCGCCTCCCGGTTATGTGGGTTATGACCAGGGGGGGATTTTGACCGAAGCGATTCGCAAAAACCCTTATTCGGTGGTGTTGTTTGATGAAATTGAAAAGGCCCACCCGGACTTTTCGGACATCCTCCTCCAGGTCCTGGACGAAGGCCGGTTGACCGATACCCACGGACGGACGGCGAGTTTTAAGAACTGCATCTTGTTCATCACCACCAACCTGACCGACCCCAAAGGCTGGTTTAAACCCGAACTGATTGGCCGGATCGATGCTATCTTAGAATACCGCTCCTTGGGGCTGGAAGTGGTGCACCGGTTGATCGAACGGGAGTTGTTGTTGGTCAACGAAAAGCTGGAAGACCGGGAACTGGTCTTGGAGCTCAAGCCCGCCTTGGTGGAGCGGATCGAAGCGGCGGGGTTCGACCAAGTGTATGGGGCCAGGCCGCTCAAGTCCGCCTTTGGCCGGTTGGTGATCAAGCCGTTGTCCAAACTGCTGCTCAAACAGCCGGAGGTCAAAGGAACGGTGGTGCTGGACTTGGATGAAAACAACCAAGGGATTTTAACCGCCAAGGGGGCATGAAAGGGGACCTCAAGGGAGTCCAAATCCTGGTCATCGACCGGGATAGCAGTTTTCTTCGGGCGGCCAAAAGCCTTCTGGTCAGCCTGGGTGGGGTGGTGCACCTTGCCCATGGGCTAGAGGATGCCTTGGGGGTCTTGACCTCCGAGAAGATCCAAGTGGTGCTGTTTGAAGAGTCGCTGCCCTTCTCGGGGGCGGAACTCAAGGACAACTACAAGGCCTACAACCGGTCGGCCCAATTTTTTGCCCTGGCTCCCAGGGACCCCAAACGTCTGGAACCGGGGATCGATGGCTTTTTCTCCAAACCCTTGGAAAGCCTCCAGGTTCTGGACAAGTTGGGCCAAGCCCAGGCGAAGTTCGACCTGCCGGTCAGTCGGCTGGACCCGTTGACCGAGCTTTTGCGGCCCCACCTGCTTTTCCGCTCTTCGGTGATGCGCCAAAGGTTGCAGATGCTGCCCCAGATGGCCGCCTCCATCCACGGGGTGATGATCACCGGGGAAACCGGCACCGGCAAGGAAATGGCTGCCAGGGCAATCCACCACTTGAGCCCCTACCGGGACGGACCTTTTATTGCGGTCAACTGTGGGGCGATTCCCGAGACCCTGATCGAAGGGGAACTGTTTGGCCACGAAAAGGGGGCCTTTACCGGTGCCGGGGCCAAGCACCGGGGCAAGTTCGAGCTGGCCAACGGGGGCACGCTGTTTTTGGATGAGATCGGCGAAATGCCGCTCTTGTTGCAAGCGAGGCTTTTGCGGGTGTTGGAGGAACGAAAGCTTTACCGGATCGGCGGGGAAAGCCCGGTGGAGGTGGACTTGCGGGTCCTGGCGGCAACTCGGGTGGATTTGGCCAAGGCGGTGGACAACGGATTGTTCCGGGAAGACCTTTACTACCGGCTCAACATCCTACCTTTGCACCTGCCGCCTTTGCGGGAGAGGGTGGAGGACATTCCCCTGCTGGCATGGCATTTTTTGGAACGGGCCTTTTCCGAAGCCCGGAGACCCCAGCCCTACCCCAGCTTGACCGAACCGGCCATTGAGCTGCTGGTCCACCAACCTTGGCGGGGCAACGTACGGGAGCTACGCAACCTGATGACGAGGCTGGCGGTGCTCCTTCCCCAGGGGATCGGCTACATTGAGCCCAAACATCTCCTGGCCTACTTTCCTGAAGCCCACCCGACCAATCTGGCCCCCCACCTGCGGCCAGAGCCGGACCCCAGGGACCCGGTGATCGAGCTGACCGGCCAAAGCGCCGTCTTGACGGAGCCCCCAAAAGGGGGGATTTTCATCCCCTACGGAACTTCCATGGCCCAGGTGGAAGAAAAGATGATCCAGGCGACCTTGGCCCAAACCGGGGGCAACAAGTCCGAAGCGGCCCGAAGGCTCGGACTTTCCTTGCGGAACCTGCGCCGCAAAACCAACGAAAAGGGTTAACCTTTAGGGACAGCCATGAAAAAAATCTTTATCGACGGCCACTCGGGAACCACCGGTCTGGAGATCCAGGCCCGCCTGGAGGCTAGGCCGGACCTCCGGTTGCTGTTGCTTTCCGAAGGGGACCGGAAAAATCCCCAGGCGAAGGCTAAAATGGCTGCCCAGGCTGATTTGGTCATCCTCTGCTTGCCCGACGAGGCGGCCAAAGAGGCGGTGAACCTTTACCAAGGGCTGGGTACCAAAATACTGGATGCCAGCAGTGCCCACCGGGTGGACCCCGGTTGGGTTTATGGCCTGCCGGAATTGGCACCAGGACAGCGGGAAAAGATTGCCCAAGCCCAAAGGGTCGCCAACCCCGGCTGTTACCCCACCGGGTTCCTGTTGGCCTTGGCCCCCTTGGTGCGGGCCGGATTGGTGCCCCAGGACTATCCGGTCACCATCCAGGCGGTCAGCGGTTATTCCGGCGGCGGGCGGCAGATGATCGAGGAATACGAACGGCCCCAAGGGGAGGCTTACGCCCTGCGGGTTTATGGCTTGGACCTGAAACACAAACACCTGCCCGAAATGGCCGCCTATTCGGGGCTCAACCGCCCGCCGATCTTTGTCCCTTCGGTGGCGAACTTTCGGCAGGGGATGTTGGTAATGGTGCCCCTGGACCCCAACCGGCTCAATCTAAAGGGTGCCCAGCCCCAAGCGAGGGTGCTGGAGGTTTGGAGCCAAGCTTATGGGACGGAGGGATTCATTCGGCCCGTGGTCGGGGCCCAGTTGTTGGACCCGAAGTTTTTGCAGGCGACCTCGCTCAATGGCACCAACCAAGTGGAACTGGCGGCCTATGGCCACCAGGACCAACTGCTGTTGGTGGCTCGGCTAGACAACCTGGGCAAAGGGGCTTCCGGGGCGGCGGTCCAAAACCTGAACCTGATGCTCGGGTGTGAGGAGACCACCGGCCTCTAGCTGTTGTGTTTGGGCCGGTCAGCAACCTGCAAGATGGCGTAGCGGACCACGTCTTCCACGTCCGACTGGGAGACTTCCTTGTTGAGGATGATGCTTCCTGCATGGGCGTAGGTAGCCGGCAGCCTGGACAAAGACAGGGCGTAAACGTCTTCGATGCACATGGTGCAATGGTCGAAGGAGGGGTAAAGGGGAATCAGCTTTTTGATCGACTCGATGACCATCAATTCGCAGATGTTGCGAACCGACTCCAAGGATTGTCCCAAAACAAGGTATTTCTCTGATCTCACGAGGTCGCTCCTAAGGGGAAAAACAAATCTGTCCGGCCATTGTAGTGGATTTCTCCCCAACCTGCAAGGGTTAGGGAGTTGCTCTCAAAGCGGAAGCATAATGGGCCAACAGGTCTTGCAGCAAAAAGGGGTCCACCGGTTTGGAAACATAAGCGTCCATCCCCGCCGCAATGTACCGCTCCTTGTCCCCCTGCATGGCGTTAGCGGTCATGGCCACGATGATCGGTCGGTCCGCCGGGGCGTAATTGGCAACCAGATGTTTGGTGGTTTCGAGCCCGTCCATCACCGGCATTTGGATGTCCAGGAGTAACAGGTCGAATTTTTGGGTTTTGATCGCCTTGAGCGCATCGGCCCCGTTTTCGGCCAACGCCGCCTTGTAGCCCATCTTTTCCAAAAGCTTGAGGATCAACGCTTGGTTGAGGTCGTTGTCTTCGGCCACCAGGATCCGTAGCGGCAGTTCCACGCCCAGGTTGGCATTAAAGCCAGGGGTGTGCTCCATCCGAAGACTCTGCTGCAACCCAATGGCCCGCAACATCACCTGGAACAGGCTGGTCAGCCGGATCGGCTTGTTGACCAACAGACCGGGTCGGCAAAGCTCTTGGGCGGAACCGGAACTCAAAAAGCCCAGCTTGACCAGAGGCATGGATTTTTGGGTAGTCGCTTGGCAAAGCCGCTCGGCTTCCTCGAACAAAGCCTTGGAACCCGGATTGGGCAGATTGAGCAGCACCAAAGCCCCGTCCGGGGCCTGGGTGAGGCGGTCTAGGGAAAAGCCGGTCAAGGGGTAGGCCTGCAAAGTAAAGCCTTCATTGCGCAACGATTGGCCCAGATGGCTTTTGTGGATCGGATTCTCGTCAAAAAGCAGCAGGGTCCGGCGCAGCAGCTCCCTCGGCGGGGCAACCCGTTTGCGGGCCAAGGCCGGAGGCCCCGCTTGGGCGGGCAGGGTGAAGTAGAAGGTAGAGCCGCGGTTGACCTCGCTTTCCACCCAAATCTTCCCGCCCAACAGTTCCACCATCTGTTTGTTGATCGCCAGCCCCAGTCCGGTACCGCCGTATTTGCGGGTGGTCGAGCTGTCCACTTGGCTGAAGGGTTCAAACAGAGAGCTTTGTTTTTCCAAAGGAATCCCGATCCCCTGGTCCTTGACGGCAAAAAGCAACTGCAACTTGCCTTCCTTGTTTTCCTCCACCTTGACGGTGACCAGGATCTCCCCATGGTTGGAGAACTTGATCCCGTTGCCCACCAGATTGATCAGGATCTGGCGCAGCCGAATCGGGTCGCCCATCAAGACGGGTGGGACGTTGGGGTGGATGTGGTAGAGCAGCTCCAGGTATTTTTCCCCTGCTTTGGTGGTGCAGAGGCTGAAAGATTCTTCGATCAGCTCCACAATTTCAAAGGGCATGTTCTCAAACTGGATCCTGGAGGATTCCAGTTTGCTGAAGTCCAAAATGTCGTTGATCACCGTCAGCAGGTTTTCCCCGCACTGGCTGATGATGTTCACAAACTCGTTTTGTTCATCGTTGAGCCGGGTTTGGGCCAGCAGGCTGGTCATGCCCAGGACCCCGTTGAGGGGGGTGCGAATCTCATGGCTCATGGTGGCCAAAAACCTGCTTTTTGCTTGGACTGCACTTTCGGCCACCTGTTTGGTTTGGTCCAATTCCTTGAGGGTGGCGAGCCGTTCGGTGATGTCGGTGACGATCACTGCCAATTGTCCCGGTTGGGGAACGAAGGCAAAAACCTCGACCTGATGCCCCAACTGTTTCATCTCCAAGGGAAAACGGCGACTTTTACCTAGGTTGGCAACCTCCAAAAGCTGGTCAAACCACTGCCGTTCTTCGCCGAGGATCAGTCTCTTTAAGGTCAGGTGGGGTAAGTCCTCCGGTTTGACCTGGATCATCTGGAGCAAGGTCGGATTGCCTTCGATCAACTTAAAATCCGCTGGTTGCCCCTTTGGGTCCAAGAGGATTTCAAACAGAGCAAATCCATCGTCCATTGCTTCAAAAAGCATGCGGTAGCGCTTTTCCCGTTGCTCCAACTTGGTTTGCAAAGCCTGGGCTTCGGTAGCATCTACCATCACCAGGGAACTTTCCTTGACCGATTGGTCTTCCCCGAACACCGGAAAGAAAGTCAGGTTGAACCACTGGCCTTTGAGCTGCAATTGGCAAAATTGCGCCTTTTTTGAAGCAAAAACGGAATCGAAAAAGGGGCTGAGTTTTTGGGAGAAATCACTGGAGAACAGATCCCAGAACCGTTTTCCCAGTAAGTCGGCGGGGCTTTGGCTAAAAAATTTTGCACCAGCTAGGTTGATTTCCAAAAGGTTGGCTTTGTCATCCAACAAAAAAATCAAAGTTGAAGCCGCATCCATGATCGCTCGGATGCGGCTTTTTTGTTGCTCCAACAGTTGGTTTTTCTCGACCCACTCTTGGATGTCTTTGGCTACCAAAAGGAGGTGTTCCTCTTTGGCAAACACAAACTTTTTGGCCGAAATCAAGGAATAGATGACCCCCCGTTTGGCCTGAAAGCGAACCGTCCAGTTGAGAGCCTGACCACTTTTGAGCAGGGTTTGGTAAAAGGCGCTTCTCTCTTTTGGATCAAACCAAAGGCCCAAATCCTGCGAGGTTTTGCCAATCACTTCATTCCGGTCAAAGCCGCTCAAGCGGCAGAAACCCTCGTTGACATCAATGATCTTCTGGTCCCGGAGCCGAACCAGAGAGACCGAAACCGGGTTGAGTTCAAAGGCGGCATAAAACTTTTCCTCCCTCAACCCCATAACCTCGACCTTGCGGGCCAGATAGTCCCGCTCTTGGGTCAACTCCAAGACCTCTTTCTGCAAGGCTTCTAGTTGTTGTTGGGTCGGCAAAGGCTCGTTTGAATTCGACATTCGTCCTGTTCAAGTCCGAGGGACCAAAAAGAAAAGCTGTGAGACCAAACCGCTCCTTGGCTTGGAGTTTAAACCAGCTAAAAAGCAAAATCCACCGTTGTTTTGGGGCCTCTCTTGGGGGCGAGCCGCCAGAAAAACAGCAGGTTCTGAGCCGGGCTGGGGCGGATTGGAAATGAGGTCACAAGGATTTTTTGAGTCGCTCCAAAATCCGTACCTCAGCCTGTTCGATTTCTTGGTCCGCCTGCATGAGGTTGGTCAAAAGTTCCAACAACAGGGATTTGCTGCCAAGGTTGAGTTGGGGGAGTATCTGGTTGAACAGTCGTTCTTCCAAATCCTCCTCGCCCAAGGTTTGGTAAAACTCCACCACATGGTCGTCCACGTCTCGCAAAAAGGTCTGTAGGGGACCCCATTCCATTTTCCAGTGATTTTGGGCAAAACCATTGATGGCCGTGATCTCGTCATCGTCAATAAAGCCGTCAACGGCGGCGGCAACAAAGGCGGTAAAGACGATTTGCTGCAATGCGGAGCGGTCAAGGTCCATGGTCGAAAAAAGAAAAGGGTTCAGCGGCACCGATTGTACAAAACCAAATCCAGGAAGGAAAGAGGAACTTAGGTCGAATTCTCCGAACTCAAACGGTTTTTTCCCGCCGGACCCCTGTCAAGGGGTACAAAAAAAAAGCCCGGTCTGGCCGGGCTTGGGTTTTGAGAAAACCTATTCCTTCTTGAGCTCTTGCAGCTCTTCGTCTTGGGTTTCCGCACCTTCTTTTTTGCCTTTTTTGGCCACGGCCTTTTTTACCTGCGCTTCTTCCTTCGAGGGGACCCGAGTTCCGGGAGGCTCGGGGACCTTGGTGGATTCGGCCTTCATCGACTTTTCCACCGCAATGGCGCTGGGCGCACTGCCCGAACCGGGGTTGTTCATCTGAGTCATCTCGGAGCCCTTGACCATCACCGCCGCATAAAGGCTGCTGGAAAGCTGGGTGGCCTTTTTAAGCCGCTCGTCTTCCACCTTGTTCAAGGCATCATAAAGGCTGTCTCCAGCGATGGGACCAAAGGCGGTCCGGGGGTCCGGGGTGAAGACGGTGTTGAACTGGATGTTGTTCAAAATCTTCATCCGGGTGTTTTCCTTGAGCCTTGCCCGTTGCAGTACCGATTCCAGTTCCTTGAACACCAAGGTTTCGCTGACGCTCAGGTAGCCGGTGCCGGTTTCGTCGTAGGCCACAAAGTTCTGGTTGATGATTTGTTCCAGGTTGTAATAGACCAGCTCGGTGATTTCCCGGCCCGACTCCATGGGCAAAAACATCTGGGCGTGGTTGATCAGTTCGCCGTGGGCGTGGATCCGGTACCCGACATAGATGTTGAGCCCCTGTTTGATCGTTTCGGCCAAGTAATCCCGGCCTTGGTGGGCCACTTCGCTTTTGGTGGAGATGCTGACCCCTTCCAAGATGCGGGCGGCCATGTCCGGGCGGTTTTGGGTCTGGGCGAAATGCCGCTCCATTTCCCGGCGCAGCAGGCTGTTGAACTGCCCGTCCAGGATGGTGTGGCTGATACCGAAGTGGCTGGTCTTGGGGTCCGCCGAATAGTAGTAGCCCATGATCGAGCCGTAGATCGACTTGGCGAAGTTTTTTAAGATCCGGTCATGGTCGGAGATGCAGGGGATCGAAAGGATCACCCGTTCCGGGTTGGCCAGCGGCGAATCCAAAACCAACCGGATCGCCGGTTCGGCGAAAAGGTAAGGGCGAATCCCCTCTTCGATTTTGTCGATGATCGCTTGGGAGTCGGCAAACCGGGCGACGGCGGCCTCGTGGCCGAGCATGTATTGCCGACCGGTCCCGCAGGAATCAATATGCCAGGGATTCTCGTTCATTCTAGCTCCGAAGCTCCGTTTGTGTTGGCCAGTTGAAAATGGGTTGGCACCAGTGGAGTTTTCATGCAGATTTAGACCTCCGTGTTTCAATTGTCAATCAATATTCAAGACGCTCAAGCCATGTCCCAAGCCTGTCTGAGTAAAAAATCATGTTAGACCCTCTGGCCTTGACCCAGGCCTTGGTGGCCCAAAAAAGCATCAATCCTCCGGGAGACGAGGCACCGATTGCCCAGTACCTCAAAGGAATCCTGGAACCTGCCGGTTTTTCCTGTCAGGTCGTGACTTTGGGGGAAAATCGGGCCAGCCTGGTCGCCCGGTTTGGGGCGGGGAACAAACCCGCCTTGTGTCTGACCGGGCACATGGATACAGTGCCCCTGGGGCAGGCCCCTTGGTCCCGGGACCCTTTTGGCGGGCAGGTGGAAGGGGACCGGCTTTACGGGCGTGGAACTTCGGACATGAAGGGCGGCTTGGCGGTAATGGTCTGTTCGGTGGTGGAGGCAATCAAGCGGCACCCCCAATTGGAACTGGTCCTGGTGATTACTTCGGATGAAGAGGTCGGCTGCCAGGGGGCTAAGCTCTTGTGGGAGCAAGGGCACCTGGACCAAAAGGTGGGAGCGATTCTGGTTTGTGAGCCGACCGGCAACCTGCCCGACCTGGGCCACAAGGGGAGCCTGTGGCTGGAGGCGATTTGCCGGGGGGTGACCGCCCACGGTTCCACCCCGGAATTGGGGGTCAATGCGGTTTATCTGGCCGCCCAAAAGATTTTGGTGGCCAAGGACTTGGACCTGGGGCCGGAACGGCACGAGCTTTATGGCCGCCCGACCCTCAACGTGGGCAGTTTTAAGGGCGGGCTGAACATCAATTCGGTCCCCGACAAGGCCAGCTTCACCTTGGACATCAGGACCCTGCCGTCCATGAGCCACCAGGCGGTCAAAGACTGGGTGCAACAGGCGCTGGGGCCGGAGGTCGAATTGCGCTGGATCATCGATGCCGAAGCGGTGGAGGTGGACCCGAAGGACCCTTGGATTGAGGAATGTCTGGGGTTGTTGCAGGCCCGAAACCAAGAACCGGTACCCCAAAGGGGCGGGGTTTACGTGACCGATGCTTCCGTGTTGTGGCGGGCCTATGATCGCCCGCCGGTCATGGTGCTGGGGCCGGGGGATTTTTCGGAGGCCCACAAGACCGATGAATCCTGTTCGGTTTCAAAACTCTACGAAGCCCAAGAGATTTACCTGGAAATCCTGGAACGTTGGGCCCGAAGGTAGGCTCTGCGGCCCAGCTGAATCCGGTAAAATCCCCTTGCAGTCTGGATCGGTTGGGCGGTTGTTGGCGGGGAATCAAACGGCGTTTGATAAACCGAAAGATTTCCCTTGAGTTATTGGCTTTATTTTGCTTAGTCTCGGTGGAACTTTTCTATTCGCCATTTGGTGGGCAAGGCCTTTTGTCTGGGCGTTGTCCCTGGCCTCAAACGGCCACCTTGGCTGAATTCCGGCGACACAAAAACCCCAAAGAACCCGCAGGTTGTGCTATGGATCAGTTGAAAAAAATTCGCAACACCCCCGTCTCTGAATTGATGGCCAAAGATGTCGTCTCCATTGATGGGAGCAAGATGGTCTCTGAAGCCTTGGCCCTGATGAAAAAGAACGGGGTCACCGCCATCGTGGTCAACCCCAGGAACGAAGAAGACACCTACGGTATCGTGACCGAGGCGGACATCCTCAAAAAAGTGGTGGACCCGGGGGAAGAAACCTACACCGACCTTTGGAACACCCCGGTGTACTACATCATGACCAAACCTTGTATCATGGTGAACCCCGGCATGAGGGTCAAGTATGCCCTGCGCATGATGGGACGGCAAAAGATTCGCAGACTCTTGGTGGTTGACGGCAACCGCTTGGTGGGGCTTTTGGATGAAGGCCACGTACTGGCCGCCGTTCAGGCCTTGCCGGTGAACAAAGACGTAGCCCTCTAACCAAACCGTTGAACCTCAAAAAAGATTCGTGATGTCTTACGATATTGTCATCGTTGGAGCAGGCGGGGGCGGGATGTATGCGGCCTTGGAAGCGGTCCGTAGAAACCCGGCTCTAAAAATTGCTGTCATTACCAAGGTCTATCCGACCCGTTCCCACACTTCGGCGGCTCAGGGCGGGGTCAATGCGGCTCTGGCCAATACCGACAAGTCCGACACCGTGGACCTGCACATCTTTGACACCGTCAAAGGCAGCGACTACTTGGCCGACCAGGACTCCGCCGCCTACCTGTGCGAGCAAGCACCGATCCTGATCCGGGAACTGGAAAACCTGGGTGCTCCCTTTTCCCGTCTGGCCGATGGTTCTATTGCCCAGCGGCCTTTTGGGGGTGCGAGCAAGTACCGGTGCTGTTATTGTGCCGACAAAACCGGCCTGACCATTTTGCAAACCCTGTACGAACAGTGTTTGCGGTATGGGATCCAGTTTTTCAACGAATACTTTTTGCTCTCCTTGGAGCAGGAAGACGGGGTGGCCAAAGGTGTAATCGCCTTGGACATTCGGACCTCCAAGATCCGCAAATTTGAAGGCAAGACCGTGATCCTGGCCACCGGCGGATACGGCAAGATGTACTGGCACCGGAGTTCCAACGCCGCCGGGTTGACCGGCGACGGGGGTGCCGCCTGCCTGCGGGCCGGAATGGCCCTCAAGGACATGGAATTTGTTCAGTTCCACCCCACCGGGCTGCGGAAGTCCGGCCTGCTGGTGACCGAAGGGGCCAGGGGCGAAGGGGGCTATCTGATCAACAACAAGGGTGAGCGGTTTATGTCCCGCTATGCCCCCGAAAAAATGGAGTTGGGACCCAGGGACTTGGTCTCCCGGTCGGTGGAAACCGAGATCCGGGAAGGCCGGGGCTTTGATTCCACGGCCGGACAATACATCCACCTGGACCTCCGCCACTTGGGCGCAGACCTGATCAAATCCCGGCTGCCCCAGATCCGGGAGCTTTGCATCCAGTTTGAAGGGGTGGACCCGATCAATGAGCCGATCCCGATTCGGCCTACCGCCCACTACTCGATGGGCGGGATCGACTGCAACACCGCTTGCGAAACCTCGGTCAAAGGGGTTTACGCTGTTGGAGAAGGGGCCTGCGTTTCGGTCCACGGGGCCAACCGGTTGGGCGGAAACTCCCTGTTGGAGATTTTGGTTTTCGGCAAACGGGCCGGGATGGAAGCGGCAGACTTGGCTTCCAAACTGCCTGCCGCCAAGATCAGCGACCAACGGCTGAAAGACCAGGAAGAACACATCGCCGGTTTCTACGGGAAGAACCAAGCGGAACGGTACGACGTGATCCGTACCGAACTGGGCACCAGTCTGGCTGACAACGCCGGTATCTACCGGAGCAAAGAGCTGGGCGAAAAGGGGCTGTCCGAGATTTTGGCTTTGCGGGAACGGTTCAAGAAAGTAAAGGTTGCCGACCATTCCAAGACCTTCAACACCAACTTGATGCAGGTTTTGGAGTTGGGCAACATGCTGGATTTGGCGGTTTGTGTGGCCAAAGGTGCAGCAGCAAGAGAGGAATCTCGAGGTTCCCATTCGAGGATCGATTTCCCGGTTCGAGACGACCAAAACTGGCACAAACACTCAATCTTCCACATGAACGCAGAGGGAGAGGTTTCTCTTTCCTTCAAGCCGGTCACCATGGGTAAATTTGAGTTACAAGAGAGGAAGTATTGATGGAGGATAAAAGAGAGATAACCTTCAACGTCCTCTGTTTTAACCCGGAGGTGGACGAGAAGGCCTACTTCAAGAGCTACGATGTGGTCTTGGAGAAGGGGATTACGGTTTTGCGGGCCTTGAATTACATCAAGGACCATGTTGACCCCTCCTTGACCTTGCGGTTCTTCTGCCAGGCGGGGATCTGTGGTTCTTGTGCCATTCGGATCAACGGGGTTTCCAAGCTGGCCTGTACCACTCAGGTTTGGGAGGAACTGGAGGTCAGCAAGTCCAAAGACACCATTACCGTTGAGCCTTTGCGCAACTTTGAGGTGATGCGGGACTTGGTGGTCAACATCGACCCGATGGTCGAGAAGTTGAAGAAGTACAAGAGCTGGGTCATCCCTGCCACCAAGGATGCCGACCTGGGCAAGAAGGAATGCACCGTGATGCCCGAGGAGTTTGAACCGATCAACCCGGCTACCGATTGCATCCTCTGTGCGGCTTGTTACTCCGAATGTACCATCAACGAAGGGTCGAACCAACAGTTCATCTCTCCCTTGGTAATGCTGCGGGCCTACCGGATGAACAAGGACACCCGGGATACGGTTGGCGAAGAACGGCTCAAAGTGTTGGTTGAAGACCACGGGATCTGGGATTGCACCCACTGTTACCGGTGTGTGCAGTCTTGCGTCAAAAACATCCCGATCATGGATGCGATCCAAGGGCTGAGGGAAGAGACCTTCGCTCGGGGCATGACCAATTCCGAAGGAGCAAGGCACGCCTTGGCCTTCAAGGACGACACCATGAAGTTGGGGCGGCTCAACGAGTTCACCTTGCCACTGCGTACCTTGGGGATGTTTGGGGCCGTCGGCCAGATTCCCTTTGCCATCAAAATGGGTCTCAAAGGAAGGGTGCCACCCCTGTTGCCTCACAAGATTTCCACCCGTAAGCAGGTGCAAACCATGCTGGAAGAAGTGGAACGAGACAGTAAAAAATCCCACTAGGCAGCCCCTGGAAACTCGGGGCAAAAGGTCCAAGCAACTGGAGAAACATGAAGTACGCATATTACATCAGCTGCATCAACGAATCGATGACCAAAGAGTTGGACCAGTCCCTCTTCTTGTGGAACAGCCAATTGGGAATCGAATTGGTGCGGCTGGACGAAGGAACCTGTTGCGGCGGAAGCAACACCGACTTTGTCCATCCCAACGTCAATTTGGTCAACAATGCCCGGAACATCGCCCTGGCCGAAAAGCTGGGCTTGGATCTGGTGACCAGTTGCAACACCTGTCTTTTGGGGATCCTGCACGTCAAGCATGAGATTGACAGCGACCCCAAAAAGAAGGAATTGGTCAACCATTACCTGAAGAAGCAGGGGCTTGAATACAAAGGTACCTCGGCAGTCAAGCACTTGCTGTGGGTGCTCAATGAGGACTACGGCTTGGACAAGCTCAAAGCCAAGGTGAAGAAGCCCTTGACCGGGATCAAGTTTGCTTCCTTCTACGGTTGCCACATCCTGCGGCCTTCCCACCTGATGAAGGGAGGGGACAACCCCAATGCCCCCCGGTCCTTGGACATGCTGGTGGAAGCCTTGGGCGGAGAAACGGTGGAGTATGCTTCCAACAACAAATGTTGTGGGTTCCATACCCTGCTGGTGGCCCCCGAAGAGTCGTTCAACGTGGCCGGCAAGGCTCTGGTGGAAGCGGTGGAAAAAGATGCCGACTACATCGTTACCCCTTGCCCCTTGTGCCATATGTCCCTGGATGCCTACCAAGGGGATTCCATGGCCGCTATGGGGAAAGATGCATCGATTCCGGTCCTGCACCTTTCCCAAGTGGTGGGAATGGCCTTGGGGCTTTCGGAGAAGGAGTTGGGCCTGGGCAAACATGTAGTGACCACCCGTTCCGCCTGATCAGTCTTTGGAGACAAAAAAACCCGGCTGGACCGGGTTTTTTTTTGTCCTGTTTTGAAGGTACCGCTTTTTTCTGCAGAAAACCTGAGCTTGAAGATGACCCCTCTCCTTTGTGTTCGCCGCAAAAACAAAAAGGATTGATCCTACCGGCCTAGTCGGGGACTTCGGTTCCACCGAGGACTTCTATTTTCTATTTCCAATCCAAGGCAAAAGGGTTATAAAGGTAATATTGACTTGGGTTTAATTCGTATTTTATTTTAGGGGGTTTTCCATGAATCGCATTGCTTGCCTCTCTGGAGGTGACCGAAAAGGACTTTTGGTTGCCTTGGTTTTGTTGTTTTTTACCGCTGCACCCGCCTTTGCCTTGATCGGCGAGCGGCCTGCTGCTCCTTATGAAAAAGTGGTCCCCTACCGGGGGGCGTTTACCTGTTACGGCAAATGGACCACCGTCAAGCGGCAGCGGATCGCCGAGGATGGAAGTTCAGTCCCCCACATGGGTTACCGCTGTGTGGACGACAAAAAGATCCGCCGGGACATGGTGGAAGGCAAACCTCAGTAACGGTGCCGTTGTTTGGTAAACCGGCGAGCCGGGCCTTGGGGGCTAGACCGGGGCAGGCTTAAGGGGGATTCAAAAACGGGCAGCCAAAAAAAGGTTGGGGGCAAGATGCCCCCAACTACCCTTCCTTGTTGTGTTTGCTTTTTTTAGAGACCCCCCTTTTCCAATCCGCCCAAATCCTCCCAGGCTTCTTGTGGCTGCGGCTGGCTGGACCTAGAATTCGTGTTCCTCTCCTGGGGCCGGATAACAAACATCCATAAATCCCTTGGACCGGAAGGCATCGATCAGCGAATTGGCCTGCTCCGGTTCCCCATGGACCAAAAAGATCTTTTTGAGGTGCTTGGGGTCCGAAAAATCCACATAGTCCAAGATGTTGTGCCGGTCGCCATGGGCGCTGAAGGTGTCCATGTGGGCGATTTGGGCCCGGACCTCATGTTCTTCCCCAAAAATCTTGACCCGCTTCTCTCCGTCCATGATCTTGCGGGCCAAGGTGTTTTTGGCCGAGTAACCGACAAAAAGAATCAGGTTCTTGGGGTTTTCGATGTTGTTTTTCAGGTGGTGCAGGATCCTGCCCCCTTCGGCCATGCCGGAAGCGCTGATGATGATCGCCGGGTACACCAGCGAGTTGAGCGACTTGGATTCCTCCACCGAACCGACATAGGTGAGCCGAGAAAACTTGAAAGGGTCCAGGTGGTCGGTCAGATAAATCCGCTCCGTTTCACGGTCCAGGTACTGGGGGTAGTCCCGAAAGATCTCCGTCGCCTTGACCGCCAGGGGGCTGTCCACATACACCGGGATGTCGGGGATGCGGTTTTGGTCAAACAGCTTGTGGAGGTGATAGACGATCTGTTGGGTCCGTCCTACCGCAAAGGCGGGGATGATCACCTTGCCGCCGTTTTGGGCGGTTTGCCGGACCAGTTGGGCCAGTTTTTCCTCTGCATCAATGGCAGGCGGATGGGTGCGGTTGCCGTAAGTAGTTTCGGTGACCAAAATGTCCAAGTCCCGCAAGGGGTCCGGGTCGTTGATCAGGTCGATCCCGTCTCGGCCCAGGTCGCCAGTGAAACCAAACCGTAGGGAGCGGCCTTTTTCGTTGACCTCCAAGAGAATTCCTGCCGAACCTAAGATATGCCCAGCGTTACGAAAGGTCACCTTGACATGTGGTGCCAAAGGGTAGCTTTGGTTGTATTCGACCGGCACAAAATGGCCCAGGCAGGCCTGGACATCGGCGGAGTTGTAGATCGGCTCCACCGGAGGCTGGTGGTTTTTGGCCCGGATTTTATTGACGTGCATCACGTCCATTTCCTGGATGTAGGCGGAGTCGGGCAACATTATCTTGCACAGGTCCACCGTCGGCGGAGTGGCCAAAATCTTCCCTCGGAAGCCTTTTTTGACCAGGTTGGGGATGTTGCCACTGTGGTCGATGTGGGCGTGGGAGAGTAGCAGAAATTCCACCTCCGCCGGGTCGAAGGGGAAGTTTTGGTTTTTTTGGTACATCTCTTCCCTGCGCCCTTGGAATAGGCCGCACTCCAAAAGCACCTTGTGACCGTCCACCGTCAGCAGGTGCATGGAACCGGTCACCGTCTGCGCCCCACCGATAAACTGGATTTTCATCGTCCCCTTGGAATATGGTTTGGAAAAACCATAACCAGTCACTGCCGATTTTGCTAGTCCTTTTGAGGAATGAAAACCCTTTTCATCTACCTTTAGCTTAGGTACAATCTAGCTGACATCCGTATAAACCAGGGTATGAAATTTAGGCTGATCTTGTTTTTTTTCCTTTTGTACAGCTCCGCTGCCTTCGCCTTGGACGGGCAGGCCCTGTACTTCGAATACGGCTGTGACGGCTGTCACGGCGACGAAGGACAGGCAAAAGAAAGGGTCTCCTTGGCGGGAAGACCGGCCTCGGAGTTGGTGGAAAAAACAATGTTGATCCAACATGACCAAAACCCGAAGGGAGCGGAATTGATCATGAAAGAAAACCCGGATTTAAACCGCTTGGAGGAAGCACAGGCACAGGCGATTGCGCTGTGGCTCTCTCAATTGCCTACCTCCAAAACCGCTACCAAAGGAGCAACAAGATGAGGTTATTAACAAGGTCTGACTTCGACGGCTTGGTCTGCGCCGCCCTCTTGTACGAGGCGGAAATCATTACGGACATCAAGTTCGTGCACCCCAAGGATGTCCAGGACGGCAAGATTGAGGTGACCTCGGAGGATGTTCTGGCCAACGTCCCCTATGCGGCCGGTTGCGGGCTTTGGTTTGACCACCATGCCAGCGAGGACGACCGCCTGAACCTCAAAGGGGGGATGCAGTACAAAGGTGAATCCCGGATGGCCCCCAGTTGCGCTCGGGTGATTTTCGACTACTACGGCGGTTCCACAAAGTTTGGGGACATGGAAAAAAGCGGCCTGATGGCGGCGGTGGACAAATGTGACTCCGGCCAGTTCAGCACCGAAGACATCCACAAGCCCAGGGGCTGGGTCCTGCTCTCCTTTGTGATGGACCCCCGGACCGGGTTGGGTCGGTACAAGGACTACCATATTTCCAACTACCAGTTGATGGAAAAGTTGGCCCACAAATGTCGGCATGAAACGATCGAGGCGATCCTGGGCGACCCGGACGTGCGCCAGCGGGTGGAACGGTATTATGACCAGGAAGCGGACTACGAAATGATGATCACCAACTATTGCTCCAAAGAAGGCAACGTCTTGTTGATCGACCTGCACGATTGCCCGGAGATTGTGACCGGCAACCGGTTTAAGGAATATGTCTTGTTCCCGGAACAAAACATTTCCATGCGGGTTCTCTGGGGCTTCCAGAAGCAAAACATGGTGATCACGGTTGGCCATTCGGTCTTCAACCGGACCTCCAAAACCGACGTGGGCAAGTTGATGCTCAAGTACGGCGGTGGCGGTCACCCTTACGTGGGGACCTGCCAAGTGCCGGTGGAGAGCTGGGAACAAGCGCGGGATGAGATCCTGGCCCAGCTCAAGAAGGACGGCTAGTTTGGCCTGAAGGTTTGATGAAAAAAGGGAAGTCCTGTGTGGCCTTCCCTTTTTTTTGCCTTGGTTTTTGGGGGACTGGCCCCAGGCCCCAGGCCAGGGCCGCTTACTGCACCCCGGCAGGGTCAAAGAGGCTGAACCGGGTCTAATGCCACTTTTGGCCGTGGCAGGTGTAACAGGACCTTGCGGAATCGCCGGTCAGGTCGGTGCCGTGGCAGCCGGAAAAGTTGCAGTTGCCCACCGGATTCTTGTAGTCCGTGCCGTGCCAATAACCCCCTTTGAGCTTGGTGTGGTAGGACGTGGGCGGACTGCCGTTGGGGGTCGTGGTGTCTCCGCCACCGTCCCCACCCGAATCCCCACCATCGCTGCCCGAATCACCGCCATCGGAGCTGCTGCTGTCGGAATTGTCACCGCCCAGGTCGGATGCTTTGCAGCCCGCCAAGGCCAAGAGGATCGCCAAGAGCAAAAACCAGTTGCGCATACTCTGCCCTAAAACGTTAGGAGGTTGGAAATCCGAATCAACCTTTGCCCTGGCTCGGGGCGGGAACAGCTTTATTTGGGGGTGGTCGTGACCATGTAACCCACACCCCTGACGGTGCTGATGTACTCTTTTGGGGTCAATTCTTCCAGTTTTTTGCGAATCGATTTGATGTGTACATCCACCACGTTGGTGGTGGGGTCGAAGTCATAACCCCAGACGTTCTCCAAAATCTGGGTCCTTGAGACTACACAGTCCTTGGCCCGGACTAGGTATTCCAAAATCGCATATTCCTTGGGTCGCAGGACCAGTTCCTTGCCGTCCAAAAACACCCGGTGGGACAGGGTGTTGACCTCCAGGTCGCCGACTTCCAGCTTGATCATCTCGGTCTGTTTGCGCCGGAGCAGGGCCCTGACCCGAGCCAAGAACTCCTCGAAGGAAAAAGGCTTGGTCAGATAGTCATCGGCCCCCACATCCAGCCCCTTGACCTTGTCTTGCACCGAAATCTTGGCGGTCAACATCAGGATCGGGGTTTGGATGCCGGTGTCCCGGAGCCCTTTGGCCACCTCAAAACCACTCTTTTTGGGCAACATCAGGTCCAAGATCAGCAGGTCATACTGCCCCGTCAGCCCATGCTCCAGCCCGGCTTGCCCATCGGTGACCAGATCTACGGTGTACCGCTCCTCTTCCAGCCCCTTTTTGATGAAGTTGGCCACCCCTTGTTCGTCTTCCACCAGGAGGATTCTCATTTTTGCCCGGACGGTAGATTTTTTTTGATCTCTTCACAACCAAAAAAGCCTTTTTCCATCAACACCGAGATCTTGTCGTCCGTAGCCAGTTTGGCGGCGGTTTCGGCGGAGATTTTGAGGTTGGCGTTTTCAGTGTAATATTCGCAGAAAAAGACCTTGAACTGCACGTCCAAAATGTCGCCGACCTTCATCAACCCGGCCCGGTAGGGCTTGACGTTGAAATCGGTTTGTTTGATCGAAAAGGAGCCGGTGACCTTGACGACCGGCGGGAGGTATTCAAATTGGGTGGCAATGGTGATCGGCCGGGTCGCCCCATGCATGGCCAACTCCGCCTTGATTTCGGTCGGCTTTTTGGCCGGGGTGAAGTGGTCCAGGTCAATGGAAATGGTTGGATAGACCTTGTCGTTCATGTAGTCCGCCCGTTCCAGCACTTCCCCTACGCCGGGCAGGTCGAAGTTGAGGTCCACAAACCGAAGTAGCAGCTTGCCGGTGTAAGAACCGTCTTTCTCGACCAACTGCCCCTCGTGGCGTACTGCTTGGCCCTTGAAGTCAAACAGGTTGGTGGTCCCGGCGACCTTAATAAACCCTTTTTGCAGAATGTAATAGATCTCCTGGTCCGAGTCCTGTTCGGCCCCAAAGGCCACCAAGCCGCCCAAGGCGAAGAGGGTTCCCAAGATCAATCCTTTCATTTTTCCTCCAAAGGTACAAAGTCGCCAAACCGGTGGGTTCTCTTGAGCCGCTTTTCCTTCTCTTCTTTGGAAAGGTTGGTTTTTCTGGGGCCGTATTTCTTTTCCCGGTAGTCCCAGAGGTCGCCGAAGTGCTCGTTGTGACATTCTACACAGGCTTTGCGAACCTTGGAATAACTGATTCCTTTTTCCGTCGTTTTATGACAGGTGGCGCAGTTGAGGGTCCGAAACATCGGGTCCGGCCCCAAGGGCTGTTTCTCCTGGTTCAGCCACCGGCCTTCCATGACCGTTCTGACTTCATAATGGCAACCTTCGCAGCTGGCCTTTTCTCCCATCTGGTAGTTCCCCTTGGGGTGACAACCGGCGCACTTGACTTCGCCGTGCAGGGTTTCCAGAGGGAACTTGGTTTTTTTATGGTCAAAACCCTGCTTGAAGTTGCCCTTGAGGTTGTGGCAATCGATGCAGGTGTCCGCCGCAAATTGGCCCTGGTGTTGGTCTTTGTGGCAATCGGTACAAAGGTTGAAGCCACCGATCCGAAAGTCCTTGTGCCCCCGGTCCTTGTGGCACTTCTCGCAGTCCACTTGGCCATGCTTGCCGATCAACTTGAAACGGGTCTTGTCATGGTCGAAATTGGTCTTTTTGGTGTCCAGGAACTTTTTCCAGGACTCCGGCTGGTGGCAGGAGTTACACTCTTTTCCGCTGCGTCCTTGGTGCGGATCGAAGTGGCAGGTGCTGCACTGGCCGTCGATCTTTTCAAAGGGCGCAAAGTCCTTGTGGGTAGCGTCCTTGTGGTGGCAGGCCTTGCAGTTGAGCTTGGTGTGCTGCCCTCGGAGCTTAAACTGGGACTGCTTTTCATGGTCGAATTTGGTCAGGCTCCAACCTCGGTCGAAGTGACAGTCGGTACAAACCTTTTCCTCAAACTGAGGACCGTGGGCCTTGCCGTGGCAGGAATTACACCCCTCTTCCAGGCCCAAGAAGGTCTGGTTTTTCTTCCTTTCCCCCTTGATCTCCAAGGACCGAATCGTTTGGGACTGGAACTTTTCTTGGTGGCATTGTTCACACTTGAGCGGCAGGTGGGCTCCGCCCAGGGGCAGCTTGAGCTTGCCGTGGTCCACCTGTCCCAGTTCGAGGATCTTGGTGTCCCGGCCCTTGTGCTCTCCGTGGCAGGACAAACATTCCTTGTCTTTGTTGAGCCCGTGGAAGCCCAGCTGTTGGTCGATCCGGCTTTTGATTTCCTGGTGGCAGTCCAGACACAAAAGGTCGCTGACCCCTTTGTTGAGACTGTGGCAGGACATGCAGCCCAAGGTGGTCTCCAGATTGGCGTGGGACTTGGACAGAGGGCCGGGGCTCAAGGCATCGCCGATCCGCTGGACCACGTTTTTTTCCACCGCCTGGAGGGAGGTTGCCCCCAACAGAGCCAACAAGACCAAACCAAACCGGAGGGCTGTCAAGGGGACTCCTCCTGGTGCGGGTGGTGCTCCGCCTCTGGGTTCAGCTGCAGACTGTGGTGTTCCTCAACGTAAGAGAGGGGCACTACCCCGTGAATGATGCCCCAAAAGCCCTTGCGGGTGCTGGGGTTGATGGTGGCCATAAAGATGTGGCCGCCCAAGAGCCCCATGGAGCCCAGGGCAATCAAGGTGTGTCCCCACCGGGGCAGGAGGCCTTGGGGGAACAGCCAAAGCCAGACCCCGGTCGCCTGGAGGCTCAAGGAAATCAACATCATCAGGATGCTGTTGAGCTTCTGGCCCATGTTGAATTTCCCGGCCGGGACGTGGAGGTGCTTGGGCTGCGCCTTGATCCACTCGATGTCCAGGGGGGTAATGGTCAGGATCAACCGGAGGTTGTACAGGATGATCTTGGTGTTGCCGATGACGGTAAACAACGGCGGAGCCAGAATCAACAGCACCCCGGTCAACTTGTGAAAGTCTGAGAGCAGGGCACTCCGTTGCTGGAGAAACAGCCCCTCAACCGCTAAAACCAGCCCCGAAGCGAGCAGCAGCAAAAAGGGAAGGGCGTGCCCCCAATGGAGCAGGATCTCGGACTTGGTGAACCGCAAAAAGGTCTTGCCCGGAACCACCTCCGGCACCCAGTCGGTGAGCCTTTCCTCGATGGTTTGGATGGGTTTTGGCGCTTTCACCTTAGATCCTCGAAGAGGTCAAAAAGATCACTTGGCCCAGAGAGATTCGGCTGTCCCGCCGGACCAACCGGATCTCTACAAACTCGGCTTGGGCCAGGGATTTCCTGGAGAACAGGAAGTTCTCCTGGTAGTCTTCCCCAGGTTTGAGAAATTCTTTTTTCTCTGCATGAAAAACCCGGTGCATTTCTTCGATCACCAGACCGTTGGCCGACTTGAAGGAAACCGTCAGGTCCACCGCTTTAAACCCAAAGATCCCCGAAGGAACCCCATGGGGCAGCCGGTGCCGCAAGGTCAGTTTGACCGGGATGGTTTCTCCCTGTCGGGGCATCAAGGTGGTGACCGATTCAAACCAAGGTTTCCCCTCTTCGGGCACTTGGGGCAGGGCAGTGAAGCTGTGTTTTTTCCCGTCCATCGCCCAATGGAAATACTGCATCGGTCCCGAAGTGATCAACTTTCGGTGTACCGCAGGCATGTGACAGTCTTGGCAGGTCGAGAGTTTCTCCGAACCCAACCTCGCCTTGCTGGCCTTCCATTGTTCGTAGTGGGATTCGTGGCAGGACCCGCAGAGCTTGGGGTCCAGGTAATAGGGGTCACTCATTTTGACGAAATGGGCGGGCAACACAAAGTGTGGCCCGCCCATTTCGTTGTCCGGGGTCAGGTGGCAGGTGACGCAGGTCACCCCTTCCTTGGGATGGTTGGCCCGGACGGTGAGCTTTTCGGCTCCGTAGATTGGGTTGGCCCGGTGGCAAGCCAGACATTTTTCGACCTGGTAGTCGTCGGTTTCCTTTTTGAAGTTCTCCGACACCCAGGCTCGGGCATGGCCCGATTCCTTCCATTCGGCATATTCGAGTTTGTGGCACTCCCCACAAAGCTCGGCACTAGCGGTGTTGGGGGGGGATTCCACTACATCCAAATGCAGGAAACATCCCCCCAGATTCAAGGTGACCACCATGACCAAGAAAGCCTTAATGGCCTTGAACCGCACCGTATTAACCTTCAATTAGGGTTGGTCTCTGGACTTCATGTTGTCATCCCCGCCTAACCACTCGGCCCCATGACACTTGTAACAACTAGGAGCCTCGGTGGTGCCTCTCAGGTCTGCACCATGGCAAGAAACACAGTAAGTATTGGGGTTCTTCAAGTCCGGCCCGTGCATTACCCCATCCTTACTTTTGGTGTGGGGGTAGCTGGAATACAACCACTTGGCCCCGTGGCAAGAGTAGCAACTGGGTGCGGAGCCCGAGCCTTTGAGGTCCGAGCCGTGGCAGTCGGTACAACCCGAACTGGTAGGGCTGCTCAGGCCCGAGCCATGGTACCTTCCGCCTTTGTTGAGGGTGTGGAGGGATAAGGCGGTCCATTTGTCGCCGTGGCACTGGTAGCAGCTCGGCCGACTGCGTTTGCCGGTCAGGGCTTTGCCGCCGTGGCATTCTGAACAATTGGCCTCGGCGTTGTAGTAGCCGGACTTGTGCATCACGCCGCTGCGGTTGACCTTGTGGTCGTCTTTGTTCCACATTACGTTGTGGCAGCTGTAGCAACTGGGGATCCAACCGTTCCCTTGCAGGGCGATGCCGTGGCAAGCGGTGCAGTTTTTGGCACCATGGTAGAGCTTTTTGCCGTGTTCGGCATCATCAAGGATGATGTTGTGGGAGGTGATCCCTTCCTTACAGCTGGAAAGAACCGTCCCCAGCGCCAGAAGCGCCAACAGGATTAAAACAGTACGCCGCATAACAGGCTCCCTCCAATCAAACCGCCAAAGGAACTGCCGATCCCGTCACAGGTAATGAAGGACCAGGATTTGCTGACCTTAAGCATCAAAACACCATAGTGGATGTCATTGGCCGAGAAAAAGGGGCTGGGGTCGCCCAGCTGGTTGCCGCCCGAAATGCTAAGGCCCTCGGTCGTGGTGGCCACGCCGTAGCCGACCCCAGGGCCGATCCGCAGGCCTGCGATGTCAACGGTGGCAAAATAATCCAACTCGTAGGCCACCAGAGTCACGCCCACCGTTCCGGTCACCCCGTCTCGGGTCAACTGACCGGTGCCCGAGAGGTTGTAGTAGGTCAAGGCGGTTTCAGACTTGAAGGCAGGCAGGAAGAACAGGCTGGTGTCATCGCTTTGGTAGCTCAAGGCAGCACTGGCTCCGGCCAAAGGTAGAATTTGAGTGGTAATCCCGGCACCAGCCAAGAGTTTTATGTCACCGGCAAAACTCAAGGAGGAAGAGGCCAAAAACACCAAAGCCGACAATCCGATGAACCAAAGACGTTTCCAAAAGTACAGAGAAGTTGGGATCATTGGGTCTGAAAGTCCGTAGAGGGTTGCCAGAATAGGGAAAAGACCTGTTAAAGTACCGTTTGCCGGTAAAATCCGTCAAGAATTGCCTCCACTCTAACGAAGTAAGATGAAGTTTAGATGAACCGAAGATGAAAAGAATTTCATTCTCGCCCCTGTAGATTGAGCTTTTTGACGGTTCTAAAGGGAAACCAGCTGGAGGCTTTTTCCCTTGGTCGGCAGGCTGACTTCCACCCGGAATTGCCCGGATTCCTCCAGTTGGATCCGAAGTTTGCCGCCATGGGAAAGAACAATGTAGTTGGTGATGTTCAGCCCCAGCCCCTTGCCTGCACTTTGGAAGGATTCGGCGTTGCGGCCCCGGTAAAAGGGGGTGAGCAGTTTTTTGGGGTCCTCGCCCTTAAGATAGCGGCTGTGGTTGACCACCACCAGTTTGGCCTGTCCACCGTTGTTTTCCGCTTCCAGGCGAATCTCGCTGCTTTCCACCGAATATTTGACCGCATTGTCCAAGAGGTTCACAAAGGCCCGGCCAAACAGGTGGGGGTCACAAAAGAGGGTAAACCCCGGTTCCCACCGGTGGACAACGGTCAGGGACTTGGCTTCCAACCTGCCGTTGATGTCTTTGAGACTGTCGGCCAAAAGCCGGTCGAGATCCAGGGTTTCCTTGACCAGCGAGAGGGATTTAAAATTCGAGCTGGCCAAAAGGTACAGGTCTTGGAGCAGGCTGATGATCCGGTTGGCCTCTTGGAGCCCCAGGGCGATAAACTCTCGGTATTCCTCTGGGCTGCGAGGTTTACGCAGGGAGACCTCCAGGTTGCCCTTGAGGGAGGTCAGCGGGGAGTGCAGTTCGTGGGTGACGTTGCTGCTGAAGTTTTCCTGGAAACGGAAAGCTTCGGTGATCGGCCGCATGGCCAAGGAAACCAGGATGCGACTCAAGAGGTAAGAAAGTACCAGGACACCGGGACTGGAGAGCCAGAGCAGCTTGAGAAAGTTTTGTTCGTACTTGCTCAGCTGAGTGATCGGCTCGGAGATCCGTACCACTGCCTTGTCGTTGGGCCGAAAGTAAAGCACCAGAAACTGGCTCTGGTTGTATTCGACCAAGTCAAAGACATATTGGCGGTTTTTGCTTTCCTCAAAGGCATCGGGATTGAGGGGGGCCTGGAAGATCTCGGCGTTGTTGGTCTGGCCGGTCAAGTGGCCCGAGAGGTCGTAGATCTGGAAGACCTCGTCTTCGTCCAGCTTGCTGAAATTGCCATGGTCGCCATTGTTGTAATAACGTTCCATGTATTCTTTGTGACCGTCCTTGACTAAGTCTTCCCGGAGTCCCTCCAAGAGGGACTCGTGCAGGTAGAGGTAGCTGGTCCCCAAAATCAGGGCACAAAAAAGCGTAATCCCCAAGGCAAACAGCAGGGTCAGCCGATTTTTGGTCGCTTGGATCATCGACTACTTGGGGATCTTGACGTATTCTTCTTCAAAATTCCCTTTGGCCGCATCCGGGTGGCAAGCAGCGCAGTTGGCCCAGCTTTTGATGGCCGGACGGGCCAGGGTGGCGGGGGAAATCTCATGGTGCTCCCGTTTGAAATAAGGGATGTCGGAGATTCTCAAGTAGGTTTTGTCCCCGGTGGACTGGAGCAATTTGATGGCCCGTTTGCTGTTGGAGGTTTCCCCGGCGTTGTTGAGCAAATAAGCCTTCACCGCTTCCAGACCCGGTCCTTCGAGGCTGGCATCGTCCCCAAAGTGGTCGTGTAGGTTGGACAACATTTTTTCCCAACTTCGCTTGGGCAACAGTTCGGCCTGGTAGGCAAAGTGGCAGGAACCACATTCTTCCAGGTATTGGGCATCGGTTACCGGTTTCAAAAAGCCCTTTTGCCCCACACTGCCGTCGGCCAATGCAGAAGTGCCGGTCAAACCAAAAGCAGCCAAAACCATCAAAGACAACGCCCGATTCAACATAACTCTCCTGTGTGGGTAGGGTGGGGCAAAAAGGTGAAATTCCGGTCAAAGGGAATAAATAAACTCAATAAAATCACCCTTTTCAAGACTCGTACATTCCCGCTCCAAGGTCCACTTGCAATTGCGGCGGAACCATTTTTCCACCTTGGCAGCCTTGGTAAAGCGGTCCCGCTGGACCTTGGGAGAAAGGGGGTCGATCTTTTTCCCGGTCACGGCGTGCTTGGAAGGCAACATCGGGTCAGACTTATGGCAGGTGGCGCAGGAACGTTTGTCCCCCTCGGCACTGTCGGTGTGCTCGAAAAAGTAGAAGGTTTTACCCCGTTCAGCCGAAAATTCCGTAAAGGCCGGGTCCTTGGCCTTGGATTCTTTGGCAAGTTCGGCCAAAACCCCTTGGATCTCGGGGTTTTTGGGGGTAAAGGCAAGAGCGGTCTGGAGGGAAACAAAACATACGATGAAACTCGCCATCAGGGCGAAACTTTTGGACATAATCTTCCCTATTCGTTGGGTCAGGCGGAGGCACCAGGTAGAGCCGCTCGAAGACCCGGTTAAGCTATCCTCTGAATATGAACAGAACATGAAAGGAGGATGAAATAAATTTCATGTTTAGGAGGTTGTAACCCTTGCAACGCCCAAGGTGAAGCGAATTATCCCTTGAGTTCTCCGATCAACTTTCGGAATTCATCCAAAGTAGTTTGGTAGGATTCTTCCAGCAAGGCGATCCAGGAGGAAAGTGCGGTCTTTTGGTGGTTCTGGGCTTGTCGTTCGATTTGGCCGATAATTTCGCTCATCCTTTTGGCTCCGACATTACCGGTCATGCCTTTAAACTTGTGGGTCAAGGCGACCAGGGCGGGGAAATTTTGGCTCAATGCCGAGGATTTGAGGCTCTCAAGCATCGGCGGAGCGTCCAGGAAAAAAATCTCGATCAGGTGGGTGACCAAATCCGGGTCGATCTGCCGCCGAGATTCCAGCAGGACTAGGTCCAGCTCGGTTGTGGGGTGTTCGTTGAACAGACGTTTGGGGGCCTTTTGTTCCTCGATCAGCAACGAAGCCCGGCGCAGGCAGTTTTGGAAGAGTTCGATGTCCAGAGGTTTGCTCAGATACTCGAACCAACCCCCCGTTTCCAGGCCGACCAAGTTTTTTTGCTGGCCGGTGGCTACCCAAAGGGCGTTTTGGGCGATTTGGAACTTAAGGTCCGGCTGCTGCACAAAGCCCGGTTCGATTCCCGGCAGCTGGAGAGAGAGCAGGATCAGGTCAAAATGACCCTCGGTCAGGCAGCGGTTCACCCCAGGCCGGTCCTCAGCCCAGCAGGCCTGATAGCCGGAGAACCGCAAGAACCGCTCCAACACCAGTTTGTCGATGTGGCTGTCTTCACCTACAAGAATCTTTAGACCCATCACTGCACAATCCCGGTTGGTTGAAACTCTGCCTTCATTCTAGGGCCTCGACCGGGGGGCTGTCGAGAAAAAAGCTGGTTTTACTAGGGGCCAAGGGTAGTCAAATTTACGGTTCCAAAGGAGAGGCCCAAGGCCAATCGGCCCTTGGCGGCCCAAGCTGCCAGAAAGATCAGGCCGTCAACCTACCCGGGAGGTGGGTCCTCAAGGGTTATGGTACTTCTCTCCCTTGACCAGGGTCATGGCTCGGTAGAGCTGCTCTACCAACAGCAGGCGGATCATCTGGTGGGTGAAGGTGAATTTGGAGAAGCTGAGTTTGAGGTTGGCCCGTTCCTTGAGCGCCGGAGCGATGCCCCAGGCACCGCCGACTACAAAATCCAGGTGGGAGGTGCCAAAGAGGCTCAACTTTTGGAAAAGCTCGGACAGCTCGACCGAACCCTTGGCGGAACCAGCTTCGTCCAGCACGACCACATAGGCTTGGGGGCCCAACTGGGCAAGGATCCTTTCCGCCTCTTGGGCCATGACCTGGGAAGGATCGCCGCTGCCTTCCTTGACCTCCACCACTTCGACCTTGCTGTAGGGCACCAACCGTTTGAGGTAAAGGTTGATTCCCTCCTTGAGGTAGGCCTCCTTGGTGCGGCCCACAAAAAACAGCCGAAAGCTCCTCACCGGCGGGGCCTAAAGGACCCGACGGAGCTGGGCTTTTTTGTGCAGGTCTTCAATGGCATATTCCTCCCGCAGGTCTTCAAGGAAGATGTGGATGATGATGTCGTTGTAGTCCATCAGAATCCAGTCCCCTTCCTGTGCTCCCTCAACCCCCAGGGGATAAAGCCCCGTTTCCTTGAGGGCGAAGTGCAACCGGTCGTGGATCCCTTGGGCGTGGGCGGTGGAGGTGGCGCTGCAAACCACGATGTAGTCGGCCAAGGAGGATTCGCCCATCAGGTCGATCGAGAGAATGTCCAGGGCTTTGATGTCTTCTAAGGTGGTGATCACCAATTCCAAAAGGGCTTTTTGTTCCATTCCGATTACTTATGGGTTGAAGGCTGTTGGAGCCAAACTTCCAGCGCCTTGGGGTGGAGCCAGGGTTTGGTTTTCAGTTCTTCGGCCGACATCGACCGAATCTCGGTGGAGGAAACTTGAGGCAGGTCAAGGTCCATCCACAACAATTTATCCCCAACCAGGGCTTTGGACCGGGTCAGGTCGGGGGGCAAGGAGGCCCGCCGGTTGACCACCAAAAGCCGGGCCAACTCCAGGATTCGGTCCGTCCGTTTCCATTGGTGGAAAAATGCGAAGGTGTCCGCCCCCAGGATCAGGTAAAGCCGGTCGTCTGGGTAGGCCTGGGCAAAGGCCTCAAGGGTTTCGTAGCTGTAGGAAAGACCAGCTCTTTCAAGCTCAATCCGGTTGATCCCCACGGGCCCCAACTCTTTGAAGGTCGCCGCCAACATAGCGAGTCTCAACGGTTCGGGCAAGGGGGGTTGGTCCTGTTTGAAGGGATTTAAATAGGCCGGAATCACCTCGATCCGGTCCACCGCCTTGGCAGCCAGAAGCTGGACGGCAATTTGGTAATGCCCCCAGTGGACCGGACTGAAGCTACCGCCAAAAAGACCTATGATCATTGGGAGGGCCGGGAGTTTGGTTCTCTTTTTGCTTGGCTGTTACCAGTTTTCCGCCCATTCTTCGCATTGGGGGCAGGACTCTTTCTCCAGGCCAAGCTCCAGGGCCAAACGGGGAGGGTAGCTACAACTTGTTCTTAAAGGCCATATGGCAATTTTTGGATTCTTGTCAACGATAACCCGGTGGTGGGTCCCTGATCTTTATGCCGCCGTTAGACCGGACGAGGATTTTAACGTAGTTGACCCCAAAATCTTTCACTCTCCTGTTTCTTACGCCGGAGAGTGGGTTTATCTGGCCATTGCCTTTGGGTTCTTTTTGGTGATGGGGATCGTTTATTCGATCTACCAAAAAATAAAGGCGGCCCAGCTGGGCAAAAACGTAGAGAAGTACAAAGTCAGGAAAGACCAGACCAAGATGATGGCCCTCAAGATGAACGAGGAGTCCACCGAAGCTTTGCAAGAGCTGGCCAAAAGAGCGGGCAAATCCACCGATGATCTGTTGAGCGACAACCGAAACTTTGAAAAGGCGGTCAACCAGATCATCGCCAAAAACCCAGCCGACCCGATTCTGGCCCTGGTCCAGTCGATCCGGGAACAGGCGGATTTTGTTTACTCCAACCACAAGGTCGCCTTTGTGTGCACCCAGATGTTGGAAGTCGGCCAGGAATTGCGGGTCTTTGTGACCCACAAGGGCAAGGACCACAGCTTTTTGGCCCGGGTCTTGAGAGTGACCCAATCGGAATTGTGGCTCAAGCCGCCCAAGGCCAAGGGCAAGGTGATCAACCTGACGGTGTTCAAACGGTTTGAAATCCGGCTCTACCGGCCCCAGGACGGAGAGTACCATTTTTTTGTGGATCTGGTACGCCAGGTCAAACGGCCGGTCAACGCCCTGATCCTTTCCCATGCCCTGCAGGTCACCCGGCTCAACCACCGGCAGCATGAACGGATTGCAGTGGAGCTGGAAAAGAAGATCGCCTACCTGATCCCCAAGATTGATGCCCAGTTTACCTTTGGGGAGACCGAGGCGGTCCAGAATACGGTCACCATCATGGACATTTCCGCCGGAGGCCTGCGGTTTGTGACCGAAGGGTTGCCCAACGGGGTGGAGATCGAAACCCCGGTGGTGACCTTGTTGCCGGAAGTGGGGATCCGCAAAAAGGTGCGTTCCAAGATCGTGCGGATCGACCACAAGGAAGGGGACAAGCTTTATTTTGTCCATCTGATGTTTGGTAGCCTCACCGAACGGGACCGGCACCTGTTGGAAAAGTTTATCCACGACACCAAATTGGGCAAAAAACCGGTCAAAAAAGCCGCCGGTCTGCCCAGTCGGGTCAAGGATGCCTTCGCCGGGGTAGGCCCCACACCGGGGCTGGAAGGAGCAGCGGAAGAAGCGGCGGCGGCCCCGGAATCGGCCGAGCCGATTGAGCTGGAGGCGGTACCGGACACCGGGTTGGACTTGGACCAAGACTTGGATTTGGGGTTGGACGAGCCTTCCGAGGCCAAGCCCCAAACGGACGAACTGGATTTTAACGAAGAAGGGTAAGATGAAAAGCATCAAAGGTTTGTCTCTGGCGGTTTTGGCGCTGACGGTAGGGGCCCCGGCTCTTTGGGCCGCCCACAGGTCCCAAGGGGCCTTGGCCCAAGCTGCAACTGCGGTTCACGCCGACGCTCCCGCACCGGTCGGCGAGGCCGGGGAGACCGGCAACTTCATCGAAGACAAACTGTTCAAGATCCTGCTCGACACCTATGAACGCCGGGACGAGCACGAGTTCCTGAAGTTTTACGACTTTTACCTGGAAAGCTTCCCCAACTCCGCCAAAAAAGCCCAGCTCGCCGAATACCGGCAAAAGTTCTTTTACAACGAAGCCCTGGACGTTTATAAACTGGGCGGGGCCTTGGTCGAAGTCGGCTACCCGGAGGCCAAGAGCTGGGACGAAGCAGCCGAGCTGTTCCGGCAGTTCAAACAACGGGGCATGAAGTTCGTCCAGGTCAAGGTGATGCAAAAGGTTGGGGACCCGGTGTTCCTGTTTTCCAAGGGCGGGATCAAACAGGGGTATTTTTTCCCCAATCCCAATGGCCCGGTGCTGGACAACCTGCTGGACCGTCTGGCCGACTTGGCCCACGACAACGACCTGAAACTCCTAGCCAGCCTGCCGATCCGCAATTTTCCGGCCTTGGACCGGTTGCCTTCCTTGGTGTTGGACCAGTCTTTCAACCCGGTCAGCACCGACATGAAGTTCAACGGTCATCTGGACTTGATGCACCCCGAGGCGCTGGACTTTCTGCTCAACCTGACCGAGGCGCTTACCAAGACCAAGGTGGACGGCTTGGTCATTGAGAACGACTTTACCTACGAACCGCAAGAAGGCTTTTCCGAGATGGCCCGCCGCCGGTTTAAGCTGGACAGCGGGATTAGCCTGGACCTGCACAGTCTGGTGGTCTCCTTCCCCTCCAAGGGCGACTTTGGGGTGGTGGGCCAAGAGGAATACCAGACCTATCTGTTGTGGCGCTCCCGGCAGATCAAACAACTGCTGTGGGAATTGGTGGAGAAAACCAAAAAAATGCGGGCGGAATTTTTGGTGGGCATCGAAGTCACCCCCGAGATGCTCGACTCCAACCCCTTGGCTTCCATGTACTGGTATTCCACCAGTCTGGACCTGCTTTGGGACCTGCCGGTGGACTTTCGGATCTTCTGTTGGGCCAAACGGGGTCACCCGGGCGAATCTGGGACCAAAGACTATTTTTCCGCCGTGGATCGTTACACCCAGCGGCTTTCCCCTGGCAGCCAAAGTTTTTTGAAGGTGCCGTTGAACGACCAGACCCAAAACGTGATCCTGCTCAACGACCGGATCAGGCGCAACCTGGGCTGGATGGAAGACCACGATGGGTTGCTCCATGCCATTGGTCCCCTCGACCGCCGGTACAATTGGAACTTCCTGCAACACAAGGTGGTGGAAAAGTTGGAGGTGGAAGAGGTCAAGTAACGGTTGGTTTTATTGGCAATGTTGTCTTATAAAAACAGAGTTAAACACTTGAATCTTCTGGCCTGACTTTACCCGTTGTACCTCCAACCAGGAGCCCCTTGGCAACCCAGCTTCGGGCCAAACGTGACCGGTGGAACCGCCTGCTGTTCACCGCTTTTCCGTTACTGGCGTACCATTCTTGACCTGAATTTGGCACTGGAGCCGCTTTTAAAGGCAGGGGGGATGAAGGTTCGGCATCAGGAAGAGATGTTGGGGCCCGGCACCTTCGAGGTGTATTTGGTCCAAAAGACCGGCTAAAGCAGCTGGTTGAGCTGGAAGAGCGGCAACATCACCGCCAAGACGATAAAGCCGACCATCCCGGCCATGACCAGGATCATAAAGGGTTCCAAGACCGAGACCAACCGTTCCACCGAAAAGCTGACCTCCTGCTGTCTGCTTTGGGCGACCTTGCCCAACATCGCCTCCAACTGGTCCCCTTCCTCCCCGACCCGGACCATCTGGACCACGCTGGAAGGAAAGAGGCCGGTCTTCTTGAGGGCCGCCGAAAGGTCCATGCCTCGGTTGGCGATGTCTTGGATCAATTCGTCAAAGGGGTCCTCAAACACCCGGTTACCCATCACCCCCTTTAAAATCCCCAACCCCTCCTTCAGCTCCACCCCGCTGGAAAGCAAGGTCCCCAAGGTTTTGCAGAACCGGTACAGGACCATCTCACTGACCAGCTTACCGACCACCGGAAGCTTGAGCAAAAGCTTGTCCCTGCCCAGCTCTCCCTTGGGGGTCTTGACCCAGGTGCGGGCCGCCCAAACCGCCGTTCCCAGGGCCAAAACCACCAACAGGTAATGGTTGGAAAGCAGCTCGGAAAAAAAGATGACGATCCTCGTGGGCAAGGGCAGGGCAACGTCAAACTGGGAGAAAATCGGGGTGATTTTGGGCAGGATGAAGGTCATCATAAAAACGATGATCGCCATGGCCAGGACCGCCATGATCGCCGGGTAGATCATGGCGTTTTGGATCTTGTTGGCCAGCTTTTCGTTTTCCTCCCGGTACCTGGTCAGCTCGTCGAGCACCTGGGGCAGTGTTCCGCCTGCCTCCCCTGCCCGGACCATGGCCGCATACATCTTGGGGAAATCATCGGGCCGGGATTCCAGGGCGGCGGCGAGGCTGCTGCCTTCGTTGACCTCCGCCTTGATGTCCGCCAACAGGGGCTGAAAGAGCGGGTCTTGGTTCTCTTGGATCAGGATGTCCAAAGCCCGGTCGTAAGGAATCCCCGAAGCGGCGAGGACCGAAAATTGGCGGGTGAAGGCGGTGATGGTTCGGGGGTGGACCTTTTGCCGGGGCCGAAACTGCCAGCGGACCCTTTGGCCTTGGGCCTTCGCTTGGGTGATGGAGACCAGAAAGAGCCCTTGGGACTGGACCCTGGCCGCCGCCTGTTTGAGGTTGGGGGCATCGATCTTGCCCTTGAGGTTCCGGCCTCCCTTTTCGACCGCTTGGTATTCAAAGAGCGCCAACAAGACCCCCTATCGCAAGGTCAAATGGTTTTGGAAAACTTCACCTTTGGGGCCTCTTTGCCGGTCAGGTAGGCATCAAAGCGCATACAGATGTTGCGCACCAGGATCTTGCCCCAAGGCTTGACCTGAATGTGCCCGGCCCCCAATTCCAAAAGCCCCTCTTCAACCATATCCCCCAGGCCATCCAGCTCGGTCTTGAAATAGGTAGGGAAGTCTTGGCCAAAGGCCTGGGCGAATTCCTCGAAATCCAAGTAAAAATGGCAGATCAACCGGATGATGGTCCATTTGCGGATCCGGTCGTCCAAGGAAAGCTGGATCCCCCGTTTCCCCGCCAACCCGGAGGTGGCAATGGCCTTTTGGTATTCCGGCAGGCTTTTTTCGTTTTGTAGGAAGTAGGTCTCCGTCTCCCCGATGGAGGTGATGCCAACCCCCACCAAATCCACGCCGGACTTGGGGCTGTAGCCCATAAAGTTGCGGTACAACTGCCGGGACTTTTGGGCCACCGAAAGCTCATCGGTGCTTTTGGCGAAGTGGTCCATGCCGATGTATTCGTACCCCGCCTGGGTAAACCGCTGGATGGCCTCAAAAAAGATGGCCAGCTTGGTTTTTTCGTCCGGCAGGTCTTCGGGGTGGATCAGCTTTTGGTGGGGCAGCTGTTCGGGCAGGTAGGCAAAGTTGTACAGAGCTAGCCGGTCGGGGTTCAAGGAAATCACTTGGTCCAAGGTCACCTTCATGGTTTCCAAGGTCTGGTGCGGCAGGCCATACATCAGGTCCAGGTTGACCCCGCTGAAGCCAAGGGTGCGGGCCAAATCAATGTGTTTTTTGGTGATCTCCAGGCTTTGGATCCGGTTGACCGCCTGCTGTACTTTGGGGTTAAAGTCCTGCAACCCCAAAGAGAGCCGGTTAAAACCCAAGGCGGCCAACATCTCCATCTGCCCTTCATGGGTCGAACAGGGGTCCACCTCGATGGCCAGTTCAGCGTTGGGCTCAAAGGAAAACAGCTCCCGGACCTTGCCCAGGATTTGGCCAAATTCCTCGTCCTTCAAAAAGGTCGGGGTGCCGCCGCCGAAGTGGATCTGCCGGACCTGCTTGTGGCCCAATCCGTAGCTGGCCAAATGGTCCAGTTCCTTGAGCAGGTAGGTGACGTATTCGGTGGCTTTGCCGTGGTTTTGGGTGATCATGGTGTTGCAGCCGCAATAGCTGCAACGTTCCTGGCAAAAGGGGATGTGAAAGTACAAGGACAGAGGCCGGGGGCTTTTGGCCAACTCCAAAAACCAGCCGTGCTGGGTTTGGCTGTCCACCGGTCCCCAGACCGGTGCCGTCGGGTAGGAGGTGTACCGGGGGCCGTTGACGTTGTACTTTTGGATCAGCCGGTCGGGAATCTGGTAGTCGTGATTCATCTAGGTCCTGGTTAAAAGAAGGAGCCGGAGTTTTCAGGTTCGGTGAAGACCACGTCCCCCTTTTTGAGTTTCTCTTGGTCTTTGGGCTTTATCAGAACCCAGGCATGGTTGGCTGTGACCAAAATGACCTCCCCTTGGCATTGGACCTGGGGGCTGTAGGTGATCAATTGGCTGTTGAGGCCGTTTTGGAGGCTGGTCTCCACAATGCGGCTCCGAAAGGAGACCTTTTGGCCCACCTTGAGGTCGAGGCTGGCTCCTAAGGAAATCTTGGCCACCCTACGGTCCCCTCGGGTTTCCAGGACAAACCCCCGCAAGGGAAAGGCGGCCTGGATCTTCGGTTTGAGGCGGGTCCGGGATTCGGTGGGGTCAGTGCTGTCGTAAACCCAGGGCTCCAAAAAGACCATCCTGCCACTGGCTTGGTGGAAGAGGGTGATCTTGCCTTGGGTTTTGTAAGGGGCATCACTTCGTTTGACCGGGGCCAAGGACAGCTCCACCTGGGCGACAAACTCGGCCCCCAAGAGGCTGCCCAGATTCAAGGCCATGGCGATGCTCTCGGGGCGAAACCCCCGTTGGTCCTCTCGGGCCAAAAGGGCTTTGACCTTGGATTCCGGGATCGGCGCAAAGTCCCCGTACTTGGCCAAGGACTCAGCCAAAAAGGCCAAGGATTCCCCCGTTTGGGCGGGGCTCAGGTCTTCTTTGGCCGAAGCCACCAAGGTGAGCAGCATCCGGGGCCGGTGGACCAATTCAGATTCGGAAGGGGGAAATTGTGCGGTCTCCAGATCCGGAGGATTGAGCGGCAAGGACAGCGGATCAACGGTGGGACCGGAACAGGCGACCAGACCGGCACAAAAGAAAAGCAGGCACAGGGAACGGAGCATAACCTTCTTGTAGGAACGGGTGTTTACCCCATTAGGTATATGCCAACCGTCCCTCCAAAGTAAAGCCCAAGGAGCTTTTGAATCGCTCCTTGGGCCTTTTCTCTAGCCCAACATCATGAAGGCGCAGCCAACCAGGATCGTGGGGACAATCGCCGCCAAAGCCAAGTTGAGCGGCACCACGCCATCGGGGAAATAGCGGTTCAAGATCGATTGCCCCGCCGGGTTGGGCGCATTGGCAATCACGGTCAAACCCCCACCGGTAACCGCTCCGGCCACCACGGCATACTTCAGGGTCGGGGAGAGGTTGGGCACTAAGGTGCTCAGGTAGGTGATGGCGGCGTTGTCGTTAAAGGCGGTCAGTAACGTGGCCCCCAACATCAAGGGAATCTCCCCCAACGAAGAAAGAACCGGTTGTAGCCACCAAGCCTGGAGACCTCCATGGGTCACCAAGCCGCCAAGGAAGAAGCCGACCATGATCGGCGGTTTGAGGTCCAAGCGGTTTTGGTGGTGGGCGGTAGCTTGGTGGAAGCCGATGTAAAACAAAAAGGCCCCGATAAACAAGGCGGGGTGATGGGCGTTGAAGACCGTCCAGACCATAAAGCAGACGTGGACCAACATGATCCAGGCAGGAACGTTTTCTTCCCGCAGGTTCCAATCCACCTTTTTGGCTTCTTCTTCAGCGGTCATCCCCTTTTGGCCGTCCAGCTCCTTAAATTCTTTTTTGAAGATGAAGTAATAAAGCAGGTTGCTGGCCAAGATTCCGACCGCAGCCTTCCAACCAAAGTGGGTGAGCATAAACACCAAGTCCCAATTCCACACCCCGGCGACCATCAAGATCGGAGGAGCGGCAAAGTGGCTGGCCGTCCCGCCGACCGAGACGTTGACAAACAAAAGGCCGATGGTGGCGTACCGGAACTTGAGCGAAGGGTTTTTGGTGTAAAACTGCTTGGCCAAAAGCATGGCCGAAATGGTCATGGCACCCGGTTCGGTGATAAAACTGCCCAACAGGGGGCCGACGGTCAAGATCACCAACCACCAGGAAGCAGACTTGCCGCCCAGCATCTGGGAAAAGACCTTGAGGAACTTTTCGGCCAGCTGGGTAATCGGCCTAGTGGCGGCCAAAGCCATGATCACCACCACAAACAGCGGTTCGGTATAGTTGACTTCCGAGATGTATTCGATCGGGACGTGGAAGCCCTTGAAGTAGGCCATGGACAAGATTAGGGCCAAGGTCCAGATGCCGAAGACCGCTTCCACTTCTCCGAGGAAGTGAAAGATTTGGGCCTTGAAGCTGACTTCGTTGACCACTTCACCGGAATAGGTATTAAACCGGTGCTCGTTGATGTCACAAGCTTTTTCGGAATGTTTGTGGGCGATTTCGTGGGCCATGTGGGTGAACTTGTTGGCCACGAAGGTGTGCAGGATGGCAAACAAAAAGATCAAACTGGCCACCAGGTTCATTGGGTCCACCGAGATCCGGTGGCTCAAGCTGGCTCCAACCGTCATGGTTGCGTCATCGTATTTGGCCAGGGGGGTCGGGAACTCTTCATGGTCCGGCCCAGAGTGTTCGCCGAGGGTGGCACCCTGGTCGTTGGACTCGGTGGCGTGCATCTCTTCTAGTACCGGCACAACTGCCGGAACGCCCGCTACTTCAGGGGCGCTGGAGGTTTCAACTGCCGTGGGTGCGGCGGGCATTTCACTTTCGTTTGCCCAGGCTGGCATGGCAGCCCAAAGAACAAACAAGCAGAACCACAAGAGGGCAGGGGTTTGCCTGAAAAAATGGCGCATTCTCAACTCCAAAGAGGGAAAGTTTTCTCTGCCGATGGGAAAATCTGCTTAAACCAAGTGATTTTTAAGGTTTTTGGCTCCCGAAGCGGTTGGCAGAAGTCTCCCTATATAGCCTGTTTGCCGAGCTGGATTCAAGCAAAAAAAAAGAGACGCTACTATATCTGGTTTCCTAGATATTTAGGGTTTTGCCTAAGTTCGGTCACCGAATCACCCCTTTTGCTCCGGCTGGAAAAATTGAGGATTGGAGGTAGAATTTTTTTTTAAAGGTGGGTTGCAATTTTTTTTTGGTTCCGCCATATTTGCCAAAAGGCAGTACAAATGTTCGCTTTAATCGAACCTCCCGGTTCACTGACCAAAGAAGGGCCAAATGTGGGATAAAGACAAAACCAAAGCGGTGGAAGCCGCAGTGTCGCAGATTGATCGCCAGTACGGCAAAGGGGCCATCATGCGCATGGGAGAGCAGGGACTGACCAATTTCCCCTCCATGCCTACAGGAATCTTGAGCCTGGACGTGGCCATGGGGATTGGTGGACTTCCGGTGGGCCGGGTGGTGGAGATTTATGGCAAGGAATCCAGCGGCAAAACCACCCTGACCCTGCACGCCATTGCCGAAACCCAAAGAAGAGGGGGGATTGCTGCCTTCATCGATGCGGAACACGCCTTGGACATCGGTTATGCCCGCAAGTTGGGGGTCAATGTGGAAGATCTGCTGGTCTCTCAGCCGGACTACGGCGAACAGGCCTTGGAGATTGCCGATATTTTGGTCCGCTCGGGCGGGGTCAATCTGGTGGTGGTGGACTCGGTGGCCGCCTTGGTCCCTCGGGCAGAGATCAACGGTGAGATGGGGGATTCCCATGTGGGCCTCCAGGCAAGGTTGATGTCCCAAGCTTTGCGGAAACTGACCGGGAACCTGAACAAAAGCCACTGTACCATCATCTTTATCAACCAGTTGCGGATGAAAATCGGGGTGATGTACGGCAACCCGGAAGTGACCACCGGCGGCAACGCCCTCAAGTTCTACGCCTCCATTCGCTTGGACATTCGGAAGGTCAGCGACATCAAACAAGGGGAGAATGTCGTTGGCAGCCGCTCTCGGGTCAAGGTGGTCAAAAACAAAATGGCCCCGCCCTTTAAGGTGGTGGAGTTTGACGTGATGTTTGGCGAAGGGGTCAGCAAGACCGGGGACATGTTGGACCTGGGTGCCGAATCGGGCGTGATCAAAAAGAGTGGTTCCTGGTACAGCTTCGCCGACGAACGGATCGGCCAGGGCCGGGAGAACGCCAAGTCCTACTTGGAAGAACATCCCGAGTTGGCGGCGAAGATTGAAGGTCTGGTGCGGGCCCAACTGGAAGTGGGCGGCTTGCCCGAATTGGCCGCAGAGGCAGACGAAGCGCCGCAGTTGGAAGAATAGTTTTGTTTTATGCCCCCTTGGCCCATCGGTTCCGGGCCAAGGGCATGTGTGTCTTTGCTCGTAATCTCTTTGCCGGTACGTTTCCCAGTCGAGAGTGGGGCACAAACGAGAGTAGCGTCCAAGGCGGGTATTCCCGTTCAGGCCAGGGCGGTCGAGAAGGTTCGCTTTGGGAGGCTTTTTTCTTCCACGCCAGTGCATTGGGACCTCGCCTGCCCAACGTTTTCAAGCAAGTCCAGCCCGGCAGTTTTACCTCTCAAGGACTCAAAGTTGCAGGGTGAGGAGAATACCTGTTGGGAATGTGGGAAAGTTGGGAATGTCGGAAAAAATTTCTCGCTCACCGGTGCGGGGGCTTTTTTTAACCCACTCCCCGCCAAAGGCCAAAATTCGACTTAGGGGAGGCTGGGCTGAGGTTTTTTTGTGCCGAGAATTCCTTCCCCAACTTCACCTGTAACCGGGGTGTGCGGCTTTTGGCTTCGCCGATTCTGCTGGGTTTGGATGTGCCCTTGGGGGGCCCCCAAAAAAGACCCTTGATCTTCTGGAAGGGAGGCTTTATATTGGGTCTTGTTTAGCACTCAGGCTAAATGAGTGCTAATAAAGCAACCAAATGTTCTGGATTCCTTTTGTGAATCTACACCAACAACCTATCCAGCAGGGAATTGGACGATGAAAATCAGACCTCTTCATGACCGTGTGATCGTCAAACGCAAAGAAGCAGAAAACAAGACCGCCAGCGGCATCATCATCCCCGATACCGCCAAAGAAAAGCCCCAAGAGGGTGAGGTGATTGCCGTAGGCAAAGGGGTAAGGAAGGATGACGGTTCTTTTGCCGCCTTGGACGTGAAAAAAGGGGACAAAGTGTTGTTCGGAAAGTATTCCGGCACCGAAATCAAGCTCGATGGTGAAACCCTTTTGATGATGAAAGAGGAAGATATCCTCGGGGTGATCGAGTAAGCCTTTTTTTGTTTTCAAGGATCAAAACATACACCCATCTCAAGGAATAGGAACATGGCAAAGCTGATTCGGTTTGGTGAAGAAAACCGCAAAAAGATGTTGGAAGGGGTTAACAAATTGGCCGATGTGGTCAAGGTTACCCTGGGGCCTAAAGGCCGCAACGTAGTGATTGAAAAGTCCTTTGGCGCTCCCTTGATCACCAAGGACGGTGTGACCGTTGCCAAAGAAGTGGAATTGGAAGACAAAATCGAGAACATGGGCGCTCAGATGGTCCGTGAAGTGGCCTCCAAAACCAGCGACACCGCTGGGGACGGAACCACCACCGCCACCGTGCTGGCCCAGGCAATTTTTAGGGAAGGGGCCAAAAACGTGGCCGCCGGTGCCAACCCCATGGAACTCAAGCGGGGGATCGACGGCGCAGTTGCGGTAGCGGTTGAGAACCTCAAAAAGATCAGCAAAAAGGTCTCCAACAACACCGAGATTGCCCAGGTCGGCACCATCAGTGCCAACAACGATACCACCATCGGCAAGATCATCGCCGAAGCAATGGACAAGGTCGGCAAGGACGGCGTGATCACCGTTGAAGAAGCCAAAGGCTTGGAGACTACCTTGGACGTGGTTGAAGGGATGCAGTTTGACCGGGGTTACCTCTCCCCTTACTTCACCACCGATGCCGACCGGATGGAAGTGGTCCTCAAAGACCCCTACATTATCCTTTCGGACAAAAAAATCAGCAACATGAAGGACATTTTGCCGGTGTTGGAGCAGATCGCCAAAGAAGGCCGTCCTTTCCTGATCATCGCTGAAGACGTGGACGGCGAGGCCTTGGCCACCTTGGTGGTCAACCGGCTCCGTGGTACCCTCCAGTGCTGCGCCGTAAAGGCTCCCGGTTTTGGGGACCGCCGCAAGGCCATGCTCGAAGACATCGCCACCTTGACCGGTGCCGAAGTGACCTCCGAAGACCGGGGCATGAAGCTTGAAGACCTGACCGTCCAGCACCTGGGCACCGCCAAGCAGGTGACCGTGGACAAGGACAACTGCACCCTCATCGACGGTGCTGGCGACCCAGCTCTAATTAAGGCCAGGGTAGCCCAGATCCGCAAGCAAATCGAAGACAGCAGCTCCGATTATGACCGGGAAAAGTTGCAAGAGCGGTTGGCCAAATTGGTCGGCGGTGTTGCGATCATCAACATTGGTGCCGCTACCGAAGTGGAGATGAAAGAGAAAAAAGCCCGGGTGGAAGATGCACTCCATGCTACTCGTGCGGCCGTTGAAGAAGGGATCGTCCCTGGCGGCGGTGTGGCCCTGATCCGGGTTCAGGCTGCTGTGGACAAATATGCACAGTCCCTGCACGGCGACGAGCGGATCGGCGCTATGATCATCAGCAAGGCCATTGAGGCTCCGTTGCGGCAAATCGTGTCCAACGCCGCTCTGGAAGGTGCGGTGATCATCGCTCGGGTCAAGGAACTCAAGGAAGGCGAAGGCTTTGACGCTAGGGAAGAAACCTACGTCAACATGATTGAAAAAGGCATCATCGACCCCACCAAGGTGACTCGCACGGCGCTGCAAAACGCCGCTTCGATCTCCGGGTTGATGATCACTACCGAAGCTTCGGTTTCCGAGATCCCCAAAGAAAATGAAGTCCCTGCTTCCCCCGGTATGGGCGGCATGGGCGGAATGGGTGGTATGGGCGGCATGATGTAAGCCCGGAGCCTTGGGGCTGCCAAGGTTCAAAAAGGCCGGACTCTTCCCTTGGGAAGGCTCCGGCCTTTTTTTTTCCCACCGGTCCTGAGCCTAGGGATTCGTTGTTTCCGCCGCCCTTAAGACTGGCACCTTCCTTGCTTTTGTAGTTTGTCCCTTTTCGTTTGATTCTTTTGGTTTGTCCACTGAGGGCTGCAACTCGTTGAACCCTACTTTTTTTGGCCCCAGCAACCTCTTTTAAAATCCACCGTGCCTCGAAACACCAAAAAATCCTCCAGCAAACTCAGTATGGGCAACCTCCGATCCTTGCTGTTGTTTACGCTGCTGGGGACCGGACTCCTGGCCTTTATGTTTTGGATGGAAGGCCAAATGGACCACCCTTTGTGGGACAACCGCTGGATTTTTTTGGGTTACCAAGCTGTAGCTACCGTGATTTGGATCCTCTCAGGGGTGCTGGGGATCAAGCTGATCAACCGCAATTTGGTTCCCTTTTGGGTGCACCGTTCTGGCGGGCGGATCGCACCGGCCTTGCTAAGAACCTTGGTAACCATGGTGATTGGGCTGCTGGTGCTTTCGGCGGTCATGGGGCTGGTTTACCGCCAGACCATCACCGGTCTTTGGGCGATGAGCGGCGGGATCGGGTTGGTGGTCGCATTTGCGTTACAAAATGTTTTGGGAGACTTTTTTGCCGGGGTAGTGGTCAACGCTGAAGGGGTTTTTAAGATCGGAGATTCGGTTGAGCTAAACAACAACCGCCTTTCCACCCAGTTGATCCAAGGCAAGGTATTGGATGTAAATTGGCATTCAATCAAGATCAGGACCTCCAGCAACAACCTGGTGGTGATTCCCAACAAAGTGTTTACCCAAATGATCATCACCAACCTCTCCTCTCCAAGCCCGGAAAGGAATTTGACGGTCTCTCTGCGTTTTGATTTATTGGAGTCAGCCGAGCGAATCAGAAGGGTTTTGGAGGCAGGGGCGCTGTTGACCCATGAGGCTTGTCGTTTTCCGGGGCCACAGGTTCTGCTTAACGGGATCGACCATTTGGGGCAGGAGTATCAGGTAGAAATTTGGTTTGAACAGGGGCGCTTTCGAGAAAAGGATGTACGCTCCGCTTTGATGCTCAAGCTGCAAAGGCAGATCGTCCAATCCGGGCTCAAGCTGGCCCATCCGCAAAACGACTTTTATCTGCACAAAACCTTACCAGACAACACCGACCAGCTTTCTGAGCTGGTGTCCCTGCTGAGTCGGGTGGACCTCTTTGGGGTGTTAAACGCCTCGGACCTTAACCTGCTGGCCGCCAACTTGAAGGTGATTCCCGGACGGAACGGTGAAAAAGTGGTGACCCAAGGGGAGCCGGGGGACTCAATGTACCTGATCCGGGAAGGGCTGGTTGAGGTAGAGGTGGAAGAGCAGGGGATCATGGCCCAGGTGGCCAAGCTAGGCAGTGGTGACTATTTTGGAGAGATGTCCTTGTTCTCTGGTGACCACCGCAAAGCCACGGTCACCTGCCGGACCGACTGTCTGTTTTTTGAGGTTACCAAAGACACCATGACCTATCTGCTGGAGCGCAACCCCAGCCTTTCACGGCGGCTGTTCGTGGAACTGGCGAGGCGAGAGGCAGCCAACCAGGCGGTCATGGCCCGAAAAAAGGGAGAGCAGTTGGCCGCACCCCTGGAGGTCGAAGAAACCACCTTCCGACGGATCAAAAACTACTTCTCCGCCCTGACCGATTCTATGTTCCTGGTGGACAGCGAAGCGCAAGACCAGCTGAGCGCTGCGGGCAACTCCCACCTAGGGCTGGTGGCACCCAAGGTGGGGATCGCCAGCCAGCACGAAATGGCGGTTTGCTCCGTAGTTTTGGGGGTCTCCTCCCAACAGCCCAGGAAGTACTTGGTCCAAAAACAATTTGAGGGATGATGAAAAAAAGCCTGCCGATCACCGAAAACTTTGATGGGGTTTCCTACCTGCAAACCCTGATCGCCGTGGCGATGAGCGAGGGGGGGATGAAGCCCGAAGAGATCAATTACATTGAGTTGCAGGCCAAGCTGCTCAACCTGGACCTGGACCACATGCTGGATCGACCCCAGCTGGACCTCAAGAAGATTGCCCCCAGGCTGAGCGGCAAAACCAAGCGGGTGATCATTCGGGATTGTATCACCTTGGCCCACATGGACCGAGACTACGCCGCCTCCGAGCGGCTGCGGATACTGGGGGTGGCCAACGACCTGGGCCTGGGTTCTAAGGTGGTGGAGCAGATGGAAGAATGGCTCAAACAATACTGGTCCTTGCTCGACCAAGGCGAACGACTGCTCAACGGCCTAGAACCTTGACCCCAAAAGACTAAAATAGCGAATGCAGTCAAGGAACTCAGTGCACTTACAAAATTAAACTTCTACCTTTAGGGTTTCGGCTCGTTTTAAAAGTGACGGTTTGGCAAGGTTGATTTAGGCTTTCACTTTTAAACTGAACCTGAAATGATCGAACTTGGGTGGCCCTTATCTAAAACACGGCGGACCAGCCGAAACCCTTGGAAACAGGGACTTTGATTTGCAATAGTTTTTTCCGTCTGTTCCTTTTGGTGTTTTCTCCAGCAAAATTAAGCTAAAAATCATGAAAATTCGAATCATCCTGAGCCTTTTGGTGACCCTGATACTCATAGTGTTTTTTGTGAAAAGCGAGGAAGCGTTAGTCTTTTCACTTGAAGAGCCAGAGATTCAGTTTTCAGAAAATGCTTTGTTCTACTATCCGCTTTTCAAAAACGTTAAAGATGTTTCAGGGCATTTTGGTAGTCTGGTTTACTATGAAAAATCACATTTTTCCAAAGGTGGTTTTGAACTTACAGGCACTACAGTGGACTCAATAGTTTTTGCTTATGAGGAAGCACTTAAGCTTAACCCCAAAGATGATTTCACCTTTTCAATGTGGATTCAGCCCAAGAAGTCTGAGGAGCCCATAGGCCATCGGCTCCAGAATTTGGTGTATTGGGCTGCGGATTCAAAACCTACATTGCCAAGGGTTTCAATTTGGTTCGACGAAGAAAGCCGAGGTCTTCACATCAACTGTCAGAGTCTTCGATTTAACCTTCCACTTGAACAAGAAACACTGTTTTCTCAACCAATTCAGATTACTTTGATCGTTTCCAAGCCAAACCGTTTGCTGGAACTTTATATAGACGGTACCTTAAAACGTCGTTTTGTCTTCAACTTCGATGATTATCCTGATGCTGCAATTTTCCAGATTGCCCAGGGGCGAGCCCCACTTACGGGTAAAACAGCAGTTTACTCCAATATTGAGATGTGGGACAGAAGGTTGCGTGACACGGAAATTCAACAGGTTTTTGACGCAAGGAAAGCGTTTTTTGCGAAGCTAAACACCCAACGAACCCTGTTCAGATGGATATTTCTTCTTTCTATTTTTGGAGTTCTGTTATTGGTTTGGAAAAAGAAAAAAACTAGACCATTTTGATGGCCCGCTTCGGACCAGACGAAAACCGATTTCAGGATAACCACGGTCTGTAGAGACGATTTGTCTCGTCCCACACCGTGCATCCGGCAGTTTTGACAAAAAGGAACCACCCAAAGCCAAACCTGCATTCGCTCCCAAAGCCCGGCTTGGCATTGGCAGACTCCACTCGGCGACATTTCCAATCATGTCATACAACCCCCAAGGATTGGCAGCAGTCACTTTAGTCAGATAATAAAATGGGTGAAAATCGTTGCAAGCAAAAGTGTCGCTTTCACCAAGATGTAATCTGGCTTGCTCGTCAGCTACCATAGCAAATTCGCAAATTTCCTTTCCCAAAGGCACGAAAGTGGGAGTTGATGTTCCGGCTCTACAAGCGTATTCCCACTCTGCTTCGTTGGGTATTCGGTAGTCATAACCAGTTTTTTTGCTCAACCAAGCTGCAAATGAAATGGCTTCCTCCAAGGTTACATTATTTGTTGGCGATCCGGTTTCTTGGGTAAGGGTAATATCACGAAATTTTCCAGGATTATGGTCGGGTCGAAAATTTCTAAATTGCATCAAATTTACTTCGCTTTCAGAAATCCAGTAATCCTCTAAACATATCTTTTGGAAATTTTCCAGACTCGTATGACCTATCTCATTAGCAGGTGAACCCATTTGAAAGCAGTTGCCCTTCACATAAACAAACTTTAGGCCGACAGCTTTTTCCTCATAATTCTCGATGTAGAAAAACGAAATAAGCGGAATCATCGCTACTAAAATCAAAAAACAAACTAACCCTAGGAGGTTCGAGGGGATTGTTTTTGATTGTTTTACAAGCGGTTGTGATATTTTTTCAGGCATCTGCTTGATTTGGTTCGGTGGTGCGCTCCCATGAGCGATACCAGATTAAAAAAGTAAAGATTGGCAAGGCGAAGAGGTGTAATGTGGCAGAAATCCAAAATAGTGTATTGTACCAATTGGTAAAAGTGAACTCTACCAAATGAGTTCCCTTTTCTAAGGCAACACCTTGCAAGTTGTAGGGCAACTTTTTGATTTCTGAACTGACCCCATCCACCTTAACCGACCAACCCGTATCAAAGTTTTCGTATCGGACAAGTGTGCCGGATTGATCCAACGTGACTGTTGCCGCTTTGAAGTTCGGATTCGTGCTGGCAATTGGCTGAATCTCCGAATTTATCTTTGGAGGAGGAACTGTTAATGGAGTAAACTTCACGATTTTCGGTATGATTTCAACTGGCTGCTCCAATTGCATTTCTCCAATGCTAACGCCTTTAGCTGCCCGAAAGGACAGCACCAGAGTGCTGGTCAAAACTGGGTTAGGTATTTCCAGTTCGACTTGAGAATTATTGGCATGAACTACTTTGGCCGCTAGGGGGGTACGGGTTCCATCAGATTTAGCCGAAAAAAGCTTAAGATATTCCCACGTAAAATTGAAAAGCCCTGATGTCGGTGCCAGCAGTTTGACCTTTGATATTTTGGATGAAGGAGTCAAATGAGCATTAAGTTCGGCTTCACTTCCAGGATCAATTCCAGACCAAGCCGAATCCAGGTTGCTATCGGCTACAAAGCTGGGCAAATTGTCAGTCACCGAATCGGAACTGTCATATTGGATTTCTATAGGTATTTGCGGTTGAGTTGTAGCCTCTGGCGCAGGTGCAGGTGCAGGTACAGGGTTGGGTAGTCCAAAGCGATTATTCAGGTACTCAAGGTTAAGATTGGCGGGACCTACCTCGAACAAGTCACCACCAAGTCCGGCGACCTCTTCATCGGGTTTGTGTAGTTTTTGATAAAGCTCGGCGAAGTCTTTTTGGATAAAAAATACAAACTGGTCAGACGGATAGGACCAGATCAACTCTTTGTAGATCAAAGGTGTAAAGTCAAAGGGTTGAGGCACCCTGTACTTGGAATAGTACGACCATTTGTTTGGGTACTCAATTGGCCGTGGTTCTACATTGAGAAGTGCATTTTTGGGAAAATACCTTTCTGGCTTATATTCGAATTGAGGTGTTTCGAATAGGGGGTGTTTGTTGGGCTGAAATACATTTGGGATTTTATTTATTTCAACCAAATGCTCCGCAAAGATCGCAAGCACCAATAACGTTACGCCAATTATTTTTACAGATCTCAAATTAATCGAAATGGCAAAGGCTACCACGCTCATTAAAGTCAGCACAATGACCAGCCACAAGGTGCGAGTTCCATCGTTGGGGCTGACAATAGACGGATATATAATATAGATAAAACAGAATCCTATGAAAAGTGTAAACAATTTTTTGTTAGAATTTACGACTGGGTCTAAGAATATTTTTAGCCCCGCCATCGCACCTACCAGCATTAAAAGCCAAGTTGCTCTGCCAAAATGATAGGAGTGACGCAACTGATTGAATGGAGGAATATGGTCCACTAAAAAAAACCAAAGCGGTGTTGCTTTTCCAAGACTCAAGAAAAAGCAAAAGACCGTTACCAGGAACAGGGTTTTGTGCCCCTTGGTGCCAAGAGGGCACATAAAAAACAATAGAAGTGGCACCATGCCGAGATAGTTGGCGCCCTGGGTGTCTTGCCAGGGTATTAACAACACATTGTAATTAGAAAGTAGGGTGGCAGTTGGAGCTTGAGCTCCATAATTTGTAGAACTTACGGTGCCAGAATGAAACCCACGTGTGGGGCTGACGAAGTTGTTTTTCTGCAGAAAAAAATGGAACATCGGTGCCGAAGCTCCAATAAACAAAAGTATGCCAAGGAATAAAATTGTCTTTTTAGCCAAAAGAGGAAAAGCTTTAGCTTTAATCTGCCCCAACGTATGAGGTGCGAGGGATATGTAACTGACGAAAAAAAGGCAGCAAATGATAGGAATAAAAATAGGGATATACAAATGGGTAGAAAACCCAAGACTTAAACAGAAACCGACAAAAGACAGGGCATGTCCCTCCTTCCAATAACGAAGAAAGAAGAATGCGACCCAGCTCAAAAACAAGATAGACCAGATATATGCGGCTTGGTCGATTTCAATCGAAGGAAGATCGGAGAAAAGAAATAAAAGCAGGCCGAGCAAGGCCAAGCTGCGGTCTTTGCTAAACTGCCACACCAAAAAAAATATGCCTAGCCCGGACCAAGCGTAGGTTACTAGCAAACCGAAAAAAACGGTACCCTCAAAGGTTGGAAACAGGCCTAGTTTGTTATTGAGAACAAGCGTCAGGACCGGTAGAAAATGTGAAAACTGATTGTTAAAAACTGACATAGGCATTCCGCCACCCATATACGGTAGCCAGCCTAGCTTGTTCCCGGAAATCAGCCATTCTGATAACATCAACGCAACACGAGCCAAATTGTAGTGGGTATCTCCTGCAGTGATTCGGTCTAAAAAAAACGTTTCTCGATACATCAAAAAATATGCTACAAACAAAAAAAAGGTGATCGGTGAGACGGTTCGAGTTTTTTTAAATGCCAGGACAGGCATTGTCAAAAGTAGGCACACCACCAGTAAAAAAGTATCCAAGAACATCTTAAATCAACCGAATAAGTGGTTCGTTACATTCGACAACGAGGCTTTTTGCAACCTGAAAAACATATAACCTAGCCCAGCATAGTAAAACGCAAGTTTTCAATAAATCAAGGGCATTGTCTGGAATGAGCGATCGCAACTTTCAAATCAACGCCTGTCACTTTTTGAAACAAAATGAAGGTAAGGTAAAGACAAATTTGAAGACTTCACCTACCAGATTGTCCTGGATCGGGTTAAAAGTGGAATTTTTTCCACCGGGTTTATTGATAGACCATTTCAAGGTTATCCCGCCGTTATCCCGCCAAAAAGGCGGGATCATCAGCCAGCATTTGTGCTAGATTTTCTTTAGCGGCTTTTGCTCACCTTGCCACTTCGGCAGTTTGACCGCTTTTCCCTTGGCGTAAACATCTGTCGAGGCCACAGGGTCCCCGCCTGTTTCGGGAACCTGAGATGGCTGAAAAGGGCCGCTCCATCGACAACATCGGCATTGAGCGGTTATTCATGCCGCTGAAGTACGATGAGGTCTTTATCAACGATTGTCGGAGCGTAGCCGAATTGCGGGCTGGAGTTCAGACGGTATCTGAACTGTTATCACTACAACCGGTTTCATTTGGCGCTGGGTTACAATATGCCGATGGAAGCTTATCGAACAGCTACGGTGAAAGCAATTTAAAGAAAAGAACTGAGACCGTTGCACAGGTTCGATTCCAGATTTCCTGCTCCAGGACCGATGGTTTTTCTCGGGTAAACCGGTCTTGTTCTGCTTTGCGCAGTCCTATTTTCCCCGTTTTGGGGGGCTTTGCCCAGTTTTTGGGCGGACTGCTCCCTATGAAACCAATCCAACTGCCCGTTTGAGGTTGTAGGCGAAGCCGTTGAGGTGGAACTCCAACTCTACCTTGGCCTTGCCCAGATAACGGGTTCGGCCAAAGCTGATGTTGAACCCAACTCTAACATAAAAAACTGTCCAGAGAATGGGGCCACGTCAACCAAGAAGGCCGTTCAACCAAGACTTGACGGAATAAATGGGCCTACGCTACGCTGCCAACTTGGAAGTTTTCCGCAGCGCAGCGTTCTTGACTTTTAAGCTTTTAAGGGCTGTGCAACGTTCGGGGAGCAATTCTTTTCCCAGGTTGTCCGTCCTCTCTGGTGCCGAATCGGTCGGTATTTTTTAAATAAATTTGGTTGAGACTTAGAATATGCTTTTGATTTACCCCGCAAAAAAGGATGCCCTTAAAATATTCCAATCTTTTTTGCCTATTTATGTTCCAATCGGCTTAGGGCATTTGCTCGCTGTCTGCGAAAAACAGAACTTGCCTGTAGAAATGATTGATCAACAGATAGAAGATGATTTTTTGGGGACTATAGACAAGTATGTTGCCAAAATGCAGCCGCCCTATATTTTTGGGTTCAGCGTTTTTACCATTGCCATGGGGTCGGCAGTTGAAACAGCAAAATACCTGAAGGCCAAATACCCGGACTGTGTTACTCTGTTTGGGGGGATTCATCCTACCGCCATGCCGGAGGAAACTCTCCAAACGTTCCCATCCATTGACTTGATCTTTGCCGGTGAGGCGGAGGAGCACATTTCCACCATCTATCGCCGCCTTAAAAATCGAGAATCTGTCCATGATGTGCCGGGGATAGGTTATCGCAACGGCGAAGGTGAGGTAGTAATTAACGAGCGCAGTGCGCTCAACATGAACCTAGATCAATATCCAAGCTTTCCCTATCACAGGTTTGAGTCTCCAAAATACGATCTGGGTTTTATTCTCAGCTCAAGAGGTTGCCCTTACAAATGCACCTTTTGCTCAAATCGGATTACTACCGGCTTAGCCTATCGCTACCGAGCCCCGGAGGCTCTGGTCGCTGAAATGAAGATGCTGCATGAAAAGTACGGTTGCAAGAAAGTGCTCTTGCTGGATGATAACTTCTTGGTCAACCGCTCCAGAATTCACAAATTGACCAGTTTGGTGGTCGAAGAGGGGCTGCACAAAAAAATGAGCTTTGGCTTTCAGGCTCGTGCGGATAACGTGCGCCGTGACCAGATGGTAGAACTCTTTGAGGCCGGTTTTAACAGTGTGTTTTATGGGATTGAAACCGCTTCCAACCGGATCATGAAAGTAATTCGCAAAGACGAGACAATTGAGGATTGCATTGAAGCAGTGAAGATATCCAAAGAACTGGGCTTTCATGTGAGTGCAACTTTTATCTTTGCGTTACCCACTGAAACTTCAGCGGACCGGACCGAGGCGATCCGCCTTACCAATGAACTTAAAATTGATATGGTCCGCTATAACAATGCTACCCCATATCCAGGTACCGTGTTTTATAAGGAAGCTCAAGCAGAAGGGTTGTTAAATGTTGTAGGGTATTACGATAACTTTAACTCGGTTTCTACCTTTATTGAGCCACCTTTCAAAAAAATCCCGTTTTCTTATGTCCCGCAGGGCAGCACGGAAAACGAAATTCGCAGTCAAATTCTTTGGGGTTACTGGCGCTTTTACATGAATTTGGACCGTCTTAAACAAGTATTGAACCGTCCTGACCTCGGGGTGGGGTGGTTTGATGCAGGCGGGAATATTAAGGAAAAGCTGGTAAAAATCCCCGCACTGACGTTGTTAGCGTTCAACCTTACCTTGAAGTTTTGTGAAATGTGGTTACAATTGGCTTTTAGGCCCTTTGTTCCTTTGTTTGCTGGGAAAGCCAAAAATGCCAGCCGTACTTACTTTGAACCGGCAATGAATGAGGATTCAATCGGTTCAGCTACATTGGAAAACAAGGCACAAAACGATCAAACCCAATAATCTGTCACGAAATCGCAATATGAATAGCCTTCAAACAAACCGGCCCGCTCATTACAAACAAAATCGTATGAAGACGCTGTGGGCGCGCGGGCAATATTTTTTGTCCTTATTAAAGGTCAGGTTGCTCAAGCAAGATGTACCGGTGATTTGTGTATTGGTGGTCAACAACAAGTGTAACTTTGATTGCAAATACTGCTTTGGCGACTACTATAACCGTCGCAGCGAAGTAGATTATTCTACAGAAGAGTTAAAAGATTTGATTGATCAACTTTATACCTTAGGCAACAGGTACTTAAACATTCACGGTGGCGAAACTTTATTGCGAAAAGACGTTGGTGAGATTGTCGATTACATTAAATCCAAGGGGATTTACTGCTGCTTGATCACCAATGGAGCGTTGCTCCGCAAAAAAATTGACGAAGTACGTCAGGTTGACAATATCACCATCTCCCTTGACGGCACCAAGGAACATAACGACATCAATCGAGGCGCAGGGGCTTATGATGCGGCAATGGATGGAATCAAGGCAGCCCAAGAAGCGGGTATACCGGTCAGGGTTTCAGCTACGTTAACGGCACACAGTTACCAAGACATTGGTTATTTGTCGGAACTTGCAAAAGAGATGAATTTTAGCCTTTTCTTTTCAATTCTTTTTAAACCTTTGCCTCGGGCCAAAGACTGCGAGATGAGCAATGAGCAGATTGCTTGGTCAATGGACGAAATCTTGCGCTATAAAAAACTGGGCTACCCAGTTTTTACCAGCGAAATGGCATTAAATTTTGCCAAAGCCTGGCCATACTCTCAAAATGACGTACACTTCATGCGGGAAGAAGATGTCAAAAAGTTGGATGGGTTTAAACCAATCAAGTGTTTCTATGGCAGCATCAAGTTCACCATTGAAGCCGACGGGAGGGTCTATCCTTGCTTTTTGTGGACCGATGACTTTGATGCTCTGAACTGGAAAGAAGTAGGGGTAAAAAAGGCCATTGAACATGTTCGCAAAACAAACGATTGTGTTTCCTGCCCGGCCCTATCCCAGAATGACCACAACCTGTTGTTAGGTTTGAATTTTAAACAAGTGGTTTTGATTATCAAGGATCAGTTCTTAGAAGCGTTCCGTCGTACCTAATCCAAGCGTTTACACCTCGCTGTACTTTTCGTTGTTTTGATGAATAAAATTGGCCCTCTGACCTTCTCAAAGTCTGGCTTGGCGATCTTCCTGGTAAAGGTAGTTTTACTTTTTGGTGCGTTTTATTACCTCATTAAAACTGGTTTACTGGACCTCAATAAGGTGATGCTGCTTTTCCAACGGCCTGAGGTCACAATTGGCCTTTTGTTGGTCATGCTGATTCCGGTGGCAGGTTTTAACGTGCTGCGCTGGCAACTTTTGCTCCGAACGCTCGAATTTAGAGTCCCCTTCCGCAGGGTGTACGCTATTTCGTCAATTTCCTTATTTTTTGCAACTTTTTTGCCCGGCACGGTAGCGAGTGATCCGCTCAAGATGCTTTATTTGGTGCGTCAATCTCCAGGAGCCAGTAAATCAAAACTTGGTGCTTCTTTGATTGTAGATCGGGTGATGGGCTTAAGTGGCATGTTGTTTCTTCCGATTGTTGCTTGGTTGATTCGACCTGAGCTTTTTAGTTCACCAGCCATGCAGAGCTTGCTGTTTATGGTGTTGGCTCTGAGCATTGGGGTTGCAGGATTTTTAGGTTGGGTAGTGTTGCACATTCCAGAACACCGTGATCCCTTTATCAAACTGTGCCGTGCTCTTCCATTGAGCAACTTTACTCTTAAAGTTTATCGGGCATTCAAGTCATATCAAGGGCACTACAAGGTTTTTTTGCTGGCATTTGTGTATTCGCTGCTTTTACATCTGAGTATGATCTTTATCTATTTGGTGTTGACTCTTGGTCTGGTTACAGATGTTTTTTCAAGTGTCGCATTGTTGATGATTGTCCCTTTGGGAGAACTAGCGGTAGCTCTGCCGGTGGCTCCAGTGGGGATTGGAGTGGGACATGCTGCCTTTGAGTCGTTGTATTCTATTGCCCAAATACCCTCGGGGGCCAACGTCTTTAACCTTTATACGGTTTTGAGGATCATTAGCTCTTTGAGTGGTGGTTTTGTTTACTTTTTCTATCGTAGTCGAGGCGAAGGTCGCAAGATGTTGGAAGATTTGTCCGAAGTTTCAGAAATGGAAAAAATACTCCATTAAACTGGCAACAGGTGTCTTGAAAAGAAGCTCTAGAACGGTATGGAAAGCCAGAAATCTTCAATTCCGACCAGGGTTCTCAATACACCAGTGAAGAGCATACACAGCTCCTAAAAGACCACAAGATCACGATCTCTATGAACGGCAAGGGCTGCTCCATCGACAATATCGCCATTGAGCGGTTCTTTAGGACGCTGAAGTACAACGAGGTCTGCATCAACGACTACCAGAGCGTTGCCGAACTACGGGCTGGGATCAGGCGGTACATAGACTTTTACAACCACAACCGGTTTCACTCGGCGCTGGGCTACAAGAAGCCGATGGAAGTCTATCGGAAAGCAACGCTGTAAGTAGCCAAAAGAACGGAGCGTTTACAACTGAAAAGTTGTCTGGACAAATCGGTCCACTTTACCCAGCGCTGCTTGGGCGGCTTGGACCAGTTGTTGGGCCGCCGGTTCCGGTTCTTGGGTCAGTTCGAGGGGGCTCAGGGAGAGGCGGATGGTGCCTCGGATCTCTTCGTCGGTGAGGCCCAAGGCCTTGAGTGCCAAGGAGAGCTTTTTGGACCGGGCTTGGCAGGCGCTGCCCTGGCTGGCCAAGATTCCACGGGCGGCCAGATGGTGCAGCCAAACCTCTCCCAACAGCCCGGGCACCTGCAAAGAAAGAATGTGGGGAACCTGGAACCCGGTTTCCAGCCGCCGCAAGGAGGGCATCAGGCCCTTGGCGGTCAGCCAGAATCGGTCGCCCCAGGCCTGGACTGCCTGCCAATGGTCTTGACGGTGGGCCTCGGCCCAGTCGGCGGCCCAAGAGAGCCCCAGGCAGGCGGGGACGTTTTCGGTGCCCGAACGGAGCCCTCCTTCTTGTCCGCCCCCGTGGAGCAACGGTTCCAAAAGAAGGGGTCGAGTCAGGACCAACGCCGCACCGCCCCAAACCCCGTGGACCTTGTGCCCACTTACGCTGTAAAGATCAACCCCCCACAAGCCCAGCTCCGGCTTCAACTTGCCCAGGCCCTGGACCCCGTCGCTGTGAAACAGGGTCTTGGGGTTTTGGGCCTTGATCAGTTGGCCCAACGCCTTAAGGTCCTGGGTGGTCCCGGTTTCTCCATTGACCTGCCCGATCGAAACCAACCGGGTTTCTGCGGTCAGCTTGGCCTTGAGGTCCTCTGGGTCCACCTGTCCGGTCTTGGGGTGGATCCGGACCCAGTCCACCGGCCCGCCACGGTCTTGGTACCATGCGGCACATTCGGTGACCGCCTTGTGCTCCAAGGGACTGGTCAAAAAACGGCCCAGGTTTTTGGCCCCTCGGACCAGGGTCCCCTTGATGGCTAGATTGTCGGCCTCCGTGCCGGACCCACAAAAAACGATCCCCTCCAAAGGCACCGAAAAAAGCCGGGCCAGGTCCCGGCGGGCCCAGTCCAATTCCTTTTTTTGGGTCATCCCCCAAGGGTGGACGGAGCTGGGGTTGGCGTGGGGCAATTGGGCATATCCGGCCAAGCGGGCCAGCAGGTCCGGGTGGGGCCTCGTGCTGGCGGCTGCGTCCAGGTAAAGCATGGTCAGGACTTCAGGTAACGGTAGGCATTACGGAAAAAGACCAGCCCTTCCCCTTCCTCTTGGCCTTGGGGCAGGCGGGTCCAGTGGGGGTGGTTGGTGTAATGGTTGTAGGCCTCCGGGTGGGGCATCAGGCCCATCACGTTCCCCCGAGCGTTGGTCAACCCGGCGATTTGCTTCCAAGAGCCGTTGGGGTTCTCCGGGTAATGGTCGGTCCGCTGGCCTTGGTCGTCAGTGTAATACAGCAGGTCCAGGTTCTGGGAGAGCAGCTTGGCTTCCGCCTCCGGGCTCCCCACCACGATCTTGCCTTCCCCGTGCCGGATGGGGAGGTAGAACCGGGAGCAGCCCTCGGTAAACACCGACTTGGACTTGGGGTTGATCCCCAGGTGCACCCACCGGTCTTCAAAAATGCCGCTGGAATTGTGGGTCAAACTGACCGACTGCCCGCCGGTCGCCAGTTCCTCAAAGGGCAACAGACCCAGCTTGACCATCAATTGGAAGCCGTTGCAGATCCCCAAGACCAAGTTTCCGGCCTGGGAAAACTCGGCCAGCTGGTCCTTCAGTTCCCCCTCTCCATTGGCGCTGTACTTGTACCGGTTGGCCCCGACCCGGCCACTGCCCAAGTAGTCGCCGTCCAAGAATCCGCCGATAAAGATCAGGAAGTCGTAGTCTTGAAGGGAAACCTTGCCGCTTAAAAGGTCCAGGCTGTGGCGCACCTCGACCCTGGAGCCCCCCGCAGCGGTGCAGGCATAGGCGGTTTCCCGTTCGCAATTGAGGCCCAGTCCCGAGAGGATCAGGGTTCCTTTGTCATTCATGGTCTTCCTAGTCTTTGGGGTTCGCCTCTTTTGTAACCGCTCCGGTTGATTCTGAAAAGCCCCGGCTTGACTTCTCCTTTGGCCCGGTAGAACAATGGCTAAACCCTTCACTTTTCCTGTTGTTCATGAAAAATCGTTTTCTCTCCGCCGACAATCCTTTTGTCCAAGAATTTGACTGGACCCATGCTGCCACCTTGAACCTTAAGGAGCGGAAGGGATTTTTTGCGGAATTCTTTTTAAAGCAATGGGATAAGTTTTGTGCCCAAGAAGCAAAGCTGACCTTAAAACGGGGCAACGCCCTGGTCCAGGTGGAGCGGATCAGTGATTGGATGGACCAGTGGGTGATCTTCAGTTGGGCGGTGGTGCGCTCCGAAGAGCGGGAGGTGGTCCGGGAGCTGGCCAAGGAGAGTCAGTCCAAGCTGGGCTTTTTGCGTTCCGGGCTGCCGGCCAAAGAGATCAAAGTGGAGGAACTCCAGGGGCTGTTGTACCTGCCCGACGGCAGCCGCTCCCCTATGGACCCTGCGGAATATGCCTACTACGACAAGCTGCTCCTGGAGCTGACCCAGGAGGTTGCTGGCGGGACTGAGGAACTGGAGTTGCTCGAAGAGACCCTGCCCAGCCTGAAAGACTACAAAAGCAGTGCTTCCGCCTACGACCGATGTTTTGCCCTGGTCGCCCGGGGCGGGTTTGGCCGCCGGGAATTGACCTTTTCTTCCGATGTGGACCTCGCTTATCTGGTGGACCCCAGCCGGTGCAGTCGGCTGATCCTGATGGTTTTGCAAGAGCTGATCCGCCGGTTGCAGGAACTGTTTGTGGAGATGCCGCTGGACATGGCCAGCCAGTACTTTGAGCTGGGCGAGGACCTGAGCCGGTTTGCGGAGACCGATGCACTGCACACCATTCCCTCGATCCTGGAAGCCCGGGTGATCCAGGGCAGTCAGAAGACGCTCAAGGCCTTTCAGGACCAAATGCGGGCGATGTGCCCCCAGGAAAAGATGGTCCGGTACCTCAAGTCCCAGGTGGGGGTTTTGCACCAGGACCGGTTGGACGAATTGGAGATCAAGGAAGGCCGGGGCGGGCTGCGACACATGCAGTATGCCAACTGGATGGTTTTGGTCCTGCTCAACCCCAAAAAGACCCGGTCCCTGGAGATCGCCCAAGGGCTGTTGGCGATGGGTTGGATCACCAAGGTCGAGGCGGAGCTGTTGAGCCAGGGGCTGGAATTCTTTTTGGACCTGCGCAACTTTCTGGGCCTCTTTGAACGGTACAAACCCCAGTTGACGGCAATGGGGGAAGTGCAGTTGGCCAAGGAGTCCCTCAAGGTGGACCGGTTCAACGACCGGGCGGCCATGGCCTACCTGAAGCTCAAAGACCGGTTCACCACCGTGGACCAGCTGGACCGGTTCCGGCTCAATACGGTCACCCAGCTGGACCGGATCGCCGACAAGATTATGTCTCGGGTGCTCGACCGGAACATTGAGGAACGGTTGGAAGGCTTTTTGTTGGTCAAACACCTGGGCTCCAACGAGGTGCAGAAGCTGTTGCCCTATTCGGCCTCCAAAAAGCGAGCGTTGGGGGAAAATCTTTCGCTCTTTTTGGACTGGGACAACCTTTACGAGCTGTTTTTGTACCTAGCCAAAAACGGCAACAACCTCAGCCCCCAGTTGGCCGAAGACTTTTCGGGGCTTCTGGGTGAGCTTTGGTCCCAGCGGGCGGAGATTCCCCCGGGGCCGCTCAAGGTCTTTATTTACGAATTTTTCCAGGCTGAATACACCGCCCAAGCGGCCAGCCAGATGTTGGAAATCGCCTTGCCCTTAGACTCTGAAGGCCGGGCTCGGACGTTTTTGGGACTGTTCCTGCCCGAGGTCAACCAAATGCGATACCTGCTGCGCAACACCGAGGTGCACCAGTACCCCCTGTGCCTGCACTCCCTGAAGGCGCTGCGGCAGATGGAGCTGGAGATGGCCCGGTTCAGGAAGCGGGAGCCGGAACTCTGGCGCTTTTTGACTCGGGAAGACTTTTTTGCCCTCAAGTGGTCGGTGCTGTTCCATGACCTGGGCAAGATCAACCCCTACAAGGACCATGAGGAGCAAGGCCCCAAGCTGGCCAACCTGATGTTGGGGCGGTTGGGGTTCGATGAGAACTCGGACCTGCTCGACCAGATCAGGCTTTTGATCCAGCACCACCAATCCATGGTCCGGTTTGCCAAACTTTCGACCCACATGGACTTGGGGATCCTCAAGTTTTTTGAATTGGCCCAACGGGACCCCAGGCGGTTGATCCTGCTTTATCTGGTCAACCTTTCGGACTTTAAGTCGGTCAACGACAAGATGGCCGAAAAGGCGGGGTTCCTGGAGGACTTTTTTGAACGGACCTTGAGCATCTTGGAGGAGTTCCGCCGCCGGGGCAACCAGAGGAGCCTGACCCAGATCACTAACGACTTTTTGGACCGGAAGGTGGAGGAGCAAAAGGAACTGGTGGTGCTGGACCTCTTGCTGCGCCAGTGTTGCCACAAGAGCCTCGATGAGGTGGTCTTGACCCCGCTGGCGAGTCTGGCCCCCAAGGCGGCCGAAGGGCTGGGGAAAAACCGCAAGGAATTGGGCAGCTCGATCCACTACCTGAACCTGGGAGAATTGGACGTTAAGTCACTGGAAAAACATTATTTCAGATTCGTCCGCCTGCTCAAGGACCACCTCAACCCGGAAGAACGGTTTCAGCTGGCCCAGCCTTATGTCAGCGACTGGGACTGGTTTTTTGCCACCATCCCCAACCGCTACCTGTTGAGCGCCGACCCCCAACGGTTGGCAAGGCAGTTGATCGACTTCGACGGATACAACAAATCAGCGCTGCGGTTTTCTTTTGTCAAAGGGGATGCCGGTGAGTACGATAGCTTTTTGTTTTATGCGATGAACGACTTGAGCCTCCAGGCAAAGATCGCCTTTGCCCTGAACTCCAAGGGAATCAACCTGGAGCAGGGCAAGATCAATCAGGTCCGTTACGCCGGGGGACAAATCGGGATCGTCGGCTTTTTCCAGGGTACCAACAGCCACAAAGCGGAAGTGACGGCGGTCGAGCTGGAATCGACCATCGCCAACCTGGTGCTGCCCGACCTGGGCAGGCCCAGTTGGGCCCACAAGACCCCCTCGAAGATCCAGGTCCAATATATGTTGGAACGGGAGAAGGGGTATGTGGTGGTGGAACGGGAAAAGGGCCGCTTTGAACGGGTCACCCAAGAAGTTTGGGCGGTCAAGGTCAGTATGCTTGACACCACCTACGGTTACTTTAAGATCATGGCGGCTCTGGACTCTTTGGGTGTAATGCCGCTGCAGGTAACGGTCAACACGGTGGGCAACCAGATTGTGGACTACTTTTACGTCTCCACCCCAGACCGGACCAAGTTGGTGGACCAGGACTTTGAAACCGTCTTGGGCCGCTTTTTGAACTCCGAGATCCAGTCCCAAGGGATTTAGACAGTCTTTACGATACAACGGCAGAACAACCCAGGATGGGAGGAACCCCCTTGAAGCAAATTAAAATCGGGATCTTTGGTTTGGGCACCGTCGGCGGCGGTGTGGTGGAACAGTTGCGGGAAAACCGGGAGTTGCTCAAGGCGAGAACCGGGACCGATCTGGTCATCCTCAAGGCGGTGGTCGCCAACCCCAGCAAGCCACGGCCCTTTGACCTCGGCCCGATCGAGGTTTCCGGGGACCCGAATTTTATTTTGGACGACCCGGAAATCGATGTGGTGATCGAACTGATGGGCGGGGTCACCTTGGCCAAGGAGATTTTGCTGCGGAGCTTTGTTTCGGGCAAGACGGTGATCACCGCCAACAAGGCGCTGCTGGCCGAATGTGCCGAAGAGGTCTTTGAAGCGGCTTATGAGCACCATGCCCTGCTGGGGTTTGAGGCAGCGGTGGCCGGGGCGATTCCGGTGATCCGGGTGATCAAGGAAGGGCTGGCCGGGGACCGGATCACCGAGGTTTCAGGGATCATCAACGGCACCGCCAACTACATCCTGACCTCGATGAGCAAAAAGGGAGAGGACTTCCAAAAGGCCCTGGGCAAGGCTCAGGAGAAAGGTTACGCCGAAGCGGACCCGACCTTTGACGTGGAAGGGGTGGATACGGCCCACAAGCTACTGGTGCTTATGTGCATCGCCTTCGGGGGGATTTTTGACTTCAAGGAATTGTACACCGAAGGGATCACCAAGATCGAGCCGGTGGACATTGAGATTGCTGCCGGGTTTGGCTATGTGATCAAGTTGCTGGGCAAGGCCAAAGAAGTGGGCGGCAAGGTGGAAGGCCGGGTGCATCCGACCTTGGTCCCCGAAGACCAGATGCTGGCCAGCGTGGACGGAGCCTTTAATGCCGTCAAGCTCTCGGGGAACTTTTCGGGGCCGATCGTCTCTTATGGCCGGGGAGCCGGGGCCAGACCCACCGCTTCGGCCGTAGTGGCGGACTTGGTTTCTCTGGTCCGGCAGCGGGAAAGCGAGACTTCGCCGGTGCCGCCCTTGTCCTTGATGTCCGAGAAGCTCAAACACCGCAAACTGATGCCTATGGCGGAGGTGTTGTCCGAATATTACCTGCGGTTTTCGGTGGAAGACAAGGTGGGGGTTTTGGCCGAATTGACCCGAGTGTTGGGCAGCCACAACATTTCGATTGCTTCGATGATCCAGCGCAGTCGCTCCGAAGAGGGTGGCCCGGTGTTCGTGGTGTTTTTCACCCACGAGGCCTTGGAAAGGGACGTGGTCGAGGCGCTTAAGACCCTGGACCAGTTGCCTTTTATCGCCCAGCCGACCCGGATGATCCGGGTGGATCCATCTTAAAATTTAAAAGCCTAGGCCTTGGGGGAGGGGAATGAAGCTTCTGGTTGTTGATGACAGCGCCATGATGCGCAAGATCATTCGGACCGAATTGGAGTCTGCGGGCTACCAAGTGGCCGACGCTCAAGACGGTGTCGAAGCCTTGGCCAAGGTGCTGGAATTTGGTCCCGACTTGATTACACTGGACGTGGACATGCCCAAGCTCAACGGGTATGACACCTGCTTCCAACTTCGTACCCAGCCGCTTTACAACCAATATGCCACCGTTCCGGTGGTCTTTGTTACCGCCAATGACACCTTTGAAGGCCGCAACAAGGGCTTTGAGGTTGGAGGATCCGAATTCATCACCAAGCCCTTTTTGCGGGGGGAAATCAGCAGTACCGTGGACCGGATCCTCAACCCCAAGTCCCACATGGAAGGGGTGCGGGTGTTGGTGGTCGAAGACAGCCAAGTGGCCAGACAACTGCTGGACAACCTGCTGCGTGCCGAAGGGATCAAAACCGTATTGGCCCAAAACGGGGTTGAGGCGTTGGAGTTGCTCAAAAAGGAGCACCAACGGATCGATTTGGTGATCACCGACTACATGATGCCCGAGATGCAGGGGGACGAGCTTTGCATCAAGATCCGCAACGACCTGGGCAACAAAAGCCTGCCGGTGATTTTTCTCTCCGCCATGGGCGAGCGGGATTCGATCCTCAATATCTTCAAGGCCGGGGCCAGTGACTATATAGTCAAGCCCTTTGCCAAGGAAGAACTTTTGGCCCGGATTCGGGTGCACCTGGAGGCAAGGCGGCTGAATAAACTGCTGGAAAACCAAGTGATGGAGCTTAAAAAGCTCAACAAACTTAAAGACGAGTTTTTGGCCATCACCTCCCACGACTTACGGGCGCCGCTCAACGGGATCATGGGCTTCAGCCAACTGCTGGCCGAGGATGACAACCTGACCGACCTGCAAAAGGAGTTTTTGGGTCACATCTTCAGTTCCGGGGAATTTTTGCTGGAGCTGATCGGCGACATCCTCTACCTGGGCCGGATCAACTCCGAGACCGGGGACTTGGACTTCAAGCCGATCAACCTGCAACAGGTGATCGAATCCTCCACCCAAACCCTGCGGCACATGGCGACCCCCAAGGGGCAAAGCTTGGTGATCCTCAACGAAACCACCCAGGCCCCGATCATCTCCGGGGATTCCGGTTCCTTGATGCGGGTCTTCAACAACCTGCTTTCCAACGCCATCAAGTTTACCCCCAACGGCGGGGAGATTCGCCAGATCATTAAGACCCTGCCCGGCGGTGCGGTTGCGGTTTCGGTGATCGACAGCGGGATCGGGATTCCCCCAGAAAAGATTCCTCTTTTGTTCGACAAGTTTTCCAAAGCCAGTCGGGCGGGAACCGCCGGAGAAAAAAGCACCGGCTTGGGGCTTTCGATCACCAAGGAACTGGTCGAACGGCACCTGGGCCAAGTGGAGGTATATTCGGTGGTTGGCGAAGGCACCCGTTTTACCGTCACCTTCCCGGCTTACAAGACCCCCGGCTCCCAGATCCAGGCCCCGGTTGCGAGCCTGCCGCCTGCGGAGGTCAAAAACGTTGCCCCCGACCAGCCCCAACTGGACCCTTTGGTCAAAACCCACTGTTTGCTGGTCGATGACAACCAGTTGAACCTCAAGCTGGGCTCCACGGTATTAAAAAAGATCGGCTTTACCGTTGATCTGGCTAAGGACGGGCAAGAGGCGGTGCTGAAGTACATCGAATACAAGATGCAAAACCGGCCGCTGGACTTGGTGTTTATGGACATCCGTATGCCGGTCTTAGACGGGCTGGAGGCGACCAAACGGATCCGGGAATTTGAGTCCCACAAAAAGTTGACCCCCACCCCGATCTTCGCCATGACCGCCGGGACCACGGATGGGGAAAAGCAACGTTGCATGGAAGTGGGGATGACCGAGTTTTTGAGCAAACCGATCAATCTGGTCCAGCTCAACGAGGTGGTTGCCCCTTGGCAGAAGAAATAGGGCTTGGCAGACTGGTGATAAATCGATAGCCTGAGAAAATATTCTAGGTGCTTACCCTATTTCCTACTGAGTCGCTGATGAGTCAATCCCCTGAAATCATAAAAGCAGTGAGCCAAGGTGCGGAAACCTCCAAGCCTCCGATGGACGACTTTTTTTTCCATGCGGTGGGCTATGTGGACCGGCACAAGCCTGTTTTTATCGGAATCGCCGTCGCCCTGTTGGTTGTACTCCTGGGGGGGATCGGCTTTTTTGAGTGGAGCAAGACACAGACCCAAAAGCGAAGCGAAGCGCTCTACGAACTGGAAGCCCTGGCCAGAACTCCGGCCAAGGTGGACGCAGCCTTGAACGGTTTGGAGCAGTTCGCCAAAGAGAACTCCGGCAGCCCCCAAGCCCACATGGCCCGCCTGTTGACCGCCAACCTTCGAGTCCAAAAAAAGGACTTCCTCAAAGCCGGGTTTGAGCTGGAACAGCTGTTGAACGAGCTTTCGCCTGAAAACGGGATGTACGTACTGGTCCAGATCTATCTGTCGAACCTGCTCCGGGACCAAGGCAAGCCACAAGAGGCGTTGGCCGTCCTGGAACGGGGCAAGGGCCAAGTGATGGAAGATGCGCTGCTGCTTGAAAAAGGGGAAACCCTGATGGTTTTGGACAAAAAAGCCGAAGCCAAGACCCAACTCACCCGCCTTATGCAGGCCTATCCCGACTCGTTGTACAAACAACGGGCCCAACAACTGCTCGAACTGCTCTAGCCCATGAAACTCAAACACAATTACCTGGATTTGGTGGAAGAATACGGCAAGGAAACCCCGATCAACCAGTTTGAAAAGGTGCTGGTTCTGACCAGCCGGGCCAAGGACCTTTATGCCGGGAAGACCTGCCGGGTCGATGGTTTGGACGGACGCAAGCCGACTACTATGGCCCAGTACGAGATCCTCAACGACCTGATCGAGCCGACCATTTCCGAGAAGGTCCCCGGCGAAGACAACCACTTCGACGACTTCGAGGAAGAAGACGTTTAACCCAGAGCTGCCGATGATTGGTTACCCCCTCGGACTGGCCAAGGGACCTTGCCGCAAGGTTTGGGTCGGTTCGGTCGCTTTGGGCGGGGGGGAGCCCCCGGTCCTCCAGTCGATGATCACCGCTTCCGCCGTCCAATTGGCGCAAGCGGTGGCCCAAATCCAAGAGTTGGACCAAGTCGGTTGCCAGCTGATCCGCCTTTCGATCCCCAGCAAAAAAGAATTGGATGCCATCCCGGCCTTGCGCCTGGAGTTGGAGCGCCTGGGCATCAACCGCCCGCTGGTGGCGGACGTACATTTCTCCCCCGCCCTGGCCATTTTGTCCTGCCAATGGTTTGAAAAGGTACGGATCAATCCGGGCAACTTTTCCGACAGCCCCAAAAATTCCGGTTCCGCTCCCATTGACCCGGCCGCCTTTGAAGCGGGCAGATTGCGGCAAAAAGAGGCGCTGGCACCCTTGGCCCAAGAGCTGCTCAAGTACGACCGAGCGGTACGGGTGGGGGTCAACCAAGGCTCCTTGTCGGAACGGATGATGAACCGTTATGGCGATTCCCCCTTGGGGATGGTCCATTCCGCCTTGGAAACCGTGGACCTGCTGGAGGAATTGGGGGTCCAAAAGATCGTCATTTCCCTCAAGTCCAGCAACCCTTTGGTGGTCCAAAAGGCCTACCGCCTGCTGGCCCAGTTGCGGGCCCCCAAGGAGCCCTTGCCGCTCCACCTGGGGGTCACCGAGGCGGGGGACGGGGTGATGGGCCGGGCCAAGAGCTTGGCCGGAGTGGGGCCTTTGTTGTACGATGGCCTGGGTGAAACCCTCCGGGTCTCGCTGACCGAGCCCTGCAAAAACGAAATCGCTTATGGCAGGACGCTGCTGGACTCGCTGGCGGTTCGGGAGACCTTGGCCCCGGAAAAACCAAAACGTTGGTTTCGGGAACTGGACCATCGACGGGTGCACAACCAAACCGGAGTCGGGCTGACCGGCCTGGAACTGCCGCTGGGCCAAGGGGCTCCGGTGCTGTTGTTGGGTTTGAGGCCGGCGGTTGAATATTCGGGGCTGGAGACCAACGGTTGGCTGGAATTCAAAGAAGGGAAGTTGGTTGGCTTTGAGGGGACAGTTTGGCCGCAGATCACCGACCCGGCCCAAGTTCTACCCCCGGCCCCCGGATTGGTGCTGGACCTGGAGCAGCCCTTGCTGCCTCTACGGGAACTTTATTCGAGGTTGGGCCAAGCCCCCGCCCCCTTGGGGCTGTGGGTCAAGCCGCACCACTTGCACAGCCCCCTGGCCCAAACCGAACTGGCCGCCTTGTTGGGGGAAGGGCTGGTGGATTTTTTGCTGCTGGATTCGGGGCTGAGCCTTGAGGACCAACTGTGGGTAACCCACCTCCTGCAAGCGACCAGGACAAGGATCAGCCTGACCGACTACATCGCCTGCCCTTCCTGCTCCCGGACCCTGTTTGACCTGGAGAGCACTACTGCCAGGATCAAGGCCAAAACCGGGCACCTCAAGGGGCTCAAATTGGGGATCATGGGTTGTATCGTCAACGGACCGGGGGAAATGGCGGATGCCGACTTCGGGTACGTTGGCAGCGGTCCGGGCAAGGTGGACCTGTACCGAGGGCAAGAGCGGGTGGAAAGAAACCTGCCCGAAGCCCAGGCGGTAGAGGCCTTGTTGGAATTGATCCAAAAGTCCGGTTTTTGGCGGGAACCTTAGTCCTTTTTTCCTGATCCCCGTTGGAACTTGCTGATATTCAGCTCCAGCCGCTCCATTACCTCATTCAGCTCTTCCTTGTTCATCAGGATGTTGCCTCGGTCAGGCATGACCGCAAAGATATATTTGAAGTATTCGGGCATCAGGTGTAGCAGGAGGTTGTTTTCAGGGCTCCTGATCTGCTTGTTGACGAACGAAGTCATCTGTTCGGGGCTCATTTTGCGGAAAATCGGGGTAAAGACCCCCACTTCCTCTTCCAGGTTCGCCGTTACGTCTTTGGGATAAAAGGCGATAAAAAAGAACTTGGAACAAAACAGTTTGGAGTAAACCATCATCTGGGCGGTGATCAACAACCCTTCGACCAAACTCAAGGGCAAGGCCTGGAGGTAAGAGGCCCCCACGGACACCAAACCCATCAAAAAGCCGATCACCTGCAAGGTGATGCGCACCTTTTCCACCGCCAGGTATTTAAAGTTGTACCGTTTCTCGACCCAGTAAAGGTAAAGCCCGTGGTTGAAGGGCTTGGCGGCGATGATCACCTCTTCGGCCGAAGCCTCCCGTTCCCGCAATTCTTTTTCCAGCTGCTTCTTTTTTTCCAGGGACTGGCGGTTCATGATGTCTTGGATCACGTACCGGCGGGTGCTGCGCATCCGGTCGGCCAAGACGATGATGAACTCGTTGGGGTTTTTCTGGTTGAGGTTGTCGGACCGAAAGTCCCCTTTGAGGGAGATAAAGTCGATGATGTCGTCGTACAGCTTTTTGGGGTTGAAGTTGCGCTTTTCTTCCTTCTTTTTGGGCTGGTTGCGCTTTTTTTTGTCGTCGTCGTCTTTTTTGTTGAAGTCCCTGGCCATTTCCAGGCGGATGATCAGGGTATAGATGTCGGTGATCAGGTCGTAGAGGTCCGAAGAGATTTTCATCATCTGGACAAAGACCTCGCCCATGTTCACCGCAAAGGCGGAAAACCACTTCCCGGTGTCTTCGTGTTCCACTCCGGGGCGGCTGTTGATCAAGTGGCCGTCGGCCATGGATTTGATCAGACTTTCGAGCATGTCCCGGTATTCCCCGTGGGTCTCTTCGTGCCAAATCAGGGAGGCCCAGGCGGTGGCGGCGTATTTTTCGGTGTCTTCGTTGCTCAAGAGGATGTTGACCACGTCCATGAAATGCATGTGCATGTCCGGGTCGTGCATGTTGCGGTACAGGAGGTCCGCCACCCTGCCTGAAGACAAGGAATCGTCCATCTCCCGTTCGCAAATGGAGGTGATCTTGGTGGCGACCCGCAGGGCAAAGTCCCTTGGCACCGCTCTGGCTTCGGTTTCCCTGACTTCGGTGTTGTCCTTGTCATCGATTTCCTTACGCTTGGACTTGTCGTTGGGATCCCGGGCGGCCTTGGCGGCGTGCCGCTTGGTCATGTTGGCCATTTCCTGGTCTTTGGCGGCCTTTTTTTGGTCCTGGGGGGAAGACTTCCCATTTTGCTGTGCCTGTGGCTGTGCTGGGGAAGTCTGCCCCGTAGGCTCGCCTGGCCCTTGGGCCGCTTCGGTGGTGCTCGCCGAGTCGGAAGGGTAGGCGGCCGACTCGAAGGCGGCCGGGCCTGCTTCAAATTGGGTGTCCCCGGTGGGGGATTCCATGTTCATCTAGTGTGGCTCAAGTTCGAAAGTAAAGAACCGGACTCTCTCCCTGGGGTTTAATGCAGGAATGATGCACGAAATCTTTTTGACCGTCAAAAAAACCGGTCAACTTCTCCGACCCATTGGTTGGTCTAGTCTATAACAGAAAAACCAGCCTGCAAAGACGAACCGAACAAGGTTTTAACTCATTTTTGGCTGTTCAGGGGCACAGAATTTTGGTACAACCCGAGCAAGTAGGAATCTACAACAAGAACCTTCAACCAGACTTTCGGAGCGACCAGATGGCTATTAAGGTAGGAATCAACGGGTTTGGCAGGATTGGCCGTTTGGCATTTCGGGTCATGGCCAGCCGCAGCGACATTGAAGTAGTGGGGATCAACGACTTGATCGACCCCGAATACATCGCCTACATGCTCAATTACGACTCGACCCACGGCCGGTTCAAAGGAGAAGTGAAGGTTGAGGGGCAATTTTTGGTGGTCAATGGGAAGAAGATTCGCCTGACCGCCGAGATGAAACCTGAAAACCTCAAGTGGGACGAAGTGGGCGCCGAATATGTGGTGGAATCCACCGGCCTGTTTACCGACATCGCCGGAGCCCAAGCCCATTTGAAGGCCGGGGCCAAAAAGGTAATCATCTCCGCTCCTTCTAAGGACGCTCCGATGTTTGTGATGGGGGTCAACCACAAGACCTACCAAAAATCCATGGACGTAGTTTCCAACGCTTCTTGCACCACCAACTGCTTGGCCCCTTTGGCCAAGGTGATCCACGACAAGTTTGGGATCGTTGAAGGCCTGATGACCACGGTCCACGCCACCACCGCCACCCAAAAAACCGTGGACGGCCCCTCCAAAAAGGATTGGAGAGGTGGCCGCGGGGCGGGGCAAAACGTTATCCCCAGTTCCACCGGTGCCGCCAAAGCGGTGGGCAAGGTGATCCCCTCTTTGGACGGGAAATTGACCGGCATGTCTTTTAGGGTCCCTACCCCCAACGTTTCGGTGGTGGACTTGACCGTTCGGCTCGACAAACCGGCGACCTACGAAGACATCAAAAAGGCGATGAAGGAAGCCTCCCAAGGGGAACTCAAAGGGATCCTGGGTTACACCGAAGACGAAGTGGTTTCCACCGATTTCCTGGGCGACCCAAGGACCTCGATCTTTGATGCCAAGGCCGGGATTGCCCTCAACAACCACTTCCACAAGCTGGTGTCCTGGTACGACAACGAGTGGGGTTATTCCAACAAGATCGTGGACCTGATCGCCCACATGGAAAGCTGCAAGTAAGGAAACCGTGACCCAAGCTGCCCCCAAAGCCCCCAAGACCCGTAGCCAAACCCGCTACGATCACGCCTACATTTCCTTGAAGGTGGAGGTAGGGGGGCAGTGGCATTGGGTCAAGGCGCTGCACTGGAACGAGATCGGGTTCAATTTCTTTTTTCCCGAAGCCTTGGCCACCGGTGTGGAGTTGAATTTCAAAAAGGGGTTAAACCAGTTTTCCGGCAAGGTGGTTTGGCAGCGCCAGGAAGTCAACGGTGCCGACCTGATCGAAATGGCGGTGAACATGATCTTGATGGAGCGGGTGATGGCCCACCAAGATGATTTGGTTCTGGTCCACGATGTGCTCGGCATGATCCGTCGTGGCTCCAGCGCCAAGGAAAAGCTGTCCTATTCGGCGGAAAACTTGGATCTGGTGATCACCGAAGACCACCTACGCCAAAAGATCGCCGGGAACCATTGGGCCGAACTGGGCCAAGTGGGGGTGGAGTCGGTCTCTTCCAGTTGGGCCGAAGTGGTGGCCGAATCGTTGCGCCAGTCCGAAGGGATCTTGGCGTTGGAACAGAAACAAGTCAAGTCGATCGACCAACTGCTGGGCGGACTCAACCAACTCAAAGGTTAAGTCCCGGTAGGGTTCTCCTCTTTTACTCCCCCGCAGCTTTCACCCACAACCCAGCCGTCCGGCGCTCTTTTGCCTTCTTTTCAGCTCCTCCGGGCCAGGGTCACAGCCTTGCCCTGGGCCGTCAGCTCCAAGTTGGGTTCTTCGGTCGCCTTGGTGCTGAGGTAGGCGAGGTGGTAATGGCCCTGTCCGGTTTGGATCAACGAAGTGCTGGTGACCGAGCCTACCTCTTGGCCTTGGGCGAACAGCTTCTCCCCCGGCTCCAGCGGCTGGGCACAGATCACCTGTTCGAGCCGGTTGCGCACCTTGCCCCGGAAGGCAACCCGGCTGATCGGTTCCTGGCCCAGGTAACAGCCTTTCTGGAAGGCCATAAAGGGCTCCAACCCCGCCTCTTGGGGCAGTTGGTGGGCCCCGAAGTCCACGCCGGAACGGGCGATTTTGTAGATCGGCCGCAACTGTTCATACAGCTCAAAGCCAATGGGGCTCAAGCCCAGGTCGGCCAACTGGGCCAACATCCCTTCGCCCCCAAAAACCACCTCAAACCCGGCCCCCACCTCCAGACTGTAGGCCCCCAAGCATTGGGAGGCCTCTGGGAGACCAAAAACCACCGCCAATTCAAAGGCCTCGCCCAGATCGGCAAAGGTCACCTGCTCCATGATGGCGTTAAACTCCAGGTGGGCCAAAAGCTTTTTTTCCTCTCCCGGCTCGGGGAAAAGCACCAGTCGGTCTTCAAATCCATAGAGGTGGGTGTCGAAGATTACGTGGCCATGGGCGTTGGTCAAGAGGCACCGGGTCCCTTGTCCGGCCTTGAAGGTCCGCAGATCTGTGGGACCCAAGCCGTTGAGGAAGCCGGTCCGGTCTTCCCCCTTGAGCTCAATGGCGCTCCGGGGGTAGGGGAAAAACACCTTGGACCGGTCGGTCAACTGGGAAGGAGCGGTCAATTCCAAAGGAATCAGGTGTCCTTCGTGCGGTAAAAAGGTTCCTTGGGGAAACCGGGCAAAAAATTGGGCAAAGCTCATTGGTGCAGGGATTGATGGTTGCAGGCATCCAAGGCCGCTTCTTTGATCGCCTCGGCGAAGGTGGGGTGGGCAAAACAAAGTTGGCCCAATTCCAAGGCGCTGTGCCCCTGGGCCAAGGCCAAGACCCCCTGGGCAATCAGGTCTGTGGCCCGTTCGCCGATCAGGTGGATCCCCAAAATCTTAAAGCTTTCCGGCTCCACCAGGACCTTGGCAAACCCGTCCAACTCCCCGGCGGCCAGGGCTCGGCCCAGGGGCCGAAAGTTGAACCGGCCCACTTGGTAGGCTTTTCCCTGCGCTACCAACTGCTCTTCGGTCAGGCCCACAGAAGCCACCTCAGGATGGGTATAAACCGCCGCCGGGATGGGGCTGCGGTGGGCTGGTTTGCCGACCATACCCTCCACCGCCCAAACCCCTTCCTCGCTCGCCTTGTGGGCCAACATCATCCCGCCGGTCACGTCGCCGATGCCGTAAACTCCGGGAACCGAGGTTTGGAAGTCCGGGCCGACCGGCACAAACCCTTGGGGGTCTAAGGCCAAACCAATTTTCTCCAGCCCCAATCCCTGGGTATAAGGCCTTCTACCTACCGCCAACAGGCAGAGGTCCGCTTCCAGTTGTACCGGTGCATTTTTTTTGTCGGTCAGCTGGGCCACCACTTGGTCCCCAACCGTAGCCAGCGCCGTCAGCCGGTGCTCCAGCTTGAAGGACAGGCCCGCTTTTTTAAGGCACCGGAGCAGTTCCTTGCCCAGGTCTTGGTCCATGCCCGGCAGCAGTCCGGCGGTCAATTCCAGCACCGTGACCTTCACCCCCAACCGGGCCAGGACTGAACCCAACTCCAGCCCGATCACCCCGCCGCCGACCACCAAAAGGGAGGAGGGCAGGCTTGGGAGGTCCAAAAGCTCGGTGCTGGTCAAGATTCTTTTTTTGTCCGGCTGGGCAAAGGGCAGGGAGGCGGGTTTGGAGCCGGTGGCGACCAAGACCCGGCGGGCTTTGATGGACTGCTCCGTACCTTCCCCGGCCACCTCCACTTCCTGGGCCGACACAAAGGAGGCTTGCCCCCAGTACAGATCAATCCCCCATTTTTTGAACAAAAAGAGCAGTCCCTTGTGGCTTTGGCTGACCACTTCATTTTTTCGGGCCACCATGGTCGGCCAGTCCGGCTTGAGCCCTTGGGCCAAGACCCCCATTTGGGGGCCGTTTTTGACCAACTGGGCGTAAAGCCAACTGGACTCCAGCAGCGCCTTGGAGGGGATGCAACCCACGTTCAGGCAGGTTCCACCGGGGGTTTTGTACCGCTCCACCAAGGCAACCTTCATCCCCAACTGAGCGGCTCGAATCGCCGCCACATATCCACCGGGGCCGGAGCCGATCACCAACAGGTCATAGGTCATGGTAAGTTTTTGTAACAGTTCCAGGTGCTCTCAATCATGTTGGAAAGGTCCGATTCACGGGCCTGCCAGCCTAACGTTTCTTTGGCCAACTGGGCCGAGGCATAGACCTCGGGCGGATCCCCTTCCCGGCGGGGGACCACTTCATGGGGAATCGGTCGCCCGCTGACCCTTCTGGTTTCTTCTATTACCTCGAAGACCGAATAACCCTTTCCGGTGCCCAGGTTGACCGTCAGGTTGCCGGGCGTTTCAATCAACCTACGGTAGGCGGCCACATGGGCCCGACCCAAGTCGGAAACATGGATGTAGTCCCGGACCCCGCTGCCGTCGCTGGTGGGGTAGTCATTCCCAAAGACCTGCAGATTTTTGCGCCAGCCTTTGGCTACCTCCATCACCACCGGGATCAGGTTCTGGGGGTTTTTCTCCAACCCCTGGATCCGCCCGAGGGCATCGTAACCGGCGGCGTTGAAGTACCGAAGAGCCGCAAATTGCATCCCTCTGAGCCTTCCGTACCAATCCAGGTACCCTTCGATGGCCAGCTTGGTGAAACCGTAAAAGTTGACCGGAGCCGTCGGGTGGGTTTCGTCCATCGGCAGGCGGACCGGGTTGCCGTAAACCGCAGCGGTGGAGGAAAAGATCAACCGGGACTGGGGTTGTTTGGCGTAGGCCTCCAAAAGGTTGAGGCTGCCGATCAGGTTTTGCCGACTGTAAAGTTCTGGCTTGACCATCGATTCTCCGGCCGCCTTTTGGGCCGCCAGATGGATCACCCCGTCAAAGTGCCCCCGGAAGAGGTCGGCCAAAAGCCCCGGCAGCTGGAGGTCCCCTTCGATCAACTCCATCCCCGGCTGCAGGTTTTCCCGCCTGCCGGTACTCAGGTTGTCGAGCACCACCACGGTGGCCCCGGCCTCTTGGAACGCCAGGGCTACATGGCTGCCGATGTAGCCAGCCCCCCCGACAATCAGGATTTTGTGCCCCTTCATTGAAAACCTATTTTAACCAAGTTTGGGGAAGAAACAGGACCAGCAAGGTCAGGATCTCCAACCGGCCCAAGACCATGTTGATCGACAAAACCCATTTGGTAAAGTCTCCCAAGTGGGCAAAGTTTTCGGTCGGCCCCACGGTGCCCAAGCCTGGGCCGACGTTGCCCAGGCTGGTGACCACCGAGGAGATGGCGGTCAAGATGTCTGGGGCCTCGAAGCTGACCAGCAGGATCGAAACGACCAAAACGGTGAGGTACAAAAACAAGAAGCTCAAGATGGAACTCAAGACCGACCGCTCCACCACGGTGTCGTGCATCTTAACATCCCGCACCAAGTTTGGGTGTAGCAATTTGACCATCTCGACATACACATACTTGAGCACCAACATTATCCGCACCGACTTCACTCCGCCCGCCGTACTGCCTGCACAGCCACCCATGACCATCAACAGAAGCAACATCAGGTGGGAGAAGATCGGCCAGAGCTCGTAGTCATCCGTAGCATAGCCGGTAGTGGTGATGATGGAGGTGACCGTAAAGGTAACTGCCCGGAAGGTTTCCGAAAAAATCCGGTCTTCTTTCCACAGGATCAGGCCAGTGATCGAGGCAACCGAAAACAGAATCATGGCCAAATAAAACATGGCCTCTGAGTCCTTCAGGTAGGTTTTTGGCTTAAAGCGGCCAAACAAAAAATGGTAATGGAGGGCAAAGTTCATCCCCGCCAGAGCCATAAAAAGAATAACAATCCATTCAATCAAAGGACTGCGGTAAAACAGGATCGAGGCGTTTTTGGTGGAAAACCCGCCAGTGGCCATGGTGGTGAAGGCGTGGTTGATCGCATCAAAAACCGTCATCCCTGCCGCCCAAAGGCTCACCATTAAGGCCAAAGTCATGATCACATAAACGATCCACAAGACCTTGGCGGTGTCTTCCACCTTGGGGGTCAGTTTGTCGGCGGTCGGCCCCGGCACCTCGGCCTGAAAGATCGACATTCCGCCAATGTCCATGTAGGGCACGATGGCCAGCGCCAAGACGATGATCCCCATGCCGCCGAACCATTGGGTCATGCTCCGCCACAAAAGGACGGGCAGGGGTTTGTCCTCAATCACCGTAAAGATTGAAGCCCCGGTGGTGGTAAACCCGGAGACCGACTCAAAAAAGGCATCGGTAAAGCTGGGGACCACATCGGCCAAGAGGTAGGGCAACCCACCCACCACCCCGGCGGCCAACCAGCCGAAGGAAACCAGGGCGAATCCGTCACGGGTCCTTAAGCTGTACTGGCTTTTGGGGATTAACAGCAACAGGCCACCGGTTCCGATCGTGTAAACGGCGGAACGCAAAAAGGCCTCCAGGTCGGGAGAGTGAATGGCCCAAGCGTAAAGGGCGGGTACCAGCAAGGTCAGCCCCAGGATCAGCAGGATCACCCCCAAGGCCCTCAGGATGGAACGGAAATACATTAAAAGGCCCTCCCAAACAACTCCAGCACCTTGGCCCGGTCTAGACGGTGGACCAGCAGCAGGACCAAATCCTGGTTTTGCAGTTTAAAATTGGGCCGAGGGCTATGGTACTGCCCTTCCCTGGCCACCAACCCCACCGCCGAAGCATCGCCCAGGTCCAGCTCGGCCAGGGTCTTGCCAAGCAAGGGGCAGTTGGCGTTGAGGTGGATCTGGAGGACCTCGGTGTGGGCGACCGAAAAAGAAGCCTCCACCCGGTCCCCCCGGATGAACCGGCTCAGGTGTCGGGCGGTCAGGATCCTAGGGCTCACCGCCCGGTCGATCAAGGTGCCCTCTTCCACGATTGGCAGCCACTCCTGCTGCATCACCAGACAAATGGCCCGAGCGTGGCTGTTGACCTTGGCCAGCAAGCAGGCGGTAAGGTTGATCTGTTCCGAAGAGGTGACCGAAAGAAAAAAATCGGTGTCGGTCAATCCTTCGGACTTGAGGCTTTTGAGTTCGGTGCCGTCAAAGTGCAGCACCAGGGCCTTGGAAAGCCGACCGGCGATGTTTTGGGAGCGAAAGGCATCTCGTTCGATCACCTTGACCTGGTGGTGGGTTTCCTCCAGCCGCTTGGCCAGCCGAAAACCGATGTGCCCTCCGCCGTTGATCATCACCCGCTTCTTTTTTGCCGCCGCCCGGGCGTAGCCCATGATCTCCCGCAAGGTGGTGTGCTTTTGGAGCGGACAAAGAAAATAAAGCACATCATGTTCTTCCAGACGTTGGGCCAACTTGGGCAGAAAGCAGCGGCCTTGGCGAAGCAATAGGGCGGGTAGGATGCCGTAGGGCTCCAGCTGGCCCTTGACCTCTTCAACGGTTTGGTTGAAAAACTGGCAGTAGGTTTGGATCCGGTAGCCATACAAAAAGAGCCGACCTTCATCGAAGGCGTGGCTTTCGATCAGGTTGGGGGTCATCACTCCTTTGAACAGCTCATCGGCAACCAACTCGACCGGATTGATGATGTGATCTATGCCCAAGGACTGGAGGGACTCTGCTTTTTTGGCCCCTTCCAGATGGACGGTCCGGATCCGGCAAACCGTCTTGCCCACCCCGGCGGCAGAGGCGATTTTGCAGGCGATCATGTTGGTTTCGTCCGAGTTGGTGATCGCCAGAAACAAGTCGGCATCCTTGAGGTGGGACCGGGAGAGGAACCTTGAGTCCACCACGTTCGACAGGTCGGTCGTCACCCCAAATTGGTCTTGCAATCGCTTCAGGACGACCGGATTGGTGTCCACTACAAACAGTTGGACCGGCTCTTTGGAAAGCCGTTCGATCAAGTTGTAGCCGACCTCTCCGGCTCCGGCGATGACGATTTTCAAATAACGACTCTGGTCTTGGGTGGCTTTGGGTACCTCTGCCCTTCTAACCTGCCTTGGCCTCTCTTGGCAAGAGCGCTTAAAAAGGAGGCGGCTTGAATGGCCGGGAAGTTAGCGGTTGACGGTACCCCAAGGCCAAGGTATGAGGTTAGACTACTTCGGAATTTAGACAACCTCTTTGACCTGAGCCCTATGTTCTCTTTGATCCCCAGCCTCTATGCCATGTCCCCCTCCTCGGGCGGTGGCGGCAACAGCGAAATGGTCAGCCAATTGGTTATGTTTGGTGCCATTTTCGGTATCTTTTACTTTTTGGTCATCCGGCCCCAACAAAAAAAGGCCAAGGACCATGCCAAGATGGTGGAATCCCTCAAGGTGGGAGACGAGGTCATCACTGCCTCGGGCATTTACGGCAAGATCAAAAAAACCGCTGAAGCCAAAGAATACTTTGAGCTGGAAATCGCCTCCGGCGTTGTGGTCAAGGTGATCAAGTCCCAGATCACCGAACGGGCCAGAGCCCCCAAGGCCGAAAAACCGGAAAAAGCCGAAAAGACCGACAAGGTTTCCAAGGCCGAGAAAAACGACGAAGCCGAATCGGCAGAATAACAAATATAACCTCAAGACCCGACCCAGATGAGCCTCCCTGTCAAAAGCCTCCTGATCTTGGCCGTTTTGGCGGCTTCGGTTTTTTACAGCCTGCCGACGTTGCGGACCTTCATGCCCAAGGAGCCGGGAGCCCAAGCCCGGCTTATCGAATCCAGGTTGACCGAAATCAAGGACTTGATAGAGCCGGTCAAGGCTTTGCAGCTGGCCCTGGCTGAAGCGCCGGAAAACCGCATCCAGTTGCTGGTGGAAACCGGCAATCCGGTGCCCATGGAAAACCCGATCTTAAAAAACATCCTTGCCGACCGGTTTGAGCACAAGGAAATCGGGAACAACCATTATCTGGTCCTCAGGCCGGAACACCAAAAAGAGACCTTTGTCTCTAAAGTGGCCGAAGAGCTGGACACCCTGTTCACCAACCTGCGCAAGATCGACGAAATCAAACTGAGCACTGGTGGAGATGCAATCCAGGTGACCTTAAAAAAGGGACGGCGGCTTTCCGAAATCACCGAGCCCTTAAAATCCATGCTGGGCGGGGACCTGGAAGCCTTTTACAAGGAAGGGCAGGACCAATACCTGCTTCGGCCCAAGGGGCTGGCCAACGTGATCTCCCTGGGGCTTGACCTGCAAGGGGGGATGTACCTGGACATCGGGGTTGAGTCGGAAGTGGTGATCGAAGACGTGGTCCACCGGACCTCCGAGGCTCTGGAAGCGGCGCTTTTGGACGGTCACATCAACTACGACAGCATTCGGGTCAACGAAGAAAACCAGATTGAATTGCAGCTGGAGCCGGGCGAATCGGTGGACCTGGCTGCCGACCCTTACTGGGGATTGGTGGAACGGGACTATGAGGTCACCAAAAACGGTGCCTTGGTGCTGCTGACCCTCAAGCCCGATGAAGCCAAACAGATCCGCCAAAGGGCGGTGGAGCAGGCCCTGGAAACCATCCGCAACCGGATCGACCAGCTGGGGGTCAAAGAACCCCAGGTCCAACGGCGGGGGGACGATTCGATCATCATCCAGCTGCCGGGCCTCCAAGACCCGGACCAAGCGAGAAGGGTGATCGGTCAGGTGGCGGTCTTGAACTTCCAACTGGTCGCCCAAGACGGGACCCCCGAATCGCTCAAGGAAGACCAAGTCGTTTTGTACGAAGAAGTGAAGGACCCGACCACCAAAGAAATGGTGGACCGGGTGCCTTATGTTTTGGAGAAAAAGGTGCTGCTCCAAGGGGACATGATCCGGGACGCTCGGGTCGCCTTCTCCCAGACCGGGCAGGCGCACGTCTCCATGTCCTTTGACACCGACGGCAAAGAGGTCTTTGCCAAGGTCACCGAAGGGGCGGTAGGCCGCAGGTTGGCCATTGTCCTTGACGGCAAGGTCCAGTCCGCCCCCCGGATCAACGAGAAAATCGGCGGCGGCGAAGCCCAGATCACCGGCAGCTTCAGCCCCGAAGAAGCCTCAGAACTAGCCTTGGTGCTCCGTAGTGGGGCCCTGCCTGCCCCGATCATCGTCCACGAAGAACGGACGGTCGGCGCTTCCCTGGGGGAAGACAGCATCCGCCAAGCCTTGCTGTCTCTGGCCATTGGCTTTGTGGTGGTAGTGGTCTTCATGGTGGTTTATTACCAACTCTCCGGGCTGTTCAGCGTCTTGGCCCTGGTGGCCAACATCTTCCTGATCGGTGCGGCCCTGGCCTACTTCCAGGCAACCCTGACCTTGCCGGGTATGGCGGGGATCATTTTGACCATCGGGATGGCGGTGGATGCCAACGTTCTGATCTTTGAACGGATCAGAGAGGAAATTCGCAAAGGGTGTAATCCTCGTAACGCCATTGATTTGGGCTTTTCCAAAGCGATGCTGACGATCTTTGACTCCAACATCACCACTCTGCTGGCGGGAATCATCCTCTTCCAGTTTGGGACCGGGCCGATCAAAGGCTTTGCCGTGACCCTGTCCATCGGGATCTTGGCTTCGATGTTCACGGCGGTGGTGATGGTCAAACTGCTTTTTGAGTTGGTTTATCTGACCCGCTCCAAACTCCATAAGATTTCGATCTAAGGGAACATGCAAATTTTTCAAGACCAACCCAATCACAACATCATGGGCCGGATGCGGCTCTTTGTCAGTGCATCCGTGTTGCTGGTTTTGCTGAGCATTGGGCTTTATTTTGCCAAAGGCATCCATTATGGGATCGACTTCAGCGGCGGAACCCTGATCCAGGTGCGGTTCCAAAGTACCCCGGAAATTGGGGTGGTGCGGGACCTGTTCAGCCAAAAACTCAAAACCTCGGTGTCGATCACCAGCTTTGGGGACCAGGCGAACAATGAGATCCTGATCACCTTGCCCCAAGGGGCGTTTGGAGAGAAGGCCAACATCGGGCTAGAGATCCAGTCCCTGTTGGACGGCCCCTACAAAGGCTATGAGATACGCCGGATCGAATCGGTTGGAGCCAAGGTGGGCGATGAACTCAAAACCAAAGCCTTGGATGCCGCCCTGTTTGCCATGTTGGGGATCTTGATTTACGTCGGTTTCCGGTTCCAATTCAAATACGCCTTTGCAGCCGTGGCGGCGCTGTTTCACGACGTGATCATCGCCATGGGCTTCTTCATCGTCTTTGACAAGGAATTCAGCCTGACCATCGTGGCGGCGATCTTGACCCTCATTGGATATTCTCTAAACGACACCATTGTGGTTTTTGACCGGATTCGGGAAAACGTCGCCCGGCTGCCCAAGACTCCGCTCCTAGAAGTGATCAACCGGAGCATCAACGAAAGCCTCAGCCGCACGGTACTGACCTCTCTGACCACTTTCTTTGTGGTGGCAGTGATGTTTGTGATGGGCGGGGAGATCATCCACGACTTCTGTTTTGTGATGGTCGTGGGCCTGGTGGTGGGGACCTATTCCTCCATCTTTGTGGCCAGCCCCATCGTCTGGTGGATCGACCAGAGAAAAAGGGCCAAATAGATGGACCGGGACAACCTCTTTGGGCTGTTCAAAGAATCCATCCAGGGCCAAGTTGAACACCACCTGAAGGCGGAGTTCGGTGCCCAAGAAAACCTGACCTTCAAGTTTGAAATTCCCCCCGAACCCAGCCTGGGCCACTTGGCCCTGGCTTGTTTCCCCTTTGCCAAGGCCACCAAACAAGCGCCGCCCAAGATCGCTCAACTCTTGGCCCAAAAGATCGAGCCCAACCGGGCTTGGGAGCGGGTGGTCGCCTCTGGTCCCTACCTCAACTTCTTTTTGAATCCTAAGGAACTGGCCAGTCTGGTTTTTCCTCAAGTTCTAAAGCCGGACTACGGCTGTTCGAGCTTGGGCAAAGGGCAGAAGGTGATGCTGGAATATTCCAGCCCCAACACCAACAAACCCCTGCACCTGGGTCATGGGCGCAACAACCTGCTGGGCATGGCGTTGTCTCGGTTGTTGGAAACCGCCGGGTACCAAGTGATCAAGGCCAATCTGGTCAACGACCGGGGGATCCACATTTGTAAGTCCATGTTGGCTTACCAGGAGCGGTGGGTTTACGCCGAGCTGCCCTTGCCCCCGACCCCCCAAAGTACCGGAAAAAAAGGGGACAAGCTGGTCGGGGATTTTTATGTTGCCTATGACAAAAAATCCAAGGAAGACCCCACCGTCGCCGACCAAGCGGCCCAACTGCTCCGGGACTGGGAGCTGGGCAAGCCCGAGGTGCTGGCCTTGTGGCGGCAGATGAACGATTGGGTGCTCAAGGGCTTTGAGGTGACCTACCAACGGTTGGGCTGCGAGTTTGACCGGTTTTACTTTGAGTCCAAGACCTACCAATCGGGCCGGGAGATCGTCTTAAAGGCCTTTGGACAAGGATTGTGCGGCAAGGAGGACAACGGGGCCATTTCGGTGGAGCTAGACGACCCCAACCAGCCCAAAAAGATTTTGCTCCGTGGGGACGGGACCAGCATGTACATCACCCAAGACCTGGGCACCACGGTCCAAAAGTTTCAGGACTATGCGCCGCTCGACCGCTGCCTGTTTGTGGTGGGCAACGAACAGGACCAACATTTTAAGACCCTCTTTGAGGTGCTGGGCCGTTTTGGTTATTCCTTTGGGCTGGAACACATCAGTTACGGCATGATCACCCTGCCTGAAGGGAAGATGAAAAGCCGGGAAGGCACCGTGGTGGACCTGGACGACCTGCTGGACGAACTCAAGGGCATGGCGGCTGAAGAAATTCTGGCACGGGAGATGTTTGACCCCCAGACCCAAGGGCCACAGATTGAGTTTACCGCCGAAGCGATTGGCCAAGGGGCCTTGAAGTTCCTGATCCTCAAGTCCGGGGCGGCCAAGGAGATCACCTTTAACCCCAAAGAGTCCTTGAGCTTTGAAGGGGCCACCGGGCCTTATCTCCAGTACACCCACGCAAGGATCAGCAGCCTGTTGGCCAAGGCGGCCACGGAGCCCGCAGTAGAGCCTAAACTGGAGATTGGGGCCGACTGGAACGAAGGGGAGACCGGGCTTTTGCTGGCCCTGGCCAAGTACTACGAGGTCTTGCTTGCCTCGGTGACCGACCGGAACCCGGGGGCGCTGTGTAACTACCTGTTTGAACTCTGCCGGTCCTTCAACAAATATTATTATGACACCCCGGTCCTCAAAGCAGAAACCAGAACCCTAGTGGAAGCCCGTCTGGGCCTCTGTTTGGCGGTACAGGCCGTTTTGGCCAAGGGCCTCCGGCTCTTGGGCATTGAACCTTTGACCAAGATGTGAGCATGGCAACCGAAACCACGATGGACAAGATCATCTCCCTGGCCAAGCGCAGGGGCTTTGTATTCCCAGGCAGCGAGATCTACGGCGGCCTTGCCAACAGCTGGGACTACGGCCCCTTGGGGGTGGAGCTCAAAAACAATGTCAAAAAACTTTGGTGGAAGTCCTTTGTTTCCAGCAGACTTGATGTGGTTGGCCTGGACAGCTCGATCTTGATGAACCCCCAGGTTTGGGCCGCATCGGGCCATTTGGCCGGGTTTTCCGACCCTTTGATGGACTGCAAAAAATGTAATGTCCGGCACCGAGCGGACAAGCTGATCGAAGAGCGGCTGGAGTCCTTGGGCCGGGAAGTCAGCGAGGCGGCAGGCAAGAGCCACACCGAGCTCAAAGGCATGATCGACGACCTCAAGATCGACTGCCCCAACTGTGGTGCCCACGACTACACCGAGATCCGGGAATTTAACCTGATGTTCAAGACCTTCCAAGGGGTCACCGAAGACCAAACCTCAGTGGTTTACCTGAGGCCCGAGACCGCCCAGGGGATCTTTGTGAACTTCAAGAATTTGGCCACTACGACCCGCAAAAGGGTGCCCTTTGGGGTCGCCCAGGTGGGCAAGGCCTTCCGCAACGAGATTACCCCCGGCAACTTCATCTTTCGGACCCGTGAGTTTGAGCAGATGGAGCTGGAATACTTCTGTAGGCCTGAAGAAAGCTTGGCCAGCCATGAAAGCTGGAAAAAGTTTTGTTTCCAATGGCTGCTGGACTTGGGGATGAAGCCGGAACTGCTACGGATGCGGGACCACAACGCCGATGAGCTTTCCCACTACAGCAAGGCTACCAGCGACATTGAGTTCCAATTCCCCTTTGGTTGGGGTGAACTTTGGGGCATCGCCCACCGAGGGGACTTTGACTTAACCCAACACCAAGACCACAGCAAAAAGGACCTGACCTACCACGATCCGGTCAGCAACGAAAAGTTTTTACCCCATGTGATCGAGCCCAGTTTGGGGGTGGACCGGGTGTCCTTGGCCTTCCTGCTTTCCGCTTATGATGAGGAAAAGGATGAAGAGGGCGAGGTCCGGGTAGTGCTTCGGCTGCACCCCAGGTTGGCTCCGGTCAAGGTGGCGGTGTTGCCTTTGTCCAAGAAGCTCAATGAAAAGGCCTTGGAGGTTTACCAACAGTTGGCCCCCCATTGGCCTTGTGATTTTGATGAAACCGCCAGCATCGGCAAGCGGTACCGTAGGCAAGACGAAGTGGGCACCCCTTATTGTGTCACCTTCGACTTTGAATCGGAAAACGACGGTGCCGTCACGGTGCGAGAAAGGGACAGCATGACCCAAGAACGGGTCAAGATCACCGATTTGATCGGTTATTTCCACCAACGAGGGTTGTTTTGATGGGCAAGGAACTGGAAGAGGGGCGCAAGCTCCAGTTGGATTTCTCCAAACTCAAGAAAGTGGCCAAGTGCGGGGTCGAAGTGATGCCCGCTGTGGCCCAGGATGCCGAGACCGGCGAGGTTTTGATCGTCGCCTACGCCAACCGGCAGGCCTTGGATTACAGCCTAGAACACCAAGTCGCCGCCTTCTGGTCCACCAGCCGCAACGAGCTTTGGATCAAAGGGGCCACCAGCGGGGAATTTTTGGATTTGGTGGAAGTGTTGGTCAACTGCGAGCAAAACTCACTGCTTTACAAGGTCAAGGTCCGTAATGTCGGTGCCTGCCACACCAAAAACACCCAAGGCCAACCCCGCAAAGGCTGCTACTACCGGCGGATTGACAAACAGGGACGGTTGGAAAACTTGGACGCTTGACCTGGTCTAAAGGCTATGTCTTCAAAGCGTTATACATTGCTTTTGCAACAGAATCGATAAAAGCAACTGTTTCGTCAATCTGCCCTGAATCTATTGGCCACCGAAAGCCTGGATTTACAGGGTCGAGATCCGCTTCATGTGCAATTTTATTACGACGATCAACGATAAGTTCCAGCCTCTTTACAATATCAACTTCGGGAAAATTTAGTTCCTTTGCCACTTTTTCCCAAATATCTCCTTTGGAAATTAAAGAAAAGCCCTCAGCTATCTTTTTAGGGCGCTGGAAAGTTTTGTACGAGTGTAACTCTCTGATGCGAGCATCAAGTTGATTGAGTTCACTTATACCAATTTCAGTTTGTGTATCGATGACTTGAAATTCTGAAAATCGGCGATTTAAAAGGTCACATTTTACCCTGATACCTGAAAAGCTTTCTATGATCCCAACACGAATAAACTCATGCACGACTTGGTCTAAGGCACTAACAGTAAAAACTACTTGCGCCCGAAGTAAATCAGAAAGATCAAGGCTACCATGAGTAAGAATTCCAACAGCGTTTGCTATCCCCCCAAGATCACAAACTTTTTTTAGATTCTCATTAAATTGTAAGAGAGCTTTCTCCATCTTTCACAATCCCTATGATGCGGGTAGCCAGCTCAGAAAATATCGAGTGGAATTCCTCTTTTTTGTTAATATCCTGTTCTAACACTACTCCAGTGTGTCCTATCATGTCGTCAGTTAAAGCAAATACAGGTGTTTGATGGGTCTGTGAAGCTGTAATAAGAGTGTTGAAATCTGGAATTTGGGCGAGGCAATAAGCAGTGTCTTTTATGGTGTTGTTTTCATAGGTTGCTGCATCAAGCAATAATTGCGTTTGTGAAAGAGACGGAACCAAGCGTCCCTTTACCTTTGTATTAATCTCGCTAAACCAATTCTGAAAGCCAACAGTAGGTTTCTTTTTTCTCTGTCGATATCTTTGAATAACAGTTCCGATAAACTTGAGCTTCGTATCAGGAAAGGGATATGTCGCAGTCTTTAGCGTTTCCGAATTTGCGGCTTTGTGCGCCCAAGCTACCCACTTCGGCAAAGTTGTGGCGAGTGATTCAATTGCCATAACACTAAAATAATCCGGGGCTGTTGGAATTAAAAAATAGTCACTCGTCACTAGTATATTTTGATTCATGGAACTGAGGCTTGGACTCATATCAATTAAAACAAAATCAGCATCGTATTTTTTAGCCACTTTATTTATGAAATAATGAAAAGCTCCTGGAACATTTCGTAGAGCCTGAATTGAGCTAGAGAGTTCTTGCGCAACTCCTAACGTAACTTCATATTCGCTGAAATTGATATGCCCAGGCACAAGAAATAATCCATTCCGAGTTGGAACCTCAACACAATCTATGGCATCAATTAGCATAGGTTGTGACTCATATGCGGGAGCTAAAGCTGCCTTTATGTTTTGTTGCGGGAAGGTAGTGTAAAAATTATCTAGATCAATGGACTGGCTGTAGTCCATAACAAGACCTGTTAAATTACATTGAGGGTCTGTATCAACCATGACCACTCGAAATCCTTTTTCGGCCAGCATCCAACTTAGGTTAAAGGTGGTTGTTGTCTTGCTTACTCCGCCTTTATGATTAAAAAGTGCTATTGTTTTATGCATTTAACGAGCTCCAAATAAATAAACAGTTAGCCTTGCGGTATGGGTGAATTCTGGTAAATTATATTCAAGAAGTCAAAAACCCGTGGTGTTCTTTTTTGGCGATGCTGATTTTGACGGTGGAGCCGGAGAGCGGCTCGGGGTCGGGTTGCGCTGAGGGTGAAGGGCTAGTGGTAGGCTGTGCACTGGTGGTTGAGCCGTTGGCGGCGGAACCGGGAGAAGACAAGGCACCGGGACCGGTACTGCCGGCCATGACGTTGGTCAGGCGGTTGCGGCTCAAGCGCCGTTCGGGGCCGGAGAGCAGGTCTTTGTATTCCACCTTCATCCGTTCCAGTTCGCCGACCAGCTGGCTTAAAATTGCTACTGAGTCACGGGTTTCCTGGGGGTCCACCGAGAGGTGGCTGTTGGCGGGTAGGGCCTCGATGGTCTTGGTGAAGCGCTTGAGGTAGTTGTTGAGTACCGGCTTGGGCAACTCTTGGGACTGCTGTTGCTGGACCACTTCCATTACAAACTTGACCAAGGTTTCCCGTTTGATCACATCAATGCTCAGGTAGTCGATCAGCCTAGCAAAGGGCTCGGCGGTATCCTGGGGCAGGACCAGGGTGAAATGGACCGGCTGGGCGGCCTCAAAGGTCAGGACTTCCAAGGGCCGCAGGGCTTCAGGCTTTTTGCCCATCACCTCAGAGGCAAATTCGTAAGCCAACCCAAGCAGAGCGGTCACTTGGCCCGCTTGGTCCAGCCCAAAGCCTTGGGCCTGGGGCAGGTGGAAATAAACTTTGACCGTGGCAAGGCCGGGAGCGGCAGGGGCCGTTTCGGCGAAGCCCAGGATGTGGGTGGCGGCCAGGTATTTCTCTACATAAGAATCCCAGCAAATCCCGATCCGTTCAATCTCTTGGATAAAGGCGACCAAAAGCCGGTCATTGGCCACGGACTTTTGGTACTTGTAAAACTCCCAGTGGCTTTGCAAAAGCTCATAGATCGAATCGGCAATGCCTTTGAGCGCCGCTAGATCGTTGAGTTTGGCCAGGGCTTGGGGGTGGTGGGGCAGAAACTGCTCCAGCTTGATGATCTCGCCTAAAAAGGCTTTTTTGAGTGGTTCGATCCCTTTGCAGACCTCTTCGTCAAAAAGCTTGGGGCGAATCTCTTCCTGCAAGTACCCATGCAGGCCGTTTTGTTCGATTTTTTGGCCCAAGGAGGAGTAAAACTGGTTGCACAGTTGGGCGTAAAAGCCAAAGTTCGACTTCATCAACCGGAAGAACCCTTCGGAAACCGGCAGGCTCTTCTTAAATTCGGCACGCAACTGGTGTAGAAACAAGGCTCACTCCCCCAAGGGGTTTTTGGACTAGTTGACCAGTTCGGTCTCAGCAAAGAAATAGGCGATTTCGGTTTTGGCGGTATCGGCACCGTCAGAACCGTGGACCGTGTTTTCGCCGATCGAGTTGGCCAAGTCTTTGCGGATGGTACCGGCATCGGCCTTGGCCGGGTCGGTAGCGCCCATCAATTCCCGGTTTTTGTTGATGGCGTTTTCCCCTTCTAGCACGCTGATCACCACCGGCCCGCTGGCCATGAACTCACAAAGTTCGCCGAAAAAGGGCCGAGCTTTGTGAACGGCATAAAAACCTTGGGCTTCCGCCATGGAAAGTTGGACCAACTTCATGGCCTTGATCCTGAGGCCCGCTTTTTCAAAGCGGTTGAGGATGTTGCCGATAGCGTTTTTTTTCACGCCGTCGGGCTTGATGATGGAAAGGGTGCGTTCGATAGCCATGGTTCCTTATGGATTGGTTTGCCGCTGGGCAGGGCCACTTGCCCTACTGCTGGTATTTCCATAACCCTGCGCCATGCTCTTTGGCAAGGGCTTGGGCTGCCGAGTAGTCTTTGATTTCCTCGGGAGTTGCGTCTTCAAAGTAGAAGTAGCTCAACCCCTGTTCGATCATCCAACGGTTGAGGTTGCGGTCCGTCTCTTTGCCGTCCTTGTCTAACGCCTTTTGGAATAGGTAGCCAAAAATCTGTTTGGATTCCTTTTGGTAATGCGCTTCAGCAAAGACTTGGCGATTGAGAAGTTGAGTTTCTAAAACCTGAGTGGTATAATCCGCCCAGGTCTGTTTGAACTTTTTCTCTGCCACCGAGGCCAAGGGGGAAACAAACTTGAGCTGGACCCGGAGCCTCTTTTCCCGGTCATCCCGGTTTTCGGCGGTCAGGTCCGATGCCAGCATTTGGTAGCTCTGCCGGTCCTCAAAGGCCAGCCACACACTTTTGAGGTCCTTGTCGATCCTGCCGACCTTGGCTGAGATCATTTGAGGTTCGTTGGGCCGCAGACGGCGGTTGGCGTTTTTGTAGCCGCTGGGGGGCAGGTGGCTGGGCCGAACGTAAATGTACCGGTTGGTCCTTTGGTCGATGTAACCGCCGTCCTTGTCCAACTGCTGTTTGTTGCAGCCGACCACCCACAAGAGAGCCAGGGGAAAGGTCAGGTACCAAAGTTTAGAGAGGGAACGTCGCCGCATGGGGTATAAACCAGAGGGATGTAAAGGTTCAGCCGCAAGGAGCCAAGGCTCAAGGAGTATAGCGAATGGGGACTAAAAAAGCCAGCTTTCTGATTGCCATGCCTTCTCTTCAGGCCTCCATGTTTGCCCATTCGGTGATCCTGATGGCCGAAAACAATGAGGACGGGGCCTTGGGCTTTATCGTCAACCAAGAGACCGGGGCCAAACTGGACGAGGCCTTGGCGCTGCTCAACCTGCACTCTGTCGGTGGGGAAGCGGTGCCGTTGCTCTTGGGCGGGCCGGTGCAAACCGACTTTTTTTGGCTGCTCCACGAACCTACCTTGGTCAGCAAGCAGTCGATGTTGGTTTCCCAAGACTATGTGGTCAGCTCTGCTTCCGAGGTCCTGGCAATTGCCGAGCCTAAGGAGCGGCCTTTGATTTACTTGGCCGGCATTGGATACGCCGGATGGGGGCCGGGGCAGTTGGAGCGGGAGATTGAAGAAGGCGCTTGGTGGCAGGCGGAACTGGGCCTGGACCTGCTTTTGGAAACCCCCTTGGCCGACCGTTGGCAAAAGGCCTTTGAAGCGTTGGGGGTGGAGCATCTGATTGACAACAGCGATTTCCGGGACCCGGTGGTCAACTGAATCCGGGTCCTGCAATAGGCCGGACTCCGGCGAACTAAACCCTTGGGCCAGAAGGCCCTGACCCCAACCAGAGGGAAAAAAATGAGCCAAGATGCCTTTGACCCCACTTTGGACCTAGTCTTGGAACGAGTGGTGGAGATCCCCAAAGAATGGATTTGGGAAGCCTGGACCGAGCCGAAGCACCTGATCCACTGGTTTACCCCGGTTCCTTGGCAAACCACCCAGGCCGAAATCGACCTTCGCCCCGGAGGCCTGTTTCGCACCACCATGCGCTCCCCGGAGGGACAGGACTTCGACAATTCCGGTTGTTACCTGGAAGTGGTCAAAAACCGGCGGCTGGTCTGGACTGATGCCTTGGTGGCTAACTACCGGCCCGCTACCAAAACTTACCTGGAAAGCTTCAACTTTACCGCCCGATTGACCCTGGAAGACCACCCCAAAGGCACTTTGTACAGGGCGGTGGGGATGCACAAAGACGCAGCGGACCGCAAAAGGCATGAGGAAATGGGCTTTGAAACCGGTTGGGGCAAGGTCTTGGAGCAGCTGATCGCCTACATGAAGGGAGTCAAGGGGTAGCGGCCCCAGGGCGGAAAAGGGGCAAAAAAAAGGGAGCTTTGGGCTCCCTTTTTCTTTTGTAACAAGCGGTAGATCAGTAGTTCTTCAAGACCGACTTGAGGTTACGGATCGCCAACAGGGCATCGGCTCCCGAAACCTTGCCCATCGGGTTAAACTTCCCGGAGGCATCGGGCTGCATCAGGCCACGGGTCACCACCGTTTGGGCGGCGTTGTAGTACCAGAGGCTGTCCGCCACGTCCGAGAAGGGGCTGGGCTCACCGATGAACTTGCTTTCCAAGGTCTCGTCCTTGGTGATCTTGACCAGCAGGTCTTGGATGACCATGGCAAATTCCGCCCGGGTCAAGCTCTCGCTGGGGTGGAACTTGTGGGCGGCATCAGGCTCAAGTCCTTTGAGTCCCAACCGGATCACCATTTCCACCGAATCCTTGAGCGGGTGCCCGGTCAGGTCGGTGGCATCGGGCATCCTTTGGCTGGGGGCCAGTTTCAGGCCCTGCTGCCCGGCGGGGGGCACAAAGGAAGGGCTGGATTGTTTGGACTGGGAGACATAAAGCCGGTCCAACCGCAGTTCGGCCAACAACAAGGCCGCAGTGTCCGCACGGGTGATCGAGGCCAAGTTGGCGATCTTCTCCCCAAACCTACTGCCCGGCAGAGCCCGTTGGATCTGCTGGATCCGCTTGAGTTCCTGGTCCGCTTCTACGTCATAAGCCCGGCCAATGGACAGCACCCTCTTGTACAAAACGGTCGCCTCTTCATAGTTGAGCCTTCCCGCTTCGGCGCTGGCCATAAAAAAGTAGGGTTCCGGGTCGTCTGGGGTCAGGCTTTTGGCATCGTCAAAATGGTCCTTGGCCTTGTCGTACCATTTGTCCGCCGGTCGTTCGGTGACCACATAAAACCGGACGGCATTAACATGCGCCTTGGCGGTATCCGCCTCGGTCTTGGCGTTGCTCAGGGCGTTGTCCAAAAGGTCTTGGCCCTTTTCAAAGGTTTCCTGCTTGGTTTCTTCGGTAATGTCTCCACTGGCTAAGTAGGCGAGGGCAACCGCAAGGCCGCTTTGGCTTTTGGAATGTTTGCCGTCCAGCTCCAAGGCCAGATTGTAGGCCCGTTTGGCTCCCTCGTAGTCGCCTTCCAAGAGGTGCTTGTCCCCTTGGGTTTGGTGGAATTCGGGGGTGTCCATCTGGCCCTTTTGGGCCCTTGGTTTTTGTGCTGGACCGCTACAGGCCGCAAAGGCCAGACTGATCGTCAGGGCAATCAACCCTTGGGTCAAGTTTCTTGGGTACATCATTCCTCTGGGACTTGGGTTATAAGACGATCAGGACCCGGCCTTCCCGCAGGAAGGCTTGGGTTTGTTCCAGTTGCTTGAGCAGCTCGGCGTCTTGGTTGGAAATTTTCAGGTCGGATCCTTTGTTGCCCCCGGCCGGTTCGGCCTTGATGACCAGGGGGTTGCCCTTGACCCGTTCGTTGCCTTTGCCTTGGGCCAGATCCTTGACGTACCCGGCAATGCCGTACTGCAAGGCAAAATCCCGGTCCACCTGGGCGGAGCCGTAGATTTCGGTGCCATCAGCGTTGAACACTTTGGGGCTCATGGCAGGTTTCACCCCTAAACCTTTGGCATCAATAATCAATCCAGAGTAAACGGTTTTGGCATCCCCTCCGTAGGCCGGGGCGTTGGTCGCCGGAGCAGAGGGAGCAGGGCTAAGGGTCTTGGGGATTTCCTTGTCCATCAGCTCAAAATGCTCGTTCTTGGCCAAAATCGACATGATGTCCCGCAGATGCATCTGCATGGTGACAAAGGTCGAACCGTCGCTGGCCACCTTTGGTTTGCCGACCTCGGAGACGTTTTTGACGGTGCCGTGGATCTGGAGGTTGATTTCATCATTTTCCAGCATCCCCATCTTGACGGTCTGGGTCGAATCGATCTGGACCTCTTCGATCATTTGCAGCAAGTTCCGCTGGGCCACAACCCGAGCCGCCTGGTAGGCGGAGTAACGTTTTTGGGCGGCAGAGGTCAACTTGTCGTTGGGTACCCCCATCCCTACGGAATAAACGATCCCGTTTTCCCAATCGATACAACCAGAAACCGTTTCAACGGTACAGGAGTTTTTGATCTCCTTGGGCATACAGTCGTTGCCGGTACAATCCTCTGCGGCGTAAATGGCCGGGCTGACTGCCAGCATCAAGCAGGCGAGAAGGGAAGCTCCTTTCATGGTTTTTCCGTAGGAAGAGTTGACACAACCGGTCCCGGCCAAAGGGGGACCTTGAAAGCATATCTATCAGAAGGGTAATGCAAAGAAAACGCAAAAACCTGAAGTTTGACCAAATTATTTCGCAAGCAGGTTTGCATCCAACTGTCCGGCAAGGGGATTCACTCCAAAGTATGGGGGGCAACACAAAAAGGTTTTTTCCCCTGGCTGGCGGCAATTGTCGTCCAGGGCAAAAAAAGGTTGCCAGTAAATAATGAATATATTATTCAGAAATTCACTTTAACTCTATCCGAAGGAAACCAATGCAGATGTTTTGTAACCAATGTGAGATGAGCGTTCCCGGTGGGTGCGGCTCGAAAGGCCGTGATATTGGCACTTGCGGCAAAGATGCCAACCTGACCCGCCTTCAGGACGTGATGGTGTATGGCCTCAAAGGGTTGGCCGCCTACAGGGAACATGCCCGCCAGTTGGGTGCGCCTACCCAGGAAGTGGACGATGTCATTGCCGACAGTCTTTATTTCACCATGACCAACGTCAACTTCAACTTCGGAGAGCACATTGCCCAGTTGATGAAGATCGGCCAAGCCGGGGTCACGTCCATGAACCTGCTCAGCGAAGCCCACACCAAACGCTTGGGTGTCCCGACCCCGGTCAAGGTCAGCCAAAACCATGCCGAAGGACATGGAATCCTGGTCAGCGGCCACAACCTGGATATGTTGCAAAAACTCTTGCAAGACACCGAAGGCAAAGGGATCAATGTTTATACCCACTCGGAGATGCTCCCGGCGCACGCTTACCCGGAGCTGAAAAAATTCTCCCACCTCAAGGGCAACATCGGCAAAGCTTGGCATGACCAAGGCAAACTGTTCAACCACTGGCCAGGGACCTTGGTGGTCAACACCAACTGTATCGTCCCGCCCGAAGTCGGCAGCCACTACCTGGACCGGTTGTTTACCTACAAAAACGTCGGCGTGGAAGGGGCCCACAAGATCGAAAACGACGATTTCTCCGCCTTGATCGCCAAAACCCTTGCCAGCCCCAAGATCACCGGTTTTGATTCGGAAGAAACCCTGGTCACCGGTCACCACTACCAAACCGTTTTGACCTTGGCCCCGCAGATTTTGGAAGCGGTCACGGCAGGGAAGATCAAAAAGTTTTTTGTCATCGCCGGTTGTGATGCGCCGGGCAAGCCGGGGGAATACTACCGGGAATTGGCTTTGAGCCTGCCCAAGAACTGTGTGGTGGTCACCAGCAGCTGCGGCAAGTTCCGGTTCAACGACCATGACTTCGGCAAGGTCCCCGGCACCGAGATCCCCAGATACTTGGACCTGGGCCAGTGCAACGACTCCAACGGAGCGGTGCACATTGCCTTGGCCCTTTCGGGAGCCACCGGCCTGCCGGTCAACGAACTGCCGATCAAGATCGTTTTGAGTTGGATGGAGCAAAAGGCGGTGATCATCCTGCTGGCCCTGTTCAGCCTGGGGATCCAGAACATCACCATTGGCCCCAAGCCCCCACAGTTCGTCAACCAGGACATCATGGACTTCCTGGTCCAGCAGTTCAATTTGAGCCTGACCGGTGAAGCCAAAGACGATCTCAAGGCCTTCCTGGCCGCTTGATCGGAATTTCTTTCCCCAAGGGGTGGCCCCGGCGGCCACTCCTTGTGTACCTACTGCCGGTTGACCAAAAAAAGAGTTACGTCTGGACGGGTTGAGAACAATTTGAGGCAGGAATAGTCCGCCAAGTTGTTTGGCAAGGGGTGAATCCTGGTTTGCCAATAAACCGCTTCTACGTTGTACTCTGCCAGAAATTCACAGCTTTGGGTCGGCGCAAGGCTGCCAGAGTAAAAGGTTTCTACTTTCTCAAGTAAAGGCAGGTAGGTAGCTTCGTCTTGGTTGATCGCCCCGGTTTGGAAGTTACTTACCAGGGAATGCCGTCCGGTCAGTCCCACAAAACTCCACAGTTGTCGAATTTTGTAATAGTTACTCAGCACGTACCCGTTGCTGGAGGTTTGGTGTCTGACTTCCCTGATCGCTTCCATCTCGGTTGCCGAGTGTTCATAATGTGACTTGGGGCCCCGAAAATGCTTCCCATCCGCATAACCCCCAAAGTAAAGCAAAAACAAAATGAGCCCCCCCAACAGTCCAACTCCCCACGGCAAGGACCGCTTGTGTTGGCTCAAAACCTGGGCGAAAGCGGCAAGAGCGGCGGCTTCCAAGAGCCAGCTGCCAAAAAAAATGAAATAGACGATCGACCCTTCCGACCCTCCGGTCGGGAACTTGAACAGTCCAAACACAACCATGCTGGCCCAACCACCCAGAATTAGGTACAAAAAGCCCCGCAATTGCTTGAACGGAGACCAACACAAGGCAAATCCGGCGATCAAAAACCCGGTTAGTTCATAAACCAGGGGAACCCAGACAAAGTATCCGGGACTGCCAAACAAGCGATTGGTCCAGTCCAAGAGGTAGGCGAAGACCGTAATCCCGTATTGCTCTGAGATCCTGGAGGCATAAACAAAAGCCCAGTAGTGATTGGGGTCAAACTGCAGGAAGGGCTGCGCAGAGGAGCTTTCACCCCGGACCAACCACAGATACCAAAAGACCGCCAGCCCAGACCCCAAGGTCCCGATAGCAACCAGGGTTTTGACCTGGATTTTTTTAAACTGATTGGGGTCCAGTACAAACAAAGGCACGGCCAACAAGAAAGGAGTCAGGGCCAGGAGTTTGATTCCCACCAAGGCGGAAAGGCACCAAGCAGCCACGGCCAAATTTCCCCATTTTTGGGGGCGGTCCAAAAAATCCAACAGAAGTTTGGCCCCGAACAGCATATGGGCCAAGGCAAAGGTGTTTTGCCGGAAGGTCAGGTGAGAGATTTTTTGGTCACCCGGAATCCCCTGTAACCCAAAAAAAATACCAAACAAAAGTAAGGTAAGCCAGGGCCGGTTGGGCTTGCTGGTTCCCACCAGCACCCAAAAACCCAACAAGATACTAAGCCAGTTAAAAAGCAGATTCCAATGAAGATAGACGCTGCGAAGTTTCAGCTGTGAGGCCTGGGACAAGGTTGCGGCCCAAAGCTCGTTGAAGTTGTAGTACTTGTAAAATTCATCGGTATAAACAAACAGGTCAACCGGAGGAAAGTGTTGCTTGATCCCCTGGGCTATGGCCATTCTTTGGTATTCGTCTTGGTAGTAGGCTCCCTGAGGCCGCAGGGTGAAGAAAACAAAGACCAGGACCAACAGCCCCGTAGCGACCAAAAAAGGCAGCAGGTGGGGGCGCAAAACCTCCAGCCAGCGTTGCCGCCGTTGTTGCCAAACCGCTCGCTCCTGTACGTCACGCAGCCCCCAGAGGACAAACAGGAACATAACCACATAAATCAAGGTAAAGCCCCAAAAGGGGAGCCCTAAGGGAGAAATCATCACCCGGTAGAGGATGCTGGGGACCAGTACAAGGCAAGAACTAAGGCCCAAGAAAAAGGCGGGTTGTTGCGTTCCAAACCGCAGACGAACCGCCTTGAATTGGTCCAAAAAAGCGAGGGGGACCAAATGAAAAAACCCAGCGATACAAAAAAAATAAACTAACTCAATGGCATATCCGAACATTGTGCAACTCGGTGTTTGGGTTGAAAAGATCAAAAAGGGAAATTTTCCTGAGAATTCTCAGCCGGTATCTGCCGGAACCCTAGCACATAACCAACGAATTCATTGCAACATACTGAATATGCGGAATATTTCAAACCAAAAAATAAACAACCGCCCCAAGGACGATACGGTAAATCCCAAAGGGAATCAAGCCTATTTTCCCCAGCACTCCGATGAACCAACGGATCGAGACCCAAGCAATGGCAAAGGCCACCACAAACCCCAGCCCAAAGACCGCTAGGTCCGACTGGTCCAAAAATCCCCAGGATTTGTAGAGATCATAACCCACCGCTGCCACCATGACCGGAACAGCGATGATAAAGGAAAAGTCCGCCGCCGCTTGGGCACGGACTCCCACCAAGAGCCCGGTGATCAAGGTGGAGCCGGACCGGGACATGCCCGGCCAGATGGCCATACATTGCCCCAGGCCGATCAACCCGGCCTGTTTGAGGCTGATTTGGTCCACCTCTTCGGCACTGTAACGTTTGGGCATCAGCTGTACCAGAATCATCATCACCCCGCCGACCATCAGCCCGACCGCCACCACCGAGACGGAAAAAAGCTGTTCCTTGATCACCTTGTGCAGCAGCAACCCGGCCACCAGGATCGGCAACACCGCCACCACAAAATGAACCGCCGTGGGCCGACTGTTCCCCCACAAAAGCCGCTTCCAAAAGGGTTCTTCCCCAGGCCCAGGGATCAGGCCCAAGAACCGCTCCTTGTACAGCCAAAAGGCGGCCAGGATCGCCCCCAGTTGGATGAACACCGCAAAGGTGGCGGCCTTTTCGCCGGTAAACTCTATCCAGTCTTCCAGCAGAATCATGTGCCCGGTGGAAGAAACCGGCACGAACTCGGTCAAGCCTTCCACCACTGCGGTCAAAAAGGCTTTGAAGTAAAGGTTTTCCAACAAGTCTATTCCTTTGGGTTCTAAGGGGGGCAATCGGGGCTTATTCCTTGTCCATCTGCTCGATCAACTGGGGGGTAAACTTGACCACTTTGTTGCGGCCACTCTTTTTAGCCGAGTACATGGCGATGTCCGCATGTTTGATGCAGATCCAAAAGTGGTCCGCTGTCTCGGGGTATTCGGTGTAGCCGATGCTGGCGGTTTTTTTGATCACCAGATTCCCGTAGGGGAAGTTGGCTTCTTCGATGTTGGCACGGATCTTTTCGGCCAGCTTTTTGGTCTCCCCAGACCGGGTGTGGAAGGAGAGGATCAGGATCTCCTCGCCGCCGAAGCGGATCACCATGTCTTTGGATCCGACGCTTTTTTTCACCACCTGGGCAATACCCCGCAGGATCAGGTCTCCGGCATCGTGGCCCTGCTCGTCGTTGACCCGTTTGAAGTGGTCGATGTCCAGCATCATAAAGCCCAAACGGCGGTCCTTGTACTTCTCGATGAAGTCGGCGGCGATTTCCTCCAAATACCTGCGGTTGTACAAGGTGGTTAATTCGTCCTTGAGGGACTGTTCCTTGATGAAGTCCATGGCGCTCTTGATCTCTAGGACCGGAGAGGCTTGCTCCATGTAGCTTTTTAGGTAGGGGACGATCCCATCCACCCGTTCGTTTTGGTCCTTGGGGCAGATCAGCTGGATGATCGAAACCATTTCCGCCCCAAACCGGGGGATGCACTTGTGCACCGGAGCCGAGGCCCTTTCTTCTTCGGGGAAGTACTTGCAGTACCGTTCTACGCTGAAGGAATCGTACCTACTCTTGAACTTGACCACCGGGCAAAGCTCGGGGTTGTGTTCGAGCAGGGCGGCGCAGTCGTGGACCGGGTTGAGGTCGCCCAACTCCGGGTCCAGGTCTCCCTGGTAGCGGGTCGGGTCGTCGGCGATGGTTTCTTCCCGGACGCATTGGTCGAGCACAAAGTGGAATTCCTTTTTCCTGAAGTTGGCCTCATAGATGCCAAACCGCTTGACTCCCATTCGTTTGAGGACGTCTTGGAAACGGACGTAAACCCCGAACTTGGTCTCTTCCCGTTCGGCGTTTTTCTTGAAGTTGTAGATTTGTAGCAGCTGGTCCACATTGTGGACCGTGTCGGTGATCACATTCCCTGACCGCTGGAAGTCAAAGCCCACCAGGGAATAAACCTTTTGGCAAATCTCGGTGAAGGTGCCGTTGAGGGTGCGCATCATCCGGTTGAAACTTTTGGCCACATCCCCCGCTTCATCGTCGAGAGTCTCGCCAACCCTGACATGCATATGGCCCATTTCCAGTTCCCCAAAGCCGGTTTGCAGTTCCGAAAAAAAGGCGGAATAGGGGGTAAAAAACCGGTAAATCATCCAGAAGATGAAGAGGATACTGGAAAAGGTCAGGACGGAAATGGCAAAGATGGTCCAAAGCCCTACGTTACGTTGGGCGGAAAGGTCAAAGCTGATGCTGATCGCCCCGAGCACCTGCCCCTCTTCTGCGTGGTGGCAGTTCAGGCAATTGATCCGGCCTTTGGCGGAGGCCTTGTAAGGGATGACCAAGTTATAGACCGGACTGGAAAACCCCTCAAGCAGCTCCTCTTGCATCTCCCCGGTTTCCAGGACCTTAAACTCCATCGCCGTTTCGGCGGCCTCTGCCTTGTGGGGAGCGCCGAATTGGGCGATGACCCGGCTGCCTCGGATCACCTTGAGTTTTTTGATGGCGCTCAAGGTGTCGGTGTCCATCATCCCGGCCAAAAAGATGTCCCGCTGGCTGATTACGCCCAGGTACATCAGGCTGGTGATCCCGTCTCGGATGGTCTTGGCCACCGAAAGGGCGTTTTCCTTGGCCGCAGAGAGGGTAAGGTACCGAAAGCTCATCGACAGGGTGCCGAAGATGAGCATAAAGAGCACAAGGAAGGTGATGGAGAACCGAAAGACGAGCTTAAATTGGATCTTCCTGCTTTGGCCCATAAAGCGCTGGGGGCTTGTGATCCGTCGTTTTTTAAAACACTCGGTGGCTGGAAAGCTTGGCAATACTCTTTCCAATTGGCTTGGACTTGTCAAGAAATGTGGAACCATTCTTGCTTTTTCTTTTGGGAACAACGGCAGCTTGGGACCCTTCCCTCTCGACCCGGAAAGGTCGGCGGTGGGCTCCCCAAAAGGCTTGCCTAGGACCACCCAAACCGTTTACCTTAGAACGATACCCACCCAGCGAGGGAAGATGCCAGAAGAGATGGACGAGGACCTGTTCACCGGTGGGGGCCGTGGCCCCCGGTCGTTGAAACAGGCGTTGATGCAGCAGGAGATCTCCGATGAGGACATCCCCAAAGGTGAAGTCGAGTACATGCATGATGTACCACTCAAGCTGATTGCCCAAATCGGGCAGGTGGAAAAATCCATGCGTGAGGTACTCAACCTCAAGCCCAACCAAGTGATCGAGTTCGACAAGGTGGTCGGAGAACCGATGGACGTTTTTATCGGTGGCCGTTTGATGTGCCGCGGGGAGATCGTGGTGGTCAACGAGCGCTATGGGATTCGGATCTCGGAAGTGGTCCGCTCCGACGACTCGGCCCGGTACTCCAAAAACGCCTGAACTTACGCCTCCTGCTTGGTTCTTTTCCTGCTTTAGCCTTATGATCCAAGCCTCGCTGCTCAACAAAAGCTTCCGTATCCACAAAAAGCAACCAGGGTTCATCGGGGCCCTGGGCAATTTTTTCAACCGGGAATACCACTCCAAACCGGCGGTGGTGGACTTTGAGGTAACGGTCCGCCCCGGCGAGGTGATCGGGCTGTTGGGGCCCAACGGGGCGGGCAAGACCACCTTGATGAAGATGTTCACCGGCATCATTGTGCCCAGCGCCGGGGAACTCAAGGTCTTGGGCCAAACCCCCCACCTTAGGTCCCGAGAATTCCGCAAACAAATCGCCTTGGTGATGGGCCAAAAGTCCCAGCTTTGGTGGGACCTCCCGGCGTTGGATTCCTTTTTGCTGCTCCAAAAGTACTACGAAATCCCCAAGGCCGACTTCAAACGGAGGTTGGATGAATTGTCCACCCTCCTGGGGGTGATCGACCTGCTGGAGGTCCACGTACGCAAGCTCTCCTTGGGGGAGCGGATGAAGCTGGAACTGATGAGCTGCCTGCTCCACGAACCTAAAATCCTCTTTTTGGACGAACCTACCATTGGCCTGGACTTGGTGGCCCAGCGGAACATCCGGGCTTTTTTGGCTCGGTACCAAAAGGAAAAAGGCACCACCTTGATCCTGACCAGCCACTACATGGCCGACGTAGAGGCGCTGTGCCAAAGGCTGGTACTGATCTTGGGCGGGAAAAAACGGTTTGACGGCAAGATCGAGGATTTTGAACAAATTTTGGGCAACAACAAGATTGTCGCCTATGACTTCGACCGCCCGCTGTCCACCGAGGACCCGGTCCTGGCCCCCTTTGCCCCGGTGTGGAACGAAGACCGTACGAGGGTCGAATTGACCATTCCGGCCTTGCAGCTTAGGGAGCTGAGCCAAAAGATCCTCAAAGACTATCCAGTGGTGGACTTTCACACCGAAAAACTGCCGATCGAAAGGGTGATGACCCAGTTGATGGACCGGCCCGAACTGCTATGAACCCCAAAGCCCTCTGGAGCCTGTACCTGCCCAAATGGGGGGCGACCATGCAGGTGGCTTGGTCCAACCTACTGGTTTACCGACTCAACTTTTTGCTTTCGGCGATTGCGCCTTTGGTGGTCTTTTTGGTGGTCAAGTTGAGCCTCTGGTACCGGGTGTACGAAGGAGCCCCTTCAGCCTTGGTAGGCGGGTTCACCTTCAGCCAAATGGCCACCTACCACCTCTGGGTTTTCCTGACCAGCCTCCTGGTCTTCAACGGCAACGCTACCAAAATCTCCGAAGACATCAGGATGGGCAAGATCACCTCCTACCTGATCTACCCCTTTTCCCTCTGGGAGTTCCACGGAGCCACCTTTTTGGCCCGGACCCTGGTCCAGCTGGGAATCGCCGCCACTACCCTGACCGGGGTGTGGGCCTTTTTGAGCGGACAGGTGCATTTCCCCGAACCCCACACCTTGGCCTTGGGCCTTCTGCTTACCTTGATGGCCGCCGGTTTTTGGTTTTGGGCCAATTACCTGGTGGGGTTGATCGGCTTTTGGATGGAGGAAACCTGGACTTTGATGGTGATGTTGCAAATTTTGGCTTACTTTCTTTCCGGCTCCCTGATCCCTTTGAGCTTCTACCCCCCCTGGCTGCAAGGCCTGTTGAACTATACCCCCTTCCCGGCCATTGCCTACCTTCCCGCCAGGGTCTTGATGGGCGAGTCTGCCGGGGTAATTCAGGCCCTTTGGGTGCTGGGTTTTTGGAACCTTGGGGCAGCGTTGCTGGCCCAATTGGTCTGGAAAAAGGGGCTTCGGCTTTACACCGCTGCGGGGATGTAGGGATGGGCAGTCGGATCAAACAGTATTTGAGCATTTATGGCAGCTTTTTTTCCACCAGCTTCTCGGCGGCCATGAGCTTCCGGGGGCACTTTGTGCTCCTGATCCTGATGGACCTGGTGTTTTATTACACCCATCTGGTCAGTATCGACATCCTTTATGACCACATCCAAACCATCGGGATTTGGGACCGGCAGCAACTGCTCTTTTTTGCCTCGGTGATGTTGGCGATCAACCAGATCTCCATGACCTTGGTCAGCGAAAACTACTGGATATTTCCCCTGTCCATCCGTACCGGGGAACTGGATTTTTCCTTGATCAAGCCGGTAAACGCCGTGTTCTTAAGCTTTTTTCGGATCATCCGGCCCGGCAGCTTGATCAACGTCTGTTTCACCGGCCCGGCGGTGGTTTATTTTGGCCTCCAGGTTGGCTTGAGTCCCTTGGCCTGGGTCTGTTTGCCCTTTGCCGTGGTGGGCGGTTTTTTGCTGCAAAATGCCATAGAGATGTTTTTGAGTTGCGCCATGTTTTGGATGATGGATGGGACGGGGATCAACTTCATCCGGGTCGAACTGCAACAGCTTGCCCGGTGGCCCGACTTTGTTTACCCTCGCCTGCTCCGCAGCAGCCTGACCTTGGTTTTACCGGTTCTGTTGATCGGCAGCGGTCCGGTGCGGTTTCTCCTGGACCCTACCGACGGCTGGCCCCTGGTTTGGCTGGTGGGGTTTTTGGGACTGTTTTGGCTGCTCTTGGGGTTCTTCTGGCGGTTGGGCCTCAAGGCCTACGAATCCGCCTCATCTTGATTTAACAGTAATTTACTTGGCCATTCTCTCTCTGCAAGGTTATACTCACCCCAAAACGTGGGTTTTTGGCCTGGGGCCAAAGCTACCCCTTCCTAACCCAGAAGGTACCCCATGAAGCTAGGCATCGACTTCGGCACCACTCACACGGTCGCCGCCCTGACCGACCAAGGCAATTTCCCGGTGGTCAATTTTTCTTCCCCCGAAGGGGACTGGTTCGATTATTTCCCCTCCCTGATTGCGGTCAACGGTACCCAGGTCAAATTTGGCTTTGAGGCCTATCAGGTCTTGGACAACCCGAACTGGACCCTGGTGCGGTCGGTCAAGTCCCTGCTCAAGCACATCGGCCAAAACGAGGTGCTGGAGATCGAAGGACACCGGTATGGGATCAAAAAGCTGTTGATCGACTTTTTTTCCGCCTTCAAAGAAGCCCTGTCCAACGCCAGCAGCCTCGACTTGGGGACGGAACCGATCAGCGCCTCGGTGGCGGTCCCGGCGAACACCAACAACACCCAGCGGTTTGTCACCCAAGATGCCTTCACCGGCGGCGGGTTCGACCTGATCAACGTGCTCAACGAACCTTCGGCGGCGACCATGGAATACACCCGCCACTTCTTCCGGGCGGTTGGCTTGAGCCCCAAGCGATTTTTACTGGTCTATGACCTGGGGGGCGGCACCTTTGACGCTTCGGTGGCGGAGATCCACGACCATTACCACCAAATCATCGCCACCCAAGGGATCGAAGACCTGGGGGGGGATCAGTTTGATCAGGTTTTGGCCGAAATGGTCATGGACGCTGCCGGGATTGCCGGTCCCTTGAGTTACGCCGAACGGGTGAGCCTCTTGGAAATGGCTCGGGAGAAAAAAGAGTCCCTGACCCCGCACAGCAAATCCCTGCTCTTTGAATGGGCCCCCAAGGGGCAGGCCCCCCAAGTGATCCGCATTGAGGTCAAGGACTACCTAACCTTGTGCGAGCCCCTGGTGGACCGTACCCTGGCGGTGACCGAAGCCCTGATCGAGCGGGTCAGCGGCAAACGGGGCATCGAAGGGCTGGAGGACTTTACCGCCGTTTATCTGGTAGGCGGCATGGCCAACTTCCCCTTGGTCGCCCGAAAGCTCAAACAGCTTTACGGCCAACACAAGGTAAAAAAATCCCACCATGCCAAGTCCTCAGTGGCCATCGGTCTGGCCATTCTGGGGGACAGTAGTTTTGAGGATCTGGTGCTCAAGGAGTCCTTGACCCGCCACTTTGGGCTTTGGCGGGAGGGAGACAAGGGGGAATCCCTGGTCTTTGACCTGCTTTTTGAAAAGGACCAGCCTTTGCCCGCCAAAAACGAGCCTCCCTTGGTGCTGCGCCGTAGATACCGCCCAAGCCACAACATCGGGGTTTTTCGGTTCCAGGAATGTGGAGCCCTGGAGGAAGGAAGGCCAACCGGGTTGGTGACCGTCTGGCGGCAAATCAACTGCCCCTTTGATCCGCAACTTTTGGGCCAGGACCTGGGCGACCTGGAGGTGACAAGGACCCAAGAGCCGCTGGACTTTGAGGTAGAGGAGCTTTACAGTCTCAACCATCAGGGGGAAATCAGCTTTACGGTGATCAACCACTGGAACGGCCATGCCCAAACCTTTCAGCTTTCAAGGATGAGCGCAATTCAATGAAAACAAAACCGGACGACAATAAACCCAAGGTGCTGGTCTGGATGGACCTGGAAATGACCGGGCTGGATCCCAAAAAGGACAAGATCATCGAGATTGCCTGTCTGGCCACCGATTGGGACCTCAACGTCATCGCCTCGGGACCCGACTTGGCCATCCACTGGCCCAAGCGGCACTTTGACCAGATGGACGAATGGTGTACCGAGCACCACGGCCTAAGCGGCCTGACCCAGCGGTGCCTGGACTCCAAAATCAAACTCAAACAGGCGGAACAGGAGACCTTGGCTTGGGTCAGGGCCCTGGTCCCCGCTGGGACCGTTCCCCTTTGTGGCAACTCAATCCACCAAGACCGCAAGTTCCTGGCCGACCAAATGCCCGAACTGGAAGCCTACTTCCATTACCGGAACATTGACGTCAGCACGGTCAAGGAATTGGTCAAACGTTGGTACCCCAAACTGGGCTCCTACAAAAAGGCCGGCAAGCACCAAGCCCTGGACGACATCATCGAATCCATCGAAGAACTGCGGTTTTACCGCCAACAGGTTTTTATCCCTTAGGAGCCTAGAAATCATGCTGGTACCCTTGACCCCCGAACAAACCAAGGTCAAATGCCTTGGGACCCCCAAAATCGACAGCCCCTTTTCCTTCCAACAAGAAGAGGTCTTGGAACGGCACATCCTCTACGACCCTTATTACCAACCGGGAGTGGAAAAGCCGCCGGTCTTTTTTGAGACCAGCCACCCGAGCAAACAGGTCTTTTTTGACCCCAACAAGGTCTCGGCGGCAGTGGTCACCTGCGGGGGGATATGCCCCGGCCTCAACGATGTCATCCGGTCGATCGTGCTGCGCCTGTATTTTGGCTACGGGGTCCGGCGGATCCTGGGGGTACGGTTCGGGCTCGAAGGGTTTATCGCCAAGTACGGCCTGCCCTTTGTGGACCTGACCCCCGAATTTGTCACCAACATCCACGAGCTGGGCGGTACCTGCCTGGGCAGCAGCCGAGGGGACCAGTCGGTTGAAGCGATTGTGGACGTGATGGAGCGCCAAGGGATCAACATTTTGTTTGTGATCGGCGGGGACGGCTCCCTACGGGCGGCCTTGAAGATCCAGCAGGAAGTTGAAGCCAGGGGCCGGTTGATTTCAGTCGTGGCGATCCCTAAAACCATCGACAACGACATCAGCTTCATCTCTCGGAGCTTCGGCTTTGAAACCGCCGTGGACGCTGCTTGTGAGGCGATCAAATGCGCCCATTCGGAAGCCAAGTCCTTCCCCGATGGGATCGGTCTGGTCAAGCTGATGGGTCGGTATTCCGGTTTCATCGCCGCCGCTGCCGCCTTGAGCCAACGGGACGTAAACTACGTCCTGGTCCCGGAATTTGATTTTGACCTTCATGGCCCCCATGGACTGTTTGCAGACGTGGAAAAGAGGCTCAAGGAAAGGCACCATGCGGTGATTGTGGTCGCCGAAGGGGCCGGGCAAAAGTTTTTTGCCGGCCAATCGGACCGAAGAGACGCTTCGGGCAACAAGCTACTTGATGACATTGGGGTTTACATCAAGGATGAACTGAAGACCTACTTCAAGGGCAAACGGGACATCAACCTCAAGTACATCGACCCGAGCTACATGATCCGCAGTATCCCGGCGAACACCAACGACGGGCTTTATTGCGCCACCTTGGGCCAAAACGCAGTCCATGCGGCCATGGCCGGCAAGACCTCGATGGTGGTTTCCTTGTGGCATGGGGTGTACTGCAACATCCCGATTGAACTGGCGGTCAGTAAAAGAAAGACCCTGCTGGATGCCGGACGGATGTGGCGTGACGTGATCGAATCCACCGGCCAGCCCACCTGTTTGCCCTGACCATGGGACGACACCAGAGGAACCAGGGGGCGAGAAGGTTTTGGCTCACCACGGCCAAGCTTCTGGTGTTTTTCCTGCTGGCCTTGGCCGGTTGGTGGGTGTGGCGGGACCAACTCTTTGCCCACTTGGATCTCGGTTGGGCCAAGGTCCAGCGGAACAACTTCCAAGCCCTCTACGAACAAAGCCCGGTTGAGACTTGGTGGGTTTTTTTTGTCTTGTACCTCTCGGCTAGCGCCTTTGCCCTGCCGGGCATGGTCTGGCTGACGCTGCTGGTCGGGGCCTTGTTTGGCTTTTGGCCGGGGCTGCTGTTGGTTTCCCTGGCCAGCACCCTGGGTGCTTGTGCGACCTTCGGGACCGCCCGGTTTTTGTTCAAAAACCTCCTGAGCCGTAGATTCCCGGCCAAAACCCAGTTGATCAACCAGGGGATCCAGCGGGACGGCATCTTTTATCTTTTCAGCCTTCGGCTGATCCCCTTGTTCCCCTTTTTTCTGGTCAACCTCTTGATGGGTTTAACCGCCCTGCGGTTGCGGACCTTTTTTTGGGTCAGCCAGTTGGGGATGCTGCCCGGAACCGCCTTGTACATCCTGGCCGGGCAGGAGTTGGGGCAGCTGCAAAGCCTGGGGGAGGTGGTCAACCTGCATGTCCTCGGGGCTTTGACCCTGCTGGGCCTGTTCCCTTGGGTGACCAAGGGGGGCTTGGGGTACTGGCAGACCCGCAAGCTCTACCGCCCCTTTGACCGGCCCACTAGCTTTGAGTACGACCTGATCGCCATTGGTGCCGGTTCGGCCGGTCTGGTGAGTTCCTACCTGGGGGCCGTTTTGGGGGCCAAGGTGGCACTGGTGGAAGCCGGGCGGATGGGCGGGGACTGCCTCAATACCGGTTGTGTGCCTTCCAAGAGCCTGATCAAAACCGCCTCCCTGGTCGCCTTGGCCCGCAAAACCGCCCCCCTAGGCCTAGCCCCCGCTCCCTTGGCGGTGGACTTCAGGGTGGTGATGGCTGCGGTGAAGGAAAAAATCGCCGCCGTAGCCCCCCACGATTCGGTGGACCGATACCAAAAACTGGGGGTGGAGGTGTTCCATGGTCGGGGACAACTGTTGGACCCCTTTCGGGTCAAGGTAGGCGAGCGGGTCTTGACCGGCCGCAACCTGATTTTGGCCACCGGTGCCCGCCCCAAACTGCCCGATCTGCCTGGGTTGGAGCAGGTCCCCTACTTGACCAGCGAAACTCTCTGGGACCTGGAAAAACTCCCTCCCCGGTTGTTGGTGATCGGCGGCGGGCCGATCGGCTGCGAAATGGCCCAAGCCTTTGCCCGCTTGGGCTCGAAGGTGACCTTGCTGCAACGGGGCCGGAGGCTCTTGCCTAAAGAGGACCCAGAGGTCAGCGCCCTGTTGGCCCAGCGGCTCGAAGAAGAAGGGGTGGACCTGAAAATGGCCTACCTCCCCCAAGGTTTTGAGGTCCAGGAAGGAGAGTTTCAATTGGTCGCCCAAGGCCCCCAAGAAAAGGTGCGGATCGGGTTTGACCAAGTCCTTTTTGCGGTGGGCCGGGTGCCCAATACCGAGGGGCTGGGCCTGGAAGCCTTGGGCATTGAATTGGGGCCAGAAGGGCAGATCCAAACGGACCGGCAGTTGCGGACCAAATTCCCCAACATCCTTTGCGCCGGAGATGTGCAAGGCCGCTTTCAGTTCACCCACACCGCCAGCCTGCAAGCGGGGTTCGCCACCCTCAACGGCCTCTTTTGGCCCCTCAAGTCCTTCACCCCCGACTACCGGGTGATCCCCTGGGCCACTTTTACCGATCCTGAGGTAGCCCGGGTAGGCATCAACGAAACCTTGGCCCGGGAATTGGGCCTGGAATTTGAGGTGACCTCCTTTGACCTCAAGGAGTTGGACCGGGCGATCACCGAAGGGGAAAACCTGGGGTTCGTGAAACTCTTGACGGCAAAGGGGAAAGACCAGATTCTAGGGGTGACCGCCGTAGGTCCCCATGCCGGGGAATGGATCGGCGAATGGGTCTTGGCGATGAAACACCATTTGGGAGTGAAGGGGATTTTTGACTGTCCCCACATCTACCCCACCTTGGCCGAGGCCAACAAGGCGGTCGCCGGGCGGTGGCGGCAGGACCATACGCCCGCTTGGGCAATGAGGCTTTTCTCCAGGTGGTTTGCCTGGGCTCGTCACTTTTGAAGGTTCTTATGGGTCGGTTTGTTCTTGGCTTGGTCTTTTGCCTGCTCCCGGTTTTGGGGTTGGCCTTCGACCATGGTTACAAAGGTTATGACAAGCTGCTGAAGGACCATGTCCACTACTTGGGACCCCAGTCCACCTTTGATTACGACTGGCTTAGGCAGCACCCGGTCGAGCTGGACTATGTTTTGGCCGAGTTTTCCTCTGTGGACCGGCCCACCTTCGAGGCCTGGGAACCGAACCAACAGAAGGCCTTTTTAGTGAACGCCCACAACGCCTTTTGCCTGAAGTTGGTTTTGGACCACTACCCGATCAGCTCTATCCTGGACACCGCCCCCAAGATGCACAGCCCTTTTGCCAAACCCTTTTTCCAGCTGTTCGGCAAGAAGTTCACCTTGGACAAGATCGAAGCGGAGCTGGCCAAAGCCCCGGAGCCAGACCCCAGGGTGCACTTGGCCTTGACCAAGGCTTCTTTGGGCGGCCCCAATCTGCCTTCGGCGGCCTACCGGCCCGAAACCCTGGATGAACAGTTGGACCAAAGCGTCAAAAACTTTTTGACCGACCCGGACAAAAACCAAATCCAAGCAGGAAGGCTCTACCTTTCCAAAATCTTTGATTGGCACGAAGAAGCCTTCCGGGAAAAGTCCGACAGCCTTGCCCGCTTTTTGGAGCCCTATTGGCCCGCAGCCGCCAAGTTGATTGAAAAGGGCAGGATGAAGTTTCGGCCCTACCGCTGGACCCTCAATGACACCAGACTGCCATGACTCCCTTTTGGGACCAAAAGCCGCTAAAAAAAATGAGCCCCGAAGAGTGGGAGTCCCTGTGCGACCATTGCGGGCTTTGCTGCCTCAAGAAGGTGATCTACCAAAACCCTCACGAGGTTCGCTACACCTCCGTGGCCTGCCGGTTTTTGGATCTGAAGACCGCAACCTGCAAGGACTACCCCAACCGGACCCGGAACCAGCCGGAGTGCGTCCAGCTGGAGGTGGACCACTTGGCCATTCCCCAGCTGATGCCTAAAAGTTGCGCTTATTTTAGGATCTACCAGGGATTGGGCCTGCCCCCCTGGCACCCTTTGGTCAGCGGGGACCCTAATGGGGCGCACAAGGCGGGGGTGAGTCTGCTGGGCCGGATGGTCAGCGAAAGGGAAGTATCCGACGAACAGCTGGAAGACCTGCTTTTGCCCAAAAAAGCCTCTCCCAACCTCCCCAAACCGGGGCGCAAGGGAAAGAACCAGGGCTAGGCCAGCAGGTGGGCCATCATTTCCTTTTCCGTGTAAAAGCCCTTCTGCCCGGCGATCCACTTGGCGGCCAACAGAACCCCGGTGGCAAAACCGCCTCGATTCCGGGCCCGGTGGGTCAGTTCGATGGTGTCGAATTCGGAATCAAAAAGAACGCTGTGGGTGCCGGGGATGCTGCCGCCCCGGACCGAGGCAAAATGGATCTCCCCCGGCTCGGGCCTGCGGTCCAGCCGCTCTGTGGCCAGCTTCGTTTTGCCGTCCAGGTTTTCCAGCAACAGTTGGCCCAAGGTCAAGGCGGTACCGGAGGGAGAATCTTTTTTCAGTTTGTGGTGGGCTTCCAGGGCCAAGGTGTCGTACATCTCAAAGCGGTTCATGATCTTGGCCGCCTGGGCGACGATCTGGAAAAAAAGGTTCACCCCTAAGGAAAAGTTGGATGAATAAACCATGCCCACCCCGGCTTGGGCCACCAGGGCGGCCACTTGGTCCTTGTGCTCCAGCCAGCCGGTGGTACCCATGACCAGATGCCTTTTGGCACCCAGCACCGCCTTGATGTTCTCCAAGGCCGCTTCGGGGCTGGTAAAACAAATCGCCACTTCGGCACCGTTGAGGGTGGTTTCGTTGATTTCCTTGGCCTGGGCAAGCTTGGAGAAAGGGTCGATGCGGCTGACCACTTCCAGGCCCGCAGGGGCCGCCAAGTTGTCGATCATTTGGCCCATTTGGCCATAGCCGACCAGAGCGATTTTCATGGATTCCCTTTTGCCTGGGGTTTGTGTTTGTATTGGGCAAGCTTAGCCCTTTGGGCCTTCAATTTCCAGCGCCATGAGCGAAGAGAAAGAATTTTTGGACCAAATGCACCGGCTGGGGGTCAAGCCCCTGGACCCGCAAAAGGCTACAGCCCAGTCTCTTGAGCCCAAGAAACTGGTTTTGCAGACCCCAAAAGCCCCCGCAAGCCCAGCCAAGGCTGTCCCCAAGCCCAAGTACACCGGCCCTGTGCCCCATCCCTCCAGCACCAGACCCAAACGCCTGCCCCGGGACTTTGAGCCCGACCTGGTGGTGGACCTGCACGGCATGGTGCAGCCGGAGGCGCTTAAAACCACCAGGAACCTATTGGCCGGGGCCTACAACAAAGGGTACGACCATGTCCTTTTGATCACCGGCAAGGGGCTCAATTCGGAGGTGGAAGGTGGGGTTCTGCCCAAGGCGGTTTGGCGGTGGCTGGAAGAGGAGGCAGAAAGTTTCGTGGCGGAGTTTGAATTGGCCCCTCCCTTTTTGGGTGGCACCGGGGCCATTCTGGTCTTTTTTTTCCGTTAGGGCTTGGTAAAATAGCCCACCCTTTGGACTGATTGGACTTTCGGGGAATCTGTGGAAAACCTGTGCATAACCGGGCAAAACGGGCGGGATTTTGGCTGTGAACGGCTCGGCTTTTCCTGACTGATTCTAGGGTGTACCCCTTTTCACCTCAAAAAAATACGCTACAGTTACAGGTAGATAACCGTACAAAGGCCAGGGCTGGGGGGAATTTTTTTTTTTGCTCCTGTTGACAAAACCCAAAGGAGCGAACTTTTCAACAGGCTTGGAGAGTTAGGGGCCAAATGTCAAGAAACCGTAAGGACCATGGCCCCCAATCTGGGGAAGAAAAACCGACTACCAGCGGGGGCTGTCGATCTCAAGAATCTGGTTGGCTTTGACCTTAAACGAACCCTTGGTGATCCGTTTTTTGGCCAACAGCGGTAGAGTGACCGAATCATCCCAAAGGCCGATCGATCCGTCTTTGGCCAGATAAACGTCAACGAACCTTTGCATGGGGTCCACAAAAAATTCCTTGTCCCCAAAGTTCCAGACCATCGGGAAGGCGGATTCTTCGCTCACCGGTACCGAGGTTTGCTCGGTTTTGGTGACTACGATGTGCCGGTCCCGGTCCTCCCCTTCCGAGCGAGTTTCCAGGCCGTAGTCGGTGGCTAGCTGGTGGGTCAACCGGCGGAAAAAGGAGTTCATTGGCCGCAGGTGCTGTTCGGTCTCTTCGGAGCCAACAAACTCGTTTAAAACCTGGGCCACGTCCTCCAAAAACTCTTCTTCGGTGACTTGGTAGGGATCTTGTTCTTCACCTCGGTATGATTCAGCCATCAGACTTGTCCTTTCAATGTTTCTCGCAGTGGCCCAAAGAACCGTCCCCACATTCGCCGCCGTCCACCCAGGTAGCGCCTTCGAGGCGAGAACCGGTAAAATCGGCTCCCTCGACAATGGCATCCTTGAAGTTGACGAAACGTAAGTTGGTGTTCTTGAATTGGGCGTTTTTCAGGTTTGCCTTGTGCAGAACCGCCTTCTCAAGGTTGGTGCCTTCAAAAACCCGGCCTTCAAATTGCGCTTGGAACAGGTTGCATTCCTGGCAATCGTTGGTGGCATTGAGTTTTTGCAATGCAGTTTTGTAACAGATGCCGATCGACCCTTTCTGGCAGCGGAACCCTTCGATCCAGATGGCCCCGGAGACATCGGTATTGGTGAAGTCGGCCCCATCGATCTGGGCGTTTCGCAAATTGGCGGCCACCAGCAGCGCATCCTTGAAGTTCACCCCCGAGAGGTCAGCGTTCATCAAGGTGGTGTTAAACAGGTAGGCTCCCTCGAAGTTTGCACCCTTAAGCTTGGCCCCTTCAAAAATGGAACCCAACAGGTTGGTCTTGGAAAGGTCTGCCCCTTCCAGGTCGGCATTCTTGAAGTAACCGTTGGTCAGGTTGCAGCCAGGGCATTTTTTGCTTTCAAGCAGCTGCTTGGCCTTGTTGTCGCAAGCGCCGAGCAAAAGCAGCAGGGACAAGGAGAAAAGAAGGGTACTTAGTTTCATGGGCAGCCGGAAGGAATAAAGGTCTTTCTTAGCCCTCGAATCTATGCCAGGGCCTTGAAGATGGCAAGGGTTTTCTTAACCCTCCCCCTCTCCCCAAAGGGCCTCCCTTAGCCCGGAACGCCGGGTACTGCGGACTTTCAGCGCCCCCTCGAAGACCGGCCTTTCCCCCAGCAAAAGGAACCTTTTTTTGGCTCGGGTCAGGGCGGTGTAAAGCAGTTCCAAGGACAAAATCTCCTGGGTGGTGGGGGGCAAGACCAAGGCCACTTCCTCGTATTCGCTCCCTTGAGATTTGTGCACGGTCAAGGCAAAGGCTGGTTCATGGGGCGGCAACAGGGACAAGGCCACCGCCCTGGGACCTTGGGGCCCCTCAAACCAGGCTTGGCCTCCCAAGATCACCCCAGGGTCGCCGTTGAACAGGCCCAGGTCGGGATCGTTGGCGGTGATCAGGATTGGGCGGATAGGCAGTTGGTCCCAGAGGGTCCCCGGAAAAAGCAATTCCTGCAACCGCCGGTTGAGCCCCGAGACCCCAAAGGGGCCTTCCCTCAGGGCACATAGCAACTGCACTCTTTTGATGGCCCCCAAGGCCGCACTTGGGTCCTTGGCGTTCAACAGGGGCCGGTAGGGCTCCTGCTCCTTGACCCAAAGCTCCAGGGACTGGCCTAACTGCAGGGGGCTGGAGGCTGGTTTTTGGGCCAAGTCCCCGGAGTTTACAAAATGGTCCCAAGCCGTCTCGTCGCCGGTCCTCAAGGCCTGGGCCAGTTGGCCAATTCCGGTTTGTTCCGCAAACCGGTGGCTGTAGGTGAGCCGCAACCGGTGGTCCAAAAGCTTGGGTCCCAAGGCCCCCAACTCCACTGCTGGGGGCAGGCTTTGCTTGAGCCGCACACTGGGCCGCCGGAGGTCCTGGTCTTGGGTCAGGTCTTTGAATACCGCCCCGGACTCCACCGCCGCCAACTGGTCCGGGTCACCCATCAGGATCACCTGGGCACCCAAAGGAATCGCCTCCAGCAGTTTGACGAACAAAGGCAGATCGACCATCGAGGCTTCGTCCACCAGCACCAGCTCCCGGTCACTCTGGTTCTCCTGGTGGTACAAAAACCGACCCTGCCCTTGGGGCAAGAAGCCCAGAAACCGGTGGATGGTCTGGGCCTCGACCTTCAAGCAGGCTGCCAAAAGCGGGTCCAACGCCGGGGCATGGTGGGCCAGCTGGGCGGCTACCGATTCGCTCAACCTCGCCGCTGCCTTTCCAGTCGGGGCGAGCAACGCCAGTTTGAGTGGTTCTTTGCCGGAGCGCAGCCTTCGGGCCTGGGCCAAGGTGAGAACCCAAAAGGCGGTGGTGGTTTTGCCGGTCCCCGGCCCGCCGGTGAGCAGGAAAAACTCCTGGGCCAGGGCCAAACCAGCGGCCAGTTTTTGCCCCTCCCAAGGGCCAGTGGGGAACCAGCGGTCCAGGTCGGCCAAGGTCGCCGGGTCCAAGGAGTGGCTCGGACGGTCCAACCGCTCCCTCACCAGGGTGATCAGCCGTTGTTGGTACCGGTGGTACTTGTGCAGGTACAACAATCCCCCTTCAAGGACCAAAGGCCGGTAGTCCCCCGGACCGCCCAAAAAGGAGGTTCGGGAGAGGATTTTCAGCAGTTCCTCCACCGCCGGGGCCTCAAACTCCAAGGGGCCGTCGGGACTGAGGTAACGGCTTTGGCACAGGTCCTCCAAGGCGCAACCTATGTGCCCCAGGCCCAAGGAACGGCGCACCAGGGCCAAGGTGGCGTACAGCTCCGCCGGTTGGCCCGGTCCAGCCAAGTGCAGGGCAAATTGCCGGTCCAGGCTCGAAAGCAGCTTGGCCTTGGCCAAATTTATCAGGTTCCATCTCATCCTTCTTGCCCCCCCCACAATCGCCCGAAGGCCTCCAGTTGGTCTCGGTCGGGCCGCAGGAAGACCGAGCCTTGCCCCGCTTGGTTCAGCCCCCGGAGAAACAGGTAGATCACCCCGCCAAAGTGGTTTTCATAGTCATACCCGGCCATCCTGGCCTCCAGGTGCCGGTGGGCGGCTAGGGCGTAGATCCAGGCCTGCAAGGGATAATGGTGGTGCTCCATCTCCGTTTGCAACCTTGCGGGTTGGTAGTCTGACGGGTTGGGACCCAGGTAGTTGGATTTGTAGTCCAAGACATAATACCGACCTTGCGCCCGGAACCACAGGTCCACAAAGCCCTTTAAATGACCCTGCAGGGTTTGAAAGGTCAATTTTCTTAGCTGCCCGGCGTAGGCCGTTTGTCCCAGGGCCTCAAAGGTCTGGGCCAGGGCGGCAGGGTTGACCGGGTTGAGGACCGGCAGGGTAAATTCCATCTCCACCAGTTTGTCCAGGTTGCCGATCTTGCCCAAACAAAGCTCCCGGTCCCCCGGCACCAGAGGGGCCCCCAAGGCGGTGGGAAGCCAGTCCACCAACAGCCGGGTCCACAAGGCCGGGTCCAAACGAAACCGGGCCAACTCCCGGCGCACCGCCGCTTCCAGGGATTGGGGGGCGGTTTGGGTGAAGTTCAGGTGTTCAAACAAAGAATGGAAAAAATGCCCCACTTCCATCCCCCTGGGGAATTCCCACAAGGGGACCTTCTCGCCCCACCCTGTCGGTTGTGGCTCTGCCGTAGGTTTGGGGTCCAGGTCACGGCCCAGCTCCTGGGCCGGTCCTTTGGTCGCTTTGGCGATCAGCCCCGAATAACTGCCGATCCTGGGCCCTTGGCCAAAACTCCTGGAGAGGCTCCGGCGTTGCCACTTGGGGGCCGGGGCTGAGGGGGGCCGGTACCGGTCCGTCTGGGGTGGGTGGGCCAGCCTGAGCTTGGCCCCTGCACCCAACTCCCCAACCAAGGCTTCGGTCCGGGACCACAAGCCTTCGGAATCCAGTTTGGGCAGGTCTGCGACCAAAGCGCCGGTTTGGTCCGAATACAGCAGATAACTCAGCCCACTGGATTCGTAACTTCCCAGCGGCCCCAGGTACAGGTGGGTCTGGTGTTTGGACCGGGTCAGGGCCACATAAAGCAGCCGCAGGTCTTCGGCCAGGGCCTCCTGCCCGATCCGTTCCGCCTGGGGGTGGTCTTTTTTGGCGGTCCCTTTCCCCGCTAGATCAAGTTTGAGCCGATAGGGAGGGTCCGGTTCATGCCACAGGCTACGCTCGGGGGTGCGGACAGCGGTCCAGGCGAAGGGGACCAACACCACCCCATATTGCAGCCCCTTGGACTTGTGGATGGTCAAGACCCGAACCGCCGGGCGGTCGCTGCTCAAGAGCACCTCTTCAGCGTGGGGATCCTCTCCGTTGGTCCGGGTTTCGAGGCAATGCAAGGTTTGGGAGGGGGTCAGGTGGTGTTTGGTGGTTTCCTGCAACAGGCTGAGGAGCAGTTGGTTGATCCGGCAAAAACTCTCCTCCCCTCCTGCCTGAGCGAGCAACCGGGGGCCATAGCCGGTGACCGAACCCAAGGCGGCGGTCAGGGCGGCAAAACCTTGTTTTTTCCAAAGCCCCGACAGCTCCCCAAACCGTTTGGCCCACAAGGCGGTTTGTTCGTCATTGGCCGCAATTTGGAACAGATCCTGGGCATTGAGCCCAAAAAAGCTTCCACTCAAGGCCGCCCGCAGTTCCTTGGGCCGCAAGGGCTGGAGCAGGGTTTTTAGAAACCGGGCGAGGTCAAGGGCCTCGGGGGTTTCGTAAAGCTTGACCTCCCCCAAAAAGACTGCATCCAACCCCCGTTTGACCAAGGCCTCCCGGACCGCTTTGCCTTGGGCGTTGGTCCGCACCAATACCGCCAAGTCTTGGGGCACCAGCGCCCTGGGCTCCCGGCCCGGCTCGTCCAGGGTGGAACCCGAACCCAGCAGGTCCAGGCAGTTTTGGGCCACCAAGTGGGGCAGCTCCAACAAGGCCCAGTCCTGGGTAATCTTGGCTCCATTGCCCCGCTGCGGCCCCGGCAGGGGTTGTTTGGGGTCAAACTTCTCCTTGTGCACAAAATGCAGGGTCAAAGGCGCAAAATCCGGCCGACCAATTTTGAGCCGGTCCGGGTGCTTGGCCTCAACCGGCACAAAGCCGATCCGGTCAAAATAAAAAGGCCGAGGGTGCCGGTCAAACAGCTGGTTGGTGGCCTCTACCAGGGTTTGGTCGGAACGGTGGTTGACCCCAAGGTTCAAAGGGCTGCCCGCCTCTTCCAGGGCGTTGAAGTAGGCAAAGATGTCTCCGCCTCGGAAGGAATAAATCGCCTGTTTGGGGTCGCCGATCAAAAACAAGGGGGCCGCAGTCCCGGCGAACAGGGCCTTAAAAATTCGGTATTGGACCGGGTCGGTGTCTTGGAATTCGTCAACCAACGCCGCTTTGTAGGCCTCGGTGGCCATTTGTTGGAGCTTGGGGCCTTGGGGACCTTGCAGGGCCAAGTCCAACTGGGTGAGCAGGTCTTCAAAAAACTGCAGCCCTTGGGCTTCCTTGGTTTTTTCCAACATCGGCCCGACCTGGGCCAGACAGTTCGCTTCAAAGTGGAGGGACCAGATTTTGAGGGCTTCCTCCAGACGGGCCGATTCCTGCCACAGTTCTTCGGCCAAGTCCAGCAGAGGGTGGTTGGGTGGAACCTGGCCTTTGAGAGTCCCGGCCACAACCTTGTGCCGGGTCAGGGATTCAAACTTTTCGGGCAAGGCTTGGCCCGGCTGCCAACCTGACCGAACCCAGGCCCCGGTGGTTTGGATCATCCCTTGGATCTGCTCGGGCTGGTAACTTTTTTGGTTCAACCTTGCCTGGACCAAAAGCCGCTCCAGCTCCTCCGGGTTCCAAAGCCGGACCCACTCCGCCCAAAGCTCCAAGGCCCGCTCCGGGCCGGGGACTTGGACCGGCGGGGGCAAGGGGACCAGTTCCAGGGAGGCTCGGTTGCTCAGGTTATACAGTTTGAGCAGCCCACTGGGGGTGATCTGGTTGCGCTGGAGACCGGCCAGATACATCGGCCCCAAAGGGTAGGTTTCCTTCGCCCAAAAGTCTTGGACCGCCTGTGCGGTCCAAGGCCTGGGGTCCGGCTCCAAGGTAACCTGGAAGGGGCGGGAAGACTCGAAGGCAAACTGGCTCAACAGGCCCTTGCAAAACCCGTGGATGGTAAAGATATTGGCATTGTCCAGGCTTTGGACCGCCAGATTGAGCCTCTTGGCCGCCTGGACCACCCGGCCCGACTCTTGGGCTTCCCGGAGCAGGCCCAACAAAAAAACATCCTCCCGGTCCAAGACCTTTTCTTGCCCCAAAGCCAAGGCTGCAACCCGAAGGCGGGAGCCGATCCGCTCCACCAATTCTTGGGTGCTCGCCTCGGTAAAGCTGACCACCAGAATCTCTTCAAGCCGCAAAGGGGCGGCGGGGTTCAGCAGCAGGCGCAAGACCAGATTGGTGATCGCAAAGGTCTTGCCGGTCCCGGCACTGGCTTCGATCAGCTGCACCCCCTCCAGGGGCACTGTGGCACTGTTGAAGGGCCTCATGGGGCCTCCTTGAGGTGTTCCTTCATGGTTCCAAAAATCAAATTGCTCAGTTCCTTAAACCGCTCCTGGGCCGCTTGGGCACGGGGGTCGGAGAGCAGGTCCAGGTCCCCAAAGGCCCTTTGGTAGGTACCCAAGTCTTTGGGGGTTACCTGCCCGACCCAGCCGACCTTTTGCTTTTGGATAAACTCCCACCCTTCCTTGGGGAAAAAGGGCAGGGGTTCTCTCAGCCCTTCCTGGTAGATCTCCACCAGCCCCGCCAGTAGCTCCAAGGGTTTTTGCGGGACCGTCCAGGCAAAGGTTTCCGCTCCCGCCGTTTTGGAACGGGCCACCACTTGGGTCTCACAAGGCCCCAGGGCAGCATTGGCAAACAGATGGTCGATCCAATGCCCCAGCAACATCTTGCCGTGCCCCTCAGAGGTGCTGCAAACCACCCTCGGTTGCTTGGCCGTGGTCCCTTTGAGGGTCAACCCGGGCCAGGAGACTTGGGCCTGGACCCGGCGGCCCAAGGTTTGTTCGGCCAGGAGGGCCCGGTAACGGCCAAAGACCGGGGCCACTTCGCCGGCCAAGGTGCCAAAGAGCCGCAACCCCTCACCGGCAAAGGGCAGCAGACCTTGGCCCTGCAACTGCCGCAAGATCCGGCTTTGGTCTTGGCCTTCCACCAACCGGGACAAGATCTCTTCCCTGAGCTGGTACAGGTCCAAATGACCGGGTTCCTGGGGCTCACGGTCGAGCAGCGCCTCTTCGAGCCGGGGGAATTCCAGGGAAAGTCCAAACCGGAAAAAACCGCCGATCAGGTCCCTAAAAAAGGCCTTGAGTCTGGCCAGCTCCAATTGTTCGAGTGGGAGGGCGGGCAGAGGGTCTTTGAGGAACCGGCCTGGTGCAGGCCCCAGGATCGCTTGCCCGTTGAGCCAGTCTTCAAGGCTGTAGCTGGCGGTCCTGGGTTCCTGGGGGTCAAAGGCCAACAGGTCGTGGGACCAAAGGGGCTGGGTGACGGTCAAAGCCAGGCTGGGTTTGACTCCTGCCAACAAATACCGCTGGTCCAGGTAGTCCAAAAGCTCGGAAACCACCACCGAAGGAGGCAGGGGACTGTTGTCCTTGGCGCTTTGGCCTTGGTAACAGAGCACCAACCGGGAGCGAACCGCCAGCAGGGCTTCCAAAAACAGATATTTGTCATCTTCCTTTTTGGACCGGTCCCCCAAGCGAGGGTGCAACCGGGTCAGGTCAAAACTGACCGGCAGGACCTGACCGGGGAACTGGCGGTGGCCCAAGCCCAGCATGACCACCAGGGGGAAGGGGATGCTGCGCATTGGCTTCATGCCCGAGAGGTTGACCCCGTTGGACAAAAACCCCCGGCCCGACTCCGCCGCCCCCAACTGGGCCTGCAAAACCAAGCCAAAACCCCGTTTGTCCAAGGCCAGGGGACTGGGTCCCAGTTCCTGTAGCTTTTCCACCAAGCCGCGAAACTCCAGCCACTCCCAATCCTCAGTCGAGTCGGGCTCCAAGAAGGTCTCGGCCACCCACCCCATCAGCTCGGTCCATTGGGCCAGGGTCTTTTCCCCTTCCAGCCGCTCCATCAGCCCCAAAAAGGCATCCCAGAAGTCCGCCAGGGGGCCGAGCCGGTCAAAGTCCTTTCCTTCCACCCCAGCCGAAGGCCAAACCCCTTGGATCAGCTCCTGGGGCTCTATGGCGTAGCCCCAAAACAGCCGTTTGAGCCCAAATTCCCAACTGTTGGCCGGTTCCTCCGGTTGGCCCAGTTGCGCCTTTTGTTTGCCGCTGGCCCCCCAGCGGACACCAGCCTCGGCCAGTTGGGTTTTGATCCAGTCCAGGTCTTGGGGGGTAAAACCGAACCTTTGGCGGATCGGCTCGATCTCGGCCCAACTGAGCACCTCCAGGAGGCTGTACCTGGGGGCTGCGCCTTGGAGCAGTCCCAAAAGTGAACCTACCAGCAGACTTTCCTGTTCCAAGGGCCGGTCGGCGACACAGTAGGGCAGCTTGGGTTCCTGGTCGAACACCGCCGCCACCAAGGGACCGTAGGTCTCCAGGTCGCTGACCAGGACCGCCACATCTTTGGGCTGGGCGGTCGGGTTGGCCTCCAAAAAGGCTAGGATGCGGTTTTTGGCCGTTTGCACCTCCCGCAAGGGGCTGTGGCACCGGTGGACCTCCAGGCTTTGGTCCGGGCCGATCTCCTCAGGTTGGTCCGGGACTTGGGTCAGGTCCCTCAAGTCCCGCTGCAACCGGCCCACCAAACTTTGGGGTTCGGGCAGTTCAAAAGCCTCCAGCCCGGAATCGTAGGCCCCCAGTTGCTCTTCGATCAGCACCAAAAACTCCTGGCCCATCCGGCCCAAAAAGGCCAGCAGGCTGTTGGACTGGTCAAAAAACAGTTCCTCAAAGGCCTGGGCCTTGGCTTCGGCTTGCAGTTCCTGTTTCAGACTTTTTTTACGGTCAAACAGGTCGGCCCAGTATTGGTCGGTAGGGGTCAGGAGGTAAAGATGCAGCTCCGTATGGCTGCCCAGGGCCTGCAAGAGCTCCAAAAATTGGGGCGGCAAGGTGGCGAGGCCAAAGAGGTCGATCCGCTTTGGCAGGCCTGAAGGCCGCTTTTGCCAGAGTGCGGCAATCGCCTTTTGGGTCAGATTGGCCCAATGGTGGGGGCCCAAAACCTCGACCAACGACCGCCACAAGGACCGCTGCCAAGCTTGGGTGGGATTGTCGGTCGGGCCTAAGGACCGGGCCTCGAAGTCAAAGACCCAGTCGGGCCGGTACACCAGGTATTGGTCAAAACATCCGGCAATCCGTTGGGCCAATTCCAGGCTGCCGTAGGAGCTGGGCCTTTTGGACAGGTATTCTCGCAACAATGCCGACTCCGGCGGACTTTGGGCCAACCGCTCGGCCAGAGCCAAGGTCATCGTCCCCGGCTCCCAGGCCTTGAGCCCCTCCACTTCCTGGCCCAAGGTCAGGTAGAGCACCCGTTCAATCAACCGTTTGGGAAAAAAAACCTGCCCGTTCGCCCAGACTCCAAACCGTTCGCTCAGCCGCAAGTCCAGCCATTTGGTCATCCCCGGATTTTGGGTGACCAGCCATAACTTTTCAAACGGGTCGGCGGAAGCCTCGCCCAGGTTGGCCGCAAGTTGGCCAAACAGAGATTCGATGCGGTTGGAACGGTGGAGAAATAAAGCCATTTTTGACCCTTGGGACTCTTCTGTTAGGGTCTAACAAAATTGCCTCCAAAAAGCCAGAGCCAACCAACCAAACAACTTGTACCGGTTTTCATTGCCAAAGTGCCAAGGGATGCCTACTTACAAAAGAGCAGTTCTTCACCTTTTCAAAAAAAACAAGAAGCCATGAACCAACCTTTCCCTTCCCCGGTTACCATCCCGCTCAACCAAATCCTGCCCCAAGAACCGCTGTTGCTCATGGGAGCCGGACCGGTCCCGATTCCGGCGGCGGTAGCCCAGGCGAACGGGGTGGTGATCAACCACTTGGGCGACACCATGAACCAGGTGATCGCCGGGCTCAAGCAAATGGCCCGGTATGCCTTCCAGACCGGGAACGAGGTGGTGATGGGCGTGGCTGGTCCGGCTTCGGCGGCTATGGAAATGGGGGTCACCAACCTGTTGTGGCCGGGCCGCAAGGCGTTGGTGCTCGAAAACGGGACCTTTTCCGCTCGGATGGGCAGCATGGCCGAAGCGGTGGGCGCAGAGGTGGATCGTTTGAAGTTCCCCGAGCCTTCGATGATCGACATTGAACAGGTCAAGGCCGCCTTGGCCAAAAAACAATATGATGTGGTCACCTTGGTCCAAGGGGAAACCAGCTGCGGGATCCACAATGCCAACCTGCCCGAGATCGTGGCCCTGTGCAAGGCCCATGGGGCCTTGGTGGTGGTGGACGCAGTGGTCACCTTGACCACCATGCCCTTGTGGATGGACCAGTGGAAGATTGACGTTTGTATCTCCGGGGGACAAAAGGGCATCAGCTCCATCCCTGGCGTTTCCTTGATCGCTTTTTCCAAGGAGGCCTGGGAGGTGATTGAAGGGCGCAGCGGCTCCATGCCCCACTGGTGCCTGGATGCCCGTAAGGCCTATCGGTTTTGGGGTTTCCAGCAGTACCACTACACCGCCCCGGTGCCGGGAATTCTGGCGCTGTACGAAGCGCTCCGGTTGATTTGTGAAGAAACTTTGCAAAAACGGTTTGAACGGCACAAAAAAAGCTCCGAGGCGCTACAAGCTGGGATCGAAGCCATGGGCTTAGAACTGTTTGTCCCCAAGGAATACCGGCTCAACTCCGTGGTGGCCATTTCGATCCCCAAAGGGGTGGACGGCTATCAGATCAGAAAACTGATGGCCACCAAGTTTAACGTGGAAATCGCCGGAGCCTTTGGACTCGACATTTTAAGGATCGGCCAGATGGGCGAACAATGCCGGAGCCACAACGTTTTTAAAACCCTGTATGCCATGGGCATGTCGTTCAAGCAGGCAGGTTTTGCGGTGAACCTCGCCGCCGGTATGGCCGCCTTGGAAGAAGGGTTGGGAGCAGACATCTACAACTATGTACCTTAGCCCGTTTGCTCTGGCCTTGTTGCTGCTTTTGTGGCCTGGGAGCGGGTTTGCCGCTTTGCCCAAGTACATGGGGGTGGCCCGTTGCCAGACCTGCCACGAGGTCCCGCCCAGCGTAGTGTTTGGCCGGTGGGCCGAAAGCAGCCACGCCAAGGCCTACAAGACCTTGGGGACCGACAAGGCCAAAACCTTGGCCCAACCTCTGGGGGTCAAAGACCCCCAAAACTCCCCGGCCTGTCTGGTTTGCCACACCACGGCCTATGGAGAAAAGCCTTGGCGTTATTCCCCAAGCTTCACCTTGGAAGAAGGGGTGGGTTGCGAGGCCTGCCACGGTGCGGGGCAGAAGTATGCCCGGTTTGAGGTGATGAGCAAAGTGGCGATGTTGCGACAAAGAAAACCCGAACAGGGGGCGAAGTTCGCCGCTGAATTCGGGTTGCACTACCGGGGCCGGGAGGGATGTGCCTCCTGTCACGGCCAGGGCCGATCGGCGGAAGGGAAGAACTACCGCTGTCCGGCCGAAAAACCGCTGGACCTGGAAGTGGCATTGCCTTTGATTCGGCATTGGCGGTGATTCTTGCTTGACAAGTCTTTGCCGGTTAGGCATCGTTTGTTATTCAGACCGATTTAACCTTTACGAGCTCGGATTGAGATGTTGAACGGATTGTTAGGCAAAAAAGTGGGCATGACCCAGATCTTCAACGAAGCTGGCGAACGGGTTCCCGTAACGGTGATCCAAGCCGGTCCGGTAACCGTCACCCAAAAGAAAACCAAAGACCATGAAGGCTACGATGCCGTCCAGGTCGGGTATGACGAACTGAACGAAGCCAAGGCCCGCAAGGTGACCAAGGCGCTGCAAGGCCACTTTGGCGAAAACAAAGCCACCCGGCACCTGCATGAGTTTCCGGTAGCCGATATCGCTGCCGTGGAAGTAGGTCAAAGCTTTGACGTGACCATCTTTGAGAAAGGTCAGATGGTTGACGTTTCGGGCACCAGCAAAGGCCGGGGTTTTGCCGGTGTAGTCAAGAGACACCATTTTAACGGTGGTGCCATGAGTCACGGTCACCGCCGGGGCACTCGGGGTACCGGTTCGATTGGTCAGTCCGCTTGGCCTTCTCGGGTCTTCAAAAACAAACGGATGCCTGGCCACTTCGGCAACGAGCGGGTCACCATCTTGAACCTTGAAGTGATCGAAGTCAGGCCCGAGTTGGGCGTGATCCTGGTCAAAGGTGCAATCCCGGGTCCCTCGGGCCGGTTGGTTGAGATCCGCAAGGCTGTAAAAGCCAGCTGATCTTTCCCCAAGGAAAAAAACAAAAAGGCGGCTTCGGTCGCCTTTTTTTTTGCCCAAAATTGGAGGTTTTTTTATTTTTTTAAGTAGTTTCCTCCGAGGTCCCTAAAAACATCCCTCTATAAATAGGAAAAACTAGATCAATTCGTTTTACGGCGTTTGTTTAGTTAAATGCAAAAATATGAACTTCAGGTCGAACAGGGTCGTAAAAAACAGTTTAAAGGCCGTTAATTAAGTAGAATATTTTCTGGTTTTGATCAAACAACTAGCTCTTGACTGATTCCAAAAAAGTGAACAGATTTTCCTTATCCGCCAGTTGTGGGTATAATTGAACTTATCTACACAACCTATCGATGGACCTGACCCCAAAAATTCCTTCCCCCAACCGGGGCTTTTTGAGCAAAAGCTACCAAGCCGCCCAGGAGTACAAACGGGACCGGCTTTGGCAGGAGCTTTCCAAAATGACCGTCGCCCAGGCCGCCGAGGCTTGGCTCCTGGGGCTGGGGACCTACACAAAGCGCAATTACCTTTGTGGCTTCCGGGCTTTGGCCGCATTGGGGATTTTGGACCCCGAGTTGACCTTGCAGGAATTTTCCCTGGTCAACCACGAAAGCCGGGTGGACCAGATCAAGCTGTTGCCCAATTGGGCCGAGTCCACCAAACAGGCAAGAGCGGCGGCCTACATTGGGTTCACCGCCTTTTTGCAACGTCGGACCCAGGGACTGATCGTCAAGGCGCTTTCCAACCGGGAGGGGGCAAGCAAAACCTTTTTTAAGGTTCGGGAGAAGGTAAAAACCAATCCCCTCAGCGAGGTACAGACCAAGCAATTCCTGACCGCCTTGGGCCAGCTCAACCCACGGGACCAACTGGTCGCCAAGTTGATCCTGCAAGGGGGCAAACGTAAAGGCGAGGTTTTGGGGTTGAAGATCGAACAGATCAACTTTGAAAGCAGAGTGATCCGGTTTCGGCAGTCCAAGACCAAGGGGGTCGAAAAGGAGACCTGGATCACCTACCCCCAATCGGTCCTCAACGAGCTTTTGGCCTACCTGAACGGGCGGACCAAGGGGGTTTGTTTTGTCACCAGAAACGGCCTTCCCCTGGCAGCCAACCAGTTGGACCGCAATTTTCTCAAAGCCGGAGCCTTGGCGGGGGTACCCTTTCCGGTCACCCCCCACGTCCTGCGGGTCACGTTGGTGACGAGGCTCAAGGAACTGAAGGTCCAGGATTCGGACATCATCAAGATCACCGGCCACGCCAGCCCGGTCCAGCTCTTGGCTTACGACCGCACCGACCCGGCGGACAACGCCAGCACTAGGTTTTCCCTGGTTTGACCGGTTTTTTTAGGGTACCGGTGGTGCCGGTGCCTTCGCTCCCGGAGGCAAGGCGGTGCCCGGCTCCCCTCTGGGTGGCAGCATTTCTTGCCGGACCCGATAGAGAGTCACGTTCTCCTGGGCATCAAAAACCGTCTCCAACAGGGCCTGCCCCGAAGGGAGCATGTCGGTCAGCCGGTAGTTCCACATCACCCACTTGACCTCATGGTTGGCCAAAAACTGGGCCGCTTCGGCTTGGTCCATTTGGCCCAAGAAATACCGGTCCGCCAAAGGACGAATGGCATCATAAACCAAGTTGTCCTGGTTGATCGCTCCTCGCACCTGACTGCTCAAAACCGCTCTTCTGGCGCACAGGGAGTTGAAGCTCCACATGCTCGGGTATCGGTAGTAGTTGTGCAGCACCCAATCTTGGGGCTCACTTCTTTGGATCAAGTCTTTGCAGGCGTTGACCTCGGGGCTGGTGTGGCCGAAGTGGTTGTCCAACCCTTCAAATGCATACATGTCTTTGAATTGGTAGAGGTTCATGGAAATCAAAACCACCATGACCATCATAACCGCCGCACCCCAGTTCCGGGTTTTGGCTACCCCTTCCGCAAAGACAGCCGCCCCTTGGGCCGAAACCAGCCAAGCCCCAAAAAAGAGAAAGTACTCGATCGAACTGGAGGAACCGCCGATGTCAAACCGGAACAACATAAAAACCTCCATGCTCGCCCACCCGCCCAGGATGACAAAAAGCGGTCCGGGACGGCGGAAAAAGTCTTTCCGGCCCCACATGGCCCAACCGGCCAAAGCCAGGGCGACAAACTCCAGGCAGTAGAAAAAAGGCATCCACAAGCCTAACTTGGTTCCGCCCCAATGGGCCTCTCCATAGGTCTGCAGCCAGCCAAACAGGGTGTTGTGGTAAGGGGTGACCATCTGGCGCTCGTAAAAGCCGACCCAGTAATGAGCGGTATCATAAATCAGCCCCTGGTGGGCGGTCAGGGAAGGGTTGTAGATCACCATGCGGTAGATCCCCAAAACCGCCACCACCAACGCCACTGCGCCGAGCCCCAGCTCAACCACCTTGATCCGTTGCCGGACCAAGGCCCAAAGACCAATCAAGGGCAAAGCGGCCACCAAAGGCGTAACCGCCAAAAGCTTCACCCCGGTGATCAGGGCCACCAGAGTCAATCCTAGATAAAAATAGGCCTTCCCCTTGCCGTCCAAAAACTTCAGGAACAGAGCCACGGCAACCAAGCTGAGCCCTAGGGCAAAGGTGTTTTGCCGTAAGGTGAAGTGCAGAATCTTTTCGGCCCCTCCGGGTCCCTGGACCAAAAAAAACATCATGAACAAGGGCACAACAATCCAGCCTGACCGCTTGGAGTGAGCCCCCGCCAAGGCCCAAAAGCCGACGAAGATCAGCAGCCAATTAAAAATGAGCAATTGGTGCATGTACACATCCACCACCGGCATATGGGAAAACTGGGCCAAGTTGACTGCAAAAACCTCGGCGAAGTTGTAGTACCGGTAAGTAGAGTGAGAATAAACCTGAAACTCCGGCGGCGGGTAGGCAATGGTGATCGCCTGGGCGATGGAAGCCCGTTGCTGCTCGTCTTGGAAGTAGATTTGGGCCGGTTTGTTTTGGTAGCGAATGAACATCTGGGTGACAAAAATCAACCCCAACAAAAAGGAGAGACCGGTACCGGAAAACACCAGTTTGGTGAACCCCAGCAGCTTTTCCCCAATCCAGGCCTTTTGGTCCTTGTGTCGGTAAAACCAGTACCCCCAGCCCAAGAGATGGGCTCCGGCATAGACCCAATAGGGCATGGGCAAGAGGTTACAAAGCAGCCGGAAGAGGATGGAGCTGACCAAATGGAAGGCCAGGGCAAAAGCCAGCCAAAAAATCGGACTGAGCGGCAAAACCTGGCTCTTGGCCCAACGGGAAGTGGCTCCCCAAACGGCAGGCCCCAAAAGTTGCACCAGAAAAAAGGCGGCTAAACTGGCAAGTTCAAGATAAAACATAAGAGACTAGTCGAGACGACGTTGGTGAAACAGGGAATAATAACGGACCGAGCCGGGGGCGTGGGAGATCAGCGAACTGAAAACCAACAGGCCCAACAAAACAAAAATTTGGCTGTCCCCCCAAAGGGTGAGCTGGGAGACCACCAGCAGTTTGAGCAGGATCACCACCCCCCGGTTTTGCATCAACCAGTTGGCGTTTTTGTTGAAAAACAGAGCCATCAAGGCAGCTCCGCTGACCACCACCGCCACAAAGTACGGTTTCAGGACCTCCGGGGACTGGCCAAACCAAACCCCGCCCAGGTAGAGGGAAATGGCCCCCAAGTGGCAGGTTCGGGCCAAGATCCTCATCCACCGTAGAGGGCTGTTGTCGCTAGGTTTAACCGCCATGGCTCCTGGTACAAAGGTTGAACGCTCCCCCAGTCTAGGGGACCCAAGCCATTCTCACAAGCCTAGGGCTCCAAAAGCCGCTCCAAACCTCCCAACAAGACAGCAACGGCGGCCAAGACCGAGTCGGGCTGTTTTTTATACAACTCCAGTTCCTTCTGGTAGGCCCCCAAGGGGCCAGCCTTGAGGGTCAAATAGGGTCCCAGGCTGCCCGGCTGTCCAACCCTGCGGCCCTGGGCCGCCTGCAAAATTTGGATGCTTAAGCCTTGGCACCGCCGAACCAACACCGCCCTTTGTTTGACCACCCAAGGGGTGTCCAGCTTGAGCGCCAGGAGGTCTTCCTCAAGTCTGGAGAGGGCAAAGGTGGCTTCCAGTTCCTGGGTCACCGCACCGGCTGCGGACAGGGAGAGACCCAGCAGCTGGGCGTACCGGGCCACCTTGAGGCTTTGGGTTTGCAGAGACAACCCCACCAATCCTTGGGCCAAGGGGATGGGGACGGACAGGGCGCTCAGAGCGGTCACTTGGGGCTCCATCGCCCCTTGCCGGACCGACAAAACCGCTTGAGCCTGGAGCTGGGCGACCGGTTCCTGGTACCGGCCCAACAGGCTCCAGTTGAGGTCCTTGCCTTGGTGGAGCAGCAAAAGCCCCACCACCTGGAGGAACAAAAATTCTTCCACCTGGACCAACAAACGGTAGGCTTCCAACTGCCCCAGAGGCCCCACCGACCGGTGGACCTCCTCCCGGAGCGCCTGGAGCCCAAACAGCCGGTCGGCCACAAAGTAGGCTACCAAAACCTCGGGGCCGGTGGCTTGGGTCAGTTCCTCGACCCTGGGCAGCAAAGTGACCCCAGCTTGGTCGAGCACTTGGTTGACCAATAGGGTGCCCAAGATCTCCCGGCCCAAGGGGTGCGGCGGGTTGGACAGGTCAAACCGGTCCTGCAAAGGTTGGGGGAAATAACGCAGGTAAAGGGGCACCAACTCCGGCCCGGCCAGCAGCTGGGGTTGGGCCATCAGGTCCTTGAACAGGGCCATTTTGCTGTAGCTCAAGACCACCGCCAAGTCCGGCTTGGCCAACCCTGCCTCCCCCAGCCCCAGAAGTAGGCTGTCGGGGCTCAGGTGTTCGGTGCGCCGGTTGAGCAGGCCGGTTTGGGTCAGAGCGCCAATCGCTTTGACAAATCCTTGGGGATTCTTTTGGGACCGAAGTTGGTCCATGCCCAAGACCTGGCTTTGTGCTTTGTTGTGGGCGACTACCTGGGCGGCAATCTCTTCGGTCAAGGAACGCAACAGCTCCAGCCTCGGCCCTCCCGCTTGGAGCCTACCGGCAGCAATTTGCTGTCCAATCAGGATCTTCAAGTTGACTTCGTGGTCCGAGGTGTCCACCCCCGCCGAGTTGTCGATTGCATCGGTGTTGATCTTGCCTCCCTTGAGCGCATATTCCACCCGCCCTTCCTGGGTGAAGCCCAGGTTTCCCCCCTCGCCCACCACCAGAGCCCGAAGGTCCTTGCCGTCCACCCGCACCGCTTCGTTGCTCAAGTCCCCCACCTGAAAGTGGGATTCTTGGGTGGATTTGACGTAGGTCCCGATCCCGCCGTTCCAGAGCAGATCCACCGGGGCGCAGAGCAGGACTTTGATCAGCCCCTCTCCGCTCAGTTGGTCTGGGTCGGTTCCCAGAGCCTGTTTGACCTCGGCGCTGAGGGGGATCAACTTGGCGTTCCGCTCGAAGACACCTCCGCCCTGACTGATTTGGTCGGCACGGTAGTCCTTCCAGCTGGAACCGGGCAGTTCAAACAAACGCTTGCGCTCCGCCCAACTGGCTTGTGGGTCCGGGTTGGGGTCCAGAAAAATGTGGGCATGGTTGAAGGCAGCCACCAGCTTGATCTTTTTAGAAAGCAGCAAGCCGTTGCCGAATACGTCTCCCGCCATGTCGCCGATCCCGATGGCCGTAAACTCTTGGGTCTGGATGTCCCGGCCCAATTCCAGGAAGTGCAGTTTGACGCTTTCCCAAGCTCCTTTGGCGGTTATGCCCATTTTTTTGTGGTCATACCCCTCGCTGCCCCCGGAGGCGAACGCATCTTGCAGCCAAAACCCTCGTTTGGTGCTGATTTCGTTGGCCGTATCGGAAAGGTGGGCCGTGCCTTTGTCGGCGGCAACTACCAGGTAAGGGTCCCATTCGTCCCACACCCGGACCCCTTCGGGGTGCACCAGGGTTTCCCCCTGTCGGTTGTCGGTCAGGGAAAGCAGGCTGTTCATGAAGACCTGATACTGCCGTTTGACCTCCGCCGCCTGGGCCTTGGGCTCCAGGCCCCGATTCTTGGTGACGAAGCCCCCCTTGGAGCCTTCAGGGACGATCACTACGTTTTTCATCATCTGGGTTTTCATCAACCCCAATACCTCGGTCCGAAAATCATCGGGCCGGTCGGAATAACGGATCCCCCCCCGGGCAATCCGTCCACCCCGGAGGTGGATCGCCTCCAGCTCCGGGTTTTGGACAAAGATCTCAAACAAAGGTTTGGGCAAGGGCAGGGCCTCGATCATGGAGCTGCGGAACTTGATCGCCAAGGCGGTGTCGGGGGTGGGGACAAAATAATTGGTCCTGACCGCACTTTGCAGCAGGTTGAACAACTGTTTGAACAGCTGCTCCTCCCGCAGGGTTTTGACCTCATTGAGCCGGCCCAAAAACAGTTGTTCCAACGGTTCCAAATCCGCCTCTTGGGGGCCAAACTTGGCCAAAAAGTAGTCTTTGAGCAGGCCCACCAAGGCGGGATGTTTGAGCAGTACCCCATTGATACTCTCTCGGCCCATGACAAAGCCAATTTGTTGCAGGTAGTTGCGCAGTAGGATCCAAAGGTGAATCTCTTTGACATCCAGTCCGCCACCAAACAACAGGCCGTTCAAAAAGTCCGACTCGGCCCTGCCGGCCAGGACCGCCAACAAAAGCTCTTCCCCCTTGGCCTTGAGCCGTTCCAAGTCCCCGGCCCCCAGCCCCGGATATTCCACATGGAAGTGGTTCAAATAGACTTTTTGATCGTCCGGCAGGGTCAAGTCAAACTTGTTTTCGTCCAGGATCACCAGCCCCATCCGGTGCAGGTGGGGGATCAGCTGGGTCAAGGTGACTTCGGTTTTGAGGTACACCTGCAAGCTGAAGCGGCCAGGGCGAGGTCCTGTGCGGAACTCGACCTGGGTCAAGCCGGTACAGCCCAGGGTTTCCAAGGCAGGCAGGTCCTGGAGGGCTTCCAAGGGGCTGAATTGGGCCATGTAGGACTTGGGGAAGGCCCAAGCCAGCTTTTGGGACCAAAGGGCAGACAGGCCCTGCTGTGAGGCCAAGATTTGGGTCAGCTGTTCCGGCCAGCCCTGGGTGAGTCCGTCCAACCAGGATTCCAGCACCAAAGGGTCCAGCCCGCTGGGCCCCGGATAACCTGCGGGCAGGTAAAAGGCGTGGTGGCTGTAAGTATTGGGGCCTAAGGTGACATAAAACCGGACCTCTGAGGAAAGGCCCATCACTTGGGCCAAACGGCCTTCGATCTCTTCAAACACCTCGGGGCTGAACAGCCGGGCGGAAAGGGCGAAGGTGAACCGCAAGTAGCCCCGAGAAGAGTCCTGGTAGCTGAACAAACGGCTTCGGTCGTATTCGTTGAAAAACTGGACCTGGTCAAGCAGCCCCAACAGCTCCGCCGGGTCCAGCCGGAACAGCTCGCTTTTGGGGAACCGGGTAAAAAGCTCGATCGACTGTTTGTAACGGTGGCTGGCGGTCGAACCGGCAAAGGTGAGGGCGACGGAGCGGACCTTCTCTTGGGCCAAGGGGATATGGTCGGCCCGAGAAAAAATGGCCTGCCGGGTGAAGAGGATCAAAAAATAGGACAACATCACCCTACCGTCCCCGTCTTCCTGCCGGGTCAAAACCAGCTGGAGCCGGTCGGGCCGGTGGACCGGGGAGCGGGTGGAAAGCTCAAAGAGACTGACTTTTAAAGAGCTGCGCAAAAAATGTTGGCCCCATTTGACCATCTGGGGCAGCAGTTCCCGGCCCAGGTCGGGACGGCGAAACAGGCCCAGGGGCTGGACCAGCTGTTCGTACTCCAGTTGGGCCAGCTGGATCTCATAAACCTGAGTGGTGCCCAAAAAAATCGCATTGTCTTCGGCCATCCAGCCAAAGAGTGCCGAAACCGCTTCGTACCCGGCTTTTTTTTGGTTCCTCTGGGCCAGCTCTTGGGCCTTGTCCCTCATGGGAGCAAAGTCTTCGGTGGCCTGGGTGATTTGCCCCAGCAAGGTTTCCAGCTTGTCGGTCAAGCCGGGGACCTCGGTGGCAGTAAACCCCGGTAATCCGAAGGCGGTCAGGCTGTAAAGCGGCTCTTCCCCCAGATTGCCTTCCGCCCCATGGATGCCGGTGATCTGGCCTTGCGGGTCGTGGGTCAGCCGGAGCAGGGGATTAAAAAAAAAGGGAGATTGGTAGGAAGAGCGGTGTAGAAATTCAACCAGTGAGTCGTCCAAAAACTTCCGGTCCACACAGAGCAGGTTGACCAAAAAAAGCCCCGAGTCCAGGGGTTTGATCTCTGTCTCAAAGGGTTTGTGTTGGGCCCGTTTGAGGATCTCCAAGCTGCCCAGGGCGATTTGGTACAGCTTTGGAGGCTCCAGTTCCTCCAATCTGCGGCTGTTGATCCCGCCGTAAAACAGGGAACCCAGCTGGTAAAGCAATTCTTTGTGGGGGCAGTCGGACTGCCGGTCGATCCAGTCTTTGAGGCCTTGGCGGCGCTTGGCGAGCAGTTCAGTTTTTTGTAAACCCAGACGAGGATCGGAAAAAAACGGTTCCATTGGACCCTGGTTAAGAGATTGGGAAAGAGTTTTCCCCAGCCTACCTTCTTTAACCTACGAAAACAAGGCAGGTTCCGGGGAAAAGGACCGGCAAAATCCGAGTGCCAACCCTTTTCCCCGGTCTTGGGCCGTTTTGGTATTTCCCCCTACAAGCTGTAAGCGGCTTTAAGGTATTCCTCCAAAGACAAAGGGGCTCTACCCAAGAAGTTTTTGACTTCAGGACTGGGAGAGTCAAACTCTTGCTCCAAAATGGCTTGGGAAAAATTTGCAGCCATTTCGATTTGGATTTGCGGCACCCCTGCCTTAGCCAGTTCCTTCTTGAATGTCTGTGGGTCAGGGGAGACATAGGCGATCTGTTTTCCGCTGAGTTTGCTTAAGGTTTCCGCCAATTCAGAGAAAGACCAAGACCGGGTGTTGGAAAGGTTGTAGCTCTTTTTTTCGTGCCCCGAACCGGTCAACAGGTGAGCGCCCACCTCGGCCAGATCCTTCCGGGAGACAAAAGACCCCTTGCCTGCTCCGGCGGGCAAAAAGATCGTTTTTTGTTCCAGTACCTGAGGACCCAAAAACATCGGCAGGATGTCAAAGTATAGGTTGTGCCGCAAAAATGTGTAATTCAGCCCGGACTCCCGTAACAACCGTTCGGTTTCCAGGTGGGCCTTGGACAAAGCGGCCAGAGGGGAAGTAGTGGTTTCGTTTTTCCTCTGGAAACTGGTGTAAACCACCAGTGAAAGACCACATTTTTTGGCGGCAGCCACTACCTTGGCTTGTTGGGCTGTCCGGTGCTCCACCTCATTGCCCGAAACAAAGTACAGTTTTTCAACCCCTTGGAAGGCCCGCTCCAAAGATCCCAAATCGCCGTAGTCTCCCTGGCGTACCTCTATGCCCCGGTCTTGCCAGGATTTTGCCTTGGCCGGGTCTCTGACCAGGACAGCCAAATCCTTCAACTCCATCTTTTTGGCCAAAAAACCCGCTACCCCGCCACCCAAGGGACCCGTAGCCCCTGTAACCAGAATCTTTGCCATAACAAATCTCCGATGTTTTATGTTGCTAACAATAAAAGAGCAGATTACTCTTCGTAAGTGCTAGATAACAAACCACCGCAGCCTCCACAAGAAGGCACTCTTTTTTCACTCACTTACCTCCAGGTAAGTGCCTTTCCAACCAAACAATGGACCTTTTGCCACCCAAGTACGCCAAATCGGACTCTTGCCCAGTCAGAAACATCTTGGACCGTTTTGGCGACAAATGGTCGGTACTGGTGATTTTGGTGCTGGGGGAAGTGGGAGTGATGCGCTTTAACGAACTAAACCACCAAATCGGCGATGTTTCCCAAAAGATGCTTTCGGTCACGCTCAAAACACTGGAGGCAGACGGACTGGTGGACAGAAAGGCCTATTTGGTCATCCCGCCCAAGGTAGAGTACCAGCTGACCCCGGTCGGCCAGAGCCTGCTGCCTCTGGTCCGCCAGCTGACTCAATGGGCGATGGTCAACATGGAGACGATCCAACGTTCCAGGGAGGCCTACAAAAACAAATCGGTTGGGTTGGAGGAAGGTAAAGCGGCCCGACCTTTGGGGGGCGGGCCGGTGGCGGGGAAAACCTAAAAAAGGCTTAGAGGTGTTTTTCCAGCCAAGCCAGGATTTTGGAAGTCATCTCCAGTTCCGGGCGGTCTTGAAGTATCTCGTGGCCACAGTCGGCGTAGGCGACCAACTCCTTGTCCTTGGATTTGGCTCGGTAAAAAAAGGCCAGTAGCTTTTCTGGGCTCACCACCTTGTCGGTCCGGCTGGAGAAAACCAACAGCGGCAAGGTCAGGGATTTGGCCTTTTGGTGGAGTAGTTTGGACCACTCGATCATACCCAAAAACAGCGCCGGTGAAAGAGTGTTGAGCCGCAAAGGATCCGAGGTGTATTCGGGCCAACGGGCCTTGATTTGGGTCAGGTCGGTGGCATCCAAGGGCTTGGGGATCAAGCGGCTCTTGTCGTGGCGGCCCAAAAACCGGGCCACTAACCCCATGACCGCACTGAAAGCGGGGTCAAAGCCAGTCAAGGGACTGCTCAAGATCAGCCCTTTGGCGAACTCTGGTTGTTGGATACAAAGGTGAGCGGAGATCAAACCGCCCATGCTGTGACCCATTACAAACAGGGGCTTGTCGGCCAAGTGTTCCGGGTTGGTTTGGATGAACCAATGGAGCTGGTCGATGTACTCCTGGAAACGGTCGATGTGCCCCCGTTTGCCCCCGGCCAGCCCGTGTCCGGGGAGGTCGAAGGCATGAACGGTAAACCCGGCTAAGGCCAAGTTTTGGGCAAACCGGTGGTACCGGCGGTAATGTTCGGCGTAACCGTGGAGTAAATAAACTTGGCCCTTCGGACTGGAGGCGGGCCAAGTGGCATGTGGGACCGCTCGGCCTTGGGGGTCGATCAATTCTCCGGTTTTCAAGGGAGTTTCTCCTTTGTGGTCTTTAGTTTTCCCTCCGCCCCGCCAAGCAGTCGGGCAATGTTTGATTTATGCAGTATGATCAAATAAATAGAAAGCAAACTTGCCAGATACAAACGGTCGTCCAGGGACTCAAACAAAAAGACCACCAAGGGCATCAGCGCCAGAGCCGTCAAGGCAGCCAGGCTGCTGATCTTTTTCCATAAAAAGACCCCCACCCACAAAGCAGCCAGCGCCAGAAAGACCCGCCAATCCAAAGCGGCCCAAACCCCAAAGTTGGTGGCCACCCCTTTGCCGCCGGTGAACTTGAGAAAAACCGACTTGGTGTGCCCCAAAACCGCCAAGAACCCGGCTAGGATCGAAAAGATTTCCGGGGCATGGAAGTAGCCGGAACAAAGCCAGACCGCCAAGAATCCCTTGCCGAAGTCCAAAAGGAAGGTGGCGATCCCCGCTTTTTTCCCTCCGGTGCGCATGACGTTGGTCATGCCGATGTTCCCGCTGCCTTTGGTCCGAGGGTCAAAACCCAAAAAGACCTTGGCGATCACCAGTCCCCAGGGCACCGAGCCCAAAAGGTAGGCGGCCAACAACAGCCAAGGGGCCAGCTCGAATTGCCGAATCTCGTACAGATGCAGTTGCAGATGCTCCATCGCTATCCTAACAGGATACCTCCACCGACCAACAAATCCCCATCGTAAAACACCGCCGCCTGACCTGGGGTAAGGTCCTTGACCGGTTCCAAAAAGTGCAACTTGGCCAGGGGCCCGTGGGGCTCCAGTCTGGCGAATCTTTCCTGGGAATTGTACCGCACCTGAACGGCCACCTCCCGGCCCCAGTAGGGCCCTGGGTCCTGCTGCCACAACAGCTGGTCCACCAGCGCCAGGGAAGCCTCACGGGCCGACTCTCGGCCCAGGACCACTTGGTTTTTGTCCCGGTCCAGCCGGACCACATAAAGCGGCTCGGGCAGGCTCAGCCCCAGGCCCTTGCGCTGGCCAATGGTGTAAAGTGGCAAGCCCTTGTGTCGGCCCAAAACCCGGCCCTGGGTGTCCACAAAGTTTCCCGAACCAAAGGCTCCGTTTGCCCTGCGGGCCAAAAAGCCCCGGTAGCCGTCGTCTCCAACAAAACAAAGGTCCTGGCTGTCTGGCTTAGACGCTACCTCAAGTCCAAACTCTTTGGCTAGCGCCCTGGTTTGGGACTTTTCCATCCCCCCCAAAGGGAAGAGGCAGCGGGCAAGTTGGGCCTGAGAAAGCTGATAGAGTACATAACTTTGGTCCTTGCGGGGGTCCAATCCCTTTTTGAGCAAAAACCGCCCCGCCTGTTCCTCCAACCGTACATAATGGCCGGTCACCAATTTGTCTGCCCCCAAAGCCAAGGCCTCCTCCATCATCGCCCCGAACCGGACCAGCCGGTTGCAACTCAGGCAGGGGTTGGGGGTCGCTCCGGCTAAATAGGTGCCCACAAAAGGGTCCACCACCTTTTGCTTGAACACTTGTTTGTAGTCGAGCACATAAAAGGGGATGCCCAATTGCCTTGCCACGGACCGGGCTTGGTCCACCGCCTCAGGGGCACAGCAACGGTTGTCCCTACAGCCCTCTTCGGCCCAAAGCTTGAGCATCAGCCCGATCACCTCGTGGCCCTGTTGGACCAGCAAGGCTGCCGCCACCGAACTGTCCACCCCGCCACTCATGCCGACCACGACCTTCATGGCTGCCTCAGGATTCGGGTCATCACCTCTCTCAGTCTGTCCAAGGACTCGGGCCGACTGTCGGCCCCAAAACTGAACCGCAAAACCGACCGAGCCAAGGCCGGGTCGAGGCCCATGGCCAGCAGCACCGGGCTGGGTTCGTCGTTGCCCACCGAACAGGCGGAGCCGCTGCCCACCTCAAAGCCCTCTAGGTCCAGGCGCATCAACAACCGTTGGGCCAAAAAACCGGGGAACAGGTAACTTCTGATTTGGGGCAAAACGGGGGTTTGGGGCTCCAGGACTGGCTGACCAAGGCCTTCCAGGGCTAGATCTAGGGTTTGGGTCAAGGCCAAAAAGTTTTGCACCCGTTTGGTCCTTTCCTGGTAGGCTAGCGCCAAGGCTTGGGCAAAACCCCAGATTCCAGGCAGATTTTCTGTGCCCGAACGAAGGCCCCGCTCCTGCCCACCACCCAAAACCAAGGGCTCCAACTTGAGCCGTTCATTTACATAAAGCAGCCCTACCCCTTTGGGGCCGTGGAGCTTGTGGGCCGAGAGGCTCATCAAGTCCACCCCCAGTTGGGCGGGGTTTAGGTCCAGACTAGGTGAGGCTTGGGCAGCATCACAAAAAAGCGGCACCTGGGCTTTTTGGGTAACCTTGGCCAACTCGGTCACCGGCTGGACCGCTCCGGTTTCGTTGTTGGCCCACTGGATAGCCACCAAGGCAGTATTAAGCCTGATCCTCGATTTTAAGACTACCGGATCAACCAACCCTTGCCCGTTGACCGGCAAGACCTCCAACTCCACCCCAAACTTGACGCTCATCCGTTCCAGTGGCAAAAGAACCGAAGGATGCTCCACCGGGCTAACCAGCATATGGCTCCCTGGCTTGGCCAAGCCCCAGACCGCCAGATTGTTGGCTTCAGTGCCGCCGCTGGTAAAAACCAGTTCTTGGGGTTTCACGGCCAAAAGCTTGGCGATATTTTGTCTGGCTTGGGTCAATGCCGCCGCAGCCTGTTGGCCGGACTGGTGGATTCCGCTGGGGTTGGCGGCGGAAAAAAACGGGCTCTGGGCCTCCAAAACCCTGGGGTCCAGGGGCGTGGAAGCGGCGTGGTCCAGATAGACCCTAACGTTCATGGAGCTGTTGGGGCTTGATCTGGTGGAACGAGGTTTCCACCTGTTCGGGCAAGCTGACCTTCTCCAGCGCCAAGACCAAGTCCGCCTCTTTGGACAAAAAAAGCTGCCGCACGAACAGAGGCACCGCTCCGGGCTGGATCAAACCGGGCAACACGCCCAGGGCCGGGGTTCCGGCTCGGTCGAAGTGCTGCAAAAAACGGGTGCAGTGGGTCTCCAGGGCTTCCTGCTCCGGTGCCTTGAGGGTCAAGCGGTACAGCTCCAAGGTGGCCGTGGGGGCCAGGAGTTCGGGCAGTTCCAGGGCCTCCCAATGGTCGGTCCGAAAGCGGTCGGTACCGGTTCTCTTAAGCTTGCCCAGACCAATCAGGCAGCCTTGTACCAAGCCCAAGGCCCCGTTGAGCTTGACCTCAAACAGCCCATTTTCGCCGGTCAAAACCTGGAAATATGGGTGCCTTGCATCGGCGATCCGCAGCACCACCGCCTCTTTGGGTTCGGTGTGCCGGTGGTGGCCGCCGGGCCGGTACTTGAAGGCAAAGCTCTCCTGGTCCTTGAGGCCCAAGAGGTGGGTGACGATCTCAAATTCCAAGATCGGCTTGCCCTCGAACCTTTGGCAGGGGTGCAGCGCCCAGGCCCCCGGTGCATAGTCCACCAGTTGGGGCTGGTCACCTTTGACCAAAAAGGTTAAGGCTTTGCAGTTCGGGCAGTAAAAGGGCAGCAGGAGCTTCATGTAGGTCTCAATAAAAAGGAAAGGCTAACCCAAGTTCTTTGGATTTGCAATCCCCGGCGGCTAGGTTGACTGGACAATTTGGCCGATTCTGTTAGAATCTCGCAAACTTCAAACAAAAAACAGATGGCGGTTGAACGAAACTCGGTGGTGGTGGAGGAATATCTCCAGGTGATCTATGCCTTAACCGGGTCCGAGGGGCCGGTCAAGGCGATTCAGCTGGCCACAAGGCTGGCTTCGAGCCCCAGCACCGTGCACGCCACCTTGAGCCGGATGCAGCGAGACGGCTTGGTGGAAGTGGGGCCCAAAAAAGAGGTCCTGCTCACTTCCAAAGGCCAGACCAAGGCGGAGTCCCTGGTTTACCGGCACCAGTTGGTGGAAAGCTTTTTGTGTGACCGGTTGGGGATCCCCTGGCACGAAGTCCACCACCATGCCCACATCTTGGAACATGGTCTGACCCCATTGGTGGTGGAGCGGTTGGCCGAGTTTCTGGGCTTTCCGGGCTTTTGCCCTCACGGTACCCCCATGCCCGGTTCGGGAACCAACCTACCGGCTTCCACCTTGGCCCTTTCGGCGCTGGAAGAGGGGAGGGATTTTCAGGTGGTGGTGATCCGGGAGGTGTTGGAAGACCAACAGGAATTGATGGAGTTTCTGGAACGCCACCACCTGCAACCGGGAGAGCGGCTAAAATTTCTTGAAAAAATCAAAGCCACCGACTCGATGCTGTTGGAATACCAAGGGACCAGCTTTTCTCTCCCCCTAGGGGTCGCCGACAAAATCGGCATTTTGCCCTTGGCCTAAACTCAAAGCCGTTCCTTTTTTCCGTACCAGCCCCACTGGAGCCCGGTAAAGACCAGCAGCACCAAAAAGACCCCATAGGCTACCGCCGAAGCGTAACCCATTTCCTGCCGGTGGAAGGCCAGGTCATAGAGATAATAAACCGCCGTTTCCGAAGACCGCAGCGGCCCGCCCCGGGTCATCAGCAAGACTTCCCCAAACACCTGGAACGCCAAGATTGAATCCATTACCGTCGCCACCAGCAAGGTCGGTTTAAGCAGCGGTAGGGTGATGGTAAAAAACTGCCGGACCTTGCCCGCCCCTTCGAGGCCGGAGGCCTCATAATATTCCTGGGGAATCGCCTGGAGCCCGGCGAGCAACATCAAGGTGTAAAACCCAAAACTCGCCCAGATGTTCATTACCATGATCGAAGGCAAGGCCCAATTGGGGTCCTTGAGCCAATGGTGCCCCGGCACCCCGACCCAGGAAAGAACCTGATTGACCAACCCTACGGGGCTGTAAAGCTCGACAAACAAGGCAGCGATGACCATCACGCTGGTGACCACCGGGACAAAAAAGCTGACCCGGTAAAAGGTTTTTAAACGGATCCGCTGGTTCAACACCACTGCCAACACCAAGGCCAGCACCAAAATCGCCGGGACCGTGCCCAGCACAAAATAAAAGCTGTGCCCCATGGAAGCCCAAAAATGGGGGTCTTGCCACATCCGGCCATAGTTGGCCCAGCCCACCCAAGCAGGCGGGAGGCCGTCGGTTGCCTCAAAGTCGGTGAAGCTCAGGTAAACCGAATGGGCAATCGGGTACAGGCTGAACACCCCAAACACCAGAATCCAAGGCCCCAAAAAGACCAGGGTGTCTTTGTGGTACCGCCAAGCCTTGGCGGTTTTGGCCCGGTTTGTAGCGGTGGCACCCCGGTACCGGAGCGCCTGCCAAAGCCCGTAGCCCAGAGCCAAAAAAGCGCAGGCTCCCCCAAGGAGTTTAAGAAACAGCCCCCACCGGTCAAGTCCGTCCTGGACCGCCCGGACCTTGGGGTTCAAAAGCGGCTCTATGTCTTGGGCCAAGGTCTCCAAGGCCGCTGCCGGTTCGTCGAGGCCGTACAAAACCCGTTCCAACCCTTGGGAGAAAACCTCTTGGATCTCAACCCACCTTGGATGGGAGGGGGGGGCGGTGCTTTGTTGCAGGATCTTAAGGAAGACCAACAACTCTGGGTGCTCGTTCCGGTAGAAGTCGGAACCGGCGGCATCCTTGTGGGCTGGAAACAGGGTGGTGATCCGACCAGTGATGGCGGCGCTGACCTCGGGGCGGACCAGAAAGTCCACCAACATCCGGGCTTCCTTTGGGGAGGCGCTGGTTTTGGCAATGGCCAACATCTGCCCTCCCCCAAAAGCAATGCTTTGCCCACCCCGCTCGGGCGGGGGCAGGGGGACCACGGCGAACCGGAGTTTAGGGTTTTCTCGTTTGAACCGCTCGATCTGCCCCGGCTCTTCGAGCATCAGGCCCAGCTTGCCTTCCCCAAAGGCCTTGCGGACCACTTGGTTCTCGTCGAACTGGCCCACCTGCTTGAGCTTGCGGTAAAACTCCAGGGCCTCCAAAAAGGCCGGGTCCCTGAGGCCGGTACCCCCTTCTGGTTTGAGCAACCGGGAGCCTTTGGACCAAACAAAGGGCAGGAAGGTCTGGCTGGTGGTGTAGGTGCCGGTCTTGACCCCATAACCGTGGACCTGGTGCCCCAGCGCCTCGATCTTGGTTGCGGCGGCCAAAAGCCCAGCCCAGTCTAAAGGCAGCTCCGCCCCGGCCTGTTCCAAAAGGTCCAGGTTCACAAACAGGGCATTGGTCGAGAGGGTCCAGGGGACGGCGTAAAACTTCCCTTGGTAGGCGGCAGGGTCCCAGCCGTTGAGTTTGCCTGCCAACGGGCCGGGGTCGAGGGGGCTTAAGCCCGAAGAGAATCCGGCCACCCAGGTGGAGCCGATTTCCATCACGTCGGGGCTCTGCCCGGCCGCCATGGCGGTCAGGATCTTGTTGAGCCCGTCTCCCCAGGTCAACCGTTCCACCTGTACGGTGATCCCGGTTTCCGCCTCAAACTTGGCCAGCTCGGGGGCCAGCCACTCTGAGGGCCAGAATTGCCAGAATTGCAAGACCTTGGCCTCCAGGGGAGAAGCCAAGGCCAGGAAGGCCAACCAAAGCAGCAGGGATCTGGCCATTGGAGGGAAGGGGTTTTTTAGGAAACGTATTTCCCGATGATCAGTTTGAGCTTTTCCTTGGTCGCCGCCGGGATCAGTTCCGGCTTGGTCATGATGGCGTATTTGAGGGAGGAATCGTGGCCACAGGTGCCGCCGGGGCTGTAGCTTTCCACCAGGGCCTTCAAGATCGCCTTGCTGTTGCCCACGTTTTGGGCCATGACCTTCAAGACCGCTTCCAAGGTCACTTCTTCATCGTGCCAGCAGTCGTAGTCGGTCGAAAGGGCGATGGTGCCAAAGCAAAGCTCTGCTTCCCTGGCCAACTTGGCTTCCTGGAGGTTGGTCATGCCGATCACCGCAGCGCCGATCTGCCGGTAAAACTCCGATTCCGCCTTGGTGGAGAACAGGGGGCCTTCCATGCAAACGTAAGTACCGCCCCGGTGGTAGGTCACCCCCACCTTCTTGACCGCCGCTTCCAGGCCGTTGCAAAGGTCGGCGCAGACCGGGTGGCCAAACTGGAGGTGGGCCACCACTCCTTCCCCAAAAAAGGTGGAAGGGCGGTCTTTGGTGCGGTCAAAAAATTGGTCGGGAATGACGATGTGCCCAGGAGCGATTTCCTCCTTGAGGCTGCCCACGGCGCTGACCGAAACCAGATGGGTCACGCCCAGGCTTTTCATGGCCCAGATGTTGGCCCTGTAGTTGATCTCGCTGGGCAAAATCCGGTGGCCCCGGCCATGACGGGGCAAAAAGACCATGTCCTTGCCCAACAGCTTGCCTTGGACCAAGGCATCCGAAGGGTCGCCAAAGGGGGTTTTGACGGTCAATTCGGAAACCCCTTCCATTCCTTCCATTTCATACAGGCCACTGCCGCCGATCACACCAAATTTCATCCGGTTCCTTAGTTTAGGAGGTCAAAACCAATGGTTGTTTTACCCTTACGGGCTTTGTTTGGGCAGCTTAGACAAAAAAGGACTTGCTGACAAGAGCGGGATCGTTTTGGCCCCAGTCCCCCTGCCCATTTTTGAGTCCCCTGGTGACAAACGGGTCCGGGTCGTAAAAGACCTTTTCCAGCCAAAGCCCGTGGGCCGGAGCGGTTTGGCCGGTGTGGCTCCGTTGGCCGGAGCCCAGCGCCTTGGCCACCGTCCCCTGGGGCTTTTGCCCCCAAGCGATTTCCACCAAGGTGCCCACCATGATCCGCACCATGTTGCGCAAAAAGGAATCCCCGGAAATCACCAAGGTCACAATCTGCCCATTGACCTCCGGGGTGACCAAAAGCTTGACCGCAAAGATGGACTTTTGAGCGCTGGTGGACTGGCAACCCCGGCCCCGGAAGGCGGAGAAGTCGTGGGTGCCTACAAACTCTTGGGCCGCCGTTTCCAAGGCGTTGAGGTCCAAGGGCTTGGTGGACCACCAGTGGTCTTTGAGTCTAAAAGGAGAGGGGTAGGGGCTTTGCCAGATTTGGTAGCGGTATTCCTTGCCTTGGGTTTCCTTGACCCGAAAGTCCGGGGGAACCAAAACCAAGTCCTTGAGGGCAATGTCCGACGGTAGGTAGGTATTGATGCCCAACAGAACACGGTTGAGCGGCAAAAGAGGGGCATCAAAGGCGATCACTTGCCCACGGGCGTGGACACCGGCATCGGTACGGCTGGGCACGGTCACCCAGGTGGAACGGCCAAACAGCTTGGAGGCCGCCTCAACCAGTTTTTCCTGGACCGTTGGCCCCTGGGGTTGGACTTGCCACCCCAGGTAACCGGTTCCTTCATACTCCACCAAACCCAAATACCGGCAAACAGGCTCCAAGGGACTGCTGCGGATCAGGCGGATTCCACCATCTTCTTGATCTTGCCTGGATCGGCGCCGATCACGGTTTCGGCAGGTTGGCCGTTTTTAAAGAGGATCAAGGTGGGGATGCTGCGGACCGCAAATTGGGCGGCGTATTGGGTGTGCTCGTCCACGTTGAGCTTGGCGATCATCACTTTGCCCACGTTGGCATCGGCCAATTGGTCCAAGAAGGGGGCAATGGCCTTACAAGGGCCACACCAGTCTGCCCAGAAGTCCACCAAAACCGGTTTCTCGCTCTTCAGCACCTTTTCTTCAAAATCTGCATCACTGAGGATCAGGATATTCTCGCTAGCCATAGCCACCGTTTGAGTAGGGTTATAGGTCGGGTTAATGAATCATGCTAGCTTGACCATGCAAATTTGCAAAGCCTTTTGTCCTTCCAGTAAACTTGGTTACGGTCAGGGACCACTATTGAAAACCGCAGGATTGGTAGCCAACGCTTCCAGGCAAATAGAAAAATGGCATGATTGTCGATTACGTCACTAATTTCACTCAACCACTTTTGGCAAAAAGTTTTTTAGTCCTGTGTTCTCAACCAATTGATGCAAGGTCGAAAGTGTGAAGACTTTTCCGTGGGTAGCTAAGAGCATATCCTTCATGTCTTGTCTGCGGATTCCAAAGCCTCTTCCATCAATACAAGCAACCACTTCAAATGAGGGTTTTCCGGCCCTTGTCCGATCATCCCGCATGGAAGCAAGTCGCAAAATTCTAGAAACCTTGTCCCTTGCTGTTCCATCATCCCCGGTGATCTTAGCTTCAATGATCACCGATGCAGCAAATTCAGTAGGTACAAAGAAGTCAGGTGCCTGCTCAAATCCTTCGATTCTTTCAGCCCTTCTGGTCTTACGAAAGGTAATCATCCGCTTGGAGAGTTGTTCTTCAATAGCACTTTCCATGACATCGCCCACCTGTTCTGACGCAGAGTCTCGGTGGCTAGCAAAAGGACGGCCTAGATATCGTTCGTACAGCAGCACCGCATAGGGAATGTGCAAATTGGCTGCATTTTGAACTGAAGTCAGCCCGCTTGACGTATCCACTTTGGCCAAACGATGTAAGGTATCCTTTGATATCGGTGGGGCACCTTTTGCAATCAATTCAACAGCAATAGAAATTAGCGACTTGATCCGCACGTTGGTAACCTGAGCCCCCGCTTTTGGAGAAGAAAAAAAGTTCCGATGCTTCCTGACCTTTGTGTCCAAAGTGCGAATTGCCCCTTGGGTAATATCACTGTTTCGCTCTGACCTTGCTAAATCAGCCCACTCAGGCGGTGAAAACCCCAAGATAGTTCGCAAAACGACCAGAACCAGAGCATCTTCTTTCAAAGCTTCCCAGACAGATTCCTCATCGAACCGGACAAAAGCCTGGGAATGACGCTTTAATACCTCGTATGCCGACTGAAAATCACCATATTCGACAAAGCCGGGCCCCCTGGGAAGATAAAGAAACTGGGATTGAATATCCTGAAAAGTAACGTCAACCATGGCATCTAATTGTCGATTTAAACTTGAGAAATCAAGTTGAAAAGGGCGCACCATTCTTATTTCTCCACCAAACTTGGTTCATTTCTTTTTGATACGGCCAGGAAATCACTCACTTCAGTGACTGCGAATTCAATTTCTACCTGGTCTGAAATTTTTTTAATACACTCTGTTGCCATATCCATCTTAACTTTCAGCGGCAAAAAGCGATCCCACTTTGACTGCAATATCCGGGTTGCCAGTCTAGCGACGTGGCCCGCCATCAAACAACGAAGATCGCCTTTGGATACCCTAACACCAGCCTGTTGCATCATTAACCCATCATCTTTTAAAATCTTAAAACACTCAACTTGGGGCTGCACTGTGAGCAGTTCCAATTGTTCATTTTTTTGCTGATTTCGGGTCATTTTTCGGCAAACGAAGACGGAGTCCAGGATGGAAGACCCAGTTTTGGCGATGTGCAATGAGGCACTCATTTCCCCAGCAGCAGGCAAAGTCGCCGTGCAAATCAGTTGAGCATCCAAAATAGCTACCACCAAGGGTAAATAGGCTGTTGGATCATTGTGATGATACGTAAAAACGAAGGGACCACCCACCTTAAGTGCTTGGGCAAAGTGGGTAAAAACCTCAGAAAGTCCATTGGTAAAGTGCTCAAGTCCTCGTTTTTCTGTCTCATTGCCAGTTAATTCCTCAGCTGACCTAGTGCTTGGGGCCCTAAAACCTGGAAATTTTTCACCTAAAACTTGGCGCAACCAAACAAAACAAAAATCTATTAATTCAGCATATTGAACATTATCATAGTAAGGTGGATCGGTAAAAACTCCATCCAGTGAGTCTTTAGTTAAAGGAACTGCCTGGGAGGGTTGGTTGATCAAAAACGCTTGTTTTGTCTTAAAACCAGATGGTTGCCCAGAAACTAAAGTTGCTTTGATCGTTTCTCCGGGTATTGGGACAGTTTCCTTTTTTCCCCCCTTTTGCCTAGTTTCAAAAGGAGCGAGGCAATATTGTTTTGCCCGGATGTACTTCTCAACAAAGTGCACAAAAGCCCCAGACCCGACTTTTTCGATTCCTAGCAGATTGTTTTCGCATTGAATTAAACCAACAGGAAACCCATGAATACTAAATATATCCTGGCATTTAAGCGCATAGGTATCATACCGACAAAGCATATTTTGGTACCTTAGGGTATCTGAAAACACCGTTAGTAACGCTTCACGCACGGGGATATCACTTATCGCAACAATCCCTTTCAGTAAGAAACCTAAACCTAACAATTGTCTTTCATTAAAAAGTTCCCTGTACTTTGAATACCCCCAGCGGTGCAAACGATCACTTTCGTCTCCGGCAGGAATTGGGTCTTCAGGAATCGGTAGAGAATCAGAAAGAGAAGCAAGTTTTTTTTTTGCCAAGTGAAATTTTTTAAGGTCATTTGCATCTGGAGCTTTGAACTGTCTCCCTGCTTTGGTGTGATAGCAAGCTTCACAATGGTACTCAATCGCCCACATTCTATGAGCCGGAGGTTTTTTAAACTGACTGATCGAAAAGCCGTGACCGCAATGGCAGCAATCTAACTTTTTCTTTGAAACATTTCCTTCAATATGAACAGGTTGTTCGCAAGACTTGCAAATTGCAGGACTCTTACGAGTGGGCAGTTCTGAAAATTCATTCAGGGTGCCACATCCAGAGCAAAGTAAAAGATTCTTCGGATGTCGAACCGCTTCGGCTAAAAGGTACCCAGGAAATAGATCATTGATACCATGGCATTTAGGGCATGGTGCCGTTTTCACCCACATGAAATATTTTACTTCTGCTTCTTTGCCACAATCAAGGCAGGTAGTTTGATACAAACGATCAACTTTCTGCTGTACACTTTGGACAAGGCGCTCTGCTTCTTTTCTAAAGGTATTGATCTCCAATTCGGAAAGGGACTGACGTACAATCCAATGTGCCATTGGATTGATATCACAACCGACAACGTGAAATCCAAGTCGATTGGCCTCAAATACTGGGGTTCCACCTCCCATAAAGGGGTCACCAATAACTCCCCGAAATTTTTGCGCAATCCAAAAATTGTCTTTTAGAGTTCCAGACTCACAAAATTCTGCAAGCATGAGACTGCGAAAAAGAGTTCCTGGACGGCGAGCGAACCATTTGTGAATACCAATAATTGGCCGGTAGTTTTGCTGAATTTGTTTTTCTTTGAGTGCCAATCCAGTAGAAAAGGCTGCATCAAATCCAGACTCCAGACCTCGCAATTGAAGCTTTCTTGCTGCTGAAGAGTTTTTTCCCACTCTGGTTCCTGATTTTAGGATTTCTAAATTTGTGCTTTGGACTTTTTGCTTTCCTTCACCCTTCCAGGTTGGCAAGAAAGGTTACAACTGGCATGGGTTCCCAAACCCAAGCCCTACCCTTCCAAAAGCCTCCGGTCGGGGCCGTCGATCATCATGAAATTACACATCCCCCGCAACCGGGAGTAAATCCTCGGCCCCACCCGCTCGGCCAGGGTCTTGGGCTCCGGGTCACCGGGGCCGGTGGCCTTGTGTTCCTTGTAGGTGGTGGACTTTTGTTCGGTGTAATTGGTGGTAAAAAGGGTGGTTTTTTTCTGGGCGTACCTTGCCGAAATCAGGTTGTCCAAGATCCCCAATTCCCAATCGCTGCCCCGGCCCTTGCCCAGTTCGTCGATCACCAAAACCTCAATCTGGCTGATCTGGGAAAGCAGGTTGGATTCGCTCAAACCCTGGTCATACTGGGACTTGATCGCCGAAAGCAGGGAGGTGAACTCCTGGAACAGGCAGGGGACTTGGTGGTTCAAGGTGAAGTCCTGGATCAGGCTACAGACCAGTCTTGTCTTGCCGACCCCGACCCCACCCATCAGAAGCAGGCCTTTCCAGTCGCCCTTTTCAAAGTTCCGGTACAAGAATTTGGCGGTTCGTAAAGCCTCGGCCAAACTTTTGTGGGCTTTGGTGTCATAGTTGCCGAAGTGGGCATCAAAAAATTGGGCCGGCATCTTGGCCCCGTTGTACAGGGCGATTTTCCGGTCCACCTCCCGACAATCACAAGGCTCGGCCCGTTCCCGGCCCTTTTCGTCTTGGCTCAAGATGTAGCCCAGGTTCGAGCATTTTTTGCATTCCAAAAAGCAGTCCGGGCAACGTTGGGCCACCGCCACCATGCCCTTGGGTAAAAGTTGGTATCGGTGGTCCGAACAGGTTTTGCAGGTTTTTACCACAACAGCGCTTCAGGGTAGGGCCGCCCTTTGGGGCCAAGCCAAGTTTTCAGGTTGAGCTTTTTGATCGACCCCATTAGCATACAGGCCTGACCCAATCCTGCAAAGCCTCCTTTTGCGAGGGCAGGCTCACTTCCACGATGATAGGTTTTTTATGGCCCAGCGACTGATTTTTGGCTCCGACCATGCCGGTTTCCACCTCAAGATGGCCCTCACCGCCTGGGCTTCCGCCAAGGGCTTTGAAGTCGAGGACCTGGGCTGCAAAGACGAAAATTCGGTTCACTACCCTGAATATGGCCGCAAAGTCGCCCAGGAAATCGCTTCGGGCCGGGCGGAAAAGGGGGTCCTGATCTGCGGGACCGGGATCGGGATGTCCATCACCGCAAACCGCTTCCACGGGGTTCGGGCGGCGTTGTGTCACGATGTCAAAACCGCCCAACTTTCCAGGGAACACAACAACGCCAACATTTTGGTGCTGGGGGCCAGGGTCTTGAGCGAGTCCTTGGCTGTGGAGATGCTGAAAGCCTGGCTTGACACCCCCTTTGCCGGGGGGCGGCACCAGGACCGTTTGGAAATGCTGGACCAGCCGACCGGCCTGTGAACCTCAAATTGTTGGCACTCCGGGAAGCAATGCTCGCCGCCGGAGCGGTGTCTTTGGAGTTTGCCCACCGGATTGGGGACCTGAAGGTCAGGGAAAAATCCCCCCGAGACTTGGTCACCCAGGCGGATTTGGCGGTAGAGCAATACCTGATTGAAGCACTCAAGGACATTGAGCCCAACGCCGGGTTCTATGGCGAGGAAACCGGCCAAACCGACGACCAGAATCTGCGGTGGGTCATCGACCCGATCGACGGGACCCACAGCTTTGTGCGGGGCCAAGTCTTCTGGTCGATCAGCGTGGCCTTGGAGCGAAACGGGGTTTTGGAGCTGGGGGCGGTTTTTGCCCCTCGGCTGCACGACCTCTATCTGGCTGCACGGGGCGAAGGGGCCAGCCTCAACGGCCAAAAGATCGAGGTATCCAAGATCTCGAATCTCTCCGAAGCGATGGTTTCGACCGGCTTTGCCTGCCTGCGGGCCGGGCTGGAGGAGAACAACCTGCCCCGGTTTGGCCGGATCGCCAAGGCAACCCTGGGTCAACGGCGCTTTGGTTCGGCGGCGCTGGACCTTTGTTTGGTTGCCCAAGGACAGGTGGACCTTTTTTGGGAGCAGGAACTGAACCTCTATGATGTCGCCGCCGGGGCCTTAATCCTGGCCGAAGCGGGCGGAGAGGTCTGCGATTTTAAGGGCCGACCTGGACTTTACCCCAAGGAAGTTTTGGCCACCAACCGCCGCTTGACCGCTGCGGTCCTGCCTCTGCTCTAGCTCCCTTCCCAAGCCGGACGGCCTTGTAGCTTGACCCGGCTTCCCTTCAACGCTGGTAGGTCCCCATCAACTGGGCTTGGTCCAGGATGTGGGTTTCCATCGCTTCGAGCAGCGCCATTTTGGTTGGCTCGAACAGGGGCGGCAAGATCCGGTTGAGCGCATAAATCCGGAAAAAGTACCGGTGGTTGCCGATTGGCGGACAAGGTCCGGTGTAGCCCAGCCCTCCCCGGTCATTGAGGCCGACCCCCATGGGGGCGGGGAAGTACTTGATCCCCTCGACAATCCCTTTGGAATTGGCCGGAAGATTGTACATCACCCAATGGACAAACACCCGTTTGGGGGCCGCCGGGTCCGGGGTGTCCGGGTCTTCCATCACCAGGGCCAAGGTCTTGGCCTCGGCAGGAACGCCGGTCCAAACCAGCTCCGGGGAAAGGTTGGCCCCATCACAGGTGAATTTTTTGGGGATCTTTCCCGAAGCCGGGAAACTGGGGGTACTGAGCGAAAGGGGCATGACTGACCCTCCTGTACATTAAAGGTTCCTAAACCCTACATTGTTCCAACACAAACCCTGACCCTGCTTGTGCCTTGGGGTCAACCGATCTTTTCGGTCATCAATTTTTGGATCGCCGACTTGGTGGCGGCACTGGTCACCACTCTGGTCGGTTTGCCCTCCAAGGCCAAAATGGAGGCCGGAATCTTGGGCCGCTGACCGGTCGCTGCTTCAAAGGCCTCGCTGAACTTGGCCGGATGGGCAGTGGAAAGGCAGATCACGTCCTTCTCCCCGGACAGCTCCGCCGCCCCGACTCCAACCGCCGTGTGGGGGTCCAGGGCCGAGCCTCGTTTGAGGTAGCGGTTCATCACGTCACTAGCCAAGGTGCGGTCCACCCGGAACGCCTGGACCTCCGCCTGGGCCTTGGCGAGCAGAGCCGGTTCTAGCTTGATGGCCCCGGTTTTTCCCAATTCTTCCATCCACCGGCGCAGGACCTCGGGGTTTTGGTCGGCCAGGAAGTAGAGATACCGCTCAAAGTTGCTGGCCAACTGGATGTCCATGGAAGGGCTGATGGTCGGCACCACCGCTTTGGTGCTGTAGTCGCCCGACTGGAAGGCCCGTGACAGGATGTCATTCTCGTTGGTCCCCAAAACCAATTTTTTGATCGGCAGGCCCATTCGTTTGGCCAGAATCCCGGCGAAAATGTCTCCAAAGTTGCCGGTAGGCACCGAAAACACCGCTGCTTGGCCGCCGGTTTTTTCCTGCCACCGGAAGTAACCGTAAAAATAATAGACGATTTGAGCCATCACCCGAGCCCAGTTGATCGAGTTGATCGCCCCCAGGTGGTAGTGGTCCTTGAATTCCAGGTCCGAGAATATCTCTTTGACACAAGACTGGGCATCGTCAAAGGTGCCGGTCACCGCAACGTTGACCACGTTGTCGTCCAAGACCGAGGTCATCTGCCGTTCCTGGACCTGGCTCACCTTGCCTTGGGGGTGGAGGATAAAAATCCGCACCCGCTCTTTGCCCCGCACTCCGTGGATGGCCGCCGAGCCGGTGTCGCCGCTGGTGGCACCCAAGATGTTCAGCTCACCGCCGCTGCGTTTGAGCAGCACCTCAAACAGGTTGCCCAAAAACTGCAACGCCACGTCCTTAAACGCCAAGGTCGGCCCGTGCCAAAGCTCCAAAATCCAATGGTCTCCCCCCTTGACCAGCGGGGTGATCTCCCGGTGCTCAAAGTTTTGGCAGCTCCGCTCTACCAGCTCGGCAATCTCGCCGGGGTTGAAGTCCGGGGTCATGAAGGGGGTAAAGATCTCCATCCCCAGGTCCTGGTACCGCAACCGGCTTAACTCGGACAGCCGAGAGCCAAACTGGGGAAGGCTTTCGGGCAGGTAAAGCCCCCCGTCTCGGGCCAGGCCCTCTAGGACCACTTGGGAAAAGGATAGGTCAGGGCTCAAACCTCGGGTGCTGCGGTATCTCATGGTTGTTTCGGCTTGTTTGTGCGGGTTCCCCGGAGCTGTTGGGCCAGCCAACCGGGGATGGATGTCAGATCGTAATTGATCTTAAAGTAGTTGAACAGCCCCAAAGCCACCCCAAAGACCAAAGGCAAGTACATCAGCGCCGCCGAGCCCTTGCCTTGGACCATCAGGCCCCGAGCTTGGGAATAGATGCTGTAGTAGAGCACCATCATCACGATCATGTACACGAACCGTAGGGTCTTGGGGTTCCTGGGGTCAAAGACCCCCATAGGCAGGGAGAAGATCGCAAAGGCGAAGCAGGACAAAATGGTGGTGATCCGGCCATGGAACTCGTCCAAATATTCCCGGTAGGGCTGGGACTGGGGCTCTGCCTTGCCCACCTCTTCCCAGAGCCGTTCGATGGACATTTGCATGTCGTTGAGCGGCACCGCCTTGTTGGGGTTGCGGTACCGAGAAGGCAGGTTGCTGCGGTCCGGGTCCGGGGAATTTAGGTGGTAGTCCAGTTGGGCGAAATCGATGATCCGGTGGCTCTGGTCTTCCCCCAGCTGGTGGATCCGGCCTTGGTAGAGCACCAAAAAGATCCGCCGGTGTTTTTCGTCAAACTGGATCTTCCCCTGTTTGGCCTCGATCAAACTGGCTCCTTCCGGGTCTTTCCAGTCGGCGATAAAAACCCCGGTCAGCAACTCGTCCTTTTTTTGGAAGATGTAAATGCTCTTTTGGCCAAAAAAGTTGTTGATCCTCCCTTCGGTCAGGCTGATCCGGGTTTGTTTTTTCAGGATTTCATACTTGAGCTGCTCCAGCCCCCGAACCCCCCAGGGGCTGGCGTAAAAGGAGAGCCAAGTGACCAGCAGCGCCACCATCAGAGCAACAAAAAGCACCGGTTTGAACAAAAACCGCAACGACACCCCGGCGGCCCGCATGGCGATGATTTCGTAGTCTTGGGAAAGCCGGTTGAGCCCGGCGTAGGTGCCGACCATCAGGCTGATGGGGGTGGTCAACATGATGATGGTGGGCAGGGTGTAAACCATCATCCAGCCCAGGGGAGCCAGTTCCAGTCCGCCTGCCCGCAGGAAGGGCACAAACTTGTAGATCTGGTCCATCATCATGATGGCGCTCAAAACCCCGGCCCCCAGGCCCAAGGGGAAGAGCAGCTCGCCTACGGCGTACCAGAAGAGGATCATCGGCCCTTCAAGGGTGGGAGGTAAAAAGGGGCGGCAGCAGGTACAGCTCCAACCGGCGGACCACAAAGCCCCGAAGCGCCACTTCCACCGAGGGCAGCGGCACCAGCCGGTCCCCAAACCGTTCCACTACCTGGGGCAAGAGGTTGGGGCACTCTTCGGGCGGACAAACCACCAAGGCCCCTTGGGCCAGCACCTCCATTTCGGGCGACCAGAGGTTGCGGATCGGCTTTTCGATGCTGTGCGGCCAAGGCTGGGACTGGAGGTACAGCGACAGTGCCCCGGAAAGGTGGTACTCCCGGCTGACCACAAACGGCGGAACCGGTTGTTGTTGGTCGGCCAAAACCTGCTCAATCTGCCGGGCCGTCTCCACCCAGCCCAAGGTCTTGGCCGCCCAGGTCTCCGGGTAGTCCAGCCGCCACAGGTTCCAGCCCAAGGCGGCCAACAGGGCCAACAGGAAAAAATAATTGAAGGCCAAAGCCTTGAGGAGCCTTTTGCCCAGCCCCTCTTGGTTGACCCAAACCTGGGCCAGAATCAAAAACAGCCCAAAGTAGGCGACGTTGACCCAATGGGGGTCCGAACCACGGCCCTTGAAACTGGTCAGGGTAAAAAAGAAGGCCGGGGTCAGGCCGGTGCATAGGACCAGGGAGAGCAGACTGCCCGACCAGCCTTGGGTCAGGACCGCTGACCGCTGGCCCTGAAGCCAAGGTTTGAGGGACTGGGCCAACAACAGCCAAAGCAGGGGGGCCAAAAAAACCGAAAAGAGGACCAAGTGCCCCACCGTAAACAGGGCAAAGTGCTGCATCGGGTCGCCGCCGGTCAGCCCCTTCTCGAAGTTGTACACAAAGGTCACCCACTGGTGCTGGCTATTCCAGTACAGATTGGGAGCCAACAGCCCCAGGCAGAGCAGCGCCCCGCCCCAGGTGTGGGGGGAGAAGACCAACCAAACCCAGGACCGGTTGAAGGCCAAAAAAATCACCAGTCCCATAGGCAGCAGGGCGATGATGTACTTCGACTCGGCCCCCAGCCCCAGGCACAGCCCAAAGGCCCACATCCAGGCGGGGTTGCCGGTCTTGACCAATCGCACCAAACTCCAGAGCCCCAAAAGCCAAAAGGCCATGTAGGGCTGGTCGATGTGCCAAAAGACCGAACCCATGGTGAAGTAAGGGGTGGCCTCCAAGAGCAGCAGATAAACCAACCCGCCCTTGGGACCCAAGACCTCCCGACCCAAACGGTAGGCCAGCCACAGGATCAGCACCGAAAACAACACCGACCCAACCTTGAGGGTCAAGGGGTGGTTGCCGCCGATCATCGTGGCTAGGCGCATGGTCAAGGCCACCATGGGCGGGTGTTCATAATAACCCCAGGCCAAAAACCGGGACCACACCCAGTGGTCGGCCATGTCCGGGTGGAGGTCAAAAGGCAGGCTCAAGCCCAGCCAGATCAGGCCGTGGAGCAGTAGCACCCAAAGGGCCGCTCCCTTTGCTTGGGCAAACCGAAAGAACCAATCCCCCGGCTGGGTTGGTGAGGACATAGGCGACAAGAAAAAACGGGGGTTGAGTGAAGCCGACAAACTCCGCCAGTTTTGGTCTTCGGGGCGGGATAAGTCAATCCAAAAGCCGGTTCAATTGAGCTTGTGGAGCCAGTAGGAGGAGACCTTTTCTTGGAGCTGCCGGTGGTTTGCATTGGCTTCCTTGCGGGCTTCCAGCTGGTTGAAGTAGGTTTCGAGGCTGTTCCTTTCGCCCAAGGTCAGGGTCTTGACCACCCCTTCAAAGTCTTCTTGCAGCGCCATCACCAGCCCACCCGGCTGGCGGCCCGGCTTTTTGGCCGCAGCTTGGACCAGCTTGGGCTCGTTGGCCTTGGAGGACCTGGCTTCCTTGAGTTGTTCTTGGGTGTAGCCTTTGTCGGTAAAAACCTTTTTGACCAGCAACAGGCTGTTGGTTTGGTCTTGGACCGCCGCCTTGCCATCGAGCACCACAAAAGCGGTACGTTTGTTTTCCTTGGAGCCGGTCAGGGCGGAGAACAAAAAGTTTTGGTTCAACTCGATCAGACAGGTGCCGCTGGGCAGTTCCTTCCAGCCGGACTTGAGGTGCCACACGTCCGCTTCCCCCCCGGCACCCCATTTTTGTTGGTTCACCAAGGCCATCAATTCGGAAAAGCTGTTGCGCCCCAGGCCCAAGATCGCCTTGCCTTGGGTGTCGGAGCGTTTCCTGGAGAAGTCCAGGCTGTCGGTCAGCAGGTTGCCGGAGGCACCTTTTTTGGTATTGCTGGCAATGCCCAGGTAGTACCATTTTTTCAGCAATAGGTGATGCAAGGCATCCAAGGCATTGTCCCAATTGCGGGTGACCCCCAACGCATGTACAAAACCAGAAGTTGTTCCCATGTCTCTCCCAAAACGACTTTCTTTTTTGATTCTATAGAGAACCGGACCATTACCGTCAAGCCCCAGAGCCGCCGAGGTCCGCCTGCCCCAGGAAAACCGGGCTTGTTTTATAAACATTTAACTTGGCAAACTAGAAAAAAGAAAATAAATTGTTAGACAGCAAGCAACAACAAAACCGGGCTTCCCGAACCCAAAGGCAAGCCTTGTGTCCCTACAACCCATTTCTAGGAACAAAGATGAGCGTATTAGTCACCAAACCGGCTCCCGATTTTAAGGCCAAAGCCGTTATGCCCGACAACACCATCAAGGCCGATTTTACCTTGAGCCAGTTTAAGGGAAAATATGTAGTCCTGTTCTTCTACCCCCTAGACTTCACCTTTGTCTGCCCTTCCGAAATCATCGCCTTCGACCATCGGTTGGCCGAATTCAAGGCCCGTGGCGTTGAAGTCGTGGGCTGCTCGATCGACAGCCACTTCACCCACTTGGCTTGGAAAAACACCCCGGTTGAAAAAGGCGGGATCGGCAACGTCCAATACCCCTTGGTCGCCGACCTGACCAAAGACATTGCTCGGGACTATGACGTGCTGATCGCTGACGAAGTGGCGCTGCGCGGCTCCTTCCTGATCGACAAGGCCGGTGTGGTTCGCCACCAAGTGATCAACGACCTGCCCTTGGGCCGGAACATCGATGAAATGTTGCGGATGATCGATGCTCTCCAGTTCACCGAAGAGCACGGCGAAGTCTGCCCTGCCGGTTGGCACAAAGGGGAAAAGGGCATGAAGGCTACCACCGCCGGTGTGGCCTCCTACTTGGCCGAAAACGCCAAGAAACTCTAAGCCTTTCCTTTTTTTCAGGCTCCCCCGTTCCGGTTCGGGGGGGCTTGGGTCCTTATGGGCGAAATTTCCCTCGGCTTTTTTATCACCGCCCACGGCCTGGGCCACGCTTCCCGAGCGGCGGCGGTCATTGAGGCGCTGGGGAAGCTGCACCCAAGCGTGCATTTTTTCCTTTTCACCAAAGTCCCACAGTTTTTTTTTGAGCAGTCCCTGACCGTTCCTTTCACCCGGATCGAGATGGAGACCGACTTCGGCTTGGTCCAAACCTCCGCCTTGTCTGCGGACCTCAGAGCCTCCGCCTTGGGCTTGAGCCGTTGGCTGCCCTTTGCTCCCGCCACGATTTCCAGCCTAGTCCAAACCCTCAAGGAATTGAACATTGCTGCGATTTGTTCGGACATCTCACCGCTGGGACTTGAAGCTGCAAAGGTTGCATTAGTTCCTTCCTTTCTGATAGAGAATTTCACCTGGGATTGGATTTACGACCGCCTGGAACCCCCAGACCCTAGGTTCAAGGAAGCGGCAAGGTACTTGGGTCCAAAGTTTGTGCAGGCGGACTTCCACATCCAAACCACCCCTTTTTGTGGAGACCGGAATTCCGACTTGGTCTCCCTGCCGGTCTCCAGGGCGGTGCGCAAAGACCGGGAAACCACCCGGGCCGAACTGGGGGTCAAGGCCCAGGAAAAGCTGATCCTGCTGACCTTGGGTGGAACCAAGGGGGCCACGTTGCCGATCCCTGCACAAAACTGCCACCAGGACTGGTTTTTTGTTTGCCCCGGCGCAGCGGAGGCAGAGGAACGAGGCCCCGGTTGGCTGAAGTTGCCTTATGCCGGTCGTTTTTACCATCCAGACCTGATGGAGGCGGCCGACCTAGTGGTCTGCAAACTGGGCTACAGCACCCTGGCCGAGGCCTGGTCCAGCGGGACCCCGGTCTTGTACCTGGGCCGACCGGACTTTCCGGAATCCGCTTTTTTGGAAGCTTTTTTGGCCTCCCATTCAATTCCCTCTTCCCCTTTGACCCTTGAGGCGGTAGAGCAAGGAACTTGGGGCCGAAAAATCTTACCGCTTTTGGACCAAAAGCAAAGGAAACCCGGCTTGGGCAATGGGGCAGAACAAATCGCCGTTTGGATATCCAACCATCTGGCCGTTTTACAAAAACCTTAGGTGAAGACATGGGCATTCGACGAAAGTACCGGATCCTGGTAGTGGACGACGAGGCGGTCAACCTCAAGCTGATCGCCGAGATATTAAAGGAAGAATACGAGCTGGCCTTTGCCAAAAGCGGCGAAGAGGCCTTGTCCCTGTTGCCCAACCAACCCGACTTGATCCTGCTCGACATCATGATGCCCGAGATGGATGGATACGCCGTGGCCCGCAGGATCAAGGACGATTACCACTACCAGAACATCCCGATCATCTTCGCTACGGCGATGAACGAGCCGGTTGACGAGATCAGGGGGCTCAACCTGGGGGCGGTGGACTACCTGACCAAGCCCTTGAACTCCCAGATCCTACGCTTGCGGGTCAACAACCAGATTCGGCTGCTCCAGGCCCAACGAGCCTTGGCCGACCAAAACCAAGCCTTGGAAAAGCAGGTTTCCGCCCGAACCAAGGAACTCCAGGAAAGCCAAATCGAGATGGTCAAACGAATGGGTCTGTTGGCCGAATACCGGGACCCGGAAACCGGCAACCATGTCGAACGGATGAGCCGCTTTGCCGCTGTCTTGGCCCGGCAGATTCGGCTGACCCCCGAGCGGTGTGAACTGATCCGTCTGGCCGCCCCGATGCACGACATAGGCAAGGTGGGGATTTCGGACAAGATCTTGACCAAGCCCGGCAAGCTGGACGCTGAGGAATGGCGGATCATGCAAAGCCATGCCTTGGTAGGGGCTTCCATTTTGGCGGGCGGGCACAGCCAATTGCTGACCACTGCCCATCTGATTGCCGCCCAGCACCATGAACGGTGGGACGGCAAAGGATACCCCAACGGACTCAAGGAACTGGAAATCTCGGTGGAAGGCCGAGTTACGGCGCTGGCCGACGTTTTTGATGCCCTGAGCTGCAAACGGCCCTACAAGGCCCCCTGGCCGCTTGACCAAGTCTTAAAGTTGATTGACGAGGAAAAAGGCAAGCACTTTGACCCGATGATGGTGGATGCCTTTTTGGAGGCCCTGCCCGAAATCCTAGAGATCCAAAAAGACTTCCCCAATTAAGCGGCATGAAACTCCGCCTCCCGGCCCTTGGCCCCCAAGACAAGGCCAGCTTTGGCCTAGCTCTGTTGGCCGGGGCTATGGGGGCCTTGGGTTTCCCCAATTACAACCTCTACCCCTTGGTTTTTTTATTCCCTCTGCCCCTGCTCTGGGCTTTGGAGCGGGCTTCGGGGCTTAGGGCCTACTGGCTGGGGGTTTGTACAGGGACCTTGTGGATCTGGTTGGGCTTTTATTGGGTCGGCAACTGGGCAGAACTGGTGCTCGGCTGGCCACTGCTGTTTGCCCAACTCTTTGCCGGTGGGTACGCCCTGGTGATGGCCCAAAGTTATGGGCTGGTGGCCCTGTTGGCGACCCGGTTCAAAGTGCCGCTGCGACCCTTTGAACCCTTTGTTTTTCCGGTCCTGTGGGTCCTGGTCCAAAGCCTCTTCCCTTGGCTCTTCCCCTTTCGGCTGGCCGATTCCCAATCGGCGAACCTGAGTTTTCTCCAACCGGTGGAATGGACCGGGGTTTGGGGGGCGGAATTGGTGATCCTGTTGGTCGGCACTTCCCTGTACAAGGCCTTTGCGCCCGGCCCCAAGCCCTGGGTGGGGATCGGTGTGGCCGCCCTGCTGGTGGGCGGCTGGGGTTGGGTGGGCTACGGCAGCCTCCAAAAGTGGGACCAAACAATGTCAAGTCTGCCTGCCAAAACCCTGGGGCTGGTCCAGACCAATCGCCCCGCCTCCCTAGAAGCCCCCGAGCCCGAACCTGGGTACAGCCGGGTCTTCCCCTGGGAAATGGAGCTGAGCCACAAGCTGGCAGAAGAGGGCGCAGAGGTCTTGTTTTGGCCGGAAGGACATTTTTACGGCTACGCCTACTGGCTGGAGGTTCGGGCCAACTTTCAGGCCCAGGTGGCAACGATGGGGATTCCGCTGTTTTTTCTGGACTCCGGTTTTTCCCAAACCCCGTCGGGCAAACAAAACTACAACACCACTTTTGTGATCACAGGAGAAGGACGGGACGGCGGGATGTACCACAAAAGGCATCTGGTGCCCTTTGGGGAATACACCCCCTGGATGGGCGAACTCCCCTGGATCAAAGGGCTGTTGGGAGACTTTTTGGCCGACCTCAGTGCAGGGACCTTTGACCGAACCTTCGAGGCGGCCGGGATGAGGATTACGCCAAAAATCTGTTACGAGGTCCTTTACCCCGAAGAAGTGGCCCAGGCGATTGGGGAAGACGGGGCGGGCAAGGTGATCCTGGTCCAAAGCCAGGACGGCTGGTATGGCCGTTCCTCCCAACCGGAGCAGCATTTGGCGGTTTCGGTGGTCCGGGCCATTGAAAACCGGGTGCCTTTGGTCCATGTGATCAACAATGGCCCCTCTTCGGTGATCCTGCCCCAGGGGCGTTATGCCTTCAAGGCTCCCCCCTTTGAGGCCGGGCATTTTTTGGCCCCACTACCCTATGACCCCAACCTAGGGGGCAGCTTTTACTCCCGCCACCCGACTTGGTTTTTACGGACCCTGCAAGGGTTGGGGGTCTTTTTGCTCGGTTGGGGATGGTGGAAAGGGAGGAGCCGATGAACCCGCTTTGGTCCAAACTGCCGCCGGTCCATGAAATCGACCGAGCCCTGGCCCGACGAGGCTTGGCCCAGGGGCTGGAGGTCCGGGATCTGGTGGGTGAACTGTTGGCGCAACTGCGCCAAAGCCCCCCGCTTTTGGAAACCCTGGACCGAGCCGGGCTGTTGGACTGGATCTGTACCCAGGTGGCAGCCCAGGCGGGCGGACAAAGGCCGGTGATCAACGGCACCGGCACGGTGGTCCACACCAACCTGGGTCGGTCGATTTTTGACCGGGAACTGTTGGCCAAACTGCCCGAACTTTTTAGCGGCTATACCAACCTGGAATACGACCTGGACAAAGGCCAGCGGGGCCAGAGAGTCGGCGGGGCCGAGAAGTTGATCTGCCGTCTGACCGGGGCCGAGGCGGCCTTGTTCGTCAACAACAACGCCTCCGCCTTGCTGCTCTGCCTCCAAGCCTTTGGCCAAGGGAAGGAAGTGCTGCTGTCTCGAGGCGAGATGGTGGAGATCGGCGGCAGCTTTCGGATCCCCGAGATGCTCGAAGCCTCCGGGGCAAGGCTCAAGGAGATCGGCACCACCAACAAGACCCACCTCAAGGACTACCAAAAGGCCATCGGTCCCGAAACATCAATGGTCCTCAAGGTCCACCGGTCCAACTTCAAGATCACCGGTTTTACCTCCGAAGTTCCCCGCAAAGACCTGATTGCCTTGGCGGCGGAGCGGGGTTTGGTTTACCTGGAGGACCTAGGCAGCGGAGCGCTGGAGCCCCTGGAGTTGGGCGGCGGGGCGGCGGAGCCGGGGTTCAGCTCCATCCTGGCCCAAGGGGCGGAATTGGTGACCGCCAGCGGAGACAAGCTCCTAGGCGGCCCCCAAGCGGGGATCATCCTGGGCACCAAGGCCCGGATCGACCGACTCAAGGAACACCCCCTCTACCGCTGCCTCCGTTGCGACAAGATCACCCTCTTTTTGCTGGAACAAACCCTGCTTTCCTACGCCCGGGGGGCCTGGGAGAAGATACCGACCCAAAGGATGCTCAGGGAACCGGCCCAGGCGGTGTTGGACCGAGCCCAACAAGTCTTGCAGGCCTGCCCGGCCCGGAACCTGGAACTGGTCCCCACCCAAGCCACCCCCGGCGGCGGGGCCTTGGCCGAAGAGTCCTTTGGTTCTTATGCCCTGTGGGTCAAACTGCCGGGGGTCAGTGAAGAGGAACTGCACCTTGCCTTTCGGAGCCTCAAAACCCCAGTGGTGGGCCGGGTCAAGGAAGGGAAGTATTTGATCGACCTCAAGGCGGTCACCAACGAGCAACTGCCGACTTTGGTCCAAGCGATTCAAAGCGTCCTGGCAGGCCCGTCAGTTGGTGATCCTTAGATTGGTGTAACCCACCACATCGGAGCTGGGATCGCTGGCCTTGAAGGTGGCCAGGAGAATAAAGCTGCCCAGTCGGTTGGGGGAGAGCAACCCCGGCACCGCCGTGGAAAACAGGTTGTCCCCGGTGGCATCCACCGACCAGACCACGGAGTCGGTCAGGTCCTTGGCGCTGTTGTCCGAATAGCTGCCCGTGGCGGTGTATTGGATCGCCGAGCTGTACAAGGTGGTCACTTGGCCCGCCGGGGTTACGGCGATGGACTTGAGGGACACCGAGTCCTTGCAGCCCCAAAGCCCCAGACAGACCGCCAAACCCAAGGTGATTTTCTGGAATCCGGTCATTGGATTTTCTCGGTAATTTCTTCGCCTGCCTTGACCTCAAAGGCGCTTTTCACCCGGTCATTGACCTTAAGATAATATTCCCCCTTGAGCAGGATCAAGGTTTTTTTCCGGTCCGTGTCAGTCATAAAGGTTTGCCAATTTTTGGATTGTCGTTTGACCAAAAAGGTCACCCGCTTGGTTCCGGTGGAGAACTGTTCGACCCCGGTCATGTCGAGTTTGAGAGTCCCAAAGCCCGATTCGTGGGTCTTGGGGGCATATTGGCCCAAAATGGCCGTATCGATCCGGGTTTCCCCTGCGTCCACCGCCTCCACCAGACCAAAGAGCCGGTTTCTAAAGGTGTCCGACTGTCGGCCCAAGTCGGCAAAGGCCCGGAAGTCCAGGGAGACCCCGTTGTTGATCAGGGTCTCCACCGTCTCGACCGGCAGCTCGAAGTACAGCAGGTTCTTGGGCATGGAGCCCTTTTGGATGTCGTTGTTGCAGTCGATGAACTCCAGGTTCACCTCGGCCCCTTCGGCTACCGAGAGGTTAAAGACCGAGTCCACCCAGGTCTTAAAAAACAAATTGACCGTGTCGGGATTGGCGAACTTGTAGGTTTCCTGGTCAAGCTTGGCGGCAGCGCCAATCTTGGCCAGCAGGAAGACCGCCTGGAGGTCCTGGTTGAGGCCATAAACCTGGATCAAGCCGTAGTAGGCCGCTTGGTCCTCCGGGCTTCTGGCCAGCACCTTGAGGGCTACGGATTCTATGTCATCGTGGAGCTTGCAGACGTTTTTTTCCATCAACAGGCTGTTCAACCGGGCCTTGAGCGCCAACAGTTCCTCGTCCACCGCCACCACGGGGGCATCAAAAACCGTGTCTCGGCTGTTGCCTGCCTGTTCTTCCATGATGTCCTTGTCCGAATACTCCCGAGCCGGAGGTTTTTCCGGTTCCTGGTTCTCTTCGGCGGAAGCTTCGGGACCGGTGGGGACGACCAGGGGCACCTCCTCCGCTTCCTTTTCTGAAGGTAGGACTCCCTTGCCTTCAAAGATATCCTTGGGCAACCGGATCAGGCTGATCGACCCGTTTTGGTTGCCGATCGACAAAAACTTCCCGTCCGGCGATTCGGAAATCGCCGTGATCTGGTCTTCTTGGCCGATCAGGGTACGGATGAACTTGGAGCCCCGTACGTCCCAAAGCCGCACCGTCTTGTCCCTTGAGGCGGAAACCAGGGCCTTACCGTTGGGGGAAAAGGCGATGTCGCTGATGATGAATTCATGCCCCTTGAGTGGCTCCTTGGCTTGGCCGTTGCCCATCTCGTAGAGCCTGAGGGTATTGTCATCGCTGGCGGTGGCAAAATAGTCCTTGAGCGGCGAGAAGGCAATCGCCCGGATCCCCCGTTCGGCATCGCTGAAGGTGTACATCATCTGTTGGTCAAAGGCCCGGAAGACCTTGGCGGTTTTGTCCGCCGACCCGGTGCCGATCCAGTCGCCGTCCGGGGAATACCGGACCATGTTGATCTGTCCGTTGTGGATCTCCCGTTGGAAGACCGGCCTTTTGGTGGTTAGGTCCCAAAGGATCAATTGTTTGTCGGCCCCGGCGGTGACCAGGAATTTTTCGGTCGGCGAAAAGTCCAGGCTGGTGATTTTGCCTTTGTGCCCGCTCAGTTCAACCAACACTTTGCCCGAAGAGCGAGACCAAATCTTGGTGTCCCCATTGTTGCCGCCGGTGGCGAACTGGCTACCGTCGGGGCTGAACCGGAGACTCTCCACCTTGTGTTCGGGCGGCAGGACAATGTCCTTGACCAACCGGGAGGACTGGAGATCCCAAAGTTTGAGTTGGTTGTCGATGGACAGGGACAACAAAAAGTAGCCGGTCTTGCTGGTGTCCAAGGCGGCGATGGCTTTTTTGTGCCCATCCAGGCTGGCGACAAAACCGTTTTCCCCCAGGTTCCAACCTCGGACATAGGTGTTTTCAAAAACCCCCAGGATGCTTTTGGCGTTGTTCCCATAGATACAGCCGGTCACCGGTTTTTCCACCAAGTTGAGATCTTCGGTCACCTTGTCTTTGCGGAGGTCCCAAACCTTGATGGTGCCGTCCAAGGAGCAGGACACCATCTCTTCCCCCCGCAGGTTGAAGGAGATTCCGGTGACTGGCTTTTGGTGGCCTTCGATTTTTTTGGCGGTTTTTTTGGTTTTGTAGTCCCAGAAGATCACAGAATTGTCGGCCCCGGCGCTGGCGATGTGTTGGCCCTGGGGGTGGAAGAGCACTTGGGAGACAAAACGGCCATGAAGCTTGTGGGCACCCAGCAAGACCCCGGCATCGGTGTCCCAAACCTTCACCTCTCCGGCACCGTTGGCCCAGGCAATGGTTTTGTTGTTGGGGTGGAAGTCCAAAGAGACCACTTGGCCGGAGATTTCGGTGATCTTTTTGGAAACCTTGTAGCGGTCCAGCCGCCACAGCAGGATCAATTTGTCCCGTCCCCCCGAAAGCAGCAGTTCCCCGTCCTTGGAAATCGCCAGGGCCTCGACCGGACCGGCTTGGCCGGAGAGGGACTGGACCTTGATCCCCCGGGCGATGTCCCAAACCTCGATCTTCCCGTCTTGCCCACCGGTAAAATACAGGTTTCTGGAGGGATGAAAGATCCCCACCAGGGGCCGATGGGTGCCGGTTTTGATCGCCTTGAGGGGCCTACCGTTGGAATAGCGCCAGACCCGGAGGGTTTGAGACTTGTCGATGATCACCACATACTTGCCGTCCGGCGAGAGGGTGCCCGAAAAAATCTTCCCCTTGGGGCCGATGTAGCTTTGGTGGACGATAAAGCTTTCTTTGCCCCAGGCCCCCAAGGGGAGCAGTGACAAAGCGAGTATCAAGATTGCCCAAAATCTCATTGGGTTATCCCAGCTAATTTTTTTTGTCTTCGGTCCATGTCCTGGCCAAGAAATGGGGGCAAAGGTCTTGTGTTCCTGAGCCAAAGCCTTTACCATCTGTGCAAAAACCATCGGCAGAGGGGATTTTCGGCTTTTGGGGCTTTTTTGGCAATCTATTTACCTCATCCCTCCCCCAAGGAACGGATGAACTTCGGTCACCCCGCCCCGTTCGGCTGGGTTTTGGTACTTTGGGCGAAGATTTGGGGCGCACTTTTTGGGCGCAGTTTGGGTAAGCACAAACCGAACCCAAACCGGCAAACCGCTCCTGCTCAGGCCAATCGAACCGAAGTTGGAGGCCAAAAACCCGCCGTCCCTCTGTAAACGCTTTTTAAAACCCCTTGGGTCAAAGGCTAGGGAAACAACATGAGCAATGAAAAACGGGTGATCGACCTGATCTACATCACCCCGCCCAAGTCGGTCGAAGAATTGGTCGCCGACTACCGGCAAAAGATGGACATTTGGGGCAAAAAGCTCAAGGACCTGCAAACCTATTACTTCGAGCAACACGCCGACAGCGCCGGACCGGATGTCCAGGAAGTGTTGGCGATGCGCAACTTTTTGGGCAAGTTTCTCAAGCACCGGATCGACTGGATTCTGGAGAAAACCGAGGACCCCAAGCTCCGCCGCCGGTATCTCCAAGTCCTGCCCCCCTTCCACCAAAAAGGGGCGATCAAGACCCTGCTGTTTCACTTTTTCCAGCTCAAGGAAAGTGAAGACAAAAAAAACGTCCTGTACAATGCCGCCACGGACATAGAAAAGGAAGTCCGCATCCTCTGGGACATCTACAAGCTCCGTAAGACCATCGAGTCAATCACCGTCTTGCAAAAGGCCCTGGAAGACCCCAACCCCTTCCCCTCGCTGTTTTCGGTCCCCACCCGAATCCAACGACTTGAGGAGCTAAAGACGGTCTTTAAGCTGATGTTCCAAATGTGCATCCAGCCTCAGTTCCAAAAGGACCTGTACAACAACCTGAGCCCTTCGCACATCAGCCCCGAGGCGATTTTGGCCCGTCAGGAACAAGGGGTCAGTCTGGTGTACCCCCACGTGATCCGCAAGTTCGACTACCGGAACCACTTCTTTTTCGTCTATTTTTACTCCGGTATGAAGGCGAAGATCGGCGGCGAGGTCAAGGACTTCCGGTTTAACTACCTGGATTTTGAGATCATCAAACAAGAATTTTTGACCTTCTGGCTCAACAAACGGCTGGAGGGCAACGATAAAAAGATGGAGATCTACGCCCGGTACAAGCTGGGGGACAAAACCCTGGCTGAGCTGATCGCCGAAAACCCGGCCGACGAGATCGAGATTTTGCAGCAGTTGCCCTATGAGATCTTCAACGACTTGACCGCCCAGGTGAACGAAGAGGTGGCCCCGGAATTCAAGACCGAAGTGGAAACCTTCAGCGAAAACCACGGCGAGTTTGCCGAGGTTCGCCGCCAGTTTGACCGGGCCAAGAAGGTGGCGACCCTTTCGATCCTCAAGATCAAGGAACTTTTGAGCAGCCCGGCTCCGGCCCCCGAACCGCCTCCCGAGGCCCCCAAGCCGGTTGCGGCCAAACCGGCTCCGGCCCCCCCGGCCGCTCCGATAACCAAGCCGGAACCGAGGTTTGAGCTGGTGAAGGTCAAAAAAACCGAAATCGACTTCCCCTACCTGGTCAAGGCGATTGCGGAATTCTCCAAACGGATCAACGTGCTCCGTGCTAAAATGGGGGCACAGGCCTACCAGGACTATACCAAGCGGATGACCAAATTCTTGTCCAACACCACCGAATCGGCGATGATCCAAAGACGGACCCCCAAGCACGAATGGGTGCTGCCCTACGTGGTCAAGGAGTTTTTGGGCAACGACTTGGTCCAGGAACATTTGGTGATCGTGGGAGCAGAGGTGAAGGCCAAGGGCCTGGGAATGGGCTACAGCGCCAATGCCGGACAAAACGCCTACCAGTTCAGCTGCTTTTTTGTGTACGGAGTCGCCAACCCGGACGGGGTTTTGGGCACGCCGGTGGAGCAGCGGCAGGTAAGAGGCAAAAACTTCAACGAATACAGCCCCGCCGAACTGGCGGTCCGAGAACGGTTTTTACGTTTTTTTGACTTGATCGACAAACCTTCGGCTTAACCCAAAGGCAGTTTGCTCAAGGCAATTTACCTTTTAGGAACCAGCATGACTCAAAAACTCAGAAGCGCCACCAGCACCGAAGGAAGAACCATGGCCGGAGCCCGCTCCTTGTGGCGGGCCAACGGCATGAAGGACCAGGACTTCGGTAAGCCGATCATCGCCATTGCCAACAGCTTCACCCAATTTGTCCCCGGCCACGTGCACCTACACCCGATCGGCCAGAGGGTGAAAGCGGTGATCGACCAATGCGGCGGTTTCGGTGCGGAATTCAACACCATCGCCATTGACGACGGGATCGCCATGGGCCATGACGGGATGCTCTACTCCCTGCCCAGCCGGGACTTGATCGCCGATTCGGTGGAATACATGGTCAACGCCCACATGGCCGATGCCCTGATCTGTATCAGCAACTGCGACAAGATCACTCCGGGCATGATGATGGCCGCCATGCGGTTGAACATTCCCACGATCTTTGTTTCCGGCGGACCGATGGAAGCGGGGGTGGACCAGGGGAAAAAGCTTGATCTGATCGACGTGATGATCGCAGGAGGAGACAGTGCCGTGGGCAACGACCAACTGGCGGCCTTGGAGCGTTCCGGCTGCCCAACCTGCGGTTCCTGTTCCGGGCTCTTCACCGCCAACAGCATGAACTGCCTGGCCGAGGCTCTGGGCCTTGCACTGCCGGGCAACGGGACCCTGGTAGCCACCCACGCCGACCGTTGGGGCCTCTTTGAAGCGGCGGCCAAACGGATCGTGGCCTTGGCCAAGGAACATTACCAGGAAGGCAAGCCGGGACTCCTGCCCCGGGACCTCGCCAGCCCCAAGGCCTTTGAGAACGCCATGGCCCTGGACATCGCCATGGGCGGCTCGACCAACACGGTGCTGCACCTTTTGGCGGTCGCCCAGGAAGGGGAGGTGAACTTCACCTTGGCCGACATGGACCGGATCAGCCGCAAGGTCCCCACCCTGTGCAAGGTGGCCCCCAGTAGTGCCTACCACATGGAGGACGTGCACCGGGCCGGAGGGATCAACGGCATCTTGGAAGAGCTTTTGGCCGCAAAGCTGCTGGACGGTTCCGCCAAAACCGTCTCGGGGGCCAGCATGGCCGAGCAGATTGCAGCCTACAGCCTCAAAAAGGGCAGCCCCAAAGGCAAGGCCCTTTACTCTGCCGCTCCCGGCGGCTTTCGGACCGTCCACGCCTTCTCCCAGTCCAACCGGTACGGCACCCAGGATCTGGACCGAGAGATGGGCTGCATCCGTGCGGCAGGTTCGGCCTTTTCCAAGGAAGGCGGGCTTTGTGTCCTGTACGGCAATCTGGCCCAAAACGGCTGTGTGGTTAAAACCGCTGGGGTAGACGAAAAGATTTGGACCTTTGAAGGTCCCGCCAAGGTTTGTGAATCCCAAGACGAAGCGACCGAAGCGATCTTGTCGGGAAAAATCCAGGCCGGGGACGTGGTGGTGATCCGTTACGAAGGCCCCAGGGGCGGACCGGGGATGCAGGAAATGTTGTACCCAACCACCTACCTGAAATCCAAAGGGCTGGGCAAGGTTTGCGCTTTGATCACCGACGGCAGGTTTTCCGGCGGTACCTCGGGCCTTTCGATCGGCCACGTCTCCCCCGAAGCGGCGGCAGGCGGGACCATTGCCTTGGTCGAGGAAGGGGACCGGATCAGGATCAACATCTCCAACCGGCAGATAGAACTCTTGGTCCCTCCTGCTGTCTTGGAACAGCGGCGGGCGGCCAAACAGGCCCAAGGCTTCCGGCCCAAAGAGCGAACCCGGAAGGTTTCCAAGGCCCTCCAGGCCTACGCCTTGATGGTCACCAGCGCAGACAAGGGTGCGATTCGGGATTTGGACCAACTGAAGGGTTAAAACCAAAGGGGTCCTAGGACCCCAGCCGAAGGAACCGGGATGATGCAGATCTACAAGGGCCTTGGGGTCTCCGAAGGGGTAGCGGTCGGAAAGGTCTTGAAGATCCATTCCGCCTTCATGAACTACCCGAGGATCGAGATTGAGGACGAGTCCGCCCTGCCCTTGGAGGTGGAACGTCTTAAAAAAGCCCAGCTCCAAACCCAGGCCCAACTGGAAGCCATCAGTGCCGATTCCGGCTCGGTGATCAACGACGAGTTGCGCCAAGTACTCACCAGTTTTCAACTCCTGCTGGCAGACAAAAAATTTGTCCCGGCGATGATCGACAAGGTCCTGACCGCCAAAATCAATGCGGAATGGGCCTTGATTCGCACCATCGCCAAGCTGGAAGAGCGTTTCAAAAAAATCGAAGACCCCTACATCAAGGCACGGGTGGACGACATCCGCCAGCTGGGGGGGAAGTTGATGAACAACCTGCTGGAAAAGCCTACCCTGGACATTTCGGGGCTCAAGGAACCGGTGATCATTGTCTGCCACGATATCAGCCCCGCCGATGCCTTCCACCTCAACAAGGACAACATCCTCGGTATCGTCACCGAAATGGGCGGTATGACCAGCCACAGCTCCATCTTGGCTCGGGCGATGAACATCCCGGCGGTAGTCGGGGTTCCAGACGCAACCAACCGGGTCCTGGACGACCATTTTTGTATCCTCGACGGCAGCACCGGGGAGGTGATCGACCAACCTTCCCCCGAGAAGATCAACGAGAAGCTGGACAAAAAGGAGCGGCGCAACCTTTACCAACTGCAACTGAACAAATTGATCGGCCACCCTTGCAAGCTCAAGGACGGGCTGGTGGTGGACCTGGCGGCGAACCTGGATTTTTTGGCCGAGCTGCCGGAGATCAAAAAATTCCAGATCCCTTCCATCGGGCTGGTTCGGACCGAGTTTTTGTTTGACCTGGAAAGTGAGTTTCCCACCGAAGAGGAACAGTTCAACACCTACACCCAGGTAATCCTGGAGTCGAGCTGTAACCCCATCACTTTTCGGACCTGGGACATTGGCTCGGACAAGACCACCAAACTGCTCCACGAACTCTCTGAAGAAGCCAACCCGGCCTTGGGTTTCCGGGGGATCCGTACCTGCCTCAAACACCCCGAGATTTTGCGACCCCAGATCCGGGCCTTGCTGCGGGCCAGCCTTTCGGCCCAAATCAAGGTGATGATCCCCATGGTCACCAGGATCGACGAGATCACCGCCTCCTTGGCGATTGTCGAAGAAGAGCGGGCCAATCTGGGGATCAAGTCGAGCAAGCTCCAATTGGGCTGTATGCTCGAAACCCCGGCGGCGGTGCACATCCTAGACGACCTTTTGGACCTCTGCGACTTTATCTCCATCGGGACCAACGACTTGGTCCAGTACACCTTGGCGGTGGACCGTCTCAACGAGCATGTTTCTTCCCTCTACGATCCTTTCCACCCGGCGATTCTCAAGATGCTGGAGTACACCGTACAAACCTGCAACCGCCGGGGGAAGCCTGTTTCGATCTGTGGAGAAATGGCGGCCAACCCGATCATGCAGATGTTTTTGTTGGGCAACGGAGAGATCACCTTTTCCATGAGCCCCAACCAAGTACTCAAGACCAAACGGGTTTTGGGCAAGGTGGACCAGGGAACCCTCAAAAAAATTGCCTTTAAGTTCATCAACAAACACAGCAGCGATGAGTCCAACCGACTGGCCAAAGAGTTACAAAGCCAGTATGTTGAAGAAAGTTAACCGATTTTTTTAAAGGAGGCCCCATGTTGACCCCAGCCCAAGCCACGGCTTTGATCAAAAGCCACCCCAAGGTTGCGATTGTAGGCCTTAGCCCCAAGGACGACCGGCCTTCTTACCATGTCGGCCAGTTCCTGGCCCGCAACGGATTCCAGATCACCCCCATCCATCCGGCCCACGACGAGATCTTGGGGTTCCCGGCCAAAAAATCCTTGACCGAACTGGCCCCCGGCGAGGTGGATTGGGTGGACCTGTTTTTGAACCCCAGCCGCCTGATGGACCTGCTGCCCGAACTCAAGCGGCTCCGGCCCAAGTTGGTCTGGTGCCAGCTGGGGGTGGTGGACGAGGCCTTTAATGCCGCCTTGGACGAGGCTAAAATCCCCTACATCGCCGACCGGTGCCCCAAGATCGAATGGAGCCAACAAGGATGAGCTTGTTCCCAGGTTTGGCGGAATTGCGGGATTCGATCGACCACTTGGACCACAGCCTATTGCTGCTGTGGGCGGAACGCAACAAATTCGCCCGGAACCTGCCCCCAAAAGAGCGAGAAGTCCAGTGGCAGGCCCAGGACTTTGTGGGGCTCGCCGCCCAATGGGGGCTGGCCCCGGCCTTTGTCGGCGAACTGGGGCTGGCCCTGGACCAAGCGGCCCTGCCGACGGCCTTGGGTGCAACCTCCAACCTGGAGGACCTTTGGGGCAGCCTGATGCGGTTGGACCGGGTGCTGTTGGAGGTTTTGTCGGAACGGTTTAAGGTGGTGGTACGGATCGGACGGATCAAAAAAGAGCAGCAAATCGCCCCTTTGGACCCTTCCCGGTGGAACAGCCTGCTGGCCGAGCGGTTGGCCTTGGCCCGGGACCTGGGCCTCAAAGCCGAAGCGGTGGTCCACCTGTTTGAGGCGGTGCACCGTTATGCCCTGCAACTGGAGTCCTGATTGGCATTGCCGCTGTTGATTCTGTTCACCAAAGCCCCGGTGCCCGGCCAAGTCAAAACGAGGCTGATCCCGGCCTTGGGAGCTCAAGGAGCGGCGCTGGCCCATTCGCTGATGGTCCGGCGGATGGTAGAGCGGCTGCAAGGACCCTGGGACTTTGAGGTCCACTGCCCCGCTGCGGACCCCCAAGTCCTGGACCAATGGTTGGGCAACCTCCGGTTCCGCCCCCAAGGCCCCGGAGACTTAGGGGAAAAGATGTCCTTGGCTTTTGCGGAGGCCTTTGCTCGGGGGTACAAAAAAGTGGCCTTGGTGGGCAGCGACATCCCCGACTTGGGGCCTGGGGAGATTCAAGGGGCCTTTGCGGCCCTGGACCAACAACCCCTGGCGCTTGGCCCGGCCCTGGACGGCGGGTACTATGCCATAGCCCTCAACCGGCCTTGCCCCGAACTGTTCCAGGGGGTCCCTTGGTCCAGCCCCCAGGTGTTGGCCCAAACCCTGGCCACAGCCGCCGCCCTTAAAATCACCCCCACACTGCTGCCCCCCTTGGCGGACATCGACGAGCCCCAGGACCTGCCCCGGCTGCAAGCCCTGTTTCCCGACCAACCTTGGCTGGCCCGATGATCTCGGTGGTCCTGACCTGCCTCAACGATGGTCCGCACCTGGAAGCCTGCCTCCAAAGCCTTGGGGGCTTCCAGGGCCTGGAGGTGCGGGTGGTGGATGGGGGCAGTAGCGAGTCCCTGGCCCCCCGGTTGGCCCGGATGGGTCCGGTCACCTTGCTGCATAGCCCCCCCGGACGAGCCCGGCAGTTCAACCTTGGTGCCGCCCAGGCCCAAGGGGAGGTGCTACTTTTTCTGCATTCCGACTCCCTTTTGCCCACCGGCTGGCGGGAAGAAATCGGGCGGATCTTGGCGAACCCCAAAAACATCGCCGGGGCCTTCTCCTTCAAAACCGACCTGGACCACCCCAAGATGGCCCGGATCGAGCGCTGGGCCAACCGGCGCAGCCGCTACCTGCAACTGCCCTACGGTGACCAGGGCCTGTTTATGGCCAAGGCGACCTTTGAGGGCTTGGTTGGCTTTGCCCCGCTGCCTTTGATGGAAGACTACGAACTTGTGTTGCGGCTGAAGAAACAAGGGAGGATTGAGACCAGCCCCCTGCCGCTGGTGACCAGTGGGAGAAGGTGGTTGGCTCAAGGTTTTGGGGCGGTTGGTTGGACCAACTTCAAGATTATCCTGCTGTATCATTTGGGGATTTCTCCAGACCGGTTGCAAAAAATTTACCGCTCCGGTCCCCAGCAAAAAGCCGTTGACAAGCAACAAAAGCCGGGCTAAAAAGACGGATCACTTTGGGGGCCTTAGCTCAGCTGGTAGAGCGCAACGCTGGCAGCGTTGAGGTCAGGAGTTCGATCCTCCTAGGCTCCACCAAAACCCCCCCTTTCCGTTGGGTTTCCCTCCTTCGGAATTCCAGCTGGCCCCGCTCTACAGGTCAGGTTGGGTCCAAACCCGGCAAACACCGGGGCCGCATCTCCCGTTCAGCCTCAGTTCTCAGCCCTTCGTTGTTTATCCCCTTGCCTGTCCTGAAGCCCCTGGGCGCTGTCTTGTCCAAAGGCCCGCCGTTCTCCTGCGGCCTAGGACTTGGGGGCGGAGAAAAAGGGTTTGAGCCGGTGGGCCAAGGCTTCCTTTTGGATCTCCAGTTCCAACATCTTTTGGGCCCAACCTAAGATCAGTTCATGGGACGGGTCGTCGGTAAAGCCCAGCAGTCGGGCGAAGTGCTCGATCAGCTCCTGTTCGCTGATCAGCAGTTCCCGGTCTTCGGTGGCCACCCGGATGACCTCGTTAATCATCAAAAAGGCCTTTTCAAAGCTCAACCTCGGCAGAGGCTCCAAGGGGCAAAGGGAATACTTTTCCACCGCCTGCTTTTCCAGCTCTTCCATCTCCTCTTGCCGCACCCAATTCATCGCCTCCCGCAGGTCTTCAAACTCTTCGGCAGAGACGTGCTTGTCCACCACCACTACTTTCCAGATGGCGGTGTAAAGCCATTTGCGTTCCTCGACATGCAGGTCTTTGATGGTGGTTTTGGCGGTGATCACGAGAAATTGCCCCCCTCAGGCCAGTGTGTGGAATGTATGGTACTGCCGATGGTGAGGATACCCACAACCCCATAGATTTGGGAAGAATCCTTTACAGCGGGTCCAACTTAGGACGGCCCAGCCCCCAAAGCAGTAAATTGGCACACAGCAGGACCAGCACCCCCGGCCAACCCAAAAAGCCGCCGGTCAGGCTGCTGGTGCCGGTCAAAAAGAGGGTCGAAAGCCCCGAGGTGCCGTTGATCAGGCCCATGAACAAGGCTGCGGCGGCAATGCTGTTGGCCCGCAGCCGGACCCACACCAGCAGGGGGCTCAAACCCAGACTGAGGCCCACACCCAATAAAATCCCCCACTCCGGTTCCCCAGGGTGACGGAACCCGGTCCAGGCCAGAGGGGCGTACCAGAGCCCTTGGAACAAACCGATTCCCAGGCTCGCTGGCCAAAAACCTCGACCACTCCATTCCTTGACCAACAGCCCTCGCCAGCCCAGTTCCTCGCCGAGCGCAAAAAAGGCCCCCAAGGTCGCACCACTCAGCACCCCCTGCAAGGCCAGCCAAGCAAAGGGCGGCATCTCCCAGGGGGCCACTTGCGGCAAGGCGGCCTGGGTCGCCCAAAACCCTTCCATCGACCAACTCCAACCCGCCCCGGCACCCAGCAGGCTGGCCGGAGCGGAGAGCGCCACCAGCCCCAAGGGCAGCAGAATCGCCCAGAGGTATCCCCAGTTGGGATTGAGGCTGAGGGGCAAAAAATGGGTCAGGTTTTTGTTGTAGATCAAAAAAACCACTGCCGCCGGGACAAACAACACCACGATGCTGACCCCAAACCCCACATAAGAAGCAGGCCCCTGCCCGGCCAAGGAGGCCCCGCCGGCCAGCATCCAGGCTAGGCCAAAGGTCAGGACCAAAAAGTTTGCCGCTGCGACCCGAACCTTCTCGGCCTTGGACCGGAGCTGCTTTTTTGATTTCCCTTTGGCCATGCTCTGTTCCCTCTCGTTTTTTTGCACAGTGACAGAGCCGCAGTTCCCTGACAAGCAGGGGCCCTTAAAATTCCTGGGTCTTGGAAACCAGCACTTTCGAGGCTGTACAGGGTTTTGAAAAACCGTTAGCTTGGTCGAAGAATTCCTTTTTATTCCTGATCCTTTTTGGAGTCCGCACTTGAAACTCAGTGGGTTTGCCAAATATGTCTGGGCCGTACTGGTCTATAATCTTGGGGTCATCCTTTGGGGGGCCTATGTCCGGGCCACCGGTTCGGGGGCGGGATGCGGCAAGCATTGGCCTACCTGCAACGGCGAGGTAATCCCGCTGGAGCCCAGCCTCAAGACCCTGGTCGAATACAGCCACCGGACCACCAGCGGGCTGGCCTTGGTTACGGTGCTGGTGATGCTGGTTTGGGCGTTCAAAGCCTTTCCCAAGGGGCACCCGGCCCGCAGAGGTTCGGCCTTGAGCGTACTGTTTATGATCACCGAAGGCGGATTGGGAGCCGGACTGGTGCTCTTTGAATTGGTCGCCCATGACACCTCAATGGCCCGGGTCTGGAGCATGGGGCTGCACCTGACCAACACCTTTTTGTTGCTTTCGAGCCTCGCCCTCACCGCATGGTGGGCCAGCGGCGGCGGCGACTTTAGCCTCAAGGGCCAAGGGGCCCAGGGCAAAAAATTGTACCTGGGCCTTTTGCTGGTCTTGGTCATCGGGGTGACCGGAGCGGTGACCGCCTTGGGCGACACCCTTTTCCCGCCTCTGGAAGTGGGGGCTGGGTTGGTGGCCGACGGCGAAGGTGGGGTTTATTTCCTCAAACGGTTGCGGGTCTTTCACCCGATCTTGGCGGTGACCTTGGGGCTTTATCTGGTCTTTTTGGGCTTAAGCTTCAGAAAACCCCAGTTCCCCCCAGCCATCCGTACCGCCGGGCTGTTGGTGATCGTCAGTTATGTCTTGCAGATCTTGGTGGGGGTGACCAACATCTTTTTGAAGGTCCCGGTTTCCACCCAGATGATCCACCTTTTGTGCGCCGACTTGGTCTGGATTTTCCTGGTCTTTCTGACCGCCGCTGTCTTTTCCGACCGGAGCACCCAGGGCTAAACCTTTATTCAGCAGTCAAGCATGGACTTCGACCGTATGATGGTTCGCTTGGAGATCGAAAAGGTTTTAACCCTTTTGGTCAAACAAACCCAATTGGTTGAACAACGTTCCTTGTTGGAATATTACCACGAAATGTTTGTGGACCTCAAAAGCCTGATGGAGCCGATCTGCGAATACGGTTCCGTGGTCCATTTGATGGTGATTTTGCCCGAACGGCTCAAGGAGCTGCAAAAGGAATTGAAGGAAGACCTGGGCCTGGGGGCGGAGTTCCGGTCGCTGATCCGTTGGTAGTTTTTAGCCTGTTCCATTGAATTCCCCCTTCTTTGCCTTTGCCCGATCTTTGTAAACAAAGGCCCGCAGTTGTTTTTTGGCATAAATACTGCTAGAGTGAAACCCTTACCGGGAGAATCCGGTAAAAAGTTAGGAAAAAGGCCCGAGTAGCCCCAAACCGGAACTCGGCAGCCTCAACCCCCAAGCCCCTTTTCGTTTCGATGGCCGAAGCAGAAGTCAAACAAGATCAGTCAGCTCAGGGGCAAAAAGGCGGCAGTGCGCCGCTGGACCCAGCTTTGGTCGAACGGACCAAAGAGGTCATGCCGCTGCCGCTTCCCGACGAAGAAAGCGACTGGGGTCTGCCGGTACTGAGCAAAACCAAGGAAAAGGCCAAATTCTTTGGGCTGATCAAAAAAAAGGAACTGAGCCTGGAAGTGGTTGCGGAGTTGCGCAAGTCCTCCATGCTTTCGCCAGGCAACACGCTCATCGAGATCCAACGGCTGCGCAAGCTGCACCCCAACAATGCCGACCTCTTGATGCTTTCGGCGACCTGTTCGAACGGGATGATGATGAACTCCTCCCAGAAAAAAGGGGTGCTCGAAGGGATCAAAGGGGCCTGTAAGGATGCCGGTGGTGCGCTTTTGGCGGATGGGATCACACTGTTCAACTGCGACAGCTTTTTTGCCATCTACTACAACTACCTTTCTCGGCTCAAACGAGAGCAGATATCAGTCCTCAAACAGCTGGCCACCGAGCACCGGCTGGAAGTGGAAAAAAAGAAGCTGCTGAAAAACACTGCGGTGGTGGACTACCTGCTGGGCGAAAAGCCCAAGGCCGTGGCCATCATGGGGCACCTGAAAAAGAAGATCAAAAGTTCCAAGTTCACCACTCCTTGGGAATTTGCCGAGATGCGCTCCGCCTACAAGGCGATTGAGACCAACCAAACCAAGGAAGAATTTGGCATCGGCACGGCCAACGAGCTGGTGGGCTACGTTTATGCCATGACCGTAGCCTTTGCCCGGATTCCCATGTTGGCACCCTTGGTGGACACACTGCTGGAGATGATCCCTGAAACCAACCATTCCCTGCTGTTGAGGAAACGTTCCATCGTTGGGGTCAAAAGGATCAATGCCGCCAAAATCGCCCAGGCCCGAGGGGACCGCAACGCCTTGGGCAAACATGCCTTGACTCTGTTCAAGGACAGCCAAGCGGTGCTGTCGAAGATCGAGGGGCAAGCGGTCAAACAGCCTTATGAATCGGAGCCCTACTTCAACCTCGCCTTGGCCGCCCAGCTTTCAATGGGTGCGGTCCACCCCGAGGAACAACTGAAGATGCTCAACTTGGCGCTCAAGGCGATGGAGCAGTTGATCCGCTTTGACATGTCAAAGGAACACAAGTTTACCGAAGTGGCCAAAAACCACACCCATTCGATCGCCAACATGATCAGCCGCTTTGGGGGGGAAGGTGATTCCGGGGGAGGAGCCCCAGCCGGGAAAAAGCCCCAAGGCCCACCGCCGCAAGAAGAGGACGACTTTTAAGCCCCCCGTCACAGCGGCCATTGTTCCAGCAGCCCCAACGCAATCCCGTAAGCCCCCAAAGAAAATAAGACACTCAAGACCAGCACCTTGGCGGTCAGCTCGGCATCGGCCTTCAATTGCTGGCTCAAGATGAACGCTGCCGGAGCGGTCGGGGCCATCATCAGGATCACCAGAATCCGGGTCTCCATTCCCCCCAGCCCCAGCCATAGGGCAAAGCCAAAGCCCAGGAGCGGGGTCAGGGTCACCTTGGTCAAAGCGGCCACCACCTCGGGCAGACGGTACGAAGAAAACCCCAAAAGCTTGGCCGAAGCGCCCACCCCAATCAGGGCCAGCGGCAAAACCGCTCCCGAAAGGGTTTCCAAGGTGCGGTCCAAAAAGTCCCACAGCCCCAGGCCGGTTTTTTGGTACAACAGGCCCGCCAGGATCGAGAGGACCAAGGGGTTCTTGCCCAACTCCAGCCCCATCCTCCCCCAAGCCTTGGCCTGGAACCGGAGCTGGGCGGACATCAAAATCACCACCCCAAAAAGATTGTAAAAAATGATCCCCGGAGCCAGGAGCAGGTATATCTTCCCCTCGGCCCCCGCCGTGTCTTGTCCGGTGGAGCGCAGGTAAAACAAGGCGACCGGGAGGCCCACAAAGGCCAGATTGCCCCGAAACCCGGCCTGCAAAAACGCCGCTCGACCGGGGGGAGTGAGGTTTATCCCCCAGCTGAGGACAAAACCCAAAACCACGCTGGCCAAACTGCCCAGCACCAAGGCCCCCAGTGCCGGACCTACATCGGGAACCCCAAAGGGGAGCCGGTAGGTCTTAAAAAACAGCAACGCCGGTAGGCAAAGCCAGTAGAGCAGGGCATTGGTTTTTTTGACGGTTGGGTCGTCCAAAATCCCCAGTCTCCGGGCCAACATCCCCAACCCGATCAGCAAAAAGATCGGCGCAACTATGGCTATCGGCCCCATGGTTCGGGCCGGACAAAGGTCAACAATTCCATGGTGGGACAAAAACTTGGTTGTGGTCCAAACCTCAAAACGGGTTGGACCTGATTCCAGGCCAAGACAGGGTAACCTTTGTGATACGGTTTCGCCAAGCCCAGGTGCCGCTTTCGCACCAGCCAAGCTTTTGGACAATCGAAGGGCGACAATTTCTTTAAAATTGGCCTGCGAAAAGCCTTGCCTCGAAGCGAAAAAACCTGGGATAATTCACCCAAGGACCCTGTCCTTTTGCACCGGGTCAAGAAAACAACACCTGTTCCTGAGAGGAAAAATGGCTGACATGGCAAAACTGATCCTAGACGGCAAAGAGTACCAGTTGCCCGTAGTCCGCGGCAGCGAGGGGGAAGTGGGGCTGGACATCTCCAAACTTCGGGCCCAAAGCGGGGCGATCACCCTTGATCCGGGTTTCGGCAACACCGGGGCCTGCAACAGCGCCATTACCTTCCTCGACGGGGAACAGGGCATCCTCCGCTACCGGGGCTACAAGATCGAGGACCTGTGCAAAAATTCCACCTTCTTGGAAGTGGCCCACCTCCTGATCAACGGTGCCCTACCCACTGGGGAGCAAAACAAGGAATGGCACCACCACATCACCCACCATTCGATGATCAAGGAAGACATCAAACGCTACTGGGATGCATGGCCCCAAACGGCCCACCCAATGGCGTTGCTCAGTTCGGTGGTTTCGGCGCTTTCGACCTTTTACGAAGACAGCTTCGACGTTTTTGACCCTCGACAGGTCGAAATCTCGATCCACCGGCTGTTGGCCAAGATCCCGACCGTAGCGGCCTATGCCTACAAAAAGTCGGTGGGCCAGCCTTACATCTACCCCAAAAATTCCCTGGGTTATACCGAGAACTTCCTGCGCATGATGTTCGCCATGCCGACCGAGGACTATGAGGTCAACCCGATCCTGGCACAGGCGTTGGACCAAATCTTGATCCTCCATGCGGACCACGAGCAGAACTGCTCGACCAGCACCGTCAGGATGGTGGGCTCTTCCCACGCCAACCTCTTCGCTTCGGTCGCCGCCGGGGTTTGCGCCCTGTGGGGACCCCTGCACGGCGGGGCCAACCAGGAAGTGTTGGAGATGCTCGAATTGATCCAAAAGGACGGCGGCAACGTGGACAAATATGTTGCCAAGGCCAAGGACAAGGACGATCACTTCAGGCTCTACGGCTTCGGCCACCGGGTTTACAAAAACTTCGACCCCAGGGCGACCATCTTGAAGGAAACCGCCAAAGGGGTGCTCAAGACCCTGGGGGTGCAGGATCCGCTCTTGGAAGTGGCCCAGAAGTTGGAGGAAATCGCCCTCAAGGACCCCTATTTCATCGAAAAGAAGCTCTACCCCAACGTGGACTTTTATTCGGGGATCATTTACAAGGCCATGGGCTTCCCGACCAAGATGTTCCCGGTGCTTTTTGCCATGGGCCGTCTGCCCGGCTGGATCGCCCAGTGGAAGGAAATGATCGAAAGCCCCGAAACCAAGATTGGTCGGCCAAGGCAGATCTACACCGGTGCCAATGTTAGGGAATACGTGCCTTTGTCCAAACGGTAGGGTTCCCCCATACCCCTGGGCCTTATGGCCTAGGGTGCAAGGTCGGCCTGGACAAGGTCGGCCTCCGGCCCCGGTGCCTCTGGTTGGGGGGGGATTGTTCCTCCGGTCAACCGGGCCAGCTCCCTTTTGCAGGCCTCCTGTTTCTCTCCCTGTCCCAACCTGCCGTACACAAAGGCCAGATTGACCCAGCCGGTCTGGTAGGCCCGGTCCAGGGCCAAGGCTTTGAGGTAGTGCCTTTTGGCGGCCTCGAATTCCCCCAACTCCCGGTCCAGGCTACCCAGGGCGCTCCAGCCCTGGGGCTGCCTCCGGTTGAGTTGCAAAGACCGCTGCAATTCCTTGCGGGCCATTTCTAACCGGCCCAACTTTTTGAGGCACAAGCTGAGGTTGTAGTGGGTTTTGGGCTCGGAATCATAAAACCGCAAGGACTCTTCATAAAGCCCCACCGCCCGTTCAAACAGCCCCTGTTTAGCCGCCAGATTGGCCAAGTGAAACCAGACCCGCCAGTCGTCCCGCCTCAGCTCCAAGGCCTTTTGGAACTGGGTTTGGGCCTCCAAAAGCCGCCCCTCGAAGCCATAGGCCTCCCCCAAGGTGACGATCAGGCCGTAGTCCAAAGGCTGGACCTTCAGCCCCCTCAGGGCCACATTATAGGCCTCCGGTGCCCGGTTGAGGGACAGCAGGGCATTGGCCCACAGGCCGTAGGTTTCCAGGTACAAAGGATACTGTTCAGCCACCTGCTTGTACAGCTCCAAGGCCGGAGTCTGGAGCCCCAACCGCTCCCAAAGCCGGGCAAACCCCAGGCCGTAAACCGCATCCACTCCGGGGCCATAAAGCCGCTGTTCCATCCAGCCCAAAAACCGGTCTTTCTCCCCAAACCGGCAAAACATCCGGTAAAAGCCTTCCCAAATCGCCGGGGCAAAGGCGATTTGCTCAAACACCTGATCACAGGCCTGCAACGCCTCGTCCCAGGCCCCCGCTTGGGCCAGCCGTTCAGCCAATTTGGGCCAAAGTTCCGGGTCGTTTTTTAGGGCCGGTGCGGCTTTGATCCAATACTTAAACGCCTTGAGCACCAACCCCTGGTCAAAGGCCACTTGGCCCAGCCTCGTCCAGGCGGCATGGTGGGCCGGGTTGGCCTTGAGTACCTTTTCGAGGCAATTGAACTCCTCTTCCAGCTTTTCTTCCAATTGGAAGGTTTGGGCCAATCGGTACCAGGTTTCGTATTCCTTTTCCGACAAGGTGAGGCAGTCTTGCAACAGTTTGTAGGCAATCTCCGGTTTGCCCTGGGAGAGCCTGATCTGGGCGATGGCAAAGTTGTTTTCCAGGTCGTAGGGGTTGAGCTTGGAAAGCTTGAGCCGCTGCTCGACCTCCTTTTCCCGTTCCCCGGTGCGGCTGTACAGCTGGGCCAAGGTGCCGATCAGTTCGGTGCTCTCCCCCTGCTGTTCGATCAGGGCCAAAAAACTGGCCTCCGCCTCTTTGGGTCTTGCTTCCAGTTGGGCCTGGGCCAAGTATTTTCGGGCTTCCAGGTCGCTCGGCACCGCCTCGATCACCTTCAAAAAGGGGTCGATCGCCTCCGCTTTGGTGGCATAGTGGAACAGCAACTCGCCCAGGTTGAACCAATAGGAGCTGTTTTTGGGGTCCAAGGAGAGGGCCTGCCGGTAGGCGTTTTCCGCTTCCTGGATCTGGTGGTTTTTCAGGTGGCTGTTGCCCAGGTTGTTCCAGACCGAGGGATTGCGGTTGTCTTGGGCCAAGGAACGGCTGAAGGATTCGATGGCCAACTCCAGCGCCCCTTGGGAGAGATGGATCAGCCCTTGCAGCTCCAGGCCCCAGGGGCTGGCCGGTTCCAAGGCAAAAGCCTGGGCCAGGGCTGCTTGGGCTTGGTCCAGCTGGCCTTGCCGGTAGGCCTGGAAGGCCAGCCCCTTGAGGGCGGTCAGGTTTTTCGGATTGACCTTGGTGGCCCGTCCATAAAGCTCCCAGGCCCGGCTAGGGCGGTTTTGCTCTTCACAAAGCATGGCCAGATGAACCAAGGCAAACTCATGGCCCCCAAAGAGGTCCAAGGTCCGTTCATAAGCCTCCATTGCCCGTTGGACCAACCCTTGGCGGTTGAAGGCCATGGCCAGATAAAAGCAGGCTTCCACATCATTGGGCTGTTTTTCCAACAAGTCCAAGAGGGCTTCGGTAGCAAAGCTGAAGTCCCCTTGCTCGAAGGCACTCTGGGCACGGTCGAACCGTTTTTGGGCTTTTGGGTCTCTCGGTTCTGCAAGGCTCATGGGGCCAATTCCGTCATCAGATTGTGCAGTTGGGGCCGCAGGGTCCGCATCTCCTCCAATTTTGCATCCTTCCCGTACCACACCCGGTGGCTTAGGTGCACGGCCACCGAGCCTTTGGCCCGGTCGATCCAAAGACCGGTGCCGGTAAAGCCCAGGTGTCCGATGGAACCCCGGCCAAACCTCTCTCCACAAGACCAATACCCAGGACTTTGGTCACAATAGTCCCACCCCAAGGCCCTAGGAGCGAGGCCGGGCGGGTTGTGGTTTTGGGTCCAAAGGGCAAGGGTTTTCTCCTCAAAGACCCTGACTCCTTGGAACAATCCCCCTTGGAGCAGCATCAGGGCATAGGTCCAGAGGTCGGCCCCGTTGCCAAAAAGTCCGGCGTTGCCGCCTTCTCCGTCAAACCGAGCGGCGTTTTCATCCTGCACCTCTCCCCAAAGCCGCCGGTTCCGCCAGGCGCAATGGGCACTGGGAACCACTTCCGTCCGGGGGCCGGGGTTAAACCGAAAGCTTTTGAGCCCCAAGGGGGCAAAAATCTGACGGTCACAAAACCCGGACAAGCTCTCTTGGGTCACCCGGCGGACCAGTTCGGCGAGCAACAAAAAATTGAGGCAAGAATAAATCACCCGGCTCCGGGGCTCCACCTTGGGCGGGGTTGCCACCAAGGCCTTCCAAGCCGCCGGGGCCGAATCTTCCAGGTACAAGGGAGCCCAGTGGGGCAGACCGGAGCGGTGGGTCAAAAGGTCCAGGCAGGAGAGAGAGACCGGATAGTTCCACTCGGGCAGCCACTCCTTCACCGGTGCGGCCAGATCCAGTCGCCCCTGCTCCCAAAGTTTAAGGCAAGCGGCAGCGGTGGCCAAGGGTTTGGTCAGGCTGGCCAAGTCAAAGCTTTGGCCCAAGGGCAACGGACTTGCCTTAGCTTCCCCGGTTGTTCTACCATAAGCCTTGTGCAGCAACAGCCGCTCCCCCTGGGCAAAGAGCAGCTCCAGGCCAGGGAAAACCTCAGCCTCCAGGGCCTGGGCCACCAAAAGGTCCAAAGGTTCCGTATCCAATCGAGTTGTGGGCCGAGCTGGGGGCATGGGTTGGTAGCGGCGAAAGAAGAAACCCTGGAAAGGCTCCAATGCTTGTTGTATCAAGTTTCATCCTCCTACGAACGGCCCATTGCTTCAAGTAAAAAATCTCGCCACCTCCTTTGAGATAGAGGGCCGGTGGTTCCAGGTCCTCAAAGGGGTTAGCTTTGAGGTCGCCCAAGGCCAAACCTTGGGCATCATCGGCGAATCCGGCTCAGGCAAAAGTGTGACCAGCCTTTCCTTGATGCGGTTGATCCCCAAACCTTGGGGCCGCATCGACAGCGGTGAGGTGTGGCTGGAGGGCAGGGAACTTTTGTCCTTGAGCCCCCAAGCCTTCCGCTTGGTCCGGGGACGGGAAATGGCCATGGTTTTCCAAGACCCGATGACCAGCCTCAACCCGGTTTTGACCATCGGAGCACAGTTGCAGGAATCCCTGGCCTGGAAAGCCGGGGCCAATGGGGACCAGCGGCGGACGTTGGCCGAAAACCTGCTCAGGGAAGTAGGGATCACCGACCCGGCCCAACGGCTGGAGTCTTACCCCCACGAGCTTTCGGGGGGGATGAAACAGCGGGTGATGATCGCCATGGCCATTGCCGCCGAGCCCAAACTGCTGATCGCCGACGAGCCGACTACCGCCCTGGACGTGACCATCCAGGCCCAGATCCTGGCGCTGCTCAAGGAGCTGCAACAAAAACACAAAATGGCCTTGATTTTGATCACCCATGACCTGGGCGTGGTCTCTCAAACCTGTAACCAAGTGGCGGTGATGTACGGCGGAACCTTGGTGGAAAAGGCACCGACCCGAACCTTGTTTGCCAACCCCCGGCACCCCTACAGCTTCGGGCTGATCAAAAGCATCCAAAGCCTGACCTGGCCCCAAGGGAACCGGCTGTACACCATCCCCGGCCAGGTCCCCGGCTTGGGCCAGTTTGGTTCTGGCTGTGTTTTTGTGGGCCGTTGTGACCGAGCTCAGGAACGGTGCAAGACCCAGGTTCCGCCAATGACCCAAACTGCACCGGAACGGGAAGTAGCCTGTTTTTATCCCTTGGGGGGCCAAACATGACCCGACCGATCTTGGAGGTAAAGGGCCTCTCCAAAGCCTTTGCGGTCAAATCCGGGCTGTTCAAACGGACCCAAGGCTGGGTCCATGCGGTTTCGGAAGTGGACCTTCAGATCTTTCCCGGAGAAACCCTGGGGCTGGTCGGGGAATCCGGTTCGGGCAAGTCCACCTTGGCCCGGTTGATCTTGAGGCTGATCGAGCCCACGGCGGGGCAGGTTTTTTTCCAAGGCCAGGAATTGACCGGGCTCGGACACAAGGAAATGAGCCAAAAACGCAGCGGCATCCAAATGGTTTTCCAGGACCCTTTGGACAGCCTCAACAGCCGTTGGACCATCGGGCAGATCCTCCAGGAACCCCTGGCCATCCAGGGAACCTTGAGCCACCCTGAGCGGGAAGCGAGGGTTTCAGAGTTGCTGTCCCAAGTGGGCCTGGAACCGGCGATGAAACAGCGGTTTCCTCATGAGTTTTCCGGCGGCCAGCGCCAAAGGGTTGGCATCGCCAGGGCTTTGGCCTTGCGGCCCCAGTTGATCTTGGCCGACGAACCGGTCAGCGCCTTGGACGTTTCGGTACAGGCCCAGATCTTAAATCTGCTCAAAGACCTGCAAGAGGAATTGGGCTTGAGTTTTTTGTTTATCGCCCATGACATCCATGTGATCCGGTACGTCAGCCACAAGGTAGCGGTGATGTACCTGGGCCGGATTGTGGAGTCCGGTCCGGCGGAGGTTTTAGCCAAGAACCCGCTGCACCCCTATACCCAGGCGCTTTGGGCCTCGGTTCCCAACCTGGGGAGCCCCAAAACCTCCTCTAGCCCCTTGCCTGGAGAGGTGCCCAGCTTGATCCATCCCCCCGGCGGTTGCCCCTTCCACCCCCGTTGCCCCAAGGCCACCGCCCCTTGTCTGGAGCACCGGCCCGGTTTAAAAGAAATGGCCCCCGGTCATTTTGTCGCCTGCCCCTACAGCTAAGACAGAGGCCCCAGTGGAAACAAAACTTCCTTGGAATCCAGAATCTTCGGAGCCAAGCACAAAAGGCTGGCAACCTAATTGCATTGCAACTCAAAGAAGACCACCGATTTTTAACCCCGTTAACCTTGAGGAGAGGATCATGAGAAAGTGGATCATGACCGCTGCAGCGCTGACCCTGTTTGGGGGATTCGCCTTTGCCGCCGACGAAGAAACCAATTTGGATACCTTTGAACTTTGCAACAACTGGGCGCGGCAGTTCTGCACCTCCGGTGCGCACGAGCGGGCCGTAAATGCAGAGTTGCTTAAACTCAAGCAACACGGCATCCCGATCACCTTGGAGCGGATCAAATTGATGGCCCAAACCATCAACATGGGCAAGGTCCAACAGGCAGAGCAAGCCGGGCAGTAGGCTCGGACGTTAAGCCTCAAGAAATACGGGAACTCTGACCTTTCTAGTAGGGGAGGTCAGTAGTTTTACCCTTGCCAAGCCTCAATCCGCACCGTTAGAATGGGCGAGTTTCGTTCCAACGTTGAGGGGGGCACATGATTACTGTAAAAGGGGTCTATCGTAACGGCGAAGTCCATCTGGACTCACCTTCGGAAGGCCTACCGGCAAAAGCGGATTTGATCCTCAATTTCCCCGACCAAGGGGGAAACAAGGTTTATTTTACCCACCGTTTTCCACAAAACGGTCTGGCCCGGGGCCAGCGGCTTTCCGCTCGGCAGCCCCTGGTTGGCCGCATCTGGGTCATGGATCAGGCCCAAACCTCACAAGTCCTGTACCAATATCCTTTGCTGGACCGCTCCTTTGGGGGGATCAGCTTTTTGTCTGACCGGCTGTTTGTTGAAGACGGCACGATCACCCTGGCCATCGTCAACCCTGCCCAGGAAGGGGAAGTGTTGATGGAGCTGGAAGTGGAGGTTCGGGCGGTGGAGCCGGTGGAGGCTGGATACAAGGTGGGCTGCATGTTCCTCAACAGCCTGGACGAAGGGGTGTTTCACGGACTGATCCAGACCCTCGGGCTCCATTGAAATCCCTGGGTTTGCTGCTGGTTTTGTGCACTTTGGCCCCCGCCTTTTTGCACGCCGGTTTGCCCACCGAGCCGGGCCTGGATGCCCTGACCTTAAAAAAAATGCGCTGGTTGGAACGGTTCGGCACCCCGATCCGGGCCGGAAGCCCGGACCACAAGGTCCAAACCTTCGGCTGCAACCACGGGGACCAAGTGCTCTTGCGCCACCAATGGGGCCTGGAACAAACTTGGCTCCAGGAGCATCTGGTCGAGTGTCCGGCCTTCTTTTTTGACCTCCAACCGCCCGAAGACTAACCGGCCAGCAACAAACTGGTGTGGTTGTAAAAGGTTCCGGCAATCGCCCCGGTCATCAGGCAAGCCAAAGTGGCGGCTAACAAGGCCCTCAGGCCCACCTGGGCAATCGCCTTGGTCCGCTCCGGGGCCAGCGCCGCCGCTCCGCCCACAAAAATCGCCAGTGACGCAAAGTGGGCAAACCCACAAAGCACGTAAGAGGCAATCACCAGACTCCGAGGGTGCAACATCTGCCCCGACTGGGCCAGTTGGGCGAGGTCCTGGTAGCTGACCACTTCGGTGACCACCAACCGCTCCCCGAGGATCCGGCTGATCGCCACTGCGTCCTCCAGCGGGATACCCACCAAAAGGCTGAAAGGGTAAAAGAGATAGCCCAAGAGGGTTTGCAAGGTCAGGTCCAGCCCCGCCAAGCTCCCCAAAGCCCCCAGCCCCAGGTTGGCCAAGGCTACCAACCCCAAGACCGCCACCAACAGAGCCCCGATCCCCAAGATCAACTGCACCCCCGACTGGGCCCCGTTGATCACCGCCTCAAAAAATCCAGAATCCCGGTCGTAGTGGGGGTGGATCGCCAGCCCCAGGGTCTCGGGCTGGCCCGTTTCGGGGAGCAGAAGTTTGGCCATCAAAACCGCCGCCGGGGCCGAAATGAAGGAAGCGGAGATCAAGTGACCGGCAATGGCCGGGAACACGCCCTGGAGGGTGAACACGTACAGCGCCAGGATGTTGCTGGCTACGGTGGCCATGCCTGCGGTCAAGATGGTGCAAAGCTCCGAGGCGGTCATCTTGGCCAAGTGGGGTTTGATGGTCAAAGTAGATTCCACGCCCACAAAGATGTTGCTGGCCACGCTCACCCCTTCGGCACCGGAAATTCCCAGGGTTTTGGTGAACAGCTTGGCAAAAACCCGGATCACCCAGGGCATCACCTTGAGGTAATACAAAATGGCCACCAGGGCCGAGAAGAAGATGATCGAAGGCAAGGTCTGGAAGGCCAAGATGAAGCCCAAAGAACCCTCTTGCCCCGGCCCCAACGCCAAGGGACCAAAGAGAAAACGAATCCCTTCCCCCGAAACCCCCAAAACCTGCACCACCAAGCTGTTGAGCAGCCAAAAGAGCTGCCGCCCTTGGGGCAGCAAAAACACAAACAGCCCAAAGAGCAATTGCAGGCCCAAGGCCCAAGCCACCATCTTCCAGGAAACCTTGGAGCGGTGGGCAGAAAGCAGGTAGGCCAGACCGATCAAGGCAAAAAGTCCCAAAAAGCTGACTAGGTTGTAACTCTCCATGGGGGCTAAAAAAACGAGGTTATTGGGCGACCAGCTGGGGGCGGTGTTCGATATAGTCGCTGGCGGTGAGGTAGCAGTGGACCCCGTCCACCATGCCCTTGGGGATCAACTCCCATTCTTGCCGCATGTGGAAGTGGCCGTAGCTGCAGGTCTTGACCGGGTAGCGGCAGATCAGCTCCCAAAAGGGGGTCTTTTGGCCGTGGGTCGTAAAGGGGGGGAAGTGCAACAACAGATGGATCCCCTTTTGTTCTCCCCCCAGTTCCATCGATTGGTCCAAGGCGGCCTTGAGCAGCCCCATTTCCTTCTCGAAGGTTTTTTGGTCCAGCGGGTCCGAACAGGGGTCGTTGGGGGCCAGCCAGCCTCGGGTGCCGCTAAAAACCTGTCCTTCCAGTTCCATGGCCGTGCCCTGCAAGGCCCACATGCCCTTGGGCAGGGCAGCCTGCAACTTCTCCCGGCCTTTCCACCAATGGTCGTGGTTGCCTTTGACCAGAAGCTTGTACCGGCCCGGAAGTTCATTGAACTGTCGCAGATGGACCACCGCCTTCTCCAGGCTGGTGGCCCAAGAGAGGTCGCCACCGATCATCACTATGTCCGCCGGACGGACCGCTTCCTTCCAACGGGCCTTGATCTTTTCTTCATGGTCCACCCAAATCTCCCCATAGGCGTTCATGTTCCGGTCTGCCCGGTTGGAGAAGTGCAGGTCGGAAATCGCCCAAAGGTTCATGGGGTGATCCGTTCCATCATCCGTGGGAAGGGAATGGCTTCCCGAATGTGGTGGGTGCCGGTGATCCAGGCAACGAGGCGCTCCAGGCCGATACCAAAGCCGGAGTGAACCACCGAGCCGTACTTGCGCAGGTCCAGATACCAGTCGTAATGTTCCGGCTTGAGCCCTTTGTCCAACATCGCTTGGACCAGTTTGTCCAGGTTCTCTTCCCGTTCCGAACCGCCAATGATCTCTCCAAACCCTTCGGGGGCCAAAAGGTCGGCGCACCGGACCCGGTCGGGCCGGGCGGGGTCTTGTTTCATGTAAAAGGCTTTGACCGCTTTGGGGTAATGGGTCACGAACACCGGCACCTGGAAATGGTTGCCCAAGGCGGTTTCGTGGGGTGCACCCAGGTCGTCTCCGGGGGCCAGCGGCTCGCCCAGTTCGCCCAAGAGCTTGGAGGCATCGTCGTAGTCCAACCGCACGAAGGGGCGCATCGCCCGTTCCAGCGACTCCACCTCCCGCTCCAAGGTGAGCAGGTGGTACCCGCAACGCTCCAAAACCCGGCCCAGTACAAAGTGAATTAGGTCTTCCTGGAGGTCCAGGTTGTCTTCATGGGTAAAAAATGCGGCTTCCGCCTCCAACATCCAAAATTCGTTCAGGTGCCGTCTGGTCTTGGACTTTTCCGCCCTAAAAGTGGGGCCAAAGCAATAAACCCGGCCATGGGCAAAGATCGAGGCTTCCAGGTAGAGTTGCCCGGTTTGGGCAAGGAAGGCATCACCCAGATCAAAGTAAGGCACCCGAAAGAGGCCCTTGGGGTCTTCTCCGGCGGCGGTGGTCAAGATCGGGCTGTCCATCTTGACGAAGCCGGACTGGGCAAAAAAATCATTGATTGCCGAGATCACCTGGTCCCGGACCTTAAAGATCGCCACCTGCCTTTTGCTCCGCAGCCACAGGTGCCGCAGCCCCAGGAGAAAGTCGGCCCCGTGTTCCTTGGGGGTGATCGGGAAGTTGACCGAGCTGCCCAAAACCTTCAAGTCCTGCACCCAAAGTTCCACCTCAAATTGCCCTTGGGCCGAGGCCTTGACGGTGCCCTTGACCCAAATGGCCGCCTCTTGGGTCAGGTTGGGCCAAAGCTCAAACAAAGGGGCCGGGGTGAGGCCTTTTTCCATCACCAACTGGATCGTCCCCGAGCCGTCCCGAAAGCCTATAAAGCGGACCTTGCCGGACTTGCGGGTGAACTGGACCCACCCTTGCAACTCCACTTCCTGTTCCACCCGCAGCGGCAGGTCCTTGATCAGAATCCGTTGGTTCCACTTCATCGGTTAAAACCCCATCCCAATCCCCAGGGCAGTCATGGTACCACCGGCCTCCAGGTAGGTGTTGCCGCTCAGGTACTTGAGCTGGGCTGTGACCGAATGGTAGCTGTAGGTCAGACGGATTGTTTCGGTGATCGGCAGACCGGCCTGGAAGATCCACTGGTAGGCGGTGGCCTGCTGGTATTCGGTGGCAAACCCGCTCTTGAGGTTGGCGGTACCCATCCCTACCCCAAAGGCCAAGTCCAGAAAGGGCAAGGAATAGGGATAAAGGAAGTCCGCCAAAAGGTAAGAAAACTTGGAATTTTCTGAGTTTTTTAAGGCCACGTCGTAGGCCTCCAACATCACCATCCCGACCTCCGGGGCCTTGGCGTAGAGGATCAAACCGGCAGGACTGCCTTGGGCGGCAAACCTGCCTCCGTCTTTGGCTTGGTCGAATTTGTAGCTCAGTGGGGCTTCCAAGCCAAAAAAGAGCAGGTCCGCCGCCTGAGCCTTTGCACCCCACCAGGCGGAGCAAAACAAGCCCATCACCAAAACGGTCGTTGTTCGTTTCATCAAGGTTTTACCACCACTGTCAGGTCCAGACCCTTGGGCATGTCAATGGTCTTGGTTTGGTTGCCTTTGACCCCCGAGGCCGCCAGCATCATCACCCCCGAATAGGCCGGCATACTCGACATCGCCGTCCCGAGGTTGCTGGAGGTGTAGATAGTAGGCCCGGTGCCGTAGTTGAAGAAATTGATGGAACCCAGGCTGTAGGTCAGGGCTCCATAGGTCGAAGTAAAGGCCGCACCGGTGTTGAAGATGTAAGGTGCCAGGTTGTCGGTCCGGCTGGAAAGCAGCACCGCCGCCCAGAACTTTTTGAGCAGGCTGGGGTAGGTCTCGGTGTAGCCCAAGCTGGCCAGGGCGTTGACCACAGTAGTGGTATCATCGCCGTCGGTGACCATCAACTGGTGGGCCAATTTGGCACCGCCAAAGTTCCGGGCCAACCAAGCCCCAAAGGCGTAGTTGATCGAATACCGGGCCAGCACGTAACTGTCGTTGGCCCAATAGGCTTGGGAAATGTAGGGGTAGGTGTTAAACAGGGAGGGTCGGCCGTCCTGGTTGTTGGCCGAACCGGCCGTGTAGTCCGAATAGGTCACCCCCCGAGGGCCATTGACCAGGATCTTGTCGGCCACCAGATCTTCTGTCATCATGGACATCATCTCATGGATCCAGGAATTGCTGGAAGTAGAGCTGGTGCCGAGCAACACGTTCTTTTGGTAAAAGTGGATCATGTGCTGGAACTCATGGGCCAAAGTGGCCACCATCTCCGCCGGCCAGTAGTCGAGCACCCCCCAGGTGGTCCCTTCTTTGGTCGCAGTCAGTATCGAGTCCATGTAAAACAGCAACCGTTGGTTGGAAAAGGACACGCTGGTGCTCAGGTAATTGTCCTTGCTGTAAAAAAAGCCCAGAATCCCGCCGGTGGTTGAGTTGTCGTTGCTGATGTCGTAAAAAAGGATATCGATGCTGGTTTTGGCGGTCGAAGGGATCAGGTTGGAATAGGTCTGGGTTCCCCAGGGCTCCCCATAAAGGTTGGTCACCCAATCGTAGATGTCGTTGTTGGCCCCGGTGGTTAGGAACTTGTCGCCCAGGGCATCAACCATCGCTTGGGTCATGCAGTTGGCCTTGACGCAACCGGTCCAGCTGTCGTTGGCCACCCAAAGGTTGACCGTCACGGTGCCATCGGTCTTGATCGCCCGTAGGGTTGCCGCTGCGGTCTCCGAATTGCTTTCGGTGTAGAAGGTAAAGGTATCCCCAACCGCCGAGCGCAAGGGAGCGGTCGCCTGCTGGGATGCCGTCGTACCTTTGTACATGGGGGGAGGACTGGCGTTGTAGGCGGTGATCTCCGAGGTGCCCCGGAGGCCGATTTGGTGTGCCTTGGCGTAGGCCTCAAGGTTGGGACCCAGGTCGGGGGTCTCCATTGTCTGGGCCAAGGGGGCCGGTGAGCCTACGGTTTGCCCGTAGCTGGGGGTTCCGCTGACCGCACTGGAATTGGGGTTGGTGAAAATGTAATACAAGTCTGCGGTGGTATCGCCCAGCGCTTGGGTGTGTTTGAAGGGCGAACCTCCGGCGATGTCCACATGGGTCACGCTGCCCGAACCGCTGGTCGGGGGGGCAATGGTGGAGATGGTGTCTTTGTTGCTCTTGACAACTTCCTTGCAGCCCACCAGAAAAACCAGTCCCAGACAGGCGAAGGCAATTTTTTTTGTTACCATGCTCCCTTTTGCTCCAAATTTACGGCCAATTTGTTGGATTATAGCGACAGTGCCTTGTCACTGTCAAAGCCTTGCTTTACCGCCCCCCAAAGATGGCGCTGCCGATCCTTAAAATCGTTGCCCCTTCTTCGAGCGCCCAGCGCCAATCCCAGGACATGCCCATAGACAGCTGGTCCATCTGAGCCTGGAGCCCCAAAGTGGAGCGGGTTTTTTCCAGCAATTCTCGGAGTTGGGCAAAGATTTTTTTGTTGCCCCCTTCGTCCAGGTTCGGGTGACCAATGGTCATCAACCCTTTTAGCTCCAACCCCGGTAAGTCCAGGAGGGACTCGCAAAAAGGGGCCAACTGGTCAAAACGGGTGATCCCCGACTTGCTGTCTTCCAAGGACAGGTTGAGTTGGACCAGGACCTTGATCCTCACTCCCTTTTCTTGGGCCTTTTGGCTGAGCAATTGGGCCACGTCCAGCCGTTCCAGGCTGTGGACCCAACCGAACAAACCGGGGCAGGCCTTGGCCTTGTTTTTCTGTAAGGGACCAATCAAGTGGAATTCAGCCCCCGCAGGCATTTGGGGCTTTTTTTCCAAAGCCTCTTGGACCCGGTTTTCCCCAAACTGGGTTTGACCGGCGGCGAAGGCTTCCAGTAAAAGAGGGAGGGGTTTGGTTTTGGAGACCGCCAGCAAGGTGACGGGGCGGCCCGAAGCCGCCGCCTGGATTTGCGCCTGAAGTTGGGCTAGGTTCTGTGCAACCGAGCCCATCAGGTCAGACCTTCTTGAAGACCAAGGTGGCGTTGGTGCCGCCGAAGCCAAAGCTGTTGGACATAGCCGCCCGAATCGCTCGGTGTTTGCCTTGGTTGGGAGTGATGTCCAAGTCACATGCCGGGTCCAGGTTTTCAACGTTGATGGTCGGGGGAATGAAGCCCTCTTGCATCGCCTTGAGGGTAATCACCGCCTCCAATCCACCGGCGGCACCCAAAAGGTGACCGGTCATGGATTTGGAACTGCTGATCGACACCTTTTTGGCGGCTTCCTCCCCAAAGGCCAGCTTGATGGCGTTCAGTTCGTTGATGTCCCCGGCGGGAGTCGAGGTGCCGTGAGCGTTGACGTAGTCGATGTCCAAGGGGCTCAAACCGGCATCCTTCAAAGCCATGGTCATCGCCCTGGCAGGACCTTCGGTGGACGGAGAGGTGATGTGGTAGGCATCGGAGCTAAAACCGTAGCCCACCAATTCGCCGTAAATCTTGGCTCCCCTGGCTTTGGCGTACTCCATTTCTTCCAAAATCAGGATCCCGCAGCCTTCGGAAAGGACGAAGCCGTCCCGGCCTTGGTCGTAGGGCCGACTTGCCTTGGTGGGTTCATCGTTGTGCCGAGAAAGCGCCTTCATGGCACCAAAGCCGCCAATCGCCAATTCACAAATCGCCGCTTCGGTCCCGCCGACGATCATCGCCTTGGCATCGCCCCGCTCGATGATCCTAGCAGCATCGCCGATGCTGTGGTTGGCCGAGCTACAAGCGCTGGTGGTGGTAGCATTGTACCCTTTAGCGCCGTACTCAATGGAAACATAGCCGGAGGCCATGTTGGAAATGGTCATGGGGATAAAAAACGGGGTCACCCGGCTGGGTCCCCGGTCCCGGATCACATAAGAATATTCCTGGATGTTCGGCAAACCGCCGATCCCCACCCCAATGGAAACCCCGACCTCAAAGGCGTTGGCTTCGTCGATCACCAGCCCCGAGTCGGCCATTGCTTCCTTGGCGGCGGCCATGGCGTAATGGATGAAAACATCCATCTTTTTGATTTCTTTCTTCTCGATGAACTGCTCGGGATCAAAGCCTTTGATTTCCCCGGCAATTTGAGTGGTATAGGCAGAGGCATCAAACTTGGTGATCTTGGAAATCCCGCTGATCCCGTTTTTGATGTTCTGCCAATTCTCGGCAACCGTGTTCCCGCAAGGGCTAATGGCACCAAGGCCAGTGACGGCGATGCGTTTTCTCATATCGCTTTCGGGAAGAAAGAGTTTTTTGAGTGGGCTCCCCAAAGGAGCCCCGGTCTTAACCTAAAGCGGCTTCGATATGGGTGATCGCAGCGTTGACAGTGGTGATCTTCTCGGCTTCGTCGTCAGGGATCTCCAAACCAAATTCCTCTTCAAAGGCCATCACCAATTCAACGGTATCCAAGGAGTCTGCGCCCAGATCGTCGATGAAGCTGGAATTGTCTTTGACATCTTCTTCAGCAACACCCAGTTGTTCGACAATAATTTTTTTCACTCTTGCTGCAACGTCGCTCATGAGCCTTCTCCAATGGATTTGTGGTTGTCGCCGGTGTTGGTTCCCCATACACCAAGCGGGGTAAGTTTCTTACGGAAGGAGGTACCTTGTCAAACCCTTTTGGGGGGCTTGGAAATTAGTACATCCCGCCGTTGATGTGCAAGACCGTACCGTTGACGTAATCGGCCAGCGGACTGGCCAAAAACAACACCCCTCCGGCAATGTCGGCGGCGGTGCCCAGTCGTTTGAGCGGGATCTGTTCCAACAGGGTTTGTTTTTGGGCTTCCGAAAGTTCCTCGGTCATGTCGGTGGCGATGAAGCCGGGGGCTATGGCGTTGCAAGTGATGTTGCGAGCCGCCACCTCCTTGGCCAGGGACTTGGTGAACCCGATCACCGCCGCCTTGGTCGAGGCGTAGTTCACCTGGCCGGGGTTGCCGGTGGAACCGACCACCGAACCGATGTTGATGATCCGTCCGTACTTGGCCTTCAACATCGGCTTGATCACCGCCTTGGTGACATTAAAGATGCCGGTCAGGTTGGTGTTGATCACTTGGCCCCAGTCTTCCTCGCTCATTTTGAGGAACAGTTGGTCTTTGGTGATCCCGGCGTTGTTGACTAAAATGTCGATCTTGCCCAGGTGGGCCAAGGCCTTTTCCACCAGCGCCGCAGATTCCGCAAAGCTGGCCACGTCCGCCCCGATTCCGTAGGCGGTAATCCCTCTGGCGGCCAGTTCCTCGACGGCGGCCTGGGCCGTGGCTTCGGTCCGGCCACTGAAAACGACCTTGGCCCCTGCTTGGGCCAAGGCTTCCACGATCCCACGGCCGATCCCGCGGGTTCCGCCGGTGACCAGGGCGGTTTTGCTGCTCAAATCAATCATCGGCTTCCTTTGGGTTCAGGTTGGATTTAGAGATAAGGTTGGAGCTGTTCTTTGAGGGCTTCCAACTCGCCCAGACCGGAGAACCCCAGGCAGGGGACGGTTTTGTCGATCCGCTTGGCCATCCCGGCGAGGACCTTGCCTTCGCCAAACTCCACCAAACCCTTTACGCCTTGGGCGACCATCTTGTGCACCCCGCTTTCCCAACGGACCGGAGCGGTCACCTGCAAGACCAGGGAGGGCAAAAAGTCCTCCGCTCGGTTCAGGGCCTTGTTTTCCGCATTGGTCATCACCGGGACAACGGCATCGTGGAAGGCCAAGGTTTTCAGCTTTTCCGCCAGCTTTGCCGCTGCGGGGGCCATCAAGGGGGAATGGAAGGGGGCGCTGACTTCCAAAAGCTTGCCTTTGGCCCGGCCCAACACCCGCTTAACCGCTTCCGCATCCCCGGAGATCACGATTTGCCCTTGGCAGTTGTAGTTCGCCGGGGCGACAAACTGCCCCTTTGCTTCTTCGGCGCAGAGGGCTTCCAGTTCCGGGCCTTCCATGCCCAAGACTGCCGCCATGGCCCCCACGCCTACCGGAACCGCTTCTTGCATCGCCAAGCCCCGGTAGTACACCGCTTCGACCGCATCCTCAAAGGCCAAGACCCCGGCGGCCACCAAGGCGGAATATTCGCCCAGGCTGTGACCGGCAACAAACAGGGGTTTGACCCCCAGTTGGCTGGAGAGGATTTGGTAGGCAATCGAAGAGACTGTCAGAATGGCCGGTTGGGCAAACTGGGTCAAGGTCAAGGTCTCCACCGGACCTTCCAAACAAAGTTTTTTGAGGTCGAAGCCCAGCCGCTCGTTGGCCCGGTTGAACAGTTCCACCCCGGTGGGGTGGTCCAAAAAAGACGCTCCCATGCCGGGTTTTTGTGAACCTTGGCCGGGGAAGACAAAAGCGAGTTGGCTCATGATTTTGGTTCCCTTGGAGCGAAAAGATGGGGTTGGGATTAGGGCAGTTCCGTTTCCAAAATGTCCCGGGAGGCTTCGATGCTCTCTTGCATCCGCTCGGTCAGTTTGCAGTCCACCGCCCATTGGGCGAACTTGAGGCCGTAAGCAATGGCCTTGGCATCGGAACTGCCGTGGCAAACCACTCCTACCCCGTTGAGCCCCAACAGCGGCGCACCGCCCCAGGACTGGTAGTCGGTCTTTTGTTTGAGCGCCTTGAAGGCAGGTTTCATGAACACCGCCCCCAACATGCTCCGTTTGGACTGTTTGACTTCGTAGGCCAAGGATTTCATCATAAACTTGGCCGCCCCCTGGACCGACTTGAGCAGGACGTTGCCCGCAAAGCCGTCGGTGACCACTACGTCCACCGCCCCGTCAAAAAATTCTTTGCCTTCGATGTTGCCCACAAAGTTGAGTGGCAGCTGTTTGATCAGCTCAAAGGCCCGTTTGCTCCGCTCGTCGCCCTTGCCTTCTTCCGAACCGATGTTGAGCAGGGCAACCTTGGGTTTGGGGATGTTGTGGATCACCCGCATGTAAATCTCGCCCAAGGTGGCGAACTGGGCCAAGTGACCGGGGGTGCAGTCCATGTTGGCCCCTGCGTCCAAGAGCAAAAGCTTGCCGGTCAGACTGGGCATCAAGGCGGAGATACAGGGCCGGTCCACCCCTTCGATGGTCCGAAGCACAAACTTGCCCAGGGCCAACATGGCCCCGCTGCTGCCTGCGCTGACCACCCCGCCGACCTCTTTGGCCTTGTGCATGTCAAAACAGACCCTCAAGGAGGAGTCTTTTTTGGAGCGCATCGCCTTGACGATCGGCTCGTGCATCTCGATCACTTCGGAGGCGTGCCGAATCTCAAGCTTGGCGGCATCAAACCGTTTGCCTTCCAGTTCCTTTTTGATCTTCGGCTCATCGCCGACCAAAACGACTTTGATCCCTTCTTCCATCGCCATCAAGGCTCCGGCGACCGGGTTCTGGGGGTAAAAATCTCCCCCCATCGCATCCAAAGCAATGGCCATAGGTTTGGGCCTAAGCCTCGACCTCGACCACCTGTTTGCCTGCGTACTGTCCGCACTTGGGGCAAACCTTGTGGGAAGGGGTCAACTCACCGCAAGCGGGGCAAGGGGTGAAGTTGATCACCGGCATTTTTTTGTGGTTGCGCCGAGAACGGGTGACCGAGCGGGAAGTTCTTCTTTTGGGTACGGGCATGCTTGGCTCCTTTAAGAGTCTTTGGGGTTAATGAGGTCTTTGAGGACCGCAAATGGGCTATCGGGATTCCACTTGGGGCAAGTGCATTGCCCCAGGTTGAGGTCGCCGCCACAGCGGCCACAAAGGCCTAGGCATTCTTCCTGACAAAGGATCTGAAGCGGCAGATCCAAGATCAACTGGTCTTCAAAATAGGTGTCCAGCAGTACCTGGTTTCCGGTAAAATAATCCTGGTCCGGGCCTTCCAGGCTAAATTCCTGGTCGTCCGAAGCCGGTTCTTGCGACTCCGATTGGACCAAAAGCAGCTCCAACTCCCCTGTGACCGGCAGTTCCAAGGGGCGGGTGCAACGATCACAAGTGCAGGCCAAAAGGACTTGGTAGTTCCCCTTGAGCGCCACTTGCTCCCCCTTAAGTTCTATCCGGGCCCAGGCTCGAATCGGACCGCCGATGGCCCGGCCTTCAAGGCGGGTCAGGGGCGCTTCAAATTCCAGGTCTAAGGGACCCTTCTCCAATTCGGAAAGGCTGACTTCCATAGGTCGAGTGAAATATTGTTTGATAGCGAAGCCTACGGTCCTTTGTCAACGGGCAATCTTCAAACTGCGCCAGACTCGCCTGGGTAACTCTGTTTGAGCCGGGCAAAATTGGGAGTTACATAAAGGTGCAGTTCGGAAAACTGTTCCGCCTGGGTCAAGGTCAAGGCCCCAAATTTGGTCAACTCCAACACCGCCAGGAACGACAGGACCACTTCTGGCTTGGCCGGGTCGGGCGGCAACAAGGCGCTGAACCGGCGGTGCTCCTTGGGGCTCAGGCTGCCCAACAGTTCCAAGACCCGGTCCTTGACGCTGAATTCCTCCCTTGCGACTTGGTGGGGCTTCTTGAAGCCTCGCTTGACCGTGGTCCGGCGGTAGGCCTCCAACAGACGAAAACTGGTCAGGTCGGTCAACTCCTCCTCAATCTCCTCTTGGGCAAGCTCCAGGTCAAAGGGTCGGGTGAAAAAATCCCGGCCCAGGTGCGGCAGACTGCCCAGCAAAAGGGAAAGGCGGCGGTTTTCCTGGTAGGCGATCAACTTGCGTTTTAATTCCTCTTCGGGATTCTCCCCTTCCTCTTCGGCGGGCGGCTCCAGGATCGGCAGCAAGGCCCTGGATTTGATCAGCACCAAGGTGGAAGCGATGTCCAAAAATTCAAGGGCTACCTCCAGGTCAAAGGACTCCATCAGAAACAAAAATTCCTGGTAAGGGGCACAGATCAAGGCCAGCTTGATCTCGTGGATCTCCACCTGGTGCTTTTTGATCAGTTCCAGCAGCAGCGCCAAAGGCCCCTCGAACGCCTTTTGCCGGACTTCGAGCAGCTCCAGAAAGTTAAGTTGACCGACCGGGTCGATTTGTTGGGCCATATTTTCCCTGGGGTTTTGTTATCTCTATCCTTGAATTGGCTATGCTGTAAAGCCGTTAGACATTGCCCCCCAATATTGATTTACAAGTGCCGAAAAAGCCGTTAAGTTGCTAACTTCGACCAGAGATCGGAGACATTCTCTCCTTATAAGACCCTGCTACCCTTGACTATGAACACCCCAAAAACATCTGCTTTTGGCCTCCCCGCTCAAAAGGGACTCTACAACCCTGCTTTTGAGCATGATGCCTGTGGCGTCGGCGTGATTACTCAAATCAACGGGGACCGAAGCCACAAGCTGGTCCGTGATGGCTTGAGCATCCTGATCAACCTTGAGCACCGAGGTGCGGCGGGGTCCGATCCGTTGGCCGGGGACGGTGCCGGGATCATGACCCAGGTGCCCCACCAGTTCCTGGTCGCCCAAATGTCCAAGGTCGGGATCGAGCTGCCGGTGTTGGGAGAGTACGGCGTAGGCATGGTTTTTTTGCCCCCGGAAAAACAAGCTCGGGAAGCCTGCAAACGGATCTTTGAACAGGTCATCCAAGAAGAAGGGCAGTCCCTGATCGGCTGGCGGCAGGTTCCTTCCAACAACACCTGCCTTTCCCCGGCGATGTTGGACATGGAGCCTTCGGTTTGGCAGGTCTTTGTACGCAGCAACGTGGGGGACTTCGAGGCCTTCGAGCGGAAGTTGTATGTGATCCGTCGGCAAGCGGAAAAGCGGGTCCAAAGTGCGGAACTGCTGCAAAGCCATTTCTTTTATGTCTGCTCCCTCAGCCACCGGACCATCGTTTACAAGGGCATGTTCCTGGCCTACCAGTTGAACGAATATTACCCCGACCTGAGCGACCCGGACTTCACCAGCGCCATTGCCCTGGTGCACCAACGGTACTCCACCAACACCTTCCCCACCTGGAGCCTCGCTCAGCCCTTTCGGTTCATCGCCCACAACGGCGAGATCAACACCCTGCGGGGCAACATCAATTGGACCAAAGCCCGGGAGTCCCTGTACGCCTCCAGCTATTTCGGGGAAGACATCCACAAGCTGACCCCGGTCATCCAAGAAGGGGGCAGCGACTCGGCCACCTTCGACAACGTCTTTGAGCTGTTGGTGGCCACCGGCCGGAGCATGGAACATGCCTTTGCCATGATGGTCCCCGAGGCCTGGGAAAACCAAAAACAGTTGGACAAGGAGCTGTTGGGCTTTTACGAGTACCACGCCGCCTTGATCGAACCTTGGGACGGACCGGCGGCGATGATCTTTACCGACGGCAGGTACGTGGTCGGCGGCTTGGACCGCAACGGTCTTAGGCCGGTAAGGTATGTCGAAACCCTGGACGGCTATTTTATCATGGCCTCCGAGGTCGGAGTTCTGGATGTGGAGGTCAACAACACCAAGGAAAAGGGCCGACTGGGGCCGGGCCGGATGGTGCTGATCGATACCGAAGAGGGAATCCTGATCCACAACGAAGAACTCAAAAGCACCTTGGCCCGCCAAAAGCCCTATGCCCGGTGGGTCGAGGAAAACAAGATCTACCGGGATCAACTGCCCGAGCCGGGGACCGCTGCCCAGCCGACCTTTGAGCAATTGCGGCTGTACCAGAGGATCTTCTTTTACAGCTTTGAGGAGCTGAACCGGCTGATCAAGCCCATGGCCATCAAAGGGGAAGAGACCACCTATTCCATGGGCAACGACACCCCCCTGGCGGTGCTCTCGGACCACCCCAAGTCCCTGTTCAACTACTTCAAGCAGCTGTTTGCCCAGGTGACCAACCCGGCCATCGATTCGATCCGGGAAGAACTGGTCATGTCCTTGAAGTCGAACATCGGCGGTTCTTCCAACATCCTGGAAGAAAGCCCGGTGTTGTGCAAAATGTTGGAGGTCCCGCACCCCATCCTGACCAATGCCGAGTTGGAACAGTTCAAACAAATGGACTACTACGGCTTCCGGTCCAAAGTAGTGCACATGGGCTTCCCGCTCGACACCATGAGCCTGGAGCAGGCAATTGAGGAGATGTGCGCCCAGGCGGAAAAAGCGGTGGACGAAGGCTACCGGCTCTTGGTGCTTTCGGACCGGTGCGTCAACAAAACCATTGCCCCTATCCCTTCCTTGTTGGCGGTGGGAGCGGTACACCACAGTTTGATCCGCAAAAACAAACGGGGCAAGATCGGCCTGATCATCGAGTCCGGCGAGGTGCGGGAAGTCCACCATTTCGCCATGCTGATCGGCTACGGGGCCGGGGCGATCAACCCCTACTTGGCCTTTGAGACCATCACCCAAATGGAAGTCAACCAAGAATTGCCCACCGACTTGGACAGCCAGCAGGGCCACCGCAATTATATTTCGGCAGTCAAAAAAGGGTTGATGAAGATCTTCTCTAAAATGGGGATCTCCACCTTGGCCAGCTACCAAGGGGCACAGATTTTTGAGGCGGTGGGCCTCAATTCGGAATTGATCGACCGGTACTTCTGCGGCACCAATTCGGTGGTCGAAGGAATCGGGCTCAAGGAACTGGAAGAGGAAGTCACCCTGCGCCACCGCCGGGCCTATGCCCCGGAGGCTCGGAACTTCCACAAGGTGATGACCGCCGGGGAATACCACTGGCGCGCCCAAGGGGAGTACCACGGCTACAACCCGATCACCATCAACCTCCTGCAACAATGCACCACTCGGGGGGACTATCAGTTGTTCAAGAAGTTCACCCACCACGTGGACTTCCAGGCGCACCCCCAGTCGCTGCGCCACCTGTTTGACCTGGACCTCCAGCCTTCCTTGTCCATTCCGGTGGACCAGGTGGAGTCGGAAGATGCCATTTGCGCCAGATTCGTCTCCGGGGCCATGTCGATCGGGTCGATCTCCCGTGAAGCCCACGAGGCCCTGGCCATCGCCATGAACCGGATCGGCGGACGGTCGAACTCTGGGGAGGGCGGAGAAGACCCGACCCGGTTTACCCAGGATGCCAACGGCGACTCTCGGCGCAGCAAGATCAAACAAGTGGCCTCGGGCCGCTTTGGGGTGACCAGCCACTACCTGACCAACGCCGACGAGATCCAGATCAAGATCTCCCAAGGGGCCAAACCGGGTGAAGGGGGGCAGTTGCCGGGCTTTAAGGTGGACGAATACATCGGTAAGATCCGCCACACCATCCCCGGCGTGACCTTGATCAGCCCGCCGCCGCACCATGACATCTATTCCATCGAAGACTTGGCCCAGCTGATCTTTGACCTCAAGAACTCCAACGACAAGGCGGACATCAACGTCAAGTTGGTCTCCGAGAGCGGAGTGGGTACGGTTGCCGCCGGGGTCTCCAAGGCTCTGGCCGACAGCGTGACCATTGCCGGGCACGATGGGGGCACCGGTGCCAGCCCGGCTACTTCGATCAAACATGCAGGCTTGCCTTGGGAAATCGGTTTGGCGGAGGTACAGCAAACCTTGGTGGTTAACAACCTACGGGGCCAGATTCGGGTCCAGGTGGACGGCCAACTCAAGACCGGCCGGGACGTGGTGATCGCCGCACTGCTGGGGGCCGAGGAATTCGGCTTTGCCACCAGCACCCTGGTTATCTTGGGCTGCATCATGATGCGCAAATGCCACCTCAACACCTGCCCGGTCGGCGTAGCCACCCAGGACGTGGAACTGCGCAGCAAGTTCAAGGGCAACCCGGACCATGTGATCCATTTCTTCCGCTTTTTGGCCCGTGAGACCCGTGAATACATGGCTCAACTGGGCTTTAGGACCTTTGAGGAGATGATCGGTCAGGTGGAGCGGCTCAAAACCCGCAACGCCATCAACCATTGGAAGGCCAAGGGCTTGGATTTCAGTCGGCTTTTCGTCAAGCAGACCAGTCGGGAAGGAGCCTACCGGGCCTTGAGCAAACCACCCAAGAACCTGGAACACATCTTGGACCAGCAGTTGATTGCCCTGGCCAAGCCCGCCTTGGAGAAGGGAACTGCCGTTTCTTTCCCCATGGAGATTCGCAACCGAAACCGGACCACCGGGACCATGCTGGGCTCGGAGATCACCAGGGCCTTCGGGGCCGAGGGACTGCCCGAGGATACGATCCACATCACTTTCACCGGTACCGCCGGGCAATCCTTCGGGGCCTTTATTCCCCAAGGTCTAACCTTGGACCTCAAGGGGGATGCCAACGATTATGTCGGCAAGGGCCTCTCCGGCGGCAAGATCATCATCAGCACCCCCGAGGGGTCCAAATGGAAGGCCTCTTCGAATATGATCGTGGGAAACACCGTGCTCTACGGTGCCACCGGTGGCCAAGCCTTTTTCAACGGCAAGGCCGGGGAACGGTTTGGGGTCAGAAACTCCGGGGCTACTGCGGTAGTGGAAGGGGTCGGCGACCATGGCTGTGAATACATGACCGGCGGCTTGGTGGTGGTTTTGGGCGAGACGGGCAAAAACTTTGCTGCCGGGATGAGCGGTGGGGTTGCGTTTGTTTACGACCAGTACCAAAACTTCAAGAAACGGTGCAACGTGAGCATGGTGGACATTGAGCGGATCAACAGTCCCGAAGATGCCCAGCTGCTCAAGGGATTGGTGGAAAAGCACTTCCAGTACACCCACAGCAAACGGGCCAAGACCTTGTTGGACAACTGGAAAAACACCTTTGAAGACTTCGTGATGGTGATTCCCTTGGAGTATCGAAAGGTCCTGGCACTAACCAGCAAAATTAAGGCGAGTTAAGGAAGGTTATGGGCAAAGACACAGGTTTTATCGAGTTTTCCAGGGAAAACCCCAAGAAACAGCCGGTCGAAGAACGGGTCCAACACTCCAAGGAATTTGAAGGGGCTCTTTCCACCCGGCGGCTGACCACCCAAGCGGCCCGTTGTATGGACTGCGGGGTGCCCTTCTGCAATTGGGGCTGTCCGGTCAAAAACCTGATCCCCGAATTCAACGAATACATCTACCGGGACCAGTGGCGCAACGCCTACGGGACCTTGCAGTCCACCAACAACTTCCCGGAGTTCACCGGACGGGTCTGCCCCGCCCCCTGTGAATCCGCTTGCTGTGCCGGACTGGTGGATGAGCCGGTGGCGATCAAACAAATCGAACTGGCGATTATCGAACGGGCCTTCCAGGAAGGCTGGGTCAAGCCCAACACCCCAGTGCCTTCGACCGGCGTACGGATTGCCATCATCGGCTCGGGGCCGGCCGGTTTGGCCGCCGCCCACCAGCTCAACTTGGCGGGACACGAAGTCACGGTGTTCGAGAAAAACGAGGTCCTGGGCGGCCTGCTACGGCTGGGCATCCCGGACTTTAAGTTGGAAAAGCACATCATCGAACGACGTTTGACCATCCTCAAACAACAGGGGATAGAGTTCCGCACCAACTGTAATGTTGGGGTCAACTTTCCGGTCGAACAAGTTTTGGAGGACTTTGACTATGTCTGCCTGACCGGTGGCTCCGAAACCCCCAGGGACATCAACATCCGCAAACCCGGCCAAGAGGGTGTCCATTTTGCCATGGAATTTTTGACCCAACAAAACCGAAGGGTTGGGGGCAGGCCGGTGGAAGCCAAAGAAATCTTGGCCACCGGCAAGCATGTGGTGGTGATCGGGGGTGGGGATACCGGTTCGGACTGTGTGGGGACCAGTATCCGCCAGAAGGCTTTGTCGGTCACCCAGATTGAGATCCTGCCCGAGCCGCCCAAAAACCGGGCTTCCGACAACCCCTGGCCGGAATACCCCCGGATTGCCCGGATCTCCTCTTCCCAAGAGGAAGGCTGCAAACGGCTGTATTCCATCGCCACCAAAGAACTGGTGGGGGACAAACAGGTCAAGGCCCTACGCTGCGCCGAGCTGGAATGGTTCAAAGACGAACAGGGCCGCTGGGCCTCCAAAGAAAAACCGGGGTCCGAGTTTGAGTTGCCTGCCGATCTGGTGCTGTTGGCCATGGGCTTTTTGTACCCGGTCAAGGAAGGGCTGCTCACCCAATTGGGTGTGGAGTTGGACGACCGGGGCAACGTAAAAACCAAAAACCACCGGACCAGCCTCAAAAAGGTTTATGCCGCCGGAGACATGGCCACTGGCCAGTCCTTGGTGGTCCGAGCGATCGACTCGGGGCGCAGCATGGCCCATGAATTGGACCGGGACATCAAAGGCTACAGCCACCTTTCTTAAAAACCCTTTTGGCCCGCCACCGCACATGATCCAGCCGCTCTTTCGGCCCCGACGCAACCGGCTGACCCCGGCCATCCGGGACTTGGTTCGGGAAAACCAGCTCCAGGTGACCGACTTGGTCATGCCCCTTTTTGTCATCGAAGGGCAGAACCAAAAAACCGAGATCCATTCCATGCCGGGGGTGTTCCGGTACAGCCTGGACCTCTTGGTGGACGAATGCATCGACCTCTACCGCTTGGGGATCCGGGCAGTGGTGCTGTTTCCGGCGTTGGACGAAAGCAAAAAGGACCGGGTCGCCACCGAATCGGCCAACCTTGAGGGACTTTACCACCGCAGTTTGCGGGCAATCAAGGCCAGGGTTCCCGGCCTTTGTCTGATCACCGACGTAGCCATGGACCCTTACAGCAGCGATGGTCACGACGGTCTGGTCTCCCCAACTGGCGAGATCCTCAACGATGAAACCCTAAAAATCCTCTGCACCCAAGCGGTCTCCCAGGCCAAGGCCGGGGCGGACATCATCGCCCCCAGCGACATGATGGACGGCCGGGTGGCGGCGATTCGGGCCGCCTTGGACCAAGCGGGTTTTACCAATGTTGGGATTTTGTCTTACACCGCCAAATATGCCTCCGCCTTTTACGGCCCCTTCCGGGACGCTCTGGATTCGGCCCCCAAAAAGGGCGACAAAAAGACCTACCAAATGGACCCGGCCAACGTGAAGGAAGCTTTACGGGAACTGGACCTGGACTTGGCCGAAGGGGCCGATCTGGTGATGGTCAAGCCGGGGCTGCCCTACCTGGACGTGGTGCGGGCCTTGGCGGAAGTCAGCGAGGTGCCGGTGGCGGTGTACAACGTCTCGGGCGAATACGCCATGCTCAAGGCGGCGGCCCAACTGGGTTGGCTGGACTACCAGAAGTCGGTGATGGAAACCATGATGGCCTTCAAGCGGGCGGGGGCCAAGATCATCTTGACCTACCATGCCAAGGAAGTGGCCACTTGGCTCGCCCAGGAAGCGGTTTCGGGGCCTCGGTAGCGCTGCGCCAAAGAAACCGGAATCTTGGGAGCCGACAAGTCGTAAAGACTAGGCCTCCCCAAAATCCCTAATGCTGAAACTCAATTCTACCCCCAGGCACCGGCCCTCGTTGGACCTTGCCCAACTGGTTGCAACCGAAACGCCAATTTGCATCTGAACCCAGTTTGCCCACTTTGGGCCGCCCCACCAAATAACACTTGGAGCACAATGAAATTGACCGGTCACGGGTCCTGGCTGATTCTTTCGGCCTTTTTTTTAGCCTCTTGCGCCACCATCGCCACCAACGGCGGAAACTACAAAATGACCTTTGATTCCACTCCCTCCGGTGCTTTGGTTCGGGTCAATGGAGAGCTCCTGGGTGAAACCCCTTTGACCCTCAATCTCAAAGGTAAACAAGACCAGATCCTGACCTTTGAAAAACCCGGTTACCGGATCTACCAAACCCGAATGGACACCTCGATAAACCTGTGGATTTGGGGCAACATCGTTTGTTGTGGGGTCTTGGGCTCCACGACCGACCACTTTTCCGGGGCGATGTACGAATACAGCCCCAACCAGTACCTGATTTCCTTAACCCCCGAGGGGGGCGAGGTGCTCAAAAGCGGTGACCAAAAGTTACAGGACTATGTGGTGCTCAATTGGGACGCTCTGCGGGAGCAGTTGTCCGCCGGAAAAGGGGAGCAGCTGGACGGGCTGGCTGCCTTTGCAGGCAAACCTTCCTTCACTGCCCCGGAGGTCAAACAACTGTTGTCGATGTCCAAAATCTACAACCCCTTGGAATTTGTCCAAGGGTTTGACCGGAACTTTGCCGGTTCGGCAAAAAACTAGGCTGCCCCCTTAACCCAAACCCCTCCAAGGCTCTCCTTGGGGGGGCTAAAATTTGATCTTCAACCTTCGAGAAGGGGGCAATGCCTCGCCGGTCCACTCCCCTTCCAGTTCCCCCAAAACTACCCGCAACACGTTGGGCCGGTTGGGCAGCTCCCTCGTCCCGGCACCGTAGCCGATTTTGGAGACCCGCATCGCCGGAAGCCCTTCGGAAAACCCTTGGGCCAATTCTTTGGCAATGGCTGCACCGGTCGGGGTGGTCAATTCAAAAGGCAGGTTGCCCGAACGGACCGGAACTTCTTTTAAAATCTCCAAAGTAGCCAGGGCGGGCACCGGATAGACCCCGTGGCTGCAAACAACTTCCCCATAACCCAAGGCCAGGGGAGAAAAAAGCACCAAATCCGGTTCCAAAAGGCCAATGGCCACGGCGGTCCCCACCAAATCCACAATTGAGTCTATCGCCGCCACTTCGTGGAAGTGGACCTCTTCAAGCTTTACCCCATGAATCTTGGCTTCTGCCACCGCAATCCGTTCAAAAAAAGCCAAGGCCAAAGCCTCGGTCCGGGGCGGCAGTAGGGCCGACTCAATCAAGACCTTGATTTCTTTGTAATAGTGATGTTCAAACAGCGGCAGCGGTTCAAGCAAAGTCAATTTGAGCGCCGAAAGACCACAACGGTCCACCCGGTCAAAACCCAGCCTGATCGGCAAGAGGGGGCTCAAGGGGAAAAGGGCCGCTTCCAGGGCTTGGGGGTCCAGCCCCAGGTCCACCAAGGCGGCCAAGGTCATGTCCCCGCTGATCCCCGCCAAAGAAGGGTCAAAATATAGAACTTTCATAGGCTATTGGGAACGGCTGATGATCATCCGCCGCTCCTTCTCCATCTCATAAACCCGGTCAGCCCATTCCATGATTCCCTTGGTGGTGAACTCCGAAAGCCGGACCCTGCCCGCCACCTCTTCGATGAAGAGCTTTTCTTTGACCGAAAGGCTGCTGTCGGCGGTCATCACCACCACCACATGGGTCAAGATCAAGGCCAAAGCGGTTTTGGAAAAGCCTTTGGGGACCTCGGGTAAGGGCGGGCTGTCTCCTTTGGCTCGGAGAATTTCCTGGACTTCCTGCTTTTGGGCGACATCCAGAAAATGGAAGGTCAGGATCAAAAAATCGATCTCGTCCGGCGAAATCACCCCGTCCACCTTGACGGCCGTGGCAATCAGCTTTCCGTACCAAAGCCGTTGCTCAGGGGTGAATTCGGCAACCGGGACATGCATGTTCGGGTGGGGCAGAGGTTGACTGGCCTTCAGGGTACAAAAAGCCTTTTCCCCTTGACAAGGCAAAAGGCGAAAGGACCCTTCCTAAACTACAAAGAATCGGTTATGGCTAACGGATACTTTTCTTTTGGAGCTTCCTTTGAAAAAAACCCCCTTAAATCAATGGCACCACACCCATGGTGCCCGCATGGTGGACTTCGGTGGCTGGGACATGCCGATCCAGTACGAAGGCATTCTGGCCGAACACCTCAACTGCCGCAACCAAGTAAGTTTGTTTGATGTCAGCCACATGGGCGAACTGTACTTGGAAGGCCCCGATGCCTTGGCTAACCTGGAGCATCTGCTGCCCAACCAATTTGGGGACCAGCAGGTAGGCCAAGTTCGATACAGCCCCATGCTGTATCCCAACGGCACCTGCGTGGATGACCTCTCGGTTTATAAGCTTTGTGACACCAAATACCTGCTTTGCGTCAACGCTTCAAACATCGACAAAGACCGGGAATGGATCAAAGAAAACCTCTTTGGTCAGGTGACCTTGACCGACAAAAGTGAAACCACCGGCCAAGTAGCGGTGCAAGGCCCCAAAGCGGTTTCGTTGGTCGAAGCCCTGGTGGGCAGGGACCTCAAAGCCATCCAGTATTGGTGGTTTGATTGGGCGATGGTGGAAGGCAAGGAACTGATGTTGGCCCGGATGGGTTATACCGGTGAAGATGGGTTTGAAATTTTTTGTGAGGCCAAGGACACCTTTTGGCTCTGGGAAAAGCTCCTTGCTTTGGGCCAACCCTTGGGTGCCGCTCCGGCGGGGCTAGGGGCCAGGGATACCTTGCGGATGGAAGTCGCCTTTCCCCTCTACGGCCACGAAATCGACGACCAAAGGCCGGTCTGGGGCGCTGGGCTGGGGAAATTCCTCCAGCCGGAAAAGCCGGTTGCCTTCCTGGGACAAGAGGCTCTGCAAAAGGCCAAAAAGGAAGGGGTCTCCGAGAAGCTGGTCAAGTTCGTCTTTGAAGGCAAAGGTGTCCCCCGGAGCCATTATCCGGTGGTGGATCTCCAGTCGGGAGCCAAAATCGGCGAGGTGACCAGCGGGACCTTGTCCCCGATCCTCAACAACGGGTTTGGCATGGCCTACGTCAAGGCGGAATATGCCGAACCGGACCGGGCCATTGGCATCGAAATCCGAGGCCGAGTGATTGCCGCTCGGGTGATCAAGGGCTCCTTTGTCAAGACCGCCCGAAAGAGCTGAAAATGGGGCTTGATTTTTTCTCGGTTCTAATTCCAAGATTGTGACCTCACGTAACTCTAACCGGAGCGAGAAGATGGAAGTACGGGGCGATTTAAAATACACCGAAGAACATGAATGGTTGCAGCTCGAAGGGGACAAAGTCACCCTGGGGATCACGGATTTCGCTCAAGACAAATTGGGGGACGTGGTTTTTGTGGAACTACCCGAAGTCGGCACGATCCTAGAAGCAGGCGAAGCGATCGGCAACATTGAGTCGGTCAAGGCGGTTTCCGAAATCTTCTGCCCGGTGGCCGGGGAAGTGATCGAAGTGAACAAACAGCTTGAAGAAGAACCGGACTTGGTCAACACCTCCCCCTACGAAGACGGCTGGATCGTCAAGATCAAGGTGGACCGATCCGATTTCGCAGATGCCGAGTTGATGAACGACGAGGAATACCAAAACCACTGTGCAGCGGAGTAGGCTTTAGGCCCGAACATGCGATACCTTCCCAACGACCCGAAAGCCAGAGCAGAAATGCTGGCCCAGATTGGCGTAAAATCCGAAGAGGAACTCTTCGATTCGATCCCCAAAAACTTGCAACTCAAGGGACTGCTGGGGATCAGCCCGCCTCGGTCAGAGTTTTCCTTGCTCAAGGAACTCAAGGAGAAGGCTTCCCAATACCCAACCGAAATGCCCAGCTTTTTGGGGGCCGGGGTGTACCGCCGGTTCATCCCGACCGCCGTTGGGTCTTTGGTGTCTCGGGCCGAGTTTTTGACCGCCTACACCCCCTACCAGCCCGAAGTGGCCCAGGGGACCTTGCAGGCAATGTTTGAGTTCCAGACGCTGTTGTCCCGGTTGAGCGGCATGGATGTCGCCAACGCCTCGATGTACGAAGGGGCCAGCGCTTGTGCGGAGGCGGTCATGATGGCTGCCAGGATCAACCCCAAAGCGACCCAAGTGCTGGTTTCCGCCGGGCTGCATCCTGAATACAAGGAAACCCTCAAAACCTACCTTTCTTTTGGCAAGCTTGAGCTCCAAGAGATTCCCCTGACCGATGAAGGCAAGACTGACCTCAAGGCGCTGGGTTCTGCTTTGGGCCCCAATACCCTTTGTTCAGTGCTTCAGGTGGTCAACTTTGCCGGGGTGATCGAAGACCAAGCGGCCCACGCCGAGCTTTTGGGCCCTACCAAGGTACTCAACATTGCGGTGATGACCGACCTATCCGTACTGGGGTTGATCCAGCCTCCAGGGCACTATGGGGCAGATATTTTTGTCGGTGAAGGCCAGTCCTTGGGGCTGCCGCTTTCTTTTGGCGGTCCGAACCTTGGGGTCTTTGCCTGCAAGGAAGCCTACCTACGAAAAATGCCGGGCCGGTTGAGTGGGATGACCCATGATGACCGGGGACAACGGGCCTTTTGTCTGACCCTTTCGACCCGGGAGCAACACATCAGAAGGGAAAAGGCGACCAGCAACATTTGTAGCAACCAAGCGCTCTGCGCTTTGTGGGTTACCATTTACCTGAGCCTTTTGGGACAAGCCGGGCTCAAGCAACTGGCCCAGATCAACCTGAGCCATGCCCAGTACGCCAAAGAACAGATTAAGTCCAAAACCCAGATCAAGCTTCGGTATGCGGGTCAGACCTACAACGAAATGGTCTTGGAGCTGCCTTGCAACGCTACCTTGTGGCTGGACAAGATGCTCCACGAAGGGCTGTTGGCCGGGGTGGACATGGCTCGGTTTGATGCAGACGACGAGGGAGGTTTGTTGGTCAGTTTCACCGAAACCAACAGCAAAGCGGAAATCGACCTTTTGGTCAGCAAGCTCAAGGAGTTGGCATGAGCGTCAGCAAAAACGGAATGGTCTTTAACGAGCCCTTGTTGTTTGAACTCAAAAGCCGGGGCAAAGCCGGGATGGACCTGCCGGAAACCGAGATTCCCCTATTGGACGGAACCGGGCTTTTGGCTGCCCAGCACCTGCGGGGAGCCGTGGCGATTCCCTCTTTGAGCGAACCGGAAGTGGTACGGCACTTCACGAGGCTTTCCCAGTGGAACTACTCGGTGGACGGAGGGTTTTACCCCCTTGGTTCCTGTACCATGAAATACAACCCCAAGCTCAACGAAGCAGCAGCGGCCATCGAAGGCTTTGCTTCCGCCCACCCTTATGCACCTTACGGCTGCAACCAAGGGCTGAAACGGCTGTTGTATGAGTTGGAACAAGACTTGGCTGAGATCAGCGGCATGGATGCGGTCAGCCTTCACCCGGCGGCAGGCAGCCACGGCGAGCTTTTGGGCATGATGTTGGTGGTCGCCTACCACAAGGACCGAGGGGACCACAAACGGACCCGGGTCTTGATCCCCGACTCGGCCCACGGCACCAACCCCTCCAGCGCCTCGATCGTCAACCTGGAAGCGGTCACCTTGCCTTCCGGCCCCAACGGCTTGATCGACTTGGCTACCTTGGACCAGATGATGGACGACACGGTGGCCGGGATCATGATCACCAACCCCAATACCTGCGGGCTCTTTGAAAGTCAGATCAAAGAGGTTTGTGACTTGGTCCATGCCCGTGGCGGTTTGGTTTATTTTGACGGGGCCAACATGAACGCCCTGGTTGGGGTAGCCCGGCCCGGCGACATGGGGGCAGATGTTCTGCACTTCAACACCCACAAAACCTTTTCGACCCCCCACGGCGGCGGTGGCCCCGGTGCCGGGCCGATTGGGGTTAAGTCGATCTTGGCTCCCTACCTGCCCAAGCCGATCTTGGTGGAACGGCGGGGACAGGTCCAGATGGACTACAACCGGCCCAAGTCGATCGGCAAGGTACGGAGTTTTTACGGCAACCTGGGGGTGTTGATCCGGGCTTGGACCTACATCAAAACCCTGGGGGCCTCGGGCCTACGGGAAATGACCCAGTCGGCGGTGACCAACGCCAACTACCTCAAGGCAAGGCTCAAGGACCATTTTGATGTGCCTTTTGTGGAACAGCGCAGTATGCACGAAGTGTTGTTGACCGACAAAAAGCAGCAGGAAGCCCATGTCAGTACCATGGACTTGGCCAAAGGGCTGATCGAAAGAGGTTTCCACCCGCCAACGGTTTATTTCCCGCTGGTGGTTTCCGGGGCCATGTTGATCGAACCTACTGAGACCGAAAACAAGGAAACCTTGGACCAGTTTGCCGATACCTTGATCGAGCTGGCCGGGCTGGACCACGAGACCTTGGCCGCCTACCCCAAGATGACCCCAGTGGGTCGGGTGGACGAAGTAGGAGCGGCCCGTAAGCCGATCTTGACCTACCAAGGTTAATCGCCCCAAAGGAGGGGCCACGCCCCTCTTGGAACAGTTCTTTGAGTTTGTCCATTTCCAAAGTTTTCCCCAACTTTTCTGCATTAAAATACTCGTGCCGTGCCATAACTTTATATTTCTTTTTTGCCAGGGCTTTTAACGTCAAAAATAACGAATCATATTGGATCTCTAGGTGTTTTTTAAGGGTTTTATACTCCTCAGCCTCTTGGCCCAAAAGCGTTTGCAACTGAACAACGATTCCGTCAAGGCTTCGCAGGCATTCATAAAACCTGCACCAATCGTTTGAGGAAATTCCTCTGAACAATTTGTCAAATATAACACAGTCCTTTTCTTTGCGTTCCTCCAACCGTGCAATTTGGTCGCAACGCCCCATGAGCGTAAAGCGTGGGTTTTTGTCGTCACCATAGAAGAACCTGAGGTCAGCCATCAGGCGAGCCTCTATGGTTGTGCCCAAGTCGAGCAAGCGACGGACCTGGACCTCTTTTTGTTGCTCAAGCAATGCTGTTTGTTGGTGCTTCTGCGTATCGTACATAAAAAACAGAACCACAGCGGTAAACAACGGTCCCAACAAGCCCCCGACATAACCGCCAAAACTTCCCCAATCTTCCTGTCGATCCGACAACTCTCCAAAAAAATTGCAGTCGTCAAATCCTAGGAATGTTGAAAAATTGCAGAAGTAAAGGACTAGGACTGGGCAACTGAGCACGGCCAGCAAGGCAACAACCTTTATCCATTTTTTAATGCTCTTCATTTCCTCACTCCCCCAGCCAAGCCTGCATCAGTTCCACCAGATAACCCAAGTCCTTGACCGCCACCGTCTCCCGGGCACTGTGCATGGCCCAGTTGGGTACGCCGATGTCCAGACCCCGGACCCCGATCCGTCTGGCGGTCAAAGGCCCGATGGTCGAGCCACAACGGAGATCGGCCCGGATAGCAAAGTGCTGGAAGGGAATCTTTTTGTCCTTACACAGGCTTTGGAATCGGCCTGAAGACTCGGCATCGGTGATGTAACTTTGCCCGGCATTGGTTTTGATCACCAGCCCGCCGCCCAAAACCGGGGCGTGTCGTTCGTCGTGCATCTCCGCATAGTTGGGGTGCAGGCCGTGGGCATTGTCGGCAGAGAGAAAATGGCTGGCCGCCATGGCCCGGCCTCGGTCTTCGGGCTGGGGCAAAAGCCGCTCCAAGACGGACTCCAAAAAGTTACCCGCCGCCCCTGTAAAGCTACCGCTGCCCACTTCCTCATGGTCGTTGAGCACCATCATAGCGCTGGGGCCAGGGCGGTGGGCGGAGATCGCCTGGACCGCCGCAAAACAACTGACCAGATTGTCCAGCCTCGCCCCGGTGATCATCTCCTTGTTAATCCCCATCAGCCGGGGACCTTCAACGGGATAAAAAAACAGGTCAAAGTCCAGGACCTCTTTGGCCCCTTTGATCTTTTTTGCCAGCAATGCCTTTAAATCCCCCTTGTCCGCACCTGCCAGACCCAAGACCGGAGTCAGTTCCTTTTGGGGGTTGATCTTCCAGCCGTCGTTGGCCTCCCGGCGAAGGTGAATGGCCAAGTTGGGGATGATACCTACCGGCTCTTTGAGGTCCAGCAACTGGGTTTGGGTCGCTCCCTTGCGGTCAAGGTAACAAACCTTCCCGGCAATGCTCAAGTCTCGGTCAAACCAAGTGGCCAGCAACACCCCGCCGTAAACCTCAACCCCCAGCGCCCAATGGCCCTTTTTGTCTTCATCCCCTCGGGGTTTGACCTTGAGGCCGGGGCTGTCGGTATGGGCCCCCAAAAATCGAAAACCTCCTTTGCCCAGATCTGAGCCCAGCACAAAGGCGATCAGGCTAGAGTCGTTTCGGGTCACCCAGTACTTCCCCCCCTTTTTTGGGTTCCAGGACTCTGCCTCTTGCAGCTCCACAAACCCCGCCTCCTTCAGCCTCCCTATGGCGGCGGCAGTGGCGTGGAAAGGGGTGGGGGACTCGTTCAAAAAGGCCATCAGGCCTTGGGCAGGTTGGTTCATTTGATAAAAGGGTCAGGTTGGATCCGGTCCGCCCACAGGGGCAAACTGATCTGGAGTTGAGTTTCCAGTTCCTTGGACCGAGCCAGAAACTGTTTGCGGGCCACCATCCCGTTTGGGGCGGCAAAGGAAAAAAGAATTTTGTTGGTCCGGTCGGGGATGGGCAGGCTCATCACTTGGTGGGCAAAGGTCTCGCTCAGGTAACAGTGGTTGATCTGGTACAGCCCCCTGGGCTCACTCCAATAGTTGATGGCCACAATCCCTTGGGCACCTAAAATGGCCTTGATCCGCCGGAAAAAGGGGTAACCTTGGACCGAATCGGCAGTGCCCTCTTTGGAGAAGGCATCTACAAAAATAAAGTCATAAGCCACCCCTTGGACCTTGGCCAAAAAGTCCTTGCAGTCGGCAATCAACAGGTGCAACCGGGGGTCTTTGGGCAGGGAAAAAAACTTTTGGGCCAATTCGACCACCAGGGGCCTCAGCTCCACCACGTCCACCCGGCAGTGGGGCAGGGTCGAAAGCAAAAATTTAGGGATCGAACCGCCCCCTAGGCCGATGCACAAGACCCGCTTAGGAAGCTCGGTAGCCAAGGCCAAACCGGCGACCATCGCTTTGGTGTATTCCAAGGTCAGCTGGTGGGGCCTCTGGACCGACATGGCGCTTTGTTTTTCTGGCCGACCAAAGTGCAGGCTACGGACCCCTTTGTGCTCGACCACCTCTACCTCCCCCCAAGGATCGGTCCCTTCAAACAGCAGGCGACCGCCGAACCTGCGTTCGGTCCAGTGGTGGATCAATTGTTCCAAACCAGATTGCATCCCTTGCCTGTCAAAAGGTTGTAGGCTAGACTTCGTCAGACTAAACATCTTCTTTGGATTTGACAAATGGCCAATCAAGCTTTGGAAAACTTCCCCTACCGGTTGGAATTTTTGGTCCGAGATTATGAACTGGACCTTTTGGGAATGGTCAACAACGGGGTGTACCAGGGTTACTTGGAACATGCCCGGCATGAGTACCTTAAAACCATCGGCCTCGACTTCGCCGGGATGTTTGCCCAAGGGTACCGTCTGGTCGTGGTTCGGGCCGAGTTGGACTACAAACAGACCCTCCATTCAGGGGACCGGTTTTTTGTGGCGGTCTCTATGAGTCGGGAGGGCAAGGTTCGGTTTCGGTTCGACCAAGCCATCTTCCGGGCAGACGGGGCTTTGGTTTTGGAAGCCAAGGTCTTTGGCACCTGCCTCAAACCTTCGGGCCGCCCTTGTTTTCCTCCCGGTTGGGAATCTTATTTCTCCACTCCAACGGTCTGACCCTATGGAACCTTTGCTCCTTGTTTCCAACCTACTGTTTCTCTTGCTGTCGGTTGCCCTGTTGGTCTGGCTGGCCCGGCTCAAGGGCCGGTTGGCGGTGGCTTTGTTGGCGGAAAATACCGCTTTAGAACTGAAGACCCAGCTTTTGGCCCAGGCCAAAGAGCTGGAAGCGAACCGGGAAGAGTACGTCAGCCTACATTCCCAAAGGGCGGCTGCCGATGCGGCCCTGACCGAAACCCGGAGCGCCCTGGAGAAGTCGGAAGGGCTGGTGGCGGCCCAGAAGGCCGAACTGGTCGGCCTGACCCAGGCCAAGGGGCTGCTGGAAAACCGGTTCACCCAATCCCAAACCCGGCTGGACCAAGAGGAAAAGGCGGCCAGGGAGAAGCTGGAGTTGCTCGACAAGGCCAAGGTCCAGCTGTCCGAACAATTTGAAAATCTGGCCAACCGGATCTTTGAGAACAAGGGCAAACAACTCTCCGAGAAGCACCAGGAGGAACTCAAGGGCCTGTTTGTGCCAATGAAAGACCAGCTGCAGGAGTTCAAAAAGAAGGTCGAGGAAAACCACGAAACCGACCTCCGGGACCGGGTGGCCCTCAAGACCGAGCTCACCCAGCTCAAGGGGCTCAACCAGCAACTGGCCCAAGAGGCCAAAGCCTTGACCGAAGCCCTCAAGGGGGATTCCAAGACCCAAGGGGTGTGGGGGGAATTGGTGTTGGAACGAATCTTGGAGGAATCCGGGCTGACCAAAGGCCGGGAGTACGACCTCCAGGTCAGCTTTGCCAACGAAGCGGGGGGCCGATCCAGGCCGGATGCGGTGATCCACCTGCCTGAAGGCAAGGACCTCTTTGTGGATGCCAAGGTGTCCTTGAAGGCCTATGAACAGTACCACAACGGGGAGACCGAAGAGGCCAAGGCCCTGGCGCTCAAAGCCCACCTGCTTTCGATCCGCAACCACATCAAGGAGCTTTCCGCCCGAGACTATCCCGGCCTGGAAAAGGTCCAAACCCTGGACTTTGTGTTGATGTTCATCCCCTTGGAAGCCGCCTTCCTGGCCGCCCACCACGAAGACCCCGGCTTGTTCAAGGACGCTTACGAGGCCAACATCCTCCTGGCCAGTCCCTCGACTCTGTTGGTCACCTTAAGAACCGTCGGCCACCTCTGGCGGACCGAGCGGCAGAACCAAAATGCCAAGGAAATTGCCGAGGCCGCCGGGCGGATGATCGACAAGATCACCTTGGTTTATGAAGCGGTCAAAGAAGTGGGGGACCAGCTCAAAAAGGCCGCCAAGGCCCAGGAAGAGGCCCTCTCCAGAATCGAGGGCGGCAGGGGGAACCTGCTTTCCCAGGCCCAAAAGATCATGGCCCTGGGGGCGAACCCCAAAAAATCTCTACCTGAGCCCAAGGACAATGCCCCGGACCTGCAAGAGCAATAGCTCCCTTTTGGCCTCGCCTTTTTTTTGATCTCTTGTTATTCTTAAAAACAGGGGGCAAAAACCCCCAAGAGGTCTATGGAATACCGAGAAGTCTTGATCCTCCATCCCCAAACTGCGGTTCGGGAACTGTTGGAGGCATTTTTACATTCCGAGTTTGAAGACCTTCTGGTGGTCGGCGCTACCACTGGAGCCGAGGCAGAGGCCCTGATTGAGGAACAACGGTTCGACTTGATCCTCTGTGCCAGCCGTCTGGCCGACCAAGCCGGGGTCCAGTTGTATGTAACCGCCAAGAAGTCTCGGCTCAACTGCGCCACTCCCTTGGTGATGTTGGTGGACCCGGAGTCCAAGGACCAGACTTCCGTGTTGTACCAACACGGGATCGAACACATTCTGAACCTTCCCACCAACCCGGAACTGTTGCAGCGAAAAGTGCGGCAACTGACCAACCCGAGGGACAAGCGCAAGGCCGCCCGGTACTCCCATCCGGGCATCATCGCTCGGGTGTACGGCAAGGGTTGCGACTGTCCAGGCGAGGTGATCAACCTCAGCGGCGGTTCGGTGTTGTGTGAGTTGCGCTGCAAGGGGCTGTTGTCGTTGTTGATGCAGGCTACCAGCCTGGACCTCCAGTTCCCTGCCGACCTGAAGGTCGAAAAGTTGTCCAAGTTGCCCTGTCGGCTTTCCCGACTTTGGGTGCTGGAATGGAACGACGAAGGACACCCAACGGTCCTTCGGGTTGCTTGGTCCTTCCAAAACCTGGAAGGGGCCCAAGCAAGGCACTTGGACCAAGCGTTGGGACAGATAGATTCGGTTTACCAGCCTAATGGTTTTTTAGGATAAAACCCTCAACCTCACAACCAAGACGATGAAAGTTGCAATTGCCGGTGCCACTGGCGCAGTAGGAACCGATTTGATCGACCTTTTGGAACGGCTGCATTTCCCGGTCACCTCCCTCAAACTCCTGGCCTCCGAACGTTCGGTTGGCAAAAAACTGAGGTTCAAGGGAAAGGAGATCGCCGTTGAAGAGTTGACCCACAACAGCTTTGAAGGGATCGACTTGGCTTTTTTTTCCGCCGGTGCTTCTCGGTCCAAGGAATTTGGCCCCGCTGCGGTTAAAGCCGGGGCGGTGGTGATCGACAACAGTTCCGCCTTTCGGATGGATGAGGGGATTCCCTTGGTGGTCCCCGAGGTGAACGGGGAACATGCTTTTATGCACAAAGGGCTGATTGCCAACCCCAACTGCACCACGATCCAGATGGTGGTGGCGCTCAACCCGCTGCACCGCAAAAGCCCGATCAAAAGGATCGTGGTTTCCACCTACCAAGCGGTTTCGGGCACCGGTGCCATGGCCTTGGAAGAATTAAAAACCCAAGTCAAAGACTGGGCGGCGGGCAACGAGATGAAACATTCGATCTACCCCTACCCCATCGCCTTCAACGTGATCCCTCACGTGGATGTCTTCTTGGAGAACGGTTACACCAAAGAAGAGATGAAGATGGTCTTTGAGACTCGCAAGATCATGAGTGCCCCGGACATCCAGGTTTCCGCAACCTGCGTCCGGGTGCCGGTCTTCCGGGCCCATTCGGAAGCGATCAACATCGAAACCGAATCCAAGATCACCGCTGCCGAGGCCACCGAGCTCCTCAAAAAGGCTCCTGGGGTCAAGGTGATGGACGAGCGGGCTCCCGGTGGGTACCCCGTGCCCGCCGAGATTGCCGGGCGTTTTGAGACCTATGTAGGCCGGATCAGGGAAGACATCTCGGTGAAAAACGGACTGAGCCTTTGGGTGGTTGCCGACCAACTGTACAAAGGGGCGGCCTTGAACGCAGTGCAAATTGCTGAGCTGTTGCTCACCCGGCCCAAAAACCAAGGCGGGCTGGCCTAAGCACCGGGAGACCTCCTGGGGTCGGCATTTTTTGCCTATCCTTAAGGGGAACCCAGAGTCCAAAAAAAAAAGCCCCAGACTGTCACGGATACAGCCTGGGGCTTTTTTTTGCCTACAGATTTTTGGCTTCAAAAGCGAGACCCTTTACCCTTCAAACAACGGGGTAGAAAGGTACCGTTCCCCAGTGTCGGGCAACACCACTACGATCCGCTTGCCCGCCGCTTCCGGCCGTTTGGCCAACTCCAGGGCGGCATAAATCGCCGCACCTGAGGAAATCCCGGCCAGAATCCCTTCCTTGGAAGCCAAAAGCCGACTGGTCTTGGCGGCATCGTCGTCGGAAACCTGGATCACTTCATCGATCACCTTGGTGTCCAGCACCTGGGGCACGAATCCAGCCCCGATCCCTTGGATCTTGTGCAGCCCCGGAGCGCCTCCAGAAAGAACCGGGGAGCTTTTGGGCTCCACGGCAATGATCTTGATCTGGGGAAGTTTTTCCTTCAACCAAGAACCCACTCCGGTCACCGTTCCACCGGTACCCACCCCAGCGACAAAATAATCCACCTGACCTTCGGTATCCTCAAAGATCTCAACGGCGGTAGTGGCTCGATGGGTAGCGGGATTGGCGGGGTTGTTGAACTGCTGGGGCATGTAATAACCGGACCCTTGGGCCACGATTTCATTGGCTTTGTCGATCGCCCCTCTCATGCCCTTGGAACCGTCGGTGAGGACCAACTCGGCCCCCAAGGCGCTCAAGAGCTTTCTCCGCTCAAGGCTCATGGTTTCGGGCATGGTCAGGATCAATCGGTATCCTTTGGCAGCGGCAACCCAGGCCAAGGCGACCCCGGTGTTACCGCTGGTAGGCTCTACGATAGTGGTGTTGGGTTTGAGTTTGCCCTCCCGTTCAGCAGCTTCGATCATGGCCAGACCAATGCGGTCTTTGACGCTGCCACCGGGGTTAAACATCTCCATCTTTCCCAGCAAGGTGGCCTTGGAACCTTCGTTGATTCGACTCAACTGGACCAAGGGAGTGCGACCTATGCACTCGCTCAAGCTTTGGTAGATTTTTCCCATGGTTTTCCCTGCAAGGAATTAAATAAGCTAGTTTACAGGGAACTTTGGCTAAAATGGTCTTGGTTGTCAAACAAAACTATTCATTAAAATATTCAACTAATCCAGAATGCATAAGCCTCTGCGGTTTGGGTAGGGTAGCTTACCGAACCCTAAACCGCTCTTTTTTGAGGTTCTAGGGCCGAATCGTTCAAACCGTTGTCTTCTCTGGATTCGATGGACTGCAACAGAGGTTCCCGGGTGGTGTAGTCCGAATCCACCAACACAAACTGGTGGCCCAACTTGGTCCCCGGATTGATCACCAACGGACCTTGCAGATTCACGGTCACATCTTTGATTTCCTTTGCCATCGTAACGATGCAATAGACCAGGAGGTTTTCGGTTTCCGTGGCCTTGATCAGCTTCAAGTCGTTTAAGGTGACGTTGAAGTGGTAGTCCGGCCTGACCACCAAAGGGTCCAAGACCACAAAGGCCAGGGTCGGCAGATCCAAGGATTGCAACATCATGAAGGGATGCGACTTCTCCTCTTCGATCAGGGTAAACCTCGTACATTCGGGAAAGCCCAACGGTCCTTCGGGGAAAATCAAGATATTTTCGTTCTCGACTTCAATCGCCCCGAACCGGGTGGTTTCAAATTTCATGTTACGCCTCGTATGGATGTTGCCCCCAGGTTTCCCTCGGGGTGGGTTGGACCAAAAAAGTCCGAATATTGGGTCTGCCCTTTCATTCCTTTTTCTTTTTCCAGATATCGGAAATACTTTTTAAGCTCAGGGGACTTTGTTGCGCCGCCAGCTTGTTTTCCTCTTGGATACGCTGGTAGATCTCCTCTCGGTGGATCGAGTACTTTTTAGGGGCCTGGATACCCAAGCGAACCTGTTTGCCCTTGATCTCCAAGACTTGGATCTTGATGTCGTCACCAATGGTGATCGACTCTCCCAGCTTCCTGGTCAGGATTAACATACGCCCTCCATGGCGGTCGGTTGTTCTAGGCCCAAAGGCCCAGCCCAGCTACTAAAGTTATTTCAAAAACTGGACCAAAGTCGGCTGAATCAGTCTGGCTGAAGCATCCAACGCACTTTTGTGTTTCAACTCGGCCTTATTCAGGTCGATCGAGCCTTTGGCCAAGTCCATGTCTTGGATCTTGGACATTTCGGCTCCCTTGGAATCGATGTTTTGGGACAACCGGTCTTCACTGGATTCCAGTTCCAACACCCTAGAACCGATTTCTGCCCGTTTCTTCAGGACTTGGTTGATGCCGTTGTCGATCTCCTGGACGCTTTTGATCACCGTTTGCTGGTCATCCTCTTCCAAGGCCGACATCAGGCGGTTGAGCACCTCGAAGGTGTCCACCGTTTCCGGGTCCTCCGGGTCCTTCATCAACAGCTCGGTTGCGGTGGTGTTCAAAGCAACTTTGATACCATTGTCGATGGGGACCTCTTTGATTACGTCGTTACCGTGGTATTCCACAAACTCGTTGCCGGTAAAACGGAACTCCAGGCCCTCCATAAAGTAGGGCTTTCCTGGGGCTTCAAACTGCAACCGAATCTGGTCCGAAGGTTTTCCTTCCGGGTTAAAAATTTCAATCTGCTTGTTCAGGCTCTGTTTGGGGCTCCAGGTCTTGCCGTCATCGTCGGAAACCACGTACAACGCTGTCCCGTAGGTCCCGCCCTGAACGACTTTGACGATGTAATTCTCTTTGGAATAACCCCTAAACAAAGGCTCAAACTCGTCAAAAGGAATGGCCGCTTCCCCAGGGGCCGGTTGGGCCTCCCCCGAAGCGCCTTCAACCCCCAGGGCCGGACCTTTCTCCTGGCCCAAGAAATGGAACCCCATGCCTTTGGCCAATCCGGTGGTGTCGCTGAGTATCTTGAAGTCATGGTCGTAGGCCGGGTCCAGGTACAGGTGGTTGTCCACCCCCATCTGGGCAAAAAGGTCCGCCTTGTAGCCCGAGGGACTGGAAGGGTCTTCCTGGTAGTTTCCCTTGGCGATAAAGGCATCATTGATTTTCTTGACCACCTCTTGCACCGTCTCTTCGCCGGTCAGCTCTACCGATACGGTTTTAGGCTTAGGGGTCTCTCCTTCAACCGGTTCCGGCTCGGGAACGGGAATGGGGTTGCCTTCTGCGTCCAGCTCCGGCTTGGGCTCGACCAGGAGCTCCAGTTTCCCCGGCGTGATCCCCGGCACCACCTTGTTGATCGGGTGGGTCTGGTCCAAGGGGATGATGGATCGTTCACTTTTGACCCTCAGTCCATCAAACTTGATCTCCGCTTCCTTGAGCTTGGAGTTGAGTTTGAGGGGTTCGGTCAGGGTTTTGGTGCCTGAAAAGAGGAAAAGTTTGCCTTCTTTTTTGTTGACCAGTTTGACCAAGTCCTGGGTCATCATCTCGATTTCCTTGGACAACGCCATCCGCTCTTCCTTGGTCACCCCGCCGTTGGCCCCTTTGAGGGTCATTTCTTTGATCTTGAGGACCATGTCGGAGATCTGGCTGACTGCCGATTCGGTGGCGTTGAGCCAGACCTTGTCGGAGCCGATGTTCTTCTCCAGGCTTTTGGAACGATCAATGGAGGTATGGAAGTCCTGCACCAAAGCCGCCCCGACCGGGTCATCGCTGGGTTTGTTCAGCTTCTTCCCATTGGCCATGCCCACCATCAGGTTCTGGAGCTCTTCCGCATTGGTGCTCAAGCTCTTTTGAACCGCATTGTTTTTGGTTTGGTCGGTGACTCGCATGGTCCCTACATCTGGATCAAGGTGTTGGTCATCTGGTCAACGGTGGTCATGTACTTGGCGCTGGACTCGTAGGCCCTTTGGTACTTGATCATGTTAGCCATTTCTTCATCCAGGTTGACCGAGGAGACCGAATCCCGGAGCGCCTCGTACTGGCTGAGCATTTCATCGTGGTTGGCCAGCCCCTTTTGGCTGTCTTGGACCTTGAGGCCGATGTCGGTGATCTGGCTGTTGTAAAACTCGTCGAAGCTCAAGTCGCCGGTTTCGCCCAAGACCCCACCCATCTGGAGTTCGGTCATCTTGGTAGCCAAGCGGTTGTCCCCGGCGACCATGTCGTAACCGGCGGCAATCTTCATCTCGTTGTCCACCAGCTCCTGGTTGACCCGGATGTCCCCGGCCCCGTTGAGGGATTGAAAGAAGGTGTTGAAGCCCAAAACCGCCAAGGTATTGCTGTTGTCCCCGGAGTAGTGGAACTTTCTGCCCAGGTCGGATTTAAAGGACAGGGAGCCGTCGGCGTTGAGCTTGGCCACAAAAGGGGTTTGGGCCTTCAAGGTTTCCTTGCCCTCCGAGTCCACCTCGTAAGCCCCGGCGGCCCGGTTGATCTTTTCCACCAAGCTTTGGGCAGTGTCCTTGCCGGCCTCGACATCCACATGGACCAACATGTCCGGGTTGCCGTCCTTGTCTTCCACCTTGATCTCAAAATATCCGTTCTGCAAAAAGGGCAGCGGCTGGCCTTGGGCTTCGGGGTTGAGGCTGTAGGCGGAGGTGTCCTGGTAGCGGAGGGCTTCGATCCCGGTGCCTCCGGCATGGATGGAGTTGACCCGAAAGGCCAGTTCCTTGGCCAAAAGATTGATGTTGTCCTGGTACCCTTTGATGTTGGTGTCCCGTTGGGTGATCAATTCTTTGATCGAACCGCCCCCTACGATTTCGGTGATGTCGGACTCCACCCCGGTCGGCCCCTTGAGACCAAAGCGCACGTTGCCCTGCAAGGCGGCATTGGTCAGGGCGGTGACCTCGTAGTTGTCCCGGCCATGGACCAGGGTTTGGCCGTTGGCGATTTGCACCTCCATCGTGCCCCGGTCATTCTCGAAGTACCGCACTTCCACCAGATTCGAGAGGTCCTGCAACAGCTTTTCCCGCCGGTCCCGGGCGTCATTGGCCGGGCGGCCCTGCTTTTCGAGCTGTTCCACCTGTTTGTTCAATTCGGCGATCTGCCGGGTGGTCTGGTTGACCTCCAAAATCTTGGCTTTGACCCTGCCGTTGAGGTTGCCTTGTAACTCTTCGAGCCTGGCGTTAAAGACGTTAAACCGTTCGGCCAGGGCGGTAGATTTTGCCAAGACCTCTTTGCGCATGGTCACAGATTCAGGCTGGTGGGCCAGATCGTTCCAGCTGTTCCAAAACTCATCCATCGCCCCACGGAGGCGATTGCCGTCCACATCGGTGAAGATAATCTCCGCTTCCCCCAGGACCTGTTCCTTGGTGGTCCAGCTGCCGACTTCGGTTTGCTCGCCGACCACTTTTTCTTTGGTAAAGCCGTCGGTGTTCCGGCGGATCCCCTGGATGTCCACCCCGTTGCCCTTGCCGCCGTTGTAGGGCTGGGCGCTGGTTTGGATGACATCTTGCCGGGAGAAGCCTTCGGTATCGACGTTGGCAATGTTGTGCCCGGTTGTCTGCTGGCCCAACTGGGCTGCGGACAAGGACTTTTTGCCGACTTCAAAGGCACCAAAGAGTGACATGACGAAAAAACCTTAAGAGTTTAATGCTCTAGATCCTGGGTCCGGTCCAGAAAAACCGGGCCTTCAGACTCTTAAGGTCTTAGTATGCAAAAAGTCGGCACTTTTGGGGGGATACGGAAAAAAGAACGGGAAATTTAAACCGAACGGGTCAAAAAGACGGAACCCTTTGGTTTTTGGATCATCCCGAATTGAGAATAGGTAGATTGGCGTTTGAACCCACGGTGCAAAGCCTTGTGCACTTCGTCAAAACAATTGGCCCTCGCCTGTCCGACCCTGGCATTGTGCTGGGCCAACTCGGTCAAAGGTTCAACCAGGCTGAGCAACTCCGCCTTGAGGGCACGAAGCTCCAAGCCGATCTCCGGCGGCGCAGAATGGGCCACCGCTTCCAGATTGGAGCCGGGCTCCAACCCTTTTTCCTTGAGGTAGGCGGTCACCATCTTGAGGCGGCCTTCTTCCAAGGTGGCAATGGTTTGGGTGATCCTGTCCCGTTGGTTGACTAGGTCCTCCAGGTCGTAAAGACTGGACCTGGGGGTCAACTGAGACTCCATTTCCAAGACGGAGTGCAACATCTGGTGCCACTCCAACTGGGATTTAAGGTTCTCTATAAGACTGGTCAGGATCGACATGGTTTAGGTCTTTTTGCGAATGTCTTCAATTGCCGAATCCTTGAGCAGGTTTGCGGCCAATTTCTTGGCATCCACCTTGTACTCGCCCTTTTTGATCCGGTCCTTCAAGGCCTTGACCCGTTCCATGTCCAGGTCCGGGGTGTTCTCGATCTTGGCCCTGACTTTGTTTAAGGTCAGATCGGAAGTGACCGTCTTGGTGGAAACTGCGGATTCTGCTGTTTTCCCAGCCTTGTGGGCCGTATCCTTCTGCCCCGCCCCTTGGACGTTACGGTCCGTGGAGGTTGGTTTTGGGTATTGACCGTTGATTTTCATGCTGCCTTTTCGGTTGAGGTCTTCTGGGTACGAACTTACTTCTAAGATCGGTTCCCTTGGCTAAAAACTTTAACAAGAATCTTTCTCCCCGTCATTGGATTTTAATTGGAGAGGAGGTCCATGTTTTCTCTTCGGTCTAAAAAGGCAAAAGCTTTAACTTTTTTTGGTGTTTTCAAAGATCCAGTCTGAAAGGCCTAAGGAACGAGTCTGGGTGATCAACTTGGAATAGTTTTCGTCCAACATGTCCCGAAAGATCTCTTCCCCATGTCCACCGCTCAGGAAATCGCTTTTAAAGGTGTTGTCCCGCATGGTCTCCAGCATCTTTTTGGTGAAGATCTCTTCAAATCCGTCACAAGCAACCTTCAGCTCCCGGTTGAACTGAGCCTTTTGGGCCTCGGTCTTGGCTGCATCCTTGGTTTTGGCCAGTTGCTCAAACCCCTTGGCCGAAGAGGGGGCGGCAGGGCGGCGGAGTCTGGTGGCGGCGATTTCGGAATTGATGTCGTAAAACATGGCTACCTTCGTTACTTGATGATCAGCTCGGCCTGCAAGGCCCCAGCGGATTTGATGGTTTTGAGCACCTCAATCAGGTCTCCGTTGCTGATCCCGATCTTGTTGAGGCCGTCCACCACTTCTTTGATGTCCACCCCGCCCTTGAAGAGGATCACGTTGCCTTCTTCTTCCGGCTCGGGGGTGCCGTCTCCGGCGGGTTTTTTGGTTTTCGGGTCGATCACCGGTTCCTTCTCGCCGATCCTGATGTTCAGGTTCCCGTAGGAAATGGCGATGGGCAGGATCCGAACGTGGGTCCCCATGACGATGGTGCCGGTCCGTTCATCCAAGACAACCTTGGCGATTGCGTCCGGTTCAATGTCCATGTTTTCGACCCGGCTCATCAATTCTACCGTCTGGCCCAGGTAACTCGAAGGGACGGAGATTTCCACCGTTCCGGCATCGGAGGCACGGGCAGAACCATCGCCCAGGTTGCGGTTGATCACCTTGGCGAGCCGAAAGGCGGTGGTAAAGTCCGGCTCCTTGAGGTTCAAAAAGAGACGGGTCCGAGTGTTCAGCTCCAGGTTGATTTCCCGTTCCACCAGGGCTCCGCCGACCACCCGTCCGACCGTTGGGACGATGTTTCGTTTGGCATCAAACTTAAATTCCTGGGCACCGATCATGTTCCGGGCATCGGGAAGCTCTACCCCCATCGGGATGTCCACCACCGGCCCTTGGGCTACCGCAAAGACCTCTCGGTCCGGGGCCCGCAGGGGGGTCATGATCAGAATCCCGCCCCGCAAGGAGGCTGCATCCCCCAAGGCGCTGACGGTGACATCCAACTTTTGCCCTTGTTTGGCAAAGGGGGGCAAGGTCGAGGTGACCATCACCGCCGCCAGACTGCGGCCCTTGATTTCGTTGAGGTTCATCGAGATACCCATCCGCTCCAAGGCGTTGCGCAGGGGTTTTTTGCTCATCAAACTTTCGGCGGAATCCCCGGTCCCGTTGAGACCGATGACGATGGAAAACCCGATCAACTGGTTGTCCCTCATCCCTCGAATCCCGGCCAAGTCTTTGATGCGAACCGCAAAGGCCGGTTCGGCCCCCAAAACCATCAGGGTCAAAAACAGGACGGTCAATCCCTTGAGGCGGCCTAGGTTCATGGAATTCTCTCTTGAAGCTTTTTGGGGTGCCTGCTGGGGTCCACACACCGCTGTGGTTCCTTTGCAGCTCTTGTTTTAAGGTTTTTGCTCCGGCTTCACCCTGAAGGCAAAGCCTTTGCCATAGAAGTGATTATGCACAGGCCATACCTTTTGGCCCGGTAAATCAAGGGGGGCGGGGGTAAAAAAAAAAGGCCCCGGGACGGGGCCTCTCTCTGCCTTTCCTTCAAACCGGCTTCAGTTTACTTTTTGGTCCCAACCGGCTGGGTCCGGTTGGCAGGGGTAGGAGTGGCAATGTGGCTCAACCGGTCCAACATACCTGCAGGCTGTTTACCCACCAAGGGAGAAAGCGCAGCTAGGTTCAGCTTCCGGGCCAAGACCTGCCGTTTGATCTGCACCTCGGATCGAGCGAGCTTCAAGGACTCCACTTCGTTTTTGTCCGTTACATCTTCAGGCCGAATGATCCCTTGGATGCGGGTCAAATAACGTACCGAGTTTTGCTGCCGGTAGTCGATCTTTTCGCCCACCACCACCATGTTGCCGTTGGGCAGCACCTGGGTGACCCGGGCGCTGATCTGTTTGAGGCTGGTCAAGACTTCGTTCTGTTCCTCTTCCACCTTGGCCTCCCCGGAAACGGCGCTGGCCACGTCCAGGACTTGGTTGACCTTGGCGGCCGCACCTTCAAGACCGGGTGCCGCCAATGCGGCAGCGGTGACCGGTTCGGGCTTTTTCTCCGGTTTGGAGACGATGATGATCTCCTGCAAGCCGGTGATGGTCAAAACGTCGTTGCGAAACCTTGCCCGGTGGTCCCGCAGCAGGTTGCCCCAACTGGATTCGTCTCGCCACAACGAACCTTCGTAACGGTTCTGCTCGGCGGGCAGTTCCCCCCGGGAGCGGAAGCTGTGCTCCCGGTTGTCGCTGTAGTCCACTTCCGGCCTGGGTGGCGGCGGAGGCGGTGCGGTCGGGGTCGGCAGAGGCATCCGGTTTTGGGAACAGGAGGCCGCCATCAAGGTCAACAAACACAAGGCAATCAGGTTTCTCATGGGGCTCTCCTCCTACAACGCCACTTCCACTTGCTTGGCGTCAATCACCACAGCATAGACGGTTTTTTTGTTGCCCAAGATCTGCACGGGGATTACATCCCCCTTTTTCCCGTCCCTCATGGCAATGGCCATGTTGGAGAGATAAACTCCGGCGCTTTGGAACACCAATCGCACCGGTTGCCCCTTTTCGAGGATCACCGGCTCTTCCACCAGATGGGTGCGGATCGACTCGTTTTTGCCGATGTCTCGCCGGGCCTGTTGGCCGACCACCAGTCCAGGGTTGTCGGTAAAGTCTGCCGCTTCATTGGAGATATCCTTGGGCACCTTGGCCAAGTCCTCTTCACTGATCGTGGCCCCTTTGGCAATCACGTCCTTGGCGACCACCACGTCTTCGACCACCGAAACCTTGGCCCGAACCACCAGTTTTTTGTACAACTTTCGGTCCACCTCCAGGTTGACCGCCCAAGACCCGAACCCACCCACCTTTTGGGGGGTGCCAATCCGCTTGATCACATAGGTGGCTTCCCCTTTGGGGATGTATTGGTCCTTGAGGTGGGTTTGGATCTCGACCTGCACGTCCTTGTATTCGGAGAAATTCTTTTTGATTTCCTCAACGATCACTTGGGAAAGCTGGTCCTTTTCGATCAGAATGCTCGCCCGGCTGACCAAAGGTTCCTTGGGCAGGATCAGCTTGTACTGGTCCGGGTGCACCAACCCACGCATCTTAGCGTCGATCTGGCCTTTGGAAAGTTTTTGGGAGTTGCCGGGCAGGGGGCTTTTGCCGATTTCGATTTTGGAAAGCCTGGTGGTCAAATCAATATCGAATCCGTCCAACTCGGCGATGTCCCCCAATTGGTAGGTATCCCCATAAACCACCGCTTCGGGCATCACCCGAATCTCGACCTTGTTGAGCAATTCGCCGTCCGGCTCCGCTTGGACCGCTGGACCAAAGCCCAGCCCCAAGCCCAAGACCGCCACCAGCAACCCCCACATCGGCTGGAACAAAGTTGGTTTCATCTAATTCCTAAGGTTAACGTACAATGTTCACTGCGGTTTGCAGCATGTTGTCCGAAGTCTGGATCGATTTGCTGTTCACCTCGTAGGCCCGTTGGGCCACGATCATGTTGACCATTTCGTCCACCACACTGACGTTGGATTTCTCCAAAAACCCTTGGCTGATCAGACCGATTCCGTCTTGCCCCGGATCGGCGGTGACTGCGGTGCCCGAGGCGGCGGTGGCCATAAAAAGGTTTTTGCCGATCGGGTTTAACCCGGCGGGGTTGATGAACTTGGCCAGTTGGACGTTGCCGATCCGGGTTGGGGTCGGGTCGTCGCCCACCAAAATTTGCACCACTCCGTCTTGGGAGATAATCAATTTGGTGGCTTCGGGGGGGATCACAATTTCAGGCTCCATCGGGTAACCGTCAGGGTTGACCACCCTGCCGTTGGCATCCCGCTGCCAAGCGCCGTCCCTGGAGTAGGAGATCGAGCCGTTGGGCCGCAAGACTTGGAAAAAGCCATCCCCATCGATGGAGATGTCCAGGTCGTGGCCGGTGTGGGTCAAGTTGCCTTGGGTGAAGACCTTTTGGGAGCCGATCAACTTTACCCCGTGTCCTTTGTGCAGACCGGTGGGGCTAATCGTGTTGCTGCTGGTGGCGGAACCGGCCACAATTTCGTTGGAGTAAAGCAGGTCCTGGAAGTTGTTGCGGCTTTGTTTGAAGCCGTTGGTGTTGACGTTCGCCAAGTTGTTGGCAATCGTATCAATCTGGGACTGCTGGGCGCTCATGCCGGTCGCCGAGGTATAAAGGGAGGTCATCATTGTAGGTCAACTCCTAAGGAAATTCTAAATTAAACCCGGGCGATATTGATCACCTGACCGGACAAATCATCGTTGCTGCGCAAGGCCCTTTGGGCGGCTTCATAACTGCGGTTGAGGTTGATCATTTCAACCATCTCTTCCACCGTCTCCACGTTGGAACCTTCATAAACCCCCTGCTGGACCACTGCTCCATCGAAGGAGTTGGGCACCTGGGCATCCGAACCGGGCAGCCAGTAGCTGTTGCCCAACTTGGTCAACCGGTCAGGCTGCTCAAACTTAACCACTTGCAGGGTGTCCACTTTTTTGTTGTCCACCAGCACGTTCCCTTCGGACCCGACCGCAAAGTTGGCCCCGTTGATCTTGATGGGCCCGTTTTGCCCCAAAACCTTGTCCCCGCTGTTGGTGATCAGGAAGTTGTCCTTGTCCTTCATGAACCGACCGTTTCTGGTATAAACCAACCCCTTGTCACTTTGGACCACAAAAAAGCCCTCTCCTTGCAAGGAAAGGTCAAAGGGGTTGTCCGAAGGGGTCATTTTGCCGGTGGTCATCCGGGGGGAAACATGGTCGGGAGCGACAAAGGAAACGTTGCCCCGGCTGAGCGGGGAGATGTAGTTTTCATGGACAAACTGTTCCTGGTCCGACTCCAGGTCCTGGGTCGAATATTCGTTGAACAGCTCCTTAAAAAGGACCGTGTCCTTTTTGTATCCAGGGGTCTGGGCGTTGGCCAAGTTGTTGGAAACCGCCTCCATCTGACGTTGTTGCCCCTTGAGGGCGGAGGTAAGGGCGTATATGGAATCCATGGTTCAACCTACAGTGGGAGTGGCTCTTTACTAACCTAGAGAAATGCATCCCTTGTGCCAGTTCCCAACAAAGACGGGCCAAGGCTCCGTGCCCCAGACCCACCGGGGCCTGGGTCAAGGCAAGGAACCGGATTTTGGCTTTTTGGGGGGTATGGCTTGCCAAGGAAGGCGAGAGCCAAAAAGAACTTTTGGTTGGGTTGAGAGAGCGACTGCCCACGAGGAGGGCGAGCTTGGGCCTAACTGTCAGGGCGATGCGGGGGCGGGGAGGAACTGGCTGAGTGCCAGTTTGAGTGCATCAAATTGGATCGGTTTGGGCAGATAGCCGTCCATGCCTGATTGGAAACACCGGTCCTTGTCGGTTTGGTGGGCCAGCGCGGTGACCGCCACCACGCTCAAGCCCTTGGGCAGGTTGCCTTCGGACTGGAGCGCCCGGATCCTCCGGGTGGCTTCAAATCCGTCCATCACCGGCATCACACAGTCCATCAAAACCAAATCATAAGCGGCATTTTGGAGCAGCTCCAGGGCCTGGAGCCCGTTTCCGGCGAAGTCGGCTTGGCAGGCGTTCATCTCCAACATCCGGCCAATCACCATTTGGTTGAGTTCGTCGTCTTCCACCACCAAAATCTTTCGGACCGCCGGAGTTCCTTTGCGGGCCTGTTTTTTCCTGGTCTCGGACTTGGGGCGGATAGAGGGTTCTTTGGCCACAGTCGGCACCTGCGAGAGCGCCACCCTTGGTTCTGCTTGGGCGGGCAGCTCTTGGTCCACCTGCTCCGGTCCTTTTGTGGACAAGGGCAGAGAAACCACAAACTTGGTCCCTAGGCCCGGTTCGGATTCTACCCGAATCTGCCCTTCCATGGTTTCCACCAAGGCCTTGACGATGCTCAAGCCCAGCCCCAGACCGCTGTAGCGCCGAGAGGTAGTCACCCCAATCTGGGTGAAGCTGGTAAACAGCAGCTCCTGGTCTTTGGGGGCAATCCCGATCCCCGTATCGGTGACCGCCAGACTGACCCACCAGACCCCCTCCTCCCTGAGTTTTCCTTGAGCCGAAAGGGTGACCGAGCCCTTGTCGGTAAACTTGACCGCATTGCTCAAAAGGTTGGAGAGAATCTTGCCCAGCCTCAGCCCGTCTCCCCACAAGATTGGGGGCAAGGAAGGGTCGATCTCCACCGAAAGTTGGAGCCGCTTTTGCTCCAACAACGCCTCAAACAAATCCGCTTCGGTTTGGCACAACTCCCTCAGGTGGATCTCCCGCACCGGACGGTTCAGCCCTTTGCCGCTCAGGTGGCTAAAGTCGAGAATCTCTTGGATAACCGTCAGCAGCGCTTGGCAGGAGGTCTGTACCGTTTGGGAGAGATGTTTTTCCTCCTCGTTTTTGGAGGAAAGCAACATCAACTGCGCCGCCCCCAGGATCCCGTTGAGCGGGGTTCTCAGTTCGTGGCTGGCGACGGTCAGAAAATTCGACCTAGCCGCCGCCGCTTCCTCGGCAGCCCGCTGGGCCTGCTCCGCCTTCTTTTGGGACAAGGCCCGGAGCAACTCGTTTTTGAGCAACAGACTGGCATGTTGGAAAAAAGCCGGCAGGTGGGGATAAAGCCCATCCGCCTCCAGGTGCAGGTTTTCCATCCGAATGACCCCCAAGGCCTCCCCTTCAACCTTGAGAGGGAAAACCCAAGTCCAACTTTTGCCGAACTCCGGGGTCTGCATCTTGGTTTCCTCAAACCCTCCTTGGAGGATCTCCGGGGTTCCACTGACAAAAACCCTGGCCGAGACCGGATCGGGAATCTCCCTGTGTTCGGTCCGGCTGCCAAAAACGTCCACCTGCCGCACCACCCCTTGGGACAGGTAATAGGCAATGATGTTGGTCCCGCCCACCACGTCCAGGATGGCACCCAACAGATTTTGCACCATGTTCTCCACCCCTTGGGTCGAGACGAGGCGCTCCATCATCTGCACCACCAATTGCAGGGAGGATTTCTCGGCGGCCAGCCGTTGCAACCGGGCCTGGGGGTCCAGGGCCTCGGAAAGGGGATTTGGGGGTTTCATGGGACCCTCTCCCCCAGCCGGACCCAGCCGGACAGCAGGGCGGCTTCCAGGTGATCCAGGCCCACCGCCTCCCATTCCAGCGGCAATCCTGCTTGGGCGGCAGCCTTTTGGGCAAAGGCGGTAAAGTCCCCGGAGCAAGGGGTGGTCAAGGCCAGCATCCTTGTGCATTCGGCCCGAAAGATCTCTTGGACCCATTCGGGGTTGGTCCCCAGGGTTTTGGCGATGATCCGGTCCCAGTCCTGGGCCCAGGATTCCAGTAGGAAATAGGTGCCCTTGGCCAGTTCCTCCTCATACCTCGCTTCTCCCAACAACATGGAAAGACAGTTCTGGCCGTTGAAGCGGATCGCCTGGGCTTCGGACAAAAGCCGGTCCATTTGGGGGTGGCAGGCCCCATAACAAACCAGCCGTTTCTGGTCCTTCCGGCTCGCCAAGGCTTCGGTCAACTCGGATTTTAAGGCCCCAAAGTCCACATGCAGGGCGGGGGTCAAAAAATCCGTCTCCAAGGCCAGCCGGTTCTTGTGGATCAAAAAGCGCAGTTCCTTTTCCAACACCCCACAGCCAACCAAGACCGGAACCCGGTGGGGGTTAGAACCTTCCGTATTCATAGGCCGCCTCCAACATCGTGAGGATGTTCTCCTGGGGGATGTACAGAGGCATCACCCCCGTGCCAAACAAAAACCTGGGGCTCCTTCTGCCAATCTCCATCATCCGTTTGACCTCGGAGCGAATCTCCTCTTTGGACCAATCAATCAGGGGGATGTCGTTGATCACCCCGCAGCTCAACCTTTGGGGGCCTACCAGTTCCAACCCTTGGGCCAGATCGTCAAAGGGGCTCAGGTAATAGGTCCCGATCCCCAACTCCTTGATCACCGAAGGAATCGCTCCATTGAGCCTTGCCATCCCGCAATAATAAACCACCCCGGCCATCCCGCCGGGCTCCAGGTCCCGTTTCATCCAGACCATGGATTCCTGGTGGAAAAAGTTCTCCGGGATCACGTCCATGGAGCCGTAAGGGTTGGAATAAAGCAGGATGTCCGCCCCAAGGCTACGGAAAGCGGCGATTTCCTTGCGGAAAAAGTCGGAGGTTTTTTCCAGCAACAGGTTTTTGAGTTCCGGCGGCCCCCAGAACAACAGCTCCATCCATTTTTCCATGCCCATCAATAATACCGGCAAGGTCATCGAGCCGGTCAGATAGGCGCAAATGGGGTAGCGTCCCCCCAGTTCCTGCTTGAGGATCTTCAGGCACTTTGCCTGTTCCTCAAAGGCTGGGTGGGCAGTGATGTCATCGGGGATCACCAGCTTTTCAATGTCTCCGAACTCCTTGACAACAAAGTCCTTGACGTTGGGCGGTCCGTCTTTGGCAAACAGGATCTCCTTGCAGCCCATCAGCTCCGCTTCCTTGCCGACGTAAAACAGGCTCCATACGTTGTCGTAGCCGTACCTGGCCCGCATCTTGATCTGGGCTTCCGCCACCAGATCCCCCCGTTGGTAGTATTCCTCCAGGGAAACCCCCAGCTCCAAGGCCCCTTGGTCAAAGAGATTGCAAAACACAGGGACCCGGTCGGATTTTTTGCCGTTGACCGCTGCCAGGAGCCTTTCCATTCCGGTGATCATAGCACCTCCCCTTGCAAAAAGCGGGTAATCACTCGCCCGGCGCTGATCCCATCATCGGCCCAGGCATCGGCCCGGACTACCTTGTACAATTCCGGGTCAAAGCGGAAGGGGGCACCTCCTACCACCAACTTGATCCGATCCTCCACCCCCCGTTGGGCCAAAAGCTCCCGTACCGCCAAGGCTCCCTGTTCGCCCCGGGCGGTGTGGACCATCATTGCCGAAATGGCGATTACACCGGCACCCCTCGCCTGGGCCTCATCAACAAACTTCTCCGGGGAAACGTTGACCCCCAGGTCGGTCACCTCGACCATCAAGGACTTGAGGCAACCGATCACGATCCTTTTGCCCAGGGTGTGCAGGTCGCCAAAAGCGGTACCGATCACCACCCGGCCCAGGACTGCAGGTTTTTGGGAGAACTTGGAAAGCAGCAGGTCAGTAACTTGGGAGGCAATCTGGGCGGTCATGAAATGTTGGGCCAAGCTGGCGTTAAAGTCCTCGCTGACCGCCTTGATCATCCGGTCCATGGAGGGGATCACGGCGGAAAAAACCAACTCCTCGGCGCTGATCCCTTGGTCCAAGGCCTGCTGAACTACCGCAAAGGCTCGGTTCCGGTCGGTATCAAAGACCGCTTGGTAAAACGCCTCGGTCACTCCAACGATTTCAGGACTGCCGTTTGTCGCCATTTTCCCTCTTCCATGGCCCTGTGGCGGAACGATTTGTTGTCCGCCAACAGTTTGCTCTTCCCCACCGTGCCCATTATCACTCTTTTTACGGTCCAATTGCAATACAAAAGCCCGAATCAAACCGACTCTCCATTCAAAGGTTGCAACGGTCCCACGGTTCCCCTAGAATGAGGCAGAACCTTATTTCCCAAAGACCGATGGACCGTCTTTTGCTCAGCGGACCCCAGGGTTCATTGACCCTAGATTATACTCCCGGCCCAACCCTGGCGGAGTTGCTGGGGTCCGGCACCGGGGCGATACCGGGGTCCTGTTCGGCTCAAGGGCTTTGTGGGCTTTGCCGGGTACAGGTTCACCATGCACAAGTGGACCTTGCCCCGGCCGACAAGGCCGAAGCTGCCACCTTGGGGGAAAAAAGACTGGCCCAAGGTTGGCGGCTCGCCTGTCGGTTTCGTCCCCAGGGGCAAGTGGAGCTGTGGCTGCCCCGGCAAGAGACGGGGCAGGTTTGGCGGCAGACCTCCCCTTGGCTCCCCCACTTCCCCGCTCCGCTCCGGGCATTGGCTCCCGCCGAACCTAGACTGGGACTGGCCATTGACCTGGGGACCACCCACCTCAGTTTAGGGTTGGTGGACCGCAAAACCGGGACCCTGTTGCAGGCCCTTTGGGGCCAAAACCCCCAAAAAACCGCCGGAAAGGACCTGCTCTCCAGACTCAGCCAAGCCAAGGATTCCGAGGCCCGAGTCTGGTTGCAACAATCCGTAGGCCATGCCTTGGCCCAGGGGCTGGGGGAGCTTTTGGGCTTGGCCAAAGCGGCGGCCCCGGAGGTGGGCCGAGTCTCGCTGGTGGGCAACCGGGCCATGTTGGCGCTCTTTTTGGGTTTGGAGCCGGATTCCTTGCTCGACCCCAACCGCTGGGAGGACTCGGCCCAGAGCCTGGAAGGGGCCGGTTTGTCTTGGCCGCAGGCCTGGGGACTGGCACCGGGAACCGGCTTAGACCTGCTGCCGCCCCTGGGCGGATTTGTCGGCTCGGACCTCTTGGCCGGAATCTTTGCCGCCGACGTTGCCTCTTTGGGCGAACCTGCCTTGGTGATCGACTTTGGCACCAACATCGAAATCGCCCTTTGGGACGGAAAACAAGGCTGGGCTACATCGGTGGCCGGGGGACCGGCGTTTGAAGGGTCGGGGTTGCGCTTTGGGATCGGGGCCATTGCCGGGGCGATCGACCAACTTTCCTGGAACCCAGGCCCGGAGCCCCAGGCCCGCTGGGTCGAGCCCGGCCCCCCTTGGGGGCTTTGCGGGCCGGGGTTTGTGGACCTCTTTTACCACCTCCGGCAGTCCGGGCAGGCTGATGCCCTGGGCCGCTTTGCTCCCCAACTGGAGGGGAAATTTTGTTTTACGGTGGCTGGGGAGGATTTTTGGGTAGGCCCCAAGGACCTGGACCGGTTTGCCCAAGCCAAGGCGGCGGTAGGTGCCGGGATTCTGCTGTTGCTGCGCCGGGCGGGGATCGGGCTCCAAGAGGTCAAGAAGCTGCACCTCGCCGGGGCCTTCGGCCAAGGGCTCAACTTGGTTTCGGCCCAAGCCTTGGGACTCTTGCCCAACCTCCCGGCACAGCGGTTCTTGCGGATGGGCAACGCAGCTTTGGCCGGAGCGGTTTTGGCGCTGGTTCACCCCCAAAGCGGGGAAAAATTGACCGACCTCAAGTCACGGTTCCAAACCTTGAATCTGGCCAACCAACCGGAGTTTGAGGAATTGTTTTTCTCCCAACTCCTGCTTGAGCCCCTGGCCCCCTGAGGGCGGTCTAGGCCGGCTCGGTCTTCAAAGCCTGTTTTTGGAAGAACTGCCCCCACATCTGCAGGGTGTCCACCAGGGTTTGGGGCATCAAAGGTTTGGTTAGGTAGCCGTCAAACCCCTGGGCCGCATAAGACAGCAGGTCCTCGGTGGCGGCATTGGCGGTGAGCGCCAGGATCTTGGGCCGGTGGTTGCCCATTTGGTCCCAAATCTGGTGGGTCGCCATGATCCCGTCCATCCTGGGCATCTGGATGTCCATCAAAACCAGCTGGAATGCCCCTTCCACCACCTTTTGGACCGCTTCTTCCCCGTCGGTGGCCGTGGTAGCCACGTAGCCCATCCGCTCCAACATCTTGGAGGTCAGCCGGAGGTTCAAAGGGTTGTCGTCGGCCACCAGAATCTCCATGGGGTACAGCTTGGCCAACTCGGGGTAGGCGGCCTTTTTTCCGCCCAGGTTTTCTTCCAGCTTCCCGCTCAACGCCCGCTCCAAAGTCCCATAGAGGAAGGAGCGTCTCATCGGCCAAGGCAAGGACCAGGGGTCCTTTTTGGCTTCCTTCTCCCCCTTGAGGTAAAGCACCGGACCGGGGGCCGCCTGCTTTAGCTCCGCCAAAAAAGGCTTGAGCGACAGGTCGGTCAGCCTGCGGTCCACCAGGATCAAATCCACCGATTCTTTGAGCAGTTGGGGACTCCAAAACCTCGAATTGACCACTGTGACCTTGAGACCCCATTGTTCCAGTGGGTCAAGCAGTACCTTGGTCTTGTTCAGATCGTCACTGACCCAAAGCAGCCGTTTGGACAAAAAGGCCGGGTCGTTGGCCTTTTCAAAGTTCTTGAGTTCCCGCTTGAAGGGCTTGAGCGGCAAGGTAAAGGAAAAGTTTGAACCCACCTTGGGCTCACTTTCCATCCAAATCCTCCCGCCCATCAGCAGCACCAGCTTTTTGCAGATCGCCAGCCCCAGGCCCGTCCCGCCGTACTTGCGGCTCAAGGAACCGTCCACCTGTTTGAAGGCCTCAAACAGGTTGTCCTGGTACTCTTGGGGGATCCCGATCCCGGTGTCCCGGACCTGGAATTCCAAGGAGGTTTTGGCGGCATCCAAACGGCAAACCAACTGCACCGAGCCTTGTTCGGTAAATTTGATGGCATTGCCTACCAGATTGATCAAAACCTGATTGAGCCTCGTTTCATCGGCCAAGACCGACCAGGGAACCTCGCTGTCCATCTGGCAGGCCAAGTCCAATCCCTTGACCTCCGCCTGGACGTTGAGGATCTCGATCACCGTTTCCATCAGGTTCAAGGGGTCCACCCGACCCTCGTGGATCTCCATCCGGCCCGCTTCGATCTTGGAGTAATCCAAAATGCCGTTGAGGATGTTCAGGAGATTTTCGCCGCTGGTGGTGATCGCCTCAATGTATTCCTGCTGGTCCTCATCCAGGTGGGTGTCCCGAAGCAGATTGCTCATCCCCAGCACGGAGTTGAGCGGGGTTCTGATCTCGTGGCTCATGGTGGCCAGAAATTCGGCCTTGGCCTTGACCGCCGATCTGGCTTCCTCGTTGGCCCTACGGAGCTGGGTCTCGATCCGTTTGATGCCGGTGATGTCCACCACAAAGGTAATGGCCCGCCGTTCCTTCTCGGGCCCCGAAAAAATGGCGGTCTTGGACAGCAGAACCTGTTTGGTTCCCTTCAGGTTCAAGGCCCATTCCCTGGGTTGCAGTTCTTCTTGGGTCCCGGTGTCGTTGCCGAACACCACCAAATCCTTGGGAAAAAAGTCGGTGACCGGCTTGTCCACCAGGCTGTCCGACTCGATCTTAAAAAATGCGGCCAAGGCGGGGTTGGCATATTCGATTTGCCCTTGTGGATCGGAGACCAAAATCCCCACCGGGGTATGGTCCACAAAGGCCTTGAACCTCTGTTCGGAAGCAAACAGTGCCTGTTCGGCCCCTTTGCGTTCCCCCAATTCCTGTTGGATCCGCCGGTAGATCTGCTCCATCTCATCGGTGCTTTGGTTGACCTGGGTCTCCAGCCAGCGGTTGGCATGAACCAAATTCCGTTCGGCCTGGCTTTTTTTCCAAAAATAATAACCCAAGTAAAAGGTTGCCAGTCCCAGCACAAAACAACCAAAAAGACTTAAACTCAACGCCCAGGCCCGGTGGTTGTTTTCCTCGGGCCCCCAAAACAACGCTTGGGCCTGGAGCTGGTTCCTTTCCAGCCCCAGTTCCTTGAGCGCATGGCGGTTGTAAATCCAGGTAAGCAGACTCTTTTGCTGGACTGTCCCTCCGCCCTTGGTCTCCAAGAGAGGCACCGCCTGGGCGGCCAGATTTTTTCCCAAGTAGAAGCTCGACACCACCGGCCCACCCAAGGCACCCCAGGGGATCTGGTAGGCAAACAAAGGCAGGATCGGCACCGGACGCTCCAAGGCAGGCAACTGTTGGGCCTGTTCCAAGGCTTCGGAATAGCCCAACAGCACCAAGGAATCCTGGGGCAACTGGTTCAGCTCCCGGCCCAAACGCTCAAAGTCCAGCCCCTCCAGGAACAAAAAGGTGAGGTTTCTAAAGTGGGCTACCGGCTCGGTCAAAAGTGGCTTCAACAAAGCCCCGGGACCGGAGGGGTCGTTGACCACATAAACCTCCTGGGTTTGGGGGAAGAGCTGTAGCGCCGCCTTCAGCTGGAGTTCTAGGTCCGGGGTCGAGACCATCCCGCCGATCCGTTCCTCCCCGGTCAAAGCCGCCGGAGAAAGTGGGGTCTTGAGGCCCACCAAAAGCGGGGTGCCCTGCACAAAGGCAGCCCCGTCGCCGGTCGCCCATTCGAGGGTGGCCGGGTCGGTGACTAGGATCAGGTCCGGTCGATTGTTTTTGTAGCTTTGCCCGAGCAAAGCGGCCAGAGTGGGGCCGCTGGTGGGGTCGGTCCATTCGGCGGCCTCAAAGGAGCGCCAACTCAAGGGAAGGAAAAGTCCGGCCTCGTTCGCCCCTTTTTTGAACCCCTGCTCCAGCCCATGGTTCCAGGGGTGGGAAACCGGTTCTCCAGTCAAGGCCAAAACACCGCCGGCCCAAACCGGAGAAGCTCCGGTCAGCAACAACAGCAGAGAAATCCAAAGTGTGGGAACTAGTCTCATGGCCTTTCTAGGGAAATATTCCTAGGTCTCTTTCCAAGAAGGTACAAGATGTCTCGGTAAAATTCCAGGAAAAAATTGCTCCAAAAGCCCTGCCTACTTGCCATTACGCCAACGAAAGCCTATATTTTGGTAAATTTTTTACCAAGGAGAAAGAATGGTCTTATTGGATCAAGTGATTGTAGTGACCGGCGGGGCCGGTTTGATCGGCAAAGAAATCGTCCGGCGCATCTCCGCCGCCGGTGCCATCTCGATCATCGCCGACATGGACCCGGACCGTTCCCAAGCGACCATGGAGTCGTTGGTCCAGGAGAACCCCAATGCCCGCATTGAGGCCCTCAAGCTGGACATCACCTCCAAGGAATCCCTGCAAAATCTGATCTCCACCCTGCACCAGCGGTTTGGCCGGATCGATGCTCTGGTCAACAACGCCTACCCTCGGAACAAGGCCTACGGAAGGCCCTTTTTCGAGGTGGAGTACGCCGACCTCTGTGAGAACCTGAGCCTGCACCTGGGCGGATACTTCCTGGCCAGCCAGCAGTTTGCCGGCTATTTTAAGACCCAAGGGCGGGGCAATATCCTCAACGTTTCTAGTATCTACGGGGTGGTGGCACCGAAGTTCGAGGTGTACAAAGGCACCTCCATGGGTATGCCGGTCGAATATGCCTTGATCAAATCGGGGCTGTTGCAGCTGACCAAATATTTGGCCAAGTCTTTTAAAGGGCTCAACATTCGGGTCAACGCCATCAGCCCCGGCGGGATCTTGGACAAACAGCCTGAACCCTTTTTGAGCCAGTACAAAGACCTGTGCCTCAACAAGGGGATGCTGGACCCTTCGGACTTGGCGGGAACCTTTGTGTTCCTGCTTTCCGATGCCTCCCGGTACATCAACGGCCAAAACCTGATTGTGGACGATGGCTTTACCCTTTGAGTTTGGCCAACAACCGTTCACTCAACAGGGCGCTGAGCCCAAACAAGGTCAGTTGCGGGTTGACCCCCAGGCTGGTGGGCAGGATTGAGCCGTCGAAGACATAAAGGTTGTCCAACTGGTGGTGCTTGCCGTTGCCGTCCACTACGCCTTGGGCAGGGTCTTTGGACATCCCCGCCCCGCCCATCACATGGGCGCTGGCCAGTTTGGTCTTGAATATCTCCCGGTCCAGCCCCGGCAACGCCGCCTTGAGGGCCTGGAGCCCCCGGTAAACCCCCGCCTGCTCGTGGAGCGGCAAGACCGCCTCGGCCCCAGCGGCAAACTGGATCTCCGCCATCACTTCATAAGCCTTCCAAAAGGAAGACCAAAGCTGCGGGGTAATGGGGTAGTCCAAGACCGGCTGCAGCGCCGAATCCAAAACCACCCGTCCCCCCGGTGCCGCATCCGACATCCCGTCGTGGTGCAAAGCCAAGAGCACTTGGATCTGGTCAAACCGCTTCATCAAAGCCCGGTGTCCCTGCCCAAGACCCGGCAGGCTGCTGGCCGTCAATACCGGGTGGACCGGCGGTACCTCCAGCTTAAACCCGATCGGCCGGTTGGCCAGAAACTGGTCGGAATAACGGGTTTGCGGTGCCCCTTCAAAGGCCCGGATCGGCTCCTTAAACAACCCTCCGCTGATGTTGACCGGATGCAAAAAGGTCCGTTTGCCCAAGGTTCTGTACGGGTCGGGCAGGTTGGAGCGCATTTGCAGGCCCGGCCCGTTGATCGCCCCGGCGGCCAGGATGAAGGTCTTGGCCTCCACCTCAATGGCCTCTCCGGCGAGGCCCGGATTTTTGGGGTGGATGCAGGTCACCCCGGTCAGGCGGTCCCCCTGGAGGGTAAATTCCTGCGCCCTGGCGTTGTAAAGCAACCCCCCTCCGGCGGCGGCAAAGTCGGCCAGGAAGGCCTGTCGGGCATCCTTTTTGGCCCCCACCGGGCAGCCTAACCCGCAATACCCAAGGTTCAGACAGGGGCCAACATTGCGTTTGATCTTGCCCCAATGGTAACCGAGCTTGGTACAGCCGACTTCCAGGACCTGGTTGTTCCGGTTCGGTGTGGTTTCCCATTCCCTCACTTCCAGCCTCTGTTCCATCTGTTCCAAAACAGGGGTGAGCCCTTCCAGGGAAACCCCAAACTCTTTGGCCCAATGGTCCAGCACCGATTGGGGAGGCCGAAAGCAGGTGGCCCAGTTGACCGTGCTGGAGCCGCCCAGCACCCGGCCTTGGAGAATTTTGATGCCCTTGTCTTGGGTCCTGCGGGCCGCCGAGTCCTGGTAAAACTGGGGATAGGCTTGGGACTCCAACATTTTGAGGTCCTGGGTCCGGTAGTAGGGTCCTTCTTCCACCAACAGCACCCGCAGCCCCGCCCGGGCCAACCGCTCCGCCGCTACCATACCGCCGGGACCCGAGCCGATCACGACCACATCGGCGTTGAGCTTCATTCCCCGAGCTAGGTCCCCCGCATCGATGGGTTTTTTGAGTTCTTCGACACCAATGGTAATCATCCTTGTACCTTCAAGACCGGTGGCCCAGGGTACCCGATGGCCTCCCAGGAGCTGGGGTTGGCGTAATAGGTGGAAAGAATCAGCTCCTGGAGGCCCACATAAGCGACCCGCAGGGTGTTGAACCGGCTGTTTGACCAACCTTGGATCATCTCCAAGACCACTTCCTTGGGGGTCTGCTGCCAACCGCCCCAGCCGCCGCCCAGCAGCGCCTTGGTGGGCGGGAAGTCCAACAGGTAGCCCAGCTCTACCAGCTCCTTTTGGGACTGGCTGCTCAGGCCACTGATCGCCTGTTCGAGGTCGAGCAAAAAAAGTTTCCGGTCAAAGGGGTCCACCCCTGCCAAAAAGGCTTCGGACAAGGCGCTCCAGCAGGTCGCCGGGGCCGCCTTGGCAAGGGCGAACGAGCCAAAGCCCAACATCATCGTGCCCAAAAACCCGGTTTTAAGCCAAAACCGCCGTTCCCGGTTTATTTGCCGATCATCCATCGCAACATCCAATGGGTTCGTTGGTTGTAAGGGGGCCGGACCAGTGCGCCTGCATCCAGCCAAGATTGACGGTACACCCCCTTGGGGTTGGAAAAGGTAACAAAGCCTTCGGGGCCGTGGTAACGCCCCATGCCGCTAGGCCCCACCCCCCCGAAGGGGAGGTCATCTTGGGCTACCTGCAACAGACATTGGTTGACCGCCACCCCGCCCGAGTGGGTGCCCTTGAGTGTCGCCTCCAGCTCCGTTTTTTTTGGGCCAAACAGGTAAAGCGCCAAGGGCCTCGGCCCGGCATTGACCCACTCCAGGGCCTCCCCAAAATTTTGGTAGGTCAGTACCGGCAACAGGGGGCCAAAAATCTCCTCTTGCATCACCCCAGAATCCCAAGGCGGGTTGAGCAACACCACCGGAGCGATCCGGCGCTTTGGGGGCAAAAACACCGGCCCCGGCAAGAGTTTCACCTCTTTGGCCCCGGCGGCTAGGGCTTCTTGGTGGAGCCGTTCCAACCGTTGGTAGTGTTTGAGGTTGACCAAGGAACTGTAGTCCCGGTCCGGCTCCAAGGAGCCCACCTGGGTTTGTGCCGCTTGGGCCAAGGCGGCCAAAAAGGGCTCCAATTGTTTTTGGGGCAGCAGCACGTAATCGGGGGCAATGCAGGTCTGCCCGGCGTTGAGCGCCTTGGCGGCCAGAATCTTGACCGCCGCTTTGGCCGGGTCAGCCGAAGGGGCCAGAATGGCCGGGCTTTTGCCGCCCAACTCCAAGGTAAGGGGGGTCAAATGGGGGGCCGCAGCAGCCATCACCGCCCGTCCCACCGCCGTTGAACCAGTAAAAAGCAGGTGATCCCAAGGCATCGCCGAAAAGGCCGCCCCTACCTCCGGGCCGCCCAACACCGGAGCCACTTCGGTGGGATCAAACCGCTCGCCCAGCAGCTTGGCGAACAGGGCGGAAAAAAGCGGGGTCCCTTCTGGCAGTTTGACCATCGCCCGGTTCCCCGCCGCCAGGGCCGCAGTCAGAGGGCCTACGCTCAGGTACAAGGGATAGTTCCAAGGGGCAATCACCCCAACCACCCCTTTGGGCTGGTAAAAAATCTCGGCCTTGGAAGGGAAAAACCACCGGGACACCGCCCTAGGCACCGGAGCCATCCAGGCTTTAAGGTTTTTTTTGCTGTACTTGATCCCTTCAAGGCTCACAAAGGTTTCGGCCAGCTTGGTCTCCACCTTGCAGCGGTAGGAGAAGTCCGCCGACAGAGCCTCTTCGATTTGCCCCTGGTGGCCCAAGACCAGTGCGCCCAAGCGGTCCAGTCGGTCCAGCCTGACTTTGGCGCTCGGGTAGGGTTCTTGGGCAAAGGCGGACCTTTGGTCCTTAAACAGCGAAACCCAAGGTTGCATAAGGTCGGAAGCCACAAAACCACCGGTGCGGGTTGGGGCCCCAAAACGGGCCTTCCCTTCTTTTTACCGCCCAACCGACCAACTTGTCACCAGAACTTTCGAGGCCGCCTCGAAGCTATTCCTTCCAGTGAATACATTCCCCAGGGCAGGTGTCGATGGAGTCTTGGATCGCATCTTCTTCGGCACCGGTGGGGTTGTGGACCTCCGCCAGATCATCGGGGTCCATCACAAAAACCTCGGGCAGTTCGTCAACACAAAGGTGGCAACTGGTGCAGGCATCCTTGTCCACATAGGCAATTTTTTTTGGTTCGCTCATTGGGGTCTCCAAATAGGTTTTTGTTCTGATTGTACCAAGAAGCAACGGAGCGGCATTGTCAATGGAATTACCAAATAGGACCGATTTGGTACGAATAAAGCCACAGCCCCAAAACACAGAAGCCCCAAACCCACAAGCACATCACCGTCAGGTGCAAAATCGCCCAGGGTTTCAGCTCGCTGGGGTGGTCCGGGTCGCCCAGGTAGGGGTGGTCTTCCAAGGCCCCGTAGCGGAACATCGGCCCCAAAAGCCGGACCCCTAGGGCTCCGGCGGCGGCACCTTCGGGCCAGCCGGAATTGGGGCTGGGGAGTTTGTGGTGTTCCTTGAGCCCCACAAAAAAGGCCCCGCTGGGGGAAGCGCCGGGGAAAAAACAGGCAGCCAAGACCAACAAGGCCCAGGTCAACCGGGCGGGGAGCCAGTTGAGCAGGTCGTCCGTCTTGGCTGCGGCAAAACCGAACCGCAGGTATTTCTGGTTTTTGTGGCCGATCATCGAATCCAGAGTGCTGACCCATTTAAAGACCAAAAGCCCCGGCAGACCCAAGAGCACCGCCCAGAACAGGGGGGCCACGAAGCCGTCGCAGAGGTTTTCCGCCAGACTTTCCACCGTCGCTCGGGCCACCGCTCCGGGGGTCATGTTTTCGGTGTCCCGGCCTACCAGACGGGAAACCGCCGCCCTGGCAGCTTCCAGGTCGCTTCCGGACAAGGCCCTTTTGACCGCCCAACCGTGGCGCAGCAGGTCCCCCAGGCCCAGCAGGCTGTAACAAAAAAACAGCTCTACCGCCCCGAACCAAACCCCGCTCCCCTGTTCCAATCCCCAGCCCAGCGCCGCCAAAGGCACCGCTCCGGCCAGCAACAACAGCCCTCCGCCCCAGCGGCCCCAAGGCAACGCCCAAGCCTCGGTCCGGGTTACCACTTGACCCATCAGCCTAACCGGATGCAGCGGGTAAGGGGGGTCACCAAGCCCCAGGTCCAGAACCAAAGCGGCCAACAAAATCCAAGGTTCCATCAGTGCTTCCTCAAATGGCGGACCAAGTCCCCCAAGGCCAAAAACTCGCCGTTTCCCGGCGGACCGGTCAAGACCCAGGGGCCGTCTGGCACCTTGGTCAGTTTGGTTTGACTGTAGGGCAAGGCGGCCCATCCGGCTCGGGCCAGGGCCCTCTTGGCCCAAACCGCCTCCAAGCCCTGTGCCTCCAAGACCAAGCCCTTGTTCAAAAGGTGAACCGCCGTGAAGCCTCCAGTCAAGGGATCAAAGCCGGAAAGGCCAAAGGCCCGACCCAAGTCGCCGGACAGTACCAAGTCTTCGGGGGCCCCTTGGACCAAACTGCCTTGGGCATCCATCAGCCAAAGCCGGTCGGCCAAACGGAGTGCCAGATCCAGTTCATGGGTACTGAGCAAAATCGATTTGCCCTCCTGGGCCGCCAATTGGTGCAACAGATTTAAGATGCTCAACCGGTGGGGCAAGTCCAAAAAGGCGGTAGGCTCGTCCAGGACCAAGGTCGGGGTGTCCTGGGCCAAGGCCCGGGCGATCATCACCCGTTGCAGTTGGCCGTCGGAGAGTTGCCCCAAAAAGCGGTTGGAAAGGTCCTTGATCTGGGCCAGCTCCAAGGCCCGTTCGATCTTCTCCTGGTCGATCGGCCCCAAGCGGCCAAAGGGGCCGGTGTGAGGTTGCCTTCCTAAGGCCACCAGTTCCAGGACCGGGAACAACGGGGCCAAGGGCTTGCCGGTCAGCACCAGGGAAAGTTGTTTGGCTCGCTCCAAGCTGGAGAGCCCCGCCAAAGGTTCACCTCCCCAAAAAACCTCCCCGTCCAGGGCTGGCATCAGGCCCACCAGGGTTTTGAGCAAGGTGGTTTTCCCCACCCCGTTGGGGCCCAAAAAACAGACCAGTTCTTGGGCATAAAGTTTGGGGTCCAGCTTGGAGGCCAGCGGCACCCCTTTGTGGCCAATCGACAGGTCCCGGCCCTCCAGCCTCACTTGGACCTCCCCAAAACCACCCAAAAGACCACCGGCGCACCGACCAAGCTGAGCACCGCATTGATCGGCAGGCTCAAGGAGCTGCCCGGTACCCCGGCTACCAACTCGGAGAACATCCCCAGATCCGCCCCCACCAGCAAACAAGCGGGGATCAGGACCTTGTGGTCGGCGGTTTTAAACAAGAACCGGGCGAGGTGCGGCACGGCGATGCCCAAAAAGGCGATGGGTCCACAAAAGGCGGTCACCCCACCGGCCAGAAGGCTTGCCGAGAGTAGCAACTTGCGGCGCAGGCCCTTGACCTCCACCCCCATGCTGGCGGCGTACCCCTCGCCCATCAACAAGGCGTTGAGCGGCTTGGCCAAAAAAACCGCTAGCCCCAGGCCGGGCAACAGCAGACTGACCATCACCCAAAGCTGTTCCATCGAAAGCCCCCGGAAGCTGCCGAAGGTCCAGAGCAGGTAGGATTGGATCTGGTCGGGCTCGGAGAAATAAATCAAGATGCTCACCAGCCCCCCGGCCATGGCCCCAAAGATCAGGCCCAGGATCAGCAGGGTGGTTGGGTCGCCGACCTTTTCGGAGAAACCCATCACCACCAGGAGCATCAAAAAGGCCCCCAAGGTGGCCGCCCCGGCCAAGCCGTAACTTCCCGCCAGCCCCGACACCACCGTCCCGCCCGAAGCGAGCACCAGCAAGGCTACCCCCAGGCTCGCCCCGGCGCTGATGCCCAAAACGTCAGGTCCGGCCAAGGGGTTGGAAAACAAGGTCTGCATCAACAGCCCGGCCAAGGCCAAGGAAGCACCGGCCAAGGCCGCCACCGCCAGCTTGGGCAATCGCAATTCCAAGAGGATTTTGCGCACCACCTGGTCCGCCCCTTGGGAGTCTCCGATCACCCCAAACAGGCTGTCCAGCGGCAAGGATACCGAGCCCCAGAGCAAAAGCCCCAGACCCAACAGCACCCCCAACAGCCCCAGGGCGGAAAACAGTCCGGCTCTCATTGCAGCCTCTTGTACCAAAGGGTCTGGTAGCCGGGCAAGAGTTCGGGATGGAACAGGGAGATCAGGTCTTTTAAGACCCGGTTGGGGTAAACGCTGCCGGTCTCCCAATAGTCGTTGCCCCCCTTGGGGTTCAGTTTTTTGGTGTAACTGTACACCTGCCCGGTTCGGACCGCCAAAAACCCCTGGAAAGCGGGCTGGCTTTCGATTGGTTTGAGGTTGGTCCAGTTGCCGGGGTTCAGCCAAAAGGGGACTTCGGAAGCCTGGGCCAAGAGGGCCTCAAAATCCAGGTGCAGGCTGCCCCGCTGTGGGTCCTCTGCCCAGAGGTACCGAGCTCCGGCATCCTTGAGCAGTTGGGATTGGTAAGTGCGCCCGCCCGGCACGTACCAGATTCCCTTGAATTCGCTGCCCACAAAGACCTGGGGCCGGGTTGGAGTTTGGTTGGCCTTGGCCGCCCAGGCCAGATAGTCCCCGGAGACTTGGTCCATGTGGGCCACTGCCTTTTCCTCCAGTCCAAAAAAGGCGGCCACCATCAGGATCCACTCGGCCCGACCCAACGGCGATTCTTCCATGTACCCGGCAGTCAGGACCAACTGAACCCCCAAGCGGCCCAAGGCCTCCTTGGGCCGGGCGGATTTGTCGCTCAGGGCAAACCCCAAGACCAAGTCGGGCTTGAGCATCACCAAATGTTCCAGCTCCCCTTCCAGTTCGTAGTGTACCTCCTCCAGCTTCCCAGCCTCAATCCGAGCCCGGACCTCGGGACTGTTTACATAGGCAAAGTCGGTGGTCGCCACCAATCGGTCCTCCAGCCCCAAAATCACCAGGATCGGCAGGTCGGTGGTCGAAAGAGCCACCAGCCGCTGGGGGTTGGGGGCAAAGGTCGGGGTTGTGGAGTAGGCCGCAGGTTTGGGGCAACCGGGGCTTAAGATCAGGTAGGAAAAAACCTCCTCGGAGTCCTGCCAAGGGGTTTTGACCCGGACCAACTTGTACCCCGGTCCGGCTTCAAAGGCAAAGCCCTGGGCCCACCGGGGCTGGGTAACCTTGGGGGTCGGGCAAACCTCGGCCCCCAGCCCCAGGCCGCCCCAAAAGAGCAGCCCCAGGACCAGAGGAATTCTCAAGAAAGTTTGAGGTCCAAAAACCAATAGCCCTCTTTCAAAACCTTTTCCCCCGGCGAAACCACCAGGGACTGGGCGAACAAGGGGCCGTCGGTCACCAGACTGTGGTATTCCCCTTCTTCGCCGCAAGGGTCCACCCCCAGTGCAGCCAATTCCCGCACCAATTGGGAGTCCAAGACCCGACCCAAAAAATCGGCAGACAGACGCTCGGCCTGGACTGCCACCAACACCGCTTTGAACCCGGCGGCAATAAATTCTTCCGTCAAGGCCACCCGGTTTTGTTGGTACAAGGGAAGATAACAGGTCAGCCCCGCTTGGGCGCAAACCTTTTCTTCCCAGACCCGGTGGTCTTCCAGGTCTATGTCCCCAAACACCATGTCCTTGATCCCCAAATAAGCAAGCTCGCCCAGCGCTTCGGTAAACCGAGCCTCATAGTCCGCCCAAGTGGCGGACTTGAAGACCATCGGCAGGCCCAGGGCTTGGGCCTGGGCCTGCAAAAGGCTTTTGTGCAGCCCGTGGGAACGGCTCCTTTGCCCCCCCTCGGTCAGAACATTGACCAGGACCTTGGGGCTAGCTCCGGCCTGAACGGACCGCCAGAGCGCCAAGGTTGAGTCTTTGCCTCCCGAAAAGGAAACCCCAAAACCGGTGCCTACAGGAGGCGTTCCCAGGACCGCCGGTTTCAAAACTTCGCCTTCAACCCCACCAGATAACTCCGGCCCGGGGTAGCGTAGGACCAAGCCTCCTCGTAGTAGGTGTCGGTCAGGTTGTCGATCCGGCCATAAGCTTCCAAGGTGGCGGTCAGCTTACAATTGACCGCCAAGTTGGCCAGATTGTAGGCATCCAGGTAGGCCACGGCATTACCGTCTTTATCTTGGGCCGAAGGGATGTCGGTCCTTTTGCCGACATATTGGGCTTCCAGGTACAGGCCTAACCCCTCGCCGGCCTGCCAATCCCCCGAACCCTTGTAGCTCTGCTCGGGCCTGCGGACCAAGGGGTCGCCGTTGGGGTCTTTGGTTTTGGTCAGGTTAGCCAGGGCTTTGAGGGTCAAGTCAGCCCGAGGCTTTCCGGTCAGTTCCACCTCGGTCCCCGAGGTTGTGGTCTTGCCGGTCTGGTTGGCGTAAGCCCCAGCGTAGGTAGTGGTGTTGTAAACATATTCGATTCGGTCGGTGAAATCCATTTGAAATTGGGTCACAGACAAGGACCAATCGCCCAACTGTTTTTCTGCCCCCAGGTCCCAACCGGTGCTGCTTTCGGGCTTGAGGTCCTGGTTGCCGATGGTTTGGGTGGAACCAAACACCGTGTAGGTGCCAAAGAGTTCATACAAGGAAGGAGAGCGGAATCCGGTTCCTTGGCTGGCCTTGAGCTTGAGCCCCAGGTCGGCAAACTTCCAGGCAGGGGCCACCCGGTAGGTGGATTTGGACCCAAAGCGGTCGTGGTTGTCGTTGCGGACCCCCAGGATCAACTCCAAGGCCTCGTCAAAGCCAAAGACTTGGTCTTGCAGCCACAGGCTTTGGGTGCTCGCCTTCTTGTCCACATCCAAGGTGCCCACTCCGGCAGAGTAGCTGTTTTGTTGCAGCGCTTCACTGGACTGGGCGAGCCCCAAGGTCAGCTCTTGGGTCCCCAATTCCAGCCCGCCTTGCCAGGAAAACTCTTGGGAGGTACCGGCAAAATCGTTGGTTTTGCTGTTGGTTTCATCGTAAAGCTGGTGGCTGGTTTGGTTGGATTTAACCCCCAACAAGGAGTCCAGGTCCCCCAAGCGGTTTTTGACCGTCAGCCCGGCCAAGGTCTCCCGGTTTCCTTGGTGCTGCTTTTTGTCCCCATTGGGCTGGGGGAGCGGCGGGTAACCGGCGAATTGGTCGCCGATGTAGCCGGAACCGGTGCCGTCAAGCTTTACGTCCGAAACCACGTCCCTAACGTTCAGCCGCACTTCGCTGGCCTCACCCAGCTGGTAGCCCAGGCTCAAGGAAAGGGTGCGGTTGGTCCAACCGTCTTTTTCGCTGGTGTTGCCGTCCTGGGGGATTTTGGAGTTGCGGTTGTCGGCGGTAGAAAAGCCGTCGGTTTTCAGACTGGAAACCGCCGCCGAATAGTCCAGCCGGTCTTCCTTGCCTGCGGTTCCCGCAAAGACCCGGGTGGTGCCGTAAGAACCGGCTTCGGCCCCGGCGTAGGATTCAGGTTTTTTCCCTTTTTTGGTGATGATGTTGACCACCCCGCTGGCGGCATTGGAGCCGTACAGCACCGACTGGGGGCCTTTGATCACCTCGATTCGTTCGATGTTTTCCAAGGTCAGGTCCGCCAAGTTGGCCCCCCGGTTAGAGTGGGTCGGGTCGTTGACCATGATCCCGTCCACCAGGACCAGGGTATTTTTGGCATCCGCCCCTCGCAGGTAGATGGAGGTTTGCCCGCCCGGACCGCCGTTCGACGAGATTTCCACCCCAGGGATCATCTTGAGCACTTCTTCCACCTGCACCTGAGAGGTGGCGGTCAATTCCTTGTTGTTCAACACCGAGCTGGAAACCCCGCCGGTGCGCCCCGAGTGAGTACGGGTGGCGGTGATGACAATTTCCTTTTCATCGTCTTGGGCAAACAGAGGTCCTGCGGCCAATAAAATCAGGCTTGCGGACAAGATCAGCTTTTTCATGGTTCTTTTTGGAGCAATATTCCAGCCCCCAAGGGCAGGCGAAAACTCGCCAGGGACCCAAGGGCCTTAGAATACGCCAGAATGCGAAGGGGGGATCGGTCGAAAAACCAAGACACCAACAATCGCCATCCTGTGCGCGAGGATTCTACGATTCTGGAGTTCCTGACTTAGTAGCGAAGCTACATCACAGTTGCGCGCCAGCGAGGGATTTTCACCCTGCTTCCTCCTAGAGGCCTTATTCATGCCCAGCCCCCAAGGTTGCTGTCAACCTTGGGGCGAAATATTTTCCTACCTCAATGTTTTAAAAGTGCTTCTACCTTCCTGCTGACCGAAGCACCCGAGAAGGTGGCCATTTGGTTGTGACAGGCCACCGCCCCTTCGATCAACCCAAAGGCCAAGGCAGCTCCGGTCCCCTCCCCCAGGCGCAGGTCCAGGTTGACCAAGGGTCTTACACCCAAGGCTTGGGCAAAGGCTTGGTGCCCGGTTTCGGCGCTCAGGTGGCTGAAGATCAGGTAATCCTTGACCTCCGGCTTGAGGGCAATCGCCGCCAACGCTCCGGCAGAGCTGATAAAACCGTCCACCACCACCGCAATCTTGAGTGCCGCCGCCCCCAAGACCAAACCGGTGATCCCGGCAATTTCCAGCCCCCCCAGGGCGGCCAGGGTTTCTAGTGGGTTGTCCAAGGCCTGTTGGTGCAAGTCCAAGGCTCGGGCCACCACTTGGGTTTTGTGCTTGAGCCCTTGGTCGTTGACCCCGGTGCCCCGGCCCACCACCGCTTCGGGCCGCAACTTCAAGTAGGCGCAGATCAACGCCGCCGCCGAGGTGCTGTTGCCAATGCCCATTTCCCCGGTGCCCAATAGATGGACCCCTTCTTGGTGAGAGGTTTGGGCCAGTTCGATACCCACCCAAATCGCCGCCTGCACTTGTTCCAAGGTCATGGCCGGGCCTTGGGCGAGGTTGGCGGTCCCTTTGGCCACCTTTTTTTGCACCAACTTGGGGTGGGGGGCAAGCTCGGCATCCACCCCCAGATCCACCACCCAGAGTTCCGCCTGGGCGGCCTGGGCCAGTTGGTTGATCGCCGCCCCTCCGGCGAGCATGTTTCCCACCATCTGGGGGGTCACTTCCTTAGGATAGGCCGAAACCCCTTCCTCCACCACCCCGTGGTCCCCGGCGAAACAGTAAATTCGTTTTTTTTGTGACTGCAACAAAAGGCTGTTTTGCACCCGTCCCAGCCAGACCGCTACCTCCTCAAGCCTACCCAAGGCTCCCTGGGGTTTGGTGAGGTCGTTTTGGTGGGCCAACAGGGCGGGAGTCAGTTCCGAGCCCAGGGGTTCGATTCGGGCCAGCCAGTCTTTTAACTTTTGGTTCATCTTGGGTTTTGGGTTGTGCCAACAGGCGGTTTAGTAAGCCCCAAGCTCTTGGAGCCGGGAGCCTTTTGGGGTAACGCCAGAATGCCGGAGGAAGGGAAATCCAAGCCAAACGAGGCTCAAAGGGCCAGCCAGAGACGATCCTGTGTGCGAGGAAACTGAAAATTAGAACCGCCGTTCCTGACTGATCCTCGGGTGAGGAAACACAGTTGCGCGCCAGCGGAGGAATTGCACCTTCCTTCCGGCGGTTCCTGATTGGAATGATCCAAAAGAGGGCTTGGTGTCAACCGCCAGAAAGCGGACTACCCAGGCAACCGGCCCTTGAGCGCCAAGGGCAGGCCTGAGACCATCAAGACCGCCAGTTCGGCCCGAGCGGCCACCGCTTGGTTCACCCAGCCCGACAGATCCCGGAAAAACCGGGCCAGGGGGTTTTCGGGAACGATCCCCAACCCCAGTTCGTTGGACACCAAAATCACCGGGCAGGGGGGGGACTCCAAAAGCCGCAATAGCGCCGTCACTTCCGGGTATTCGGGTTGTTCGCCGTTGTAGTAGAGCAAATTGTTGAGCCACAAGGTCAGGCAGTCCACCAGCACCACCCCGGTCCCCGAGGGAAGCCGGGAAAACACCCCGGCCAAATCGGTTTGTTCCTCCAAGGTCACAAACCGGCCCAACCTTTCCTCTTGGTGCTTGGCCACCCGCAGTTCCATTTCCTTGTCCATCACCGAAGCGGTGGCCACAAAAACCGGATTTTGGGCTTCTGAAGCCAGTTCCAGGGCGTAGCGGCTTTTGCCGCTCCTGGCTCCTCCTGTGACCAGAGTGACCTTGCCTAACATTCGATCCCCATCCGGGCGATCACCCCTTGGTCAAAATAATGTTTGATCATCTTCATCTCGGTCACCAGATCCGCCCGTTCCACCAGAAGCGGGTGGGCTCCCCGTCCGGTGATCAAAAGCTCCACCTCAGGCCGTTTGGCCTCTACCACCTCCAGCAGAGCCTCGATAGAAAAGAGTTTGAGCCCTACCGCCACATTGGCTTCGTCTAAGATCACCAGCTTGTACAAGCCGCTGCTGACCGCCTCTTTGGCCTCTTTGAGCCCCAAGGCCGCCCGCTCCAAGTCTTGGGGGCTGGGGTCGTTCCAGATGAACTGGTCGCTGCCCAATTGTTTTAAGGTGATCAGGTCCGAAAACCGGGCAAAGGACTGTAACTCCACATAGTTCATGCCCTTGGCAAACTGGCCGATAAACACCTTAAACCCCGCTCCCGCCGCCCGCAAGGCCAGCCCAAACCCGGCGGTCGTCTTCCCTTTACCGTCGCCGGTATAAACCTGGACGTACCCTTTTTCCCACACTTCTTTAGGCAAACTCATACAAAAACTCCAGTAAGGCTTGGTTTTCTGCCGGTCTTTTGATGGCAAAACGAAAGTAGGGGCCCTCAAGCCCCACAAAGTTTCTACAGTCCCGCAAGGCCAAACCTCGGCGCAACGCAGATTCCAAAAAGGGTCCCAGTTCTTTTTCCAAGGCCAACCGGGCCAAAAAGAAGTTAGAACTTGTAGGGACCAAGGTCAATCCGGGGTGGTCCTTGAGCGCCAAGAACATCCTGCTCCGCTCTTGGTCTAAGAGGGTTTGGACCAAGGGCAGGTAATCCTGGGCCTGGGGCAGCAGTTGTGCCGCCGCCAGGGCCAGCCCGTTGATCCTCCAGGGAGGCAGTCGGGCGGCAATCTTTTGGATCCCCTCCTTGGGGCCGACCAGCGCCCCCAACCTCAATCCAGCCAAGGCAAACTCCTTGGTCAGGCTGTGCAGCACCCACAGGTTTGGCCGCTCCGCCTCCAGCAGACTCAGCCCCTTGGGGTCGTCACTGAGCCCCAAAAAGGCTTGGTCCACCAGAAACTTTACCTTTGGATTTCGGTCCACCATCCCCAAGAGTTGCTGGGCCGGGATCACCTGTCCGGTCGGGTTGTGGGGGCTGCCGAAAACGACCGCCTCTTGGCCCCCCAGGGCCGCTTCCAGACCGGCAAGGGAAAAGTTGTTTTTAGGGTCCAGGTAAAAAGGGGTCACCTGCACCTTAGCCAGTTCCAAAGCCGCTTGGTAATCAAAAAAACCGGGCAGGGGCAACAGCACTCGGGTCAGGCCCAGGGCTTGGGGCCAAAGATAAATCCCTTCGATGGACCCGTTGAGCGGCAAGACCCGTTGCGGGTCCAGACCAAACCGGGTGTGGTAGTACTGGACCAAAGGGGCACCGGTTTTTTCCGGGTAAGGCTGGGCCAAGGAGAGCCACGAACCCCACGCCTGGGCCAGCACCGGCGGCACCCCCAGGGGGCTCAGGTTGAGGCTGAAGTCAAGGATATCCGAAGGGTCCAGGCCCAGGGCCAGCACCCGTTGCGCCCACTCCCCGCCGTGTTGGTGCAAGGTCGGAATCAATCGCCCTCAAGGATTTCGATGATCCGCACCATGTCCAAGTGGGGCTCCAAGGCTTTGGCCAAGTGATCAATAGGGTCCGCTCCGGGGTTGGGGGACCAGTGAAAGCCGATGGACTCTTGCAGGAACAAGGACAAAAACCTCGGGTGGTCAAACAGCCCGTGTAGGTAGGTCCCCCAAATCTGCCCATCCCGCCAGCCTTCGGGGCCGTCTTCGGTGGAAAGCCAAGGCCGTTGGCGCTCCAGGAAGAGGCTTTGGCCTTGGTGGATTTCATAGCCCTCTACCTCCACCCCGGCGACCGTAGCCTTCCTGCGTTTGAGGGTCTTGGGTTTTTCAAACCTGGTGAGGATGGGGACCAGCCCCAGGCCGTACCCTTCTTCCTGTTCCGACTCAATGGCTTGGGGGTCCAAGATGTCTTGGCCCAACATCTGGAACCCGCCGCACACCCCCAAGAGCACCCCCCCTTGGCCGTGGTAGGCTAGAATTTTTTCGTCCCAACCCAGCTCCCTGGCCCAGGCAAGGTCCGCCAAGACCGACTTGCTGCCTGGAAGGATCACCATGCTGTAAGGACTCAAGTCCCGGGGGTAACGAAGAAAGTGCAGCTTGAGCCCGGCGACGCGGCCCAAAGGCTCAAAGTCGGTAAAGTTGGAAATTCTAGGAAACTGAAGTACCGCTATGCTGGGGCCGGAGGGCGGCATGGGGGGGTCCAAGGATTCCAGCGCCACTGCGTCTTCCGCAGGCAGGTGCAGGTGCGGGACATAAGGCAACAGACCCAAGACCGGAAGTCCGGTGCGCTCTTCGATCCACCGGACCCCATCGGCAAACAGCTCCCGGTCTCCACGGAACCGGTTGATCAAAATTCCCTTGATCCTGCTTCGATCCTCAACGCTCAACACCTCCAGGCTGCCAACGATCTGGGCAAACACCCCGCCTCGGTCGATATCCGCCAAAAGCAAAACCGGAATCCCCTTGGCCTGGGCCAGCCCCAGGTTGATGAAGTCCTTGTCCCGCAGGTTCACTTCCGCCAAGGATCCGGCCCCTTCAACGATCACCCGGCCAAACCGGGATTTTAGGTCGTCAAAGGCGGCAAAGGCCAATTCCCGGAGTTCCTGGTTCCGGGCAAAAAACCGGTTGCCCTTGAGCTGCCCGGCTGCTTGGCCCAGGATCACCAGCTGGCTGTGGTGGTCCGACTCAGGTTTAACCAAAATCGGGTTCATCGCCACTTCCGGTTCCAGCCCCGCCGCCCTGGCCTGGGTGTACTGGGCCCGGCCAATCTCCCCGCCTTCAAAGGTGACGGCGCTGTTGTTGGACATGTTTTGGGCCTTAAAAGGGGCCGCCAAAATCCCCCGGTGCCGCAGCAGGCGGAGCAAGGCGGTGCAAACCAGACTTTTGCCAACCTCCGAACCGGTCCCCAAGATCGCCAAGGTTCCGCTCACCACAGTCTCCAGACAAAATAAGTGGGGGGATACAAGATCCCCAAGCCCAACAACACCAATTCGTTGAGCAGGTTGGAAGCGCCAATCAAATCCCCGGTGATGCCTCCCAGCCGTTTGGACTGGGTGAGGCCAAAGCCGTGGGTGGTCAAAAAGCCCAGGCCATAGGCAGCAAAGGCCATGGGGCCAAACAGGGGGTAGGTCAGGGCCAGCCCAAGGAGTACCGCCGAAAGTCGCTGTCCCTTCCCGGCCCCTTCGATAAACGGCCCGGCCATGCCTTCCTGGCGGGCATAAGGGTAAAAACAAATCAGCTCGACCTGCAAGGACCGGGTGATCACCAACACCCCGGCCAGCCACCAGAGGCCACGGGTCGTAACCAGTTGGGCCGCCAACTCGACCCAGGCCAAAGCGACAAACACCAAGGCCAAGGCCCCAAAGGCCCCGGTGTGCGGGTCTTTGAGGATCGCCAAGGCCTTCTCCCGGTTGGTTCCGGCCCCCAGGGAGTCCGCCCAGTCGGCTAGGCCGTCCCAGTGGAGCCCACGGGTCAAAATCACCAGGGCCAAAGCCAGAAACACCGCCTCCCCTCGCACCCAAGGATGCCAAGGGAGCGCCTCAAAAACCAAGCCCAAGACCACCAAGATCCCGCCCAACAGGGCCCCGACCAGCGGAAAAGCGTACAAGGCCAAAGGAAAGCGCTCGGTGTCCTTTCCGGGAACCGGAAACAAGGTCAAGGTCCGAATGGCGGTGATCAAGGCTCGAAACATCGCTCCCCAAGGGTTCACTTTTAAAGGGTCCCTTGACCGGTACCCCAAAACCACCTCCCCTGGCAAGCTGAGCAGTCATCTTTGACAAACCGGGCTCCAAGGGTTAGCTTGGGGCTCTTTTAACCTCACATCGAAGGCTAAGATGCAGTTGATCCTCCTTGACCTGATTTTCCTGGGAGCCCTGATGTTGGTCGCCTACAAAACCATCAACACTTGGCGTGTCCTCTTCCCCAAGGGTTTTGACGTGTGGCTGGCTGAACGAAAGGCAGAGCGGGAATCCCAGTCCTCCAACCAGGAATAGTTCTTGGGCCGCATCAAGCCCTTTTGGCCGCTCTTGGCCCTCTTGGCCCTTTGGATCGGTTTAAGCCTCCTGGCAGAGCGGTTGGACCTTGATCTTTTGGTCATCCAAAACTACTTCTACCAGCCGGACCAGGGCTTTTTTTTGGAAGACTGGCCCCCCTTCGCCTGGGCTTTTGAGTATGGCACCCTGCCCGGACTGCTGTTAACCTTGGTGGCTCTGGGGGCTTGGGTCCTGAGCCTGCTTTCCCCGGCCTGGGGCCGGTTTCGTCGGCAATGGATCGTGGTTGCCCTGACCGCCATTGTCGGGGGAGGGGTCCTGGTCAACGGCCTGCTCAAGGACTATTGGGGTAGGCCTAGGCCCAGAGAAGTCACCCAGTTCGGTGGCCGCTGGGAATACCGTCCCGCCTTGAGCCCCGGTCTTGCCGGTCGGGGGCACAGCTTTCCTTGTGGCCACTGTACCTCCGGTTTTTTGGTGGTTTCCTTAGGGGTGTTCATCCCCACCGCACCTGTGCTGGGCTCCCTGGCCGCCGGAGCGGGGCTGGCTTATGGTATCTTTGTCTCCTTGGCCCGGATGGCCCAAGGAGGGCATTTCCCGGTCGATGCCTTTTGGGCGCTGGGGGTAGTGCTGTTCACCTGTCTCTTCTTTTACCGTATCTCCGAACCCTGGGGCGCTTCCAACCGCCCCTCCAGCCTCAGTCAGCGGCAAAAGGCCGGATTGGTGCTGGGGATCGTGGTATTTTGCCTTTTGGTAGTAACGGCGTTTATGACCCGTAGGCCTTACTTTAAAACCTACTTTGAACAGTTCAGCTTCCCTCCCGAAACCCAGGAGCTGTTGCTGGAGATCAGTGAAGAGCCCCAAAGCCTCAAGATCCTTTACGGACCGGTGGATAAGGTCCAGTTGGAGGTGAACGTCCAAGGATTCGGCTGGACCCAGGCCACCCACAAGACCCACTATTGGGGGGGATTTGAGGGCACCACCGAAACCTTGAAGGTTCGGCTGGAGCCCATCGGTTCCTTTTCGGAACTGAGCCACCAGATCACCTTGACCCTGCCTTTGGCCTACAAAAACAAACTTACGGTCCAAACCAAATTCCAACTGGCCCCCCCGTTCAACTGAGCCGCCCCCATGAAACAGCTTTTTCAAATCTTGGGGGTCCATTCGGTCCGGGAACTGGTCAAGTACAAGTCTTTTTTCCTGTTGGTCTTTTTGTTGTTTTTGGTGGACCGGCTAATCAAAACCTATGCCCCCGATTCCAAGCCACCGGGCCTTTTAGAAGCCAAGGCCATGGGACTTTCGGTCGGCCCTTGGGTCTTTGAACAGCTACCGGGGCTGTTGTGGACCTGGGCGTTGGATGGAAAGGTCCTGTTGCTGCTGGGGGTGTTGTTCCTGCTCAAACAGGCGGTTTCCATTTGGCCTTCCTCGGACATGCGCCGGATGCACCGAGACGAGCGGCAGGGGTTTGGTCTTTGGGGTTCCTTAAAAAGCCTGCGGTGGGACCAAGTGGCTTGGGACTTTATCGCCGCCTTGAGCCTGACCGCTCTGACCCTGGTTTGGGCCACCTTGGCCTTTCTTGTGGCCCAAGCGCTGTGGGCGCAATGGTCCGAATTTTGGGTGTTGGTCCTTTTTGTCGGTCTGTTGGGGCTGGTAGCGCCGGTCGTCTTGGGGGGGCTTAGTTTTTCCTCCAAGCTGGCGGTGCTACACCAAGGAAGCTTTGGGGACAAACTGGGACTGTTTTTCCTGCTGTTTACTTCCTGGCCTTTGTTCTGGCGGGCTTGGCTGTTTTTTTCCTTTCGGACGGTACTGGAGGGGATTTTTGTGGGGTTGGTGCCTGCCTCGGCGCTGCTGTGGATCGACTCCTTCTGGCTACGGCTTTTGATTGCCGGGGCTTCGGCTACCCCGGTCTATTCGTTCGTCAAGATGGCCAGCTTCAAGTTCTTTTTGTACCTGTACAAGGACTTTGGGCCGGTCCGCCAAGAATACCAAGCCTACTATCGAGAACTGGGGCTTTAGCCGGATTGACGTAGTTTGAACTCTACCAAAGCCGCAACCGATTCCTCTCGCAATTTGGGAAACTGGGCAAGCAGGCCTTTGACCAGAGCCCAGTCCTGCTCCACCGCCGCCCGCTCCACCGCCTTGAGCTGTTTCCCGAAGATTTCCAGGCCCAGGTTGAGGCAAAGCCCCTTGAGGTCGTGGGCCTTGGAGGCAATGGCCGGACTGTTTTTGGACCCCAGCAGCCCCACCAAGTCCTGGTGTACTTCCAAGGCGGTTTGGCCAAAAAACTGGATGTACTCCTCAAAAAAGTCCTCCCCCAGTTCGTATCTGGCCCAGGTCACCTCTTCGTTCAACAGTTGTGGTTCCACCAGATTCCTCACCATAAAGTCCATCCACTGGTGCAAAAACAAAAGGACCAAGCCAAAACCACTCAGGCTTCGTCGGTCGGCTCAAAGGGCAGGTTGATCGGCAGGACTTGGTTGCCTTGCCTGAATTTGGCTTCATGGTCTTGGGTGCAAAACCTCTGACCCTTGGGTGCAGACTCACCACAGTAAAGGCAAAGATTGAGCGAACTTCTTCGCAAAACTTCTTTTTTCACCTTGGGGTTGACCGGCCTAAAGTCGGACTCGAAGGGGTCTGCCGGTGCCAGTGGCGGATTGAGGGTTTCTTCGGCCACCTTTTTGAGCCGCTGGGCCGAAGAAAGGTCCAAGGTTGCATTTTGCAAAACCCAATCGTCAAACCTCGCCTCAAACCGTTCCAGCCGCTCGCCAAACAGTTCCAGGTGGGCTTCCATCCGTTCCTGCCCGTCGATCAGCGTCTGGGTGGCCAAATACCACATAAAAAACCGGCGGAACAAAAAAAAGACCAGCCCAAAGAACACCAAAAACAGCGCCAAGACATCGCCAAACTGGACTAAAAACTGCATCATAAAAACTCCCTTTGGTTTGGGACATCTTAACCCCCTTCGGATTCCATTGCAAGTTGAGGAAAGACATGGCTAAGAATTTAGCTTTGGATCTGGAGGGAACCTTGTGGGTCTCTTTGGGCACAACCCTCTACCCTAGGCCGGGGCTGTACGGGTTTTTGGAGTTTGTTTACCGGAGTTTCGACCAAGTGGGGGTTTATACCCTGCTCAGCGAGGTCCGGGCCAAGGGTGCGGTCCAAGTTTTGGTGGACCAAGGGTTTGCTCCCCCGGTGTTTTTAGAGCGTTTTTTATACATCTGCGGTCCGGGCGGGGTCAAAGACCTGAACTATTTCCCAGACACCTGTCTGGAAGAGACCTGGATCCTTGACGACAGCCCCCAGGTGATCCCCCTGACCCAACGGGACCGGTGGGTCCAAATCGCCAGCTTTGAGCCTAAGGAGCGCTGCCAAAGCGCCTTCGGCTCCATCGATCCCCAGCCGTTGGACCAAGAGCTGGCTCGGGTCCAAAAACGGCTGGCACAAATTTGTGGCCTTGCCGATTGAAGTTTTTTGGACTTTTGGCTAGGCTGACAGAAAAAAATTGTACCTTAAACAAGGCCAAGCATGCTGGATGCCTTCCGCAAAAAAGGACCAACCCACCAAGAACGAGCCATCGAGACCCTGGCCAGAGGCATGGAAATGCTGCAAGGCCGGATGTTCAAGCAGGCGATGATTCAGTTCCAGGCGGCTATGGAGCTGGACAAGCCGGTGATTGTGGAGAAAATTTCCCAGTCCTTCCAGGAAGCCTACGGCAAACGGGACTTTGAAGCCGGGCTGGCCTTGGGGTTGATCCTGATCCGGGACCGAGAGAACGACTTTGAACTGGCCAACGCCATCGGCAACTGCGCCCGGCGGCAAAAAAACTACAAACAAGCCAACAACCTTTACCAACACGCCCTCAAGATCAACCGGGGGTATAAAAAGGCCTTTTACAACCTCGCCGCCAGCATGGGCAAGGTGGAGAAGTACGACGACGAAGTCCGCTTTGCCATCGAGCGGTTTGCCAACATGGCCGACTACATCCTGCCGGACTACCATTTTGACCCCAAGCTGATCGACAAGATCGAAGCCCGGCTGACCTCGGACCACCGGAGCAAGGTGGCCCAGCAGATCCAAAACTTCAAGATCGAGCTGGCCCGAGCGGAGGGCCAGGACGACTACATGGAAACCCGCCGGATCCGCATGGATCTGGAAAAACTGGCCCTAACCGCCAAAGAACCGATCCAGCCCGCTCAGGTCAAGGAGGCCTTGGTCAAACGGATCGGAGAAGCCGAACAGGCACCCGAACCCAGCCTCAAACAGATCGGCGGGGAGCGGATGAACCTGGTGATCTATTCTTTGATCAACAAGGACGGAGCTGCGGCACTCGCCCAGATCAAGCACCTCAACCAAATCGGCATCAAGCCCGAATTCATGGAGATGTGCGCCGGGATCGCCTTGGACCTGACCGGGCAGCCGGAAAAGGCGGTGGACCTGTTCAACCGGCTCTTGGCCGACGAACCAAACAACCGGTTTTTGAATGCCAACCTGGGCATTTTGTACCGTAGGCAAGGCAACGTCCTGCTTTCAACCAAGTACTTGGCCATTGCCGCCGCCCTGCTGGAGCGCTCCGATGGGCTTTACCGGTTAAGCGACCTGATCGAAATCGCCGACCAGTCCTTTGAGCAGGGGAACAAGGAAAAGGCCCAGATGCTGTACCAGCTGGTCTGCGAAGAGGTGGACAAGGTGGAACCTCTGATGAAGCTGGGGGAGATCTATCTGGCCAAGGACATGCTCGAAGAGGCCACCGGAGTCTTCAACAAGATCAAGGAAAAGGACCCGGACAACAAGCTGGTTGCTGAACGGCTCAAGGAGATCCACGATTCCTACTTTGAAAAGGCGGAATCCTTTTTCCGGGACAACAAATACAAGGCCGCCGCTGGGGTCTTTGAGCGAGCCTTGTCGGTGATGCGCCTGCCCGAAACGATCCGCAAGACCGCCTCGGTTTACCAAGTGATGCGCAAGCCCCTGCGCTACGAGGCCCTGATGGCCGAATTTGAGGAGCTGAAAGCGATTGAGCAGGCGCTTTTGGAGGAAAAGGAGCGGCAGTCCAACATCCTGCTGGGCAAGGCCTATCTCAAGAAAAAACACTGGTCCAAGGCGATCGAGCATTTTGAAAATGCCTTCCGCATGAAGCTGGACAAGGACGTGTTTGTTTATCTGGCGACCATCTACAAGCAGCTGCGCAAAAACGAAGAGATGCGGGACCTGCTCAACCGTTGGAACCGGATGGTGGAACATGAGGATAAAAAGCGCCGGTTCGGCGAAGGCTGAGCTTCCATCTCGCCGCCCAGAGCAGCAGTAGGGTCAAGGCTGCGAGCACCGCCAGCCTGGGGGCCCAACCCCAGTCCAGACCCAGACGGAACAAAAAGGGCCGGTTGAGCCAATCGGTAAACTCCAGCAGCTCCGACCAAGCCAAAGACACCAGATTGGAAAGCCCAAAGACCCACCCCTCCCCGATGCACCCGCCCCAAGAAAAGCCCAACAGCCCCACCAGCAAGGTCAACAGGTACACCGGCATCACCACCCAACTGACAAAACCTATGTGCAACAGGTTGGCGACCGGCGAAAACAACGAATGAACCGCCACGATCCGGTCCACCACCACCAGTCCAAACACAAACAGCCAGCAGCTGAGCAAAAGACTGGAGAGGCAGAGCACCCCAAACGCCTTAGCCCAGCCGAGCCTCCGGGTAGGGTTGGGTAAAAAGGGCAGTACCAAGAGGATGCCAAAGACCGACAAAAAGGAGAGCTGGAAACTCACCTGTCCCATCGCCCAAGGCTCCAAAAGCAGGATCCATTGGGCGGTTCCGGCCAGGATCAACCACAAGGGCTGGTGGTGGTACAGATGCTTGATGGAGACCCACCAAAACAACATGATCCAGGCCCGTTCCGCCGAGACCGGCAGGTCAATCATCCACAAAAATCCCAGCAACAGCCCCAAGGTCAACCCGTCCAACCAAGGCAACATCCGCCCCTTTTCCACCGGTGCCCAGGGGAAGGAAAGCAGCAGCCGAAGCCCCAGGTTGATCCACAGGAACAGGATTCCGGTGTGCATCCCGCTGATCGCCAACAGGTGGGCAATGCCCAGTTCCTTGAACCGCCGTTTGTCCTCCCGACTGAGTTCGCTCCGGTCGGCGGTGGCCAGGGCCTTAAAAAAGGGCAGGGCGGTCGGGGTCAGATAGTACCGGCCTTTGGCTTGGAGATAAAGCAGCAGCGGCCCTCGGGCGGATTTTTTTGCCAATTGCGAGAGGTTTCTGAGCTTCAAGTCCGGGGCTGCCGCAAACAGCGGGGTTGGCCCCAAAGCCTCTTGGAAACTCAGCCCTTCCAGCTGTAGCCGGTCTCCCGATTGGAACCAAAGCTTTGGTTTTTTGGGCGCTCCAAAGTCAACCCTGACCCCGGCCAACTCAATCCGCACAGGACCACAAAAGGCCGAAACCCGGATCAGGTCGAGCTGGCCCGGGTCGGAGGGGTGTTTGCTGTACCCTTCCAAGGTCCAACGGTTCTGGACGCAGGCCTGGGGGGTTAAACCGGTCCCCATGAGCCAACGCCCGTTGCTCGCCCCCAGCAACAACAGCGCCGCCAAGCCAAAAAACCGCCAAGACCGTAGAAAAAGCGCCAGACCGCTCAAGGCCAACTGTCCGGCCAAGGCCCAAGCCCACCAGCTGGGGCCGCCAAGCAGGTAGGCCCCTTGGCAGGCGAACATCAACACCAGAAAAACCAAGGGGTTTTGGACCTCTCTCCCCAGCGCCGGGCGGTTCATCTCAAGGGGTCCAATGGGCCAGGAGCGGCTGGGCGGGGGCCAATCGGCCCCGGCAGACCAAAAAAGCCAGATCGGCCAACAACCGTTTGGCTTCCTTCCCGGCGTACTTGACCCACAGGTCCCGTTCGGAAAGTTCGATCATCAGGTTTTCCAATTCCAGGACCGAAAACCGCCCGGCCTGGGGGATCAGGTCCTTGAGCTGCCAAGGTTTGTACCCCAGCCGCTCCCCAATCGCCCGTTCGGACAGCCCCGCTTCCATCAACAGACGCACCTTGAGGAGTTTACGGAATTGGTAGGTGATCAACCCCAAGAGCGGCACCGCCTCGTCGCTGGATTCCTCAAGCAGCGATTCCATCGCCTCCAGGGCATTTTTGAGGTCCCGGTCGGCCAGGAAATTGCCGACCAAAAAAACCGAAAACTTTTTGGAATGCCCGGCATTGTGGCTCAGGTCTGCCGCAGTGGGCTGGGCCTCGGGTCCCAGGCGGACCGCCAGCTTTTCCAGTTCTTGGTCCAAGGCGGCAAAATCGGCACCGGTGATCTCGATCAACCGGTCAGCGGTCGCCTCGGTAAAGACCAGCCTTTTCTCCCGGGCCCGTCCAATGACCCAGTTGAGGGGCCGAAAGTCATCATAAGCAACGGTCAACTTCTGGATTTTCCCCTTGGCCTGGATCACCTTGAGTAGTTCCTTGGGTAGTTCCTCTTCCTTCTTGAGGTTGGCACAGAGCAGAAAACTCACCCCCTCGGGCGGGTCGGCCAAAAAGTCGCACAACGCCCGCAAAAATCCGTGGGGAGAGCCTTCTTCGGGGGCCAAGGGTACGGTGGGGGGCTCAAAGGTCACCTTGGTCTTGAGCTTTTTTTCCAGGAACAATGGCACCGGCATCGACTCGGCCCCCTGGCCTTGTTGCAGCCAAATCAGCTTGTCCGCCCAAGGACGGGCGATTTCCAGATAGACCCGGCCATCCTCCAAGGGAGCGAGGTTGGCCAGCAGTTGCTTGGCGGTGCTGTGGTTGTGCCCCTGGGGCCTTTGGGTCAAGGAATCGGCATCAAACCAAGCGTTTTGCCCCTCCCAGGGCAGTTTGAACAAATGGACCGCCGCCAGCTCCTTTTCGATTTTCTCCAAAGGAGACTTCTTTTTCGGCAGTTTTTCGAGGTGCTTGACCAAAATCAACTTGTCGGACTGGAAGAAGGAGACCGTCTCCACGGCGTTCCTGAACTCTTGCAGTCTGGTCTTGGCGGTCTGTTGGTCGGCTTTGAGGAAATCGGAGCAGTCAAAGGCAAAAAGCCGGTCTTCCGCCGGTTTTCCCGCCAAAAAAGTGCGCACCGCCAACTTGACCTTCTCTTCGATTTCAAGGTCCTGGTTGCCGAAAAAGAGGATCATGGGACTGTTCATTCGGTTCCGCTTTTGGATAGACAGCCAAGCGGCATTGTTTTACCCTGGCCCAGGGAGGTTAACCCAGGTCCTCCCCCTTGGCCAAGCCGAAAAAAAACCAAAGGAGAGTCCTAGTGGAGACCACCCAATTCTACCCGATGACCGAGGCGATTTACGACCAAATCTGGCAGGGTTTTGAAGACATCGACCCCGATTTGGCCGAAGCCGACCGGTCCGCCGACAATTTGCGGATCACCTTTGCCAACAAAACGGTGTTTGTGATCAACCGCCAAGGGGCCACCTCCCAAATCTGGCTGGCCACCAAACGTTCCGGCTACCACTTCAACTACGACGAAGCCAAGGCCCAATGGGTTTGCGACAAAACCGGCACCGAATTCTTTGAACTCCTAGGCAGAGAGATCACCAAAGAAATCAACCAACCCTTCTCCTTCTAAGGAAAAATGGCCTTGGGGAAAAAGGGAGAAAACCGTTTTGGGGCGATTGGAGATTCACTGTTCGAGTCTCGGTTCGACCCCAAACAAAAGGGCCAGTTCGCCGCCAAACTGGCCGAAGCGGATGCCAAGGACCAGCCCAAGACCTACCCCATTCCGGTCCGCTTTTTCACCCAGCTGGACCCCAAGGCCCAAAACGCTTTGCACAAGGTCACCCAAACCTGTTTTTCGGTCGCCGAAAAAGCCGGGATCAGCCTCAAGCACCTGAGCCCGGAGGTGGAATTTTATGGCCCCTACGAGTGGGAACACAAAACCGGGGAATCCGCTTTTTCCATGGAGCTGCCTGCCGCCAAGTTGGACCGGTCCGGGAAAACTCCTTTGATCCAATTGATTCTGCCCGACCAAATCAAGAACAGCGAAGCGGTGATCAAGGCCGTGCGGCTCTTGGCTTCCAAACTCTTTGGGCACCTGTACTTTGAGGAAAACGTCGCCGGAAGGCCGCCCTTTTCGCTGATGCAAGAGGAGCTATCCGAATTGTCCTTCGACTTTCGGGAAAAACTGCTTTATGTGCGGTTCTTGGACCCGCCCTCCCCGGCCCTCCAGCAAAGCTTCGACAAGGAAGCTTTGGCCCAGGGGATTCGGGGGCCCAAAGCCCGAGAAATGGGCAAACGGGAATGGTTCAAGGCCTTGCTGGAATCCCCGGAGACTAGGCCCAACCAGGCGCACCTGATCGAAGACCTCTTTGCCCAATCGCTCAAGGAACTCAAAGCCAACCCGGACCCCTACCTGGAAGCCCTGGTCAGCAAGATCGACCAACATCTGCCCAAGGGAGGATTGATCCTGCCTCACGAAAAAAAGCACTTTGAGTTCTTCAAAAAAGCCAAACAATGGAACCTCTTCCATGCCCTGGAAGACCGGCTGCAACTGGTGGTTGGCTTTTGGGGCGAGGTGACCGAATGTTTTGTTTGGCTCGACCAAGTGGCGGCCCAGGAGGAAACCTTTGACCCGGAGCTGGCTCGGGCTTGGCGCAAGACCTTAAAAGAACGGAGCGCCCAACTGCGCAAACGGGGGCTGGTCAAACTTTTTTTAATGGAAGGGGCACAGCTCAACGAGCGGCAACAGGGGGACAAAAACCGGTTCCCCCTGTGGGTCTGGAAGCAAGGCCTGCTTGACCACCTGCCTGCCGGTTCCGACCCGGCCAAGTGGATCAAACGGTACCAAGACCAATATGGCCACAGCCTCTATGCCAAGCTCTTCGAGCTGTCCTTTCGGCTGGTCGAGGCGATCGAGGGGATGGAGGCCCAGGGGCCAGGCAGGCCGCTCAAGGAGGCCTCCAGGCTCAAGGCGTTGCGCACCAGTGTCTCCCTGCTCTCCGAAGGGCTTGAAGACCTGCTCAACACCACCAGGATTGCCTTCTCCTTGGCCTCCGTGGCCAAGCCCAAGAAGCACCACAAAAAAGAGATCCTCAAAAACTATGCGGAAGGCTGGGCCTACTTCGTGTCCTTCGCCTTGATCCACCAATTTTACTGGACCCAACCCCAAGGGGACGAAAAGGCGCTACAGTTTTTGAACCTGATCGGCGACTACACCCAAGCCAAGGTGGAACAGGAACCGAGCTACCAAATCGCCGGGCTGCTGCTGGAGGTTTACAAGAAAAAAGGCTTCACCTTGACCCCGGTGGTAGAGCTGTTGACCAAGGACAGCAAGATGTTGGATTTTTTTGCGATCCACCAAACCGAGCTGTTGGCCAAAAAGAACGAACAGCCTGGGGAGATCATCCAAAACTTTGGGGGCTTGGTGGAAAAATGGCAGGCGGACCGGTTCAAAAATGCCATCAATCGGGCCCAACCGGACGGGTTTGAGGTCCGGGGGTAATCGGTGTTGTTCCAAGTTTCGGTCCCCTGGGACCGGGTTTTGCGGACCCTTCTTTCCCCTCCGGCCATTGGCTTTGGAAGCGGGTCGATTGTATTTGGAGCCCAGGGGGTCAAACCCTTTGGTTTCCTGGTTTTGTCTTTCTTTCGGCTGGGGGGCTGAATCACTGGGTGCCTGTGCACCCAGGGCCGTTCCCGCCTTTATTTCCAGGAGCAATTGAATGGCCTTTGAACCACAACTTTCGGTAATCGGCTTGGGCTACGGCGGGCTTCCCATCGCCATGGCCTTCTCCAAGAAATGGCCCCTCAAGGGCTTTGACCTTGACCGCAACCGAATCAACCAACTGCAAGAGGGGTTTGACCGGACCGGACAATACGAGTCCGACCAGCTCCTGGGGGCCCGGATTCATTTTACTGCGGAAGCCAAGCAGTTGCGGGACTGCAACTTTCATTTGGTAGCCGTGCCCACCCCGCTCAACGAGGAAGACCAACCGGACCTGAGCCCCCTGGTCTCCGCCTGCAAAACCATCGGCACCTTTTTGAGCCGCGGGGACATCGTGGTTTTTCTGGCCACTGTCGCTCCCGGCACTACCGAGGACCTCTGCCTTTACACCTTGGAGCAAGCTTCGGGATTGATCGGCGGGGTGGACTTCAAGCTCGCCTACAGCCCCAACCGGATCGATCCGGGCAACCGGGAACAAAGCCTGCTCCACACTCCCAGGCTGGTTGCCGCCGAAGATGAGGCGACCTTGGCCACGGTGCTCAAGGTCTTTCGTTCGGTCGTCCAGGCGGAGGTCACCCCGGTGGGCAGCATTCTGGTAGCCGAAGCGGCCAAGGTGTTGGAGGTCACCCAAGAAGACCTCAACCACGCCTTGATGAACGAAATGGCCATTATCCTCGACAAGATGGACATCAGCGGCCACGAAGTGATCCAAGCAGCCGCCACCAACCCCTCCTTTCGCTCCTACGTTCCGGGCCTGACCGGGGGCCGGTACAATGCCGCCGCCCCTTATTACCTGAGCCAAAAGGCCTTGACCTTGGGGTACACCCCACAGGTGATCCTGGCCGGTCGGCGGGTCAACGACCACATGTCCAACTTTATCGCCGCCAAGGTGGTCAAGGAGTTGGTCCGGGCCAACCAGCCCGTCTTGGGGGCCAAGGTGACCCTGATGGGGCTGACCTTGGCGGCCGATTCTTCGGACATCCGGCACACCAAGCTCAAAAACCTGATCCGGGAATTGCAGGAATTCGGCATGGATCTCCAGTTCCACGACCCCCATGCCGACCCCCATGCGGTCAAGGAAGCCCTGGGGATGCTGCCCCGTAAGTTTGAAGACTTGGCCTTGGCCAACGCTCTGGTGGTCTTGGTGCCCCACCAGGAATACCGGGAATTTGGCCTGGAAGAATGGTTGGGCCTGATGGAGCCCCAAGGGGTGGTGCTCGACTTGGCCGGGTTTATCGACCCCAAGCCGCTGATCTCCAGAGGCCACCGGTGCTGGAACCTGTAGCTTTTCGCTTAACTTTTTAGGCTCTTTGGCCTACCATTAGCCCCCACACCCATAAGGGGCCTTCAGGGAACCGATGAACGCTGAAAACCGTTTTTTACTGCAAAGCCCCGTCTATCTGGACTGTCGGCATTTTGACGGTAGTGGGATCGGTACCTACATCGGCAACCTGCTCCGGTACTACGACAAGATCGCCGCCGGGTACCCGATAGAGATCCTCGCTCGGGAAGAGCACATCGCCGGGATCAAGTCTTTTGCCCATTTTAACATCCGGGCTTACAACGACCCGATCTATTCGATCCGAGAACAGTTCCGCTGGCTGTCCAAGATCGAACCCTTCGGGCTGCTGCACGTTCCCCACTACAACGCCCCCCTGGTCTATCCGGGCCAGCTGATCACCACGGTCCACGATGTTTGCCACGTGGCGATGCGGCAGTTTTTCCCCGGATTCCTCAAACGGGTTTACTCCAGGGACTTCCTGCGGCTGGTGTTGCACAAGGCTAATTTTGTGATCACCGTCAGCCAGTTTTCCAAGTCCGAGATCATCAAGTACTTCGGCATCCCGGAAGAAAAGATTCGGGTGATCTACAACGGGGTGGACCCGATCTTCAGACCGGTGCCCGAAGCGGAAGCCCAGATGGTTTTGCGCCGCCACGGGCTGCCCAGCGAATTTTTGTTGTTCATCGGCAACGTCAAGCCCCACAAGAACATCAGCGGACTGGTCCAGGCCTACCAAATTGCCTTGGAGCAATACCCGGACCTGCCTCCTCTGGTGATCCTGGGGCAGTACAAAAACCTTTTGACCGGCATCCCCGGCTTGAGCGAGCTGGTGGGCAACCCCAAGCTCCGGGAAAAGATCATCTTCACCGGCTACCTGCCGACCGACGACCTACCGGCCATATATTCCCAGGCGCTGATCTTCCTGTTTCCGTCTTTCTACGAAGGTTTTGGTCTGCCGACCTTGGAAGCCATGGCCTGCGGGACCCCGGTCATCACCTCCAACTGCGCCTCCATCCCCGAAGTGGTGGGAGATTCGGCCTTGCTGGTGGACCCCTACAACCCCGAAGGGATCGCCGACTCGATTCTCTCCTTGGCCGGAGACAGTGGCAAACAAAGGGAGCTGCGGCTCAAGGGCTTGGAGCACGTCAAGGCTTTCAGCTGGGAGAAATCCGCCCGTGAGCACCTGGGCATCTATGCCCTCGCACAATCGGAAGCCAGGATCCGCCGGCGGCCCGCTCCCAAGCCGGTGTTGGAGAAAAAATCCAACATCTTGTTCCTAGACCAATATGGGGACAGGGTCGGGGGCGGGCAGGTGATCCTTTTGGACATCATGGAAAAGTTCCGGTCCACCGGCAAATGGGACATCCACATCTCGGTGCCCAACGAAGGCAGCTTCACCAAAAAGTTGGAAGAGGCGGGGTTTGAATACTGGTGCGTGCCCACCTGGCAACCTTCCCCCCAAAAGGGCCTGCTGGCTGAGTTGAGCCGCTACCTGTTCAGCTCCGTCAAAAGTACCTACCTGCTCAGCAAAAAGATCAAGCACTACCACATCGATGCGATTTACTGCAACGGAGGCCGGACCTTTCTTTCGGGCAGCCTGCTTTCCTTGTTGTTCCCGCTCAAGGTGTTTTGGCACCTTCACCTGATCCTGGACCGACAACAAAAACGGGTGGTGACCTTCTTTGGCCGGTTGCCCAGCGTACGAGCCATTCTGGCGGTGTCCAACACCTTGGAACAGCAGTACAGGAACGACTCGATCTACCCAAAGATTTTTACCATCGCCAACTGGGTCTCCCCGCACCTTTTCCAAGTGCGGCGGACCTTTAGAGGCTCGGGCTTCGATAGCCCCCTGCGGGTTGGCGTGGTGGGGTTGATCTGCAAGGCCAAGGGGCAGTGGAGCATCTTAAAGGCGCTGGACAGCTGGCCTAATCCCTTGCCCATCCACCTTTTGATCTTCGGCGAGCCTTTGCTCAGCGAACCGGAAGCCTGGGAGGAATTCCAAGGGCAGATCAAAACCTTGACCGCCAAGGGCTGGGACGTAGGTTACGCCGGGTTTGAGAACGACACTTTGAAGATCTATGACAACCTGGATGTTTTGGTGATCCCCAGTATTGTGCCCGAAGCCTTTGGTTTGACCGCCATTGAGGCGATGGCCAGGGAAGTGGTGGTGCTCTCCAACCGGTCCGGGGCCTTGGTGGAGATCATCCAGCACGAGAAAAACGGTTTTCTCTACAACTCCGGCAACCCTTCCGAATTGCCCAGCCTGTTGCAGAAGCTTTTGGAAGGCCAATACAACATCAAGCGGATCCGCCAAGCAGGGCTGGAAACCGTCCAGCTCAACTACCACCCGGAAGTCCAGCTGGAAAAACTCCACGAGCTGGTTTCCCATGAGGTGGAAGCGCTCTCTCCCTAGTCCCCAGGTCCGGGCAAGGCCACAAAAATCAACAAGTGGCCCTGTTCATAACTCCAAGACACCTCTTTTCCGGTCGCTTGGTTGCTCAAGCTCAACAGGCCCTGGGGCTCCAGGGTTTCGCCGGTCAGCGGCCAAGCAAGCCCGGTGACCTTGAGTCCGGTCACCGGCCCGCTCAGGGGCAGCCAGGAAATCCGTTGACCCGGACGGGTTTGGAGCCAGCCTTGCCGGGGGGCCAAAAAGACCTCTTCCCGGTCTTGCCTAAAACTCAAAGAGAGCGAAGGGAAACGGAGGGGTAACATCAGGTTGTACAGGGTCATGTCCATCCTGAGCCCAAAGGCACCCAAGACCACCACCGCCTTGGCCCCTTGGGCCAAGGCCCAGGCCAAAGCCTTGTCGGCATCACAGCTGTCTTGGGAGGGAACCGCTATCCGGGGGACTTGGGGCAATAGGCTAGAGTCTTGGCTGTCCAGGTCGCCGATCACGCCATCGGGGGTGAGGCCCATGCCCGCCAACCAAGAGAGAGCCCCGTCCGCAGCGAGCCGAAAGGTGGCCGCAGGCCAGAGTTCCAGGACCGTCTCTGGGTGCGGGGGCTGGCCATTGAGGCAGACCAAGCCGTAGCCTTCCATTTACAGCAAGGTGATCCCGACCTGAAACAGGCCAATCAAAAACCCCAACACCCCGCCGACCCATTCGATCATCTTGAATTCATTTTTCATGATCGAAAACAACATCTCTTCCAGTTGCTCCACCTCAAAGGCTTCGATCTTTTCTCGGATCACTTCCTTGACCTGGATCAGGTCTTCCAGAGCTTCCGAAGCTCCTTCCATCAAGTGGGGCAGGAAGGTTTCAAACTCGGCCATCATTTTTTCCCGGAAGCTTTCGATAAGGGCGGCAGGCACCAAGGCCAGCATCGGGTGCAGGCCCACCAGCCGTTCCTTCAAAAACAGGTCCAGGTGTTTTTCCAGGATTGGGGTCAGTCTGCCGATAAAGGCCGGGGAGGTCAGCTTCTGGTGGATGTCATCGTGGGAAAACAACCGTTCCTCAATGATCCCGCCCAGCCGAACCGCCAACTCCTTCTGCCGTCGGTGGAAGACCCCTTGGAAGGTGATCCCCAGGACCACCACCGGTTTTTTGGGGTGAAAGAGCATCTTGATGGCCACCCAGTTGGTGGCCCAGCCGATCAAAGCTGCCACCAGGGGGATCAGGATCAATTTAATTAGTTCAACGGATTCCATGGAATTTCCTGTTCAGTTTCGGTAAACCCGGGGCACCCGTTTGGAGATTGCGCAACAAACCTCGTAGTTGATGGTGCCCATGTGTGCGGCCAATTCTCCGGCCAGAATCTCTTCGGCCCCTTGCCTGCCAATCAGGACCACTTCATCTTCCAAGACTACTCCAGGAATGTCTGTTACGTCCACCAAGGTCATGTCCATGCAGACCCGGCCCAGGACCGGAGCCCTTTGGCCCTTGACCAGAACTTGTGCCTTGCCTGAAAGCAACCGGGAATATCCATCCCCGTACCCCACCCCCACACAGGCAACCAAGGTCCGGCGTTGGGTCACAAAGGTGCCACCGTAGCTCAAGGGAGAGCCGGGCTCAAACCACTGCAACTGGACCACTGGAGCCTTGAAGGCCAAGACCTGTTTCAACTGGGGGGGCCGCAGCAGTTTAGAGGAGGGCATCTGGCCATACATGCCGATCCCGATCCGAAAAAGGTTGCCTCGGTCCTGGTCAAACTCGGTGGTACCGGCGCTGTTGGCGATGTGCAGCCACCGGGGCATAAAATGGGCATCCACCCCTTCTTGGGCGGCCCAGAAGCGGCGCAGCTGGGTCAAGGTCGGTTCCGGTTGCCCGTCATCGGCACAGGCCAAATGGCTGTCCAGCCCGTCCACCACCAACCACTCCCACCGTTGGGCCAAAAATGTCTGCAACTGCTCGGCGTTGAGCCCCAAACGGCCCATCCCGGTGTCCAGCTTCAAATGGACCTTTTGGGGCTGGCCCAATTTAGCACAATAATGCTCCAGCGCCCAAGCGGATTCGAGGTTGTGGATTGTCGGGGTGATCTGGTAGGGGGCAAAGTAGGGCAAAGCCTCGGTGGGCCAAGCACCCAGAATCAACAGGGGCATCCGAATCCCCTTTTCCCGCAGTTCGACCGCCTCTTCAACCAAGGCCACCCCGGCCCAGGCCACCCCTTCGGACTCCGCCACCTGGGCGATTTCCAGGGCCCCGTGGCCGTAGCCGTCCGCCTTGACCACCGCCATCAATTCACCGCCCACAGGCAAGGCCGCCTTATACTGGGCAAGGTTCCACCGTACGGCGGCCAAGTCGATTTCGACAAAGGTCTTGCGCAACATCGGTCAGTAGGTCTTGGAAAGGACGATCCCAACATGGTCCAGGGGGACCAGGATCGGAGGCCGGGGCTTGGTAACCCGGAGTTTGGCGGCTTTGAGGCCCGGCAGTGCGCCGAGCCGATTTAAAATCGCCTGCCCCAGGGCTTCAAGCAGCAAAAAGGGGCCGGTGGCAAAGACCTCTTGGGCCAGCGCCACCACCTGTGCGTAATTGACCACCTGGGCAGGATCGTCGGCACCCAGGTCCAGGGTCTCCACTTCCAGCCAAAAGTCCAGACCAAATTCTTGGCCCAGCTTGGTCTCTTCGGGCAAGACCCCGTGGTGCCCAAAGAGCTTCAGTCCCAAGACCTCGATCTGGTAGCGTTCCATGGCGGTTACTTGTTGCCCCTCGCTCGCCGATAGATCTTGTAAGGCAAGGCGTTGAGCCGGATGAAGCCGTTGGCATCGGCGATGTTGTAATTGCCCTTGTCCTTTTCCATGGAAGCGATGTCCGCATCGTAAAGGCTGTGGGGCGACCGGCGGCCGGTGATGGTCACGTTGCCTTTGTAGAGCTCCAGCCGCACTTGGCCGTTGACCCCCAATTGGCTTTGTTGGATCAGGCTGAGCAAAAGTTCCATTTCCGGGGTGAACCAGTAGCCGGAATAAACCTTGGCGGCAAACCGGGGCATCAGGCTGTCCTTGAGGTCGATCACGTCACGGGTCAAGGTGATCGATTCAATCGCCCGGTGGGCGGCCATCAGGACCGTTCCGCCCGGAGTTTCGTAAACCCCCCGGCTTTTCATCCCTACATACCGGGATTCCACCATGTCCACCCGGCCCACGCCGTTGGCCCCGGCGATGTCGTTGAGCTTTGAGAGCATCTTGGCTGGAGAGAGGGCCTCGCCGTTGAGCTTGACCGGAGCGCCGTCCTCAAAGTCCAGCAGCAGTTCGGTGGCTTGGTTGGGGGCCTCCTGGGGGGAAACCGAAAGCTCGAACATCTCGGGCAACGGTTTGGTCCAGGGGTCTTCCAACATCCCGGCCTCAAAGCTGATGTGCATCAGGTTTTCATCCGAAGACCAGGGCTGGCTTTTGGTGGCCTTGACCGGGATCCCGTGGGCTTGGGCGTATTCGATCAATTCCGCCCGGCCGGGGTAGGCCTTGTAAAACTTTTCGATCTTCCAAGGAGCGATGATTTTGACTTCCGGCATCAAGGACTGGTAGCCGATCTCAAAACGAACCTGATCATTCCCCTTGCCGGTGGCCCCGTGGGATACGGAGGTAGCGCCGAACTTCCGGGCACAAGCAATTTGTTTTTCCACGATCAACGGGCGAGCCAAGCTGGTGCCCAGAAGGTAGGTCCCTTCGTACAGGGCGTTCATCTGGATGGAGGGGAAAACAAACCGAGAGACGAACTCTTCGGCCACGTTCTCTACCACCACTTCTTTGGCACCGGCCTGGAGGCCTTTCTTGCGGATCGCTTCCAAGTCTTCCACCTTTTGGCCCAAGTCCAGGCACAAGGCGATGACTTCATAACCTTCTTCAGCCAGCCAGCGAACGATCACAGAGGTATCGAGCCCGCCCGAATAGGCAAGCACCACTTTTTCTTTGCTCATGGAGTCAACAGGGTAGATTGGGTTTTAATCGATGGGCTTGAGCTTTTTGACCTTTTCAAACAACTCGGCCGCAAAATTGGCTTTTTGTACCGGCGCTTGGGCCGCCTCTTCCTGGGCGATTCGGCTCGCTCGATATTCTTCCCTTAACCGGGCAAAGTCAACCGATTCCTTGGCTCCGCCGGTCCGGCTGTCCATGAACCGGGAGAATTCACCCTTGTCCACCTGGGCGATCACCCCGATTTGGGTGGGGGTCACCCCGCAGGCAAAGGCCATGTCGTTAACTTCCAAAACCACCACCTTTTGTTTGGGGCTCAGGTGAAAACTGGAAGCCAGCTTGATCTTGTACTGCCCCCGTTTGGCATTGAGGTTTTTGAGGAAAAACCGATTGTAGGTCCAAAGGGCGGCGTAGATCAAGGCCAGCACAAAGGTCAGGGCAATAAGAATTTGCAGCAGTTCAAAAGTGCTCATCTGCGGCACTTCTGCCCCCAGGCTGCTGGGGGCCGGGGTTGGGGCCTTGACGGCCACTTCCTTGGGTGCCGGTTCGGGGCCGCCGATCAGTTCGGGGCTGGGGGCATTTTTATAGACCAAAAAGGTCAGCCTCTCGAACTCCGCCTGGTGCCCTACTTTGCTGACCGCATCAAACTTGGGGTCGGCAAACCGAATCTCCAAAAGGATGTTTTTCCCTTCTTGCCTGAGCCTAACGGCTTCCACAAACTGGTTGTTGATCCTCAAATGCTCTTGGTCCGGCCCAAATTTGGCGTGGGGCAGGGTGGCGGTAAAAACGCCGGGGTCGAAGTGGTAGCTGATCGACTGGCTATAGTCTTTGAGGAAGGTGAGGTGGACTTCGGTCCGTTCCTCGGTTTGCTTGGATTCGAGTTTACGCAGCACCCCTTCGGGGGCCGAATCGGAGCTTTCGTCTTCCGCAGCCCACAAGGCCCCGGTGCAAAAAAGACTCAACAAGAGGCAAAGAAAAACCGTTGGTTTCATTCTCGCAAACTGGCCAGACGTTTGCTCTGTTCCATGATGTCGGTGATCTTGAGGGCAAACTTTTCGTGTTGGATTACGATTTCCCCCTTGGCCACCTTCTTGTCGTTGATCAGGATGTCCATGGGCTCGCCAACATCCTTGGTCAACTCCACAATCGCCCCCAGGTCCAGCCGCAGCAGGTCCTTGATCAACATTTTGGTTTTGCCCACCTCGACCCGCAAGGTCAGAGGAATGTCCATCAGGAAGTCCACCCCCACGTCGTCGGAGTCGGAGACTCCTTCCCCGCCTCCGCCGAAATCGGAGGGGAAATCGGCATGAGGCTCGGCGGTGGCCTCGGACTTGATCATCTCTCGGTTTTGTTGCAGCTCCGCTTCAACGTCCGACCAATCGATGTCGTCCGACTCCTCCATGTTGGAGAAATCCAAATCTCCTTCAGCCATGATCCCCCCTTTCCTAGTTGAGGATAAATTCAGTGATCAGGATCTTTTTGACCGGGGTCCGGTCCTTGGTTTCCGTGGTGTCCACAAAATCCTGGGTGAAGAGGCTGTTGACCTTTTTGTACAATTCCCGTTTGACCAATTCGGTCCCCGCTCGGGTCCTGAGGTCGTCGGTGTTGAGGTTTTGCAAAAAGGAAATCACCATGTCATCGATCATCGGCTCCCGAGCGGCCAAATAAAGCAAGGCCGCCGGGTCTTCCAAGGCGGCGACCAACTTGATGCTCAAGAAGTGTTTCCCGTCCCGAAGGTTGATGGTGTATTTTTTGGGTGGAGTGAACACCGGGTTGGTCAATTTGACGGCATCGGCCTGGGAGGAGGCGCTGATCTCTTCTTCCAGTTTCGCCTTGGCCATGTCCATCTCTGCACCTGCGCCCGGATCGCCTGCGGCGGGGGCCTCTTCCTTCGAGCCGCCCAAAAACATCACCGCCCCAACGGCCAGACCGATCAAAAGCAAGAGCACCACTCCGATGATGATGATCAGCTTCTTCTTTTTCCCGCCGCCTGACTCCTGTTTTTCTTCGTCTGCCATAACTCTCCCTAGCTGGTTGGGGATAAGGGGTCTTTTTTTCTTTGGTTTTTTGGCATTGTAGCCAATTCCCCCTGCCTTGGCAAAGGGACAAAAAAGAGTGCCGTTTTAAGGGTAATGCAAATTGAGTGCTAAAGGGGCCGGTCCCTTGGCAATCCCGGTTCTAACGGAACCCAAAAAATCGTCCGACCTTCTTTTTGAACAGCGCCTTTTCGATCACTTCCAACGACCGGCGGGCAGCGGAGTACCCCCGCTCCACACAAAGGTCAAGCTTCGTAAAGTCGGCCCAATGGATGTCCATCAGGTCCACCACGATCTTCACCTCCGCTTGGCTGAGGCACTTGCCCTTGAGGGCCATACGGCTCGCTTCGGAAGCCCTCAGTTGGATGTCCAGGCCCGAAAGCTCCAAGGTCGAGTCCCCCAGGTTGCTCATGGTCGGCGCTACGTCCACGGCGATCACCAGATCGGCCCCCATCTTGCGGGCCAGCTCCACCGGCACCGGGACCAGCCAAGAACCGTCCACATACCGTTTGCCGCCGATTTTGACCGGCGGGAAAATCCCCGGAATCGCCGAAGTGGCCATCACCGCTTCCATCATCGGCCCGGACAAAAATTCCATCGCTTGGCCATTCTTGAGGTCGGTCCCAATCAGGCCCAAGGGGATCTCACAGTCCTCAATCCCGATCTTGGGGACTAGGTGGCTCAGGTTGCGTTCAAAGGTTTCCCGAGAGATAAAGGAACTGCGGGTGCTGCTGATGGCCAAAAAAATTCCGTTGGTCACCATTTTTTTGAGTTGTTCGTAATAGCCATTGCTCTGAGACTTCCCCGCTTGGATCAGTTCGAGTTTGGTTTGGTTAAAGTCCTGGGAATCCAGGAAGGCATTGACGTTTTGGATCACCCGGTCGATTTGGGGGTGGGCAGCGTAAATTGCCCCGATCACTCCACCGATGCTTACCCCGGCGATGATGTTGATGGGGATCTTGGCTTCGGTTAAGGCTTGGATCACCCCCATGTGAGCCAGCCCCCTAGAGGCCCCGCCTCCCAGAGCCAGAGCCACTTTCAACGTCATGGGAAACCTCAGCTATTGGAAAGACGAACCGCCAAAGAAAGTTCCTTCAGTTGCGCCAAATCCACCTCACTGGGGGCATCGGTCAAGAGGCAAGAAGCGGTCTGGGTCTTGGGGAAGGCGATCACGTCCCGGATGGAATCGGTGCCCACCAAAAACATCATGATCCGGTCAAACCCAAAAGCCAATCCGCCGTGAGGAGGAGCCCCGAATTCCAGGGAGTCCAGCAGAAAGCCGAACTTGGCCCTGGCTTGTTCTTCGGTCAACTTGAGCAACCGAAAGACCCGTTCCTGTACATCGGCCCGGTGGATACGGATGCTACCGCCGCCCAGTTCCACCCCGTTGAGGACCAGATCGTAGGCCACCGAGCGAATCAAGCTCAGGTCGCCCTGTTCGTGGGCCTCCAGGTCCGACAGGACCGGCATGGTGAAGGGGTGATGGGTCGAGCTGAAGCTGCCGTCTTCATTGCGTTCAAACAGGGGGAAGTCGGTGACCCAAACAAAATGGAAGTCCCCTTCCTTGACCAGCCCCTTGCGCTTGGAAATCTCCTTGCGTAGGTTGCCCAGGGCATCGTTAACGATGTTTTTGCTGTCCGCCCCGAAGAGCAGAAGGTCTCCTTCCTTGGCTTCGGTAATCCGGTTGATCTCGGCGATTTCTTCTGGGGTAAAAAACTTGGCAATAGGGGACTGCCAACCTTCTGGGGTCAGTTTGACCCAAGCCATCCCTTTGGCTTTGTAAATCTTGACGAAGTCGGTCAACTCATCCAATTCCTTGCGGGAAAAGGCCGCTCCGCCGGGGACGTTGATGGCCTTGACCAGCCCACGGGGCTGGTTGGCCGCATCTTGGAACACCTTAAAGCCACAGGTCTTGCAAAGCCCGGTCAGGTCCTTGAGCTCCAACCCAAACCGCATGTCTGGAGCATCGGAGCCGAACCGCTCCAAGGCTTCCTTGAAGGTGATCCTGGGAATCGGGAAGGGAACCTTGACCCCAATGGTTTCACCAAACAGCTGCCGGATCATCCTTGAGGTGACCTCGATCACATCTTCCTGGTCCACAAAACTCATTTCCAAGTCGATCTGGGTGAACTCGGGCTGCCGGTTGCCCCGCAGGTCTTCGTCCCGGAAACATTTGACGATCTGGAAGTAACGGTCATAGCCCGAGATCATCAGCATCTGTTTGAACAGCTGGGGAGACTGGGGCAGAGCGTAGAACCTGCCGGGATTGACCCTGGAGGGAACCAGATAGTCCCTCGCCCCTTCGGGGGTGGACTTGGTCAATACTGGGGTTTCCACTTCAAAAAAATGTTCCTCCGACAGGAAATTACGCACAATTTGGGCGGCCTTGGAGCGCAGCATCAAGGTCTTTTGCATGGCCGGTCGGCGCAGGTCCAAGGTCCGGTATTTGAGCCGGTTCTTTTCGGTGATCTCTTCGTCTTCAATCTGGAAGGGCAAAGGGGAGCAACTGTTGAGGATCTTCAGCTCCTTGACGTACACCTCCAAACCGCCGGTCTGCAGCTTGGGGTTCACCGTCTCGGCACTCCGGGCTCCAACCACCCCTTGGATGGCCAACACAAATTCACTTCTGACCCCCGAGGCCCGCTCGAAGGCCACCGGCTGGTGTTGTGGCCCCAAGACGATCTGGGCCAAGCCGGAGTAGTCCCGCAGGTCGATAAAAATCACCCCGCCGTGGTCTCTACGGCTGTGTACCCAGCCCATCAAGGTCACGGTCTTGCCGATCTCTTGGGCGCTGAGTTGGGTCATCAGGTGGGTCCGTTTCCAATCGCCCAGGGTATCAAGTCCGCTCATGTTTTTTTAAGGGGGGGTTAGGTTTTTTGGGCTATCTTGAAAGGAGCAAGGCATGCCGTCAAGAGGCTTGGCCTAAAGGTACCGTTTGATTTGTTCCAAAAGACCGGGGAAGTCCTTGGCAATGTGCAGCAGGCTCAAGGCCTCTTCCTTTACAAACCCTTGGATTACCAAGAGGTTGATCTGGGCCAGCAGGGGGGCAAAAAAACCCTCGCCGTTGAGCAGGATCACCGGTTTGCTGTGTTCCTTCAGTTGGGCCAAGGTGACCACCTCGAACAACTCGTCCAAGGTACCGAACCCACCGGGCAAGACCACAAACAAATCCGAGTACCGCAGCATGATCGACTTTCGTTCGGACATGCTGTCCACCTCGATCAGGCGGCTGAGATTCTGGTGCCCGATCTCCGTCCGGTTGAGGCTTTTGGGAATCACCCCAATCACCTCCCCCTCTTCGGCCAAACAGGAATCGGCCAAAATGCCCATCAAACCGATGGACCCGCCGCCATACACCAGCCCCTGATGGTTTTGGCCGATCCAACTGCCCAAGCTCAGCGCCCATTCGGAATAGACCGGCTTGACCCCAACCCGAGAGCCGCAAAAGACGCAGATTCGCTTCATCGATCACTCATAGAAGCTTTTGAGCATCCGGCTCCGGGTCGGGTGGCGCAGTTTGCGCAGTGCTTTGGCTTCGATCTGACGAATCCGTTCCCGGGTTACGTCAAAGTCTTGGCCCACCTCTTCTAGGGTGTGGTCCTTTTTCTCATCAATGCCAAAGCGCATCTTGAGCACCTTTTCTTCCCTGGGGGTCAAGGTGGAAAGGACCGTCCTTGTAACATCGGCCAGATAGGTATTGACCACCGACTCGGAGGGCAACACCGCCGAAGAGTCGGGGATAAAATCTCCCAAATGAGAGTCGTCCTCGTCCCCGATCGGCGTTTCCAAGCTGATCGGTTCCTTGGCGATTTTGAGGACCTTGCGGACCTTTTCCACCGGTAGGTCCATCTTTTCGCTGATCTCCTCGGGGCTCGGTTCCCGCCCAAATTCCTGGACCAAGTGGCGAGAGGTGCGGATCAGTTTGTTGATGGTCTCGATCATGTGGACCGGGATGCGGATCGTCCGGGCTTGGTCGGCAATGGCCCGAGTGATCGCTTGGCGAATCCACCAAGTGGCATAGGTACTGAACTTGTAGCCCCGCCGGTATTCAAACTTGTCCACCGCCTTCATCAAACCGATGTTGCCTTCTTGGATCAGGTCCAAAAACTGGAGGCCCCGGTTGGTGTATTTTTTGGCGATGGAAATGACCAACCGCAGGTTTGCTTCCACCAATTGGCTTTTGGCTTGGCTGACTTTTCGTTCAGCGATTTTGAGTTTTTTGATCTCCGCCCGGAAGCGCTCCAAGGGCACGGCGGTTTGGGTGATCATCTTGTCGATCCGCCGGTTCCCGGCCTGGACCTTCTCCAAGATCCGCCGGGCCACCCGAAAGCCGTGGCTGGTCAAGGCCTTGACTTCGGTCTCGATCTTCTGGGCCTTTTTGGTGTTGTCTTCGGTCCAACCGGACAACAACTCCTCCACCTTAGCCACCGGAGCCCGCAGGTCCCGTTGGTACCGGGAAAGTTGGGTGAAGGTAAGGTCAATCTTGTCGTTGTGGTGCAGCATCACCTTAAACATGGTGTCGATCTGCTTGGTATTAAAATTGATGCTCCGCAAGGTTTTGAGCAAAACAAAGCTGCTTTCCTCAATGTCCTTTTCCAGGGCTTCCTTTTGTTTTTTCCCTTCCAGGGAGGTTTCCAGCTTTTTGACCAGCTTGCCTCTTTCATCAAAAATCTTTTTGGCTTGCTTGAGCTTGTTGAGCACCTGGTCGGCCGCTTGGCTTTCCTCTTCGATCACCTGATCGTCTTCATCGATCCCGCTGACGATGTCCCGAGCCCTGGCCTTACCGGTTTTGAGCTTCTTGGCCAAATCAAAGAGATAATTGACGATCAGTTCGCTTTTGAGCAGGATGTCCAACATTTCATGTTGGCCCTTCTCGATTTTTTTGGCGATCCGCACTTCCCCTTCACGGGTCAAGAGCTTGATCGAGCCCATTTCCCGCAGGTACATCCTGACCGGGTCGTCGGAGTTTTGGTCCACGTTTTGGGCATCTTCGTCTTCCTCTTCCGCCTCGAACTCGCCGGTTTCTTCCAGTTCCCCGGTAAAGTCGTCCTCAGGCTCGAAGCGGGTAGCTTGGGCCTTGCTTTTGGCGGTAGTGACGATCTCAACGTTGTTGGTTTCCAGGTAATCGATCACTCCGGCCATTTCTTTTTGGCCCAACTCGTAGGGGATCAGGTCCCCCAGCTCGTCTTCCGTCAAAAAGCCCTTCTCCTTGCCTTTGGCGACAAGGTTTCGCATGAGCTTTTCCATGTCCTTGACCGAGGGGACCGGAGCTTTTTTGCCTTTTTTTGGTTTTGCGCTTTTATCTGCCATAATTCTAGCCTTGATGCTGGTTAGCTTCGCTTGAACCTTGTGGTAAGCAGTTTTCCTTGGCCTTTTTTCTTGCCTCTGCCTGAGCTTTGGCCAGGGCTTCCGCCTCTTCTGGAGACAGGGGCCCCTTCAGCTTTCGCCTAGCCGCACTTTTTTGCAGATCCAAGACCAAGCCTTGGACTTTTTCTGCGCTGTAATCCTCGGTTGCAAATGGGTTGCCGCTGAAGATCAGCTGCATCAGCACCGAGCTGTACTCCTTAAATACCTCGGGAAGTTCCTGAGGCCCCAGAGCGCCGAATTCCTCGTCCTCCAAATTCAAGAACCGTGACAGAAGTTCTTGGAGGTGAGGATTGGTAAAACTTTGGCTCTCCAGTTTTCCCCGCACCAAGCCCAAGGCCTGGGGCTGGGCAACCAAATATTTCATCAGCCGCAACTCTTCGGGGCTGGCTTCCTTCAGATCCACCTTGGAAGGAAGAATCATCCGCTGCTCCAGGTTCACCTGGGGCTTTTTTGCCGGTTCCGTTCCCTTGGACCGCAAGGCCCCCAAGTCCAGCTGGAACCTCTTGGCGATTTGGCCCAAAAAGAGGTCCCGTTTGAGCTTGGAGGCGATTCCCTGGGCCAGGGTGATCAATTCGTCCAGCCTGCTTTTTTGCGCCCACAGCCCCTTGTCCTTGACCTCCTCAAAGGCCTGGGCCAAGAGGAATTGGTAGTCGTTGGGTGCCTCGTCCACCAGGGCGGTCAAATTGGCCCCGGTGTATTTCTTGAAAAAGTCGTCCGGGTCCAGCCCCTCGGGCAACACTGTCACCCTTCCATCGATCTCGTTTTCCAAGAACACTTTGGAAGCCTTCAGCGCTGCTGCCTTTCCGGGGTTGTCTCCATCGAAGACCAACTCCACTTCCTGGATGCCCTGGCGTTTGAGCGCCTTGACGTGCTCCCCGTTGAGCGCCGTGCCACAAACCGCAATGGCATGGCGGAACCCCTTTTCATGGAGCCGAATCACGTCCAGGTATCCTTCGACCACCATGGCCTTTTTGGCCTTGCGGATCGCATCCTTCCCTTCAAAGACTCCGTAAAAGACGGAACTCTTTTTGTAAAACTCTGTTTCCGGCGGGTTCAGGTACTTGGGGTCCCCTTCCCCGATAATCCGCCCGGCAAAGCCCAAACAGCGGCCTTGTACGTCTCTAATCGGAAAAATGAGCCGGTCTCGAAGCCGGTCGTACCATTCTCCCTTTTCCCCGGTCTTGATCAGCCCCGCCGCCTCCTGCACCTTGATGGGCACTCCCTTTTGGTTGAGGAAGTCATGCAGCTTGGTCCAGCCTTCGGGGGCCCAGCCCAGAGCAAATCGGTCCGCCAATTCCAGGGACAGGTCCCGTTTTTTTAGGTACAGCCGGATCGTGGAGTTGCTGCCCGCCCCGATCAGGTTCTGCCGAAAGTATTCCAAACTCAGGTCCAAGCACCCCCGGACCTCCCCGTGCCCTTGGTGGGGCGAAGTGGATTGCCCTCGCTCCAGCCTAATCCCGGCCCGGTCGGCCAAAAACTCTACCGCCTCGGTAAAGGCAAAATGCTCCAGGTCCATAACAAACCCGATGGCATTGCCGTGGACCCCACAACCAAAACAGTGGTAGTTCCCCCGTGAGGGAGAGACCACAAAAGAAGGGCTCTTTTCCTGGTGGAACGGACAGAGCCCCAAAAAATTTCCCCCCGAAGGCCGCAGGGGGGTGTAGCTGGAAATCAAGGCCACCAAATCCGTGGCGGCTACCACCGATTCGATCTGTTCCTTTGGAATCAGACCCTTGCCCTCCATGACTCCCTCAGCAAAACAACTCTTTTTCCTCGACCTTCTCCACCAAACCCTTTTCCAACGCCCGTTGGTACAAACCGGTTACCGCCCTTCTGCCCTCTTCCCCCAAGGACTTGGAGGACTGGTTGACATAAAGGCCGATGTGTTGGTCGATCACCTCGTCGGCCAGCTCTTGGGAATGGGCCTTGATGAACTCCCGGCCTGCTTCGGGGTGCCGGTCGGCAAAGAGGATCGACTGGGCAATCAAGGCTTCGATTTGTTTTTGGTCCACTTTGGGCAGACTGCGGCGCACCAGGATCCCCCCCAAGGGGATGGGCAGCCCGCTCGACTTTTCCCACCAGTCGCCCAGGTCTTGGTAGCAGTTGAGCCCCTGGGTTTGGTAGGTAAACCTGGATTCGTGGATGATCACCCCGGAGTCCACTTCCCCGTTGAGAATCGCCGGGATGATCCGGTCGAAGGTCATCTGGACCGGCTCAAAGTCTCCGGCTTGGGAGAGTTGGAACAGCAGGTTGGCGGTAGTCCAAGCGCCGGGCAGGGCCACCTTGCCGCCCTTGGGGGCGGTGGTGTTTTTGCCGATCCACAAGGGGCCACAGCCTCGGCCCAAAGCGGCACCGGAATCCAGCAGCTGGTATTCTTGGGTCAAATGGAAAAAGGCATGGACCGAAGCTTTGGAGACATCCAATTCGGCCTTGGCGGCCATTTTATTGAGCACCTCAACGTCGTGAATCTTGGGCAGGAAGGCGTAGGGAGACGGCAGGCGGTGGTTGACCAGAGCGTCAAAGATGTAGGTATCGTTCGGACAAGAAGAAAAGCCGAGGGTGAATTGCAACATCTTTCCTAACGCCAAAAGGGGGTCCCTTGGACCGGAACCCAAGGGACGAAAAACCGGGGCTACGGGCCCCGGGTGCAAGCAGGCTCGCCGAAGCCTTAGACCAGCGCCTTGTTGAGCGCCAAGGTGGTCCGGGATTTTTTGCGAGAAGCGGTGCTTTTGGTCACGACCCCTTTGGTTGCGGCCTTGTCGATCAACTTGTGGACGGTCGGCAGCAATGCCAAAGCCTTGTCCTTTTCCCCACCTTCGAGCAGGGCATTAAACTTTTTGATCTCGGTCCGCAAGCTGCCCCGTACGACACGGTTCCGTTGGCGGTTTTTTTCGCTTTGTAATGCCCGCTTGATGGCGGATTTGTGGTTTGCCACAGTTGCTCCTTCAGTGAAAGCGTTTTCTAGGGTCTTTAGTGTCTTCTAAAGGTCTGCTCAAAAAGCGTTTTCCAAGTGTTCCAGGCCAAGCTTCGCCCCGTCCTTGGTGACGGCAATCACGTCAAACCGGGGTTGCAGGTCCCGGATTCCCTTTTCTTCCAGATAAAACAGCCCCAGCTTGCGCAGCCGTTCTACCTTGGTTTTGGTCATTTGCAACAAGGGGTCTTGTTGGGTCCGGGTTTTGACCTCCACAAACACCAAAAATTCCCCTTTGGTTGCAACCAAGTCCAACTCCCCCAAACTGCAGCGGTAGTTGGACTCTAAAATCTTGTAGCCCTGAGCCTTCAGGTGCTTTTTGGCCGCCCTCTCCCCCACTGCGCCCAGCTCAAGAGCCGGGGTGGATTTGGGTTTGGAGAACAGCCCCACCGGCTAGCGAGGGACCATTTTCTCGGAGATCCGAGCGGCTTTACCGGCCAGATCCCGCAGGTAATAAAGCTTGGACCGGCGAACGTTACCACGGCGCAGCACTTCGATTTTTTCCACCTTGGGGGAATGGAGCGGGAACACCCGTTCAATCCCAAACCCACTGCTGACCTTGCGGACGGTGAAGGTAGCCCGAGCGTTTTTGGCCCCGCCTTTTTTGGCGATCAAAACCCCTTCAAAAGGCTGGATCCTTTCCTTCTCGCCCTCTTTGATCTTATAATAGACCTTGACGGTCGAGCCCACTTCCAAGGTGGGGTGTTCCCGCAACTGGGCTTTGTCAATTTGATCGATCAGCTTACTCATGGTCCTTCTCCAAGGGTTCTAATGATTCAGGGCCTTTGCCCTGTCCAGGGTTCAAGAGGTCCGGCCTCTTGAGCCTTGTTGTTTGCCGGCTGTCTGCTGTGCGCCAGGATTCGATTTTTTTGTGGTCCCCGCCGGCCAACACCGGGGGAACCTCCAGCCCCCTGAAAACCAGGGGTTTGGTGTAATGTCCATACTCCAAAAGACCGGATTCGTAGGACTCGCACACCAGTGATTCCCCGTTTCCGATCACCTGGGGCAGGAGCCGGGCTACCGACTCTACTACCGCCATGGCGGCCACTTCGCCGCCCATCATGATAAAGTCGCCGAGGCTCAGCTCTTCATCCATAAAACTGCCGACCCGTTCGTCGAAGCCTTCAAACCGGCCACAAACCAAGGCCACCGGGCGGTCCATCCGGGCCAGCCGGTGTGCGTCTGCCTGGGTGTAAGCCTTGGCCCTGGGGGTCACCAGGATCCGGTGGCTTCTTTGCCCCGCCTTCGCTTCTGCCGCTTCCAAGGCCTCCAAGATCGGCTCGGGCCGCAGCACCATTCCGGCACCTCCTCCGTAGGGGGTGTCGTCCACCTTCTTGTGCTTGCCCAGACCAAAGTCCCGGAAGTTGTGCCTAGCCACGACCAGCTTCCCATCTTCCAAGGCCCGGCCCAACAAGCCCGAGCCTAGGTAGGAGTCAAACAGCTCCGGGTAGAGGGTAAAAATCCAAAACTCGGTCACTCGAGCGACCCACCCTTTTTGTTCAACTCCCGCATTCCCGGCGGCAAGTCCACCACCACACGTTTGGCCGGACCATCCACTTCCTTTAGGAATTCCCCCACTCCGGGGAACAGGAAGGTGCCTCCGGCTACGTCGTCCACTTCAAAAACCCACTGGTCGCCATTTTCAAAACACTCTCTCACCTGCCCCAGCAGTTGGCCGTCCAGGTCAAAGACCCGGGAGCCCAAGAGGTCGTGGATAAAAAACTCGTCTTCCCCCAAGGGGGCCAGTGCATCGGGTTCCACGTAAACCCCCATTTGTTTGTAAGGCTCAACCAGGTTGATGTCCTGCAAACCTTCAAAAGAAATCAGCCAGTGCCCCTGCACGGGCCGCAGCCCGGCCAACTGCACCGGCTTGGGCTCCGTAGCGGCCGAGCCGTTCCAGAGCCAAACTTGCCCAACCTCATCCAAAAGCCCCAGGTCCTGGGTCAGGGGGTTGATCTTCAACTCCCCCTTCAGGCCATGGGTGCCCCAAGCCTTGGCGACTTGAACCAGTTGGTCCTTCTTCTCCAACCGAACCTTACGCCTCTTTGGGGACGGCGGTCTTGGCCAAAAATTCCACCCGTTCGATCTTAAAGCCTTCGGCGATCAAAAGCCGGTTGACGGTCTCGGAGGTCATGGCCCCGTTGTCCAGCCAGTATTGAACCCGTTCCTTGTTCAATTGCAGGTCTTTGGCACCAGGGGCGTAGGTCCCGAGTTTCTCCAGGAAACGACCATCACGCCTTGCCCGCACGTCAGCAGCGACCACTCGGTAAAAAGGCTTCTTTTTTGCGCCACCACGGGCCAGACGGATTTTAACTGCCACTTGCTACTTCTCCTGTAACGTTGATGATTGAGGTTCCCCTTTAAAAGGGACTGGAGCCACCCGGGCCGCCCATCATATTTTGGAGCGCCCTCATGCCCTTTTTTCCACCCATAGAAGAGAATTTTTTCATCATCTTCTTCATTTGGGTGAAGTTCTTGATCAAGCGATTTACATCGCTTACCTGGGTTCCGCTGCCTTTGGCAACCCTAACTTTTCTCGAACCGTTGATGATACTGGGGTTTTCTCGTTCTGGCAAGGTCATTGAGTTGATGATCGCATCGACCTTAACCAAACTTTTCTCGTCCATCTCAGCACCGGCGGGGATCTTCCCGGCCATTCCGGGCATCATTTTCATCAAATCCCCCAGGGGACCCATCTTGCGAAGTTGCCGCAATTGGTCCTGGAAATCGCTCAAGGTAAAATCATTCTGCCGGAACTTGTGTTCCATCTGCTTGGCCTTGGCCAAGTCCATGTGTTCTTGGGCCTTTTCGATCAAGCCGACCAAATCGCCCATCCCTAAGATCCGGGAGGCCACCCGTTCGGGGAAAAAGGGCTCCAGGTCTTCCAATTTTTCGCCGACCCCGATGAACTTGACCGGTTGGCCGGTAATCGCCCGGATCGACAAAGCCGCACCGCCCCGAGCGTCCCCGTCCATCTTGGTCAAGATAAACCCGGAGATGCCCAACCGTTCGTGGAAGGTATTGGCTACGTTGATCGCCTCTTGGCCGGTCATGGCATCGGCGACAAACAAAATCTCGTCGATCCGAATCCGGCCTTTGATCTCTTCAAGCTCGGCCATCAACTCTTGGTCGATCTGCAACCGGCCTGCGGTGTCCAAAAGCAAAACATCCGCCATCCGCATCGAAGCCTGTTCCAAGGCCAGCTGGGCGATGTTTGCCGGTTTCATTTGGACGTTGGAATCAAAACAATCCAACTCCAATTCCCGGGCGAGAACCTTCAATTGCTCAATCGCCGCCGGGCGGTACACATCGGCGCTGGCCAGGAATACTCTTTTGCCGTCCTTCTTGAGCCGGCGGGCCAGCTTGGCGGTCGTGGTGGTTTTCCCCGAACCTTGCAGGCCAACCATCATCACCACCAAGGGGGAATGGTCCCCGAACTTGAGGCCGTGGTTTTCGGCCCCCATCATGGCGACCAATTCGTCGTTGACGATCTTGATAAACTGTTGGGCGGGGCTGAGGGAGCCCATCACCTCTTGACCTAAGGCTCTGGTTTTAACCGACTTTAAGAAGGCGTTGACCACCCGATAATTGACATCCGCCTCCAGCAGTGCCATCTTCACCTCCTTTAGAGAGGCTTGGATGTTGGCTTCCGTCAAAACACCCTTGTTGGTGAGTTTTTTGAAGGCAGCGTTGAACTTTTGGGTCAGCGAGTCAAACATCCGGTCGGCCACCAGAGAACAGGGTCAGGTAAATCCCGGATGCTAACTGTGAAATCTTTGCTTGTCAAGCCCTCACCCGGCAGGGTTCTGCTTTTTATCGGCCTGCTCTGGCTGGGCGGTTGTGGTTTCCAGTTGAACCGAAACCAATTCTCTTTGCCCGAAGGGGCCAAGAGCCTCAGCCTGATCTCGGTGAACAACCAGACCTTTGTCTCCGGGTTGGACCTGGACCTCAAGGCCGAACTTTCGGGGCTGTTCAACCGTGCCGGAGTGACCCTGTCCGAAGGCCGCGGGTCGGACCTGGAGATGGAGCTGGTCTTGACCCAGTCGAGTAACAACCGGGAAGACCTTTCGATCTACAACAACCTGACCTACCGGTACGTGTTCCTCCACCAAGGGCAAATCACCCTGGTGGACTGGCGCAACAACCGGCCGCTCTTTGAAAAGACCCCGGTGGAAGGAAGGTTTGAACTGGAAACCGGTGCCACCCAGTTGAGCGCCGAAGAACTGCGGGAAGGGCGGCGCAAGGCGATGGTCAAGTTGGCCCAACAAATCGCCGACAAACTGACCCAAAACTTTTAGCCCGCCCCTCCAGCCTCCAGGGCCTTGGCCCGGTCGGCGAGCAATACCGGAATCCCCTGGAGGTTTTCAAATTCCACCCGACAGTTCTCGCAAGCGAGGCTGTGCGGCTTGGCAGTCAAGGGTCCTTTGCAGACTGGGCAAGCCAGCAGGGCCAGCAGGTTCGGTTCCATCCGTTTACCCCTTGTGTTGGTGGCAATACCGCAGCAATGCCGCCGTGGAAGGATCATGGTCGGGACTGACGGTCTTTTGCTTGAGGTCCGAAAGTACCGCCTTGGCCAGCTGTTTGCCCAGCTCTACCCCCCATTGGTCAAAGGAATAAACGTTCCACAACACCCCTTGGGTAAAGATCTTGTGCTCGTAAAGAGCGATCAGGGCCCCGAGGCTTTTGGGGGTCAGCTGGGGGGCCACCAAGGCAGTGGAAGGACGGTTCCCCTCAAAGAGTTTGTAGGGGATCAACTCGACCGGGCAGCCTTCTTTTTGCAGTTCCTCAAGCCCCTTGCCAAAGGCCAGGGCCTTTTGTTGGGCCAAGAAATTGGACAGCAGTTTTTCCTGGTGGTCCCCTTTGGGGTTGAGGGACTGGACAAAACCGATGAAGTCGCAGGGGATCAACTTGGTCCCTTGGTGGATCAACTGGTAAAAGGCATGTTGCCCGCCGGTCCCCGGCTCTCCCCAAACGATGGGCCCGGTCTGGTAGTCCACCGGCAGCCCGTCCTTGTCCACTCCTTTCCCGTTGGATTCCATGTCCCCTTGTTGCAGGTAGGCTGGGAAACGTAGCAGGTACTGATTGTAAGGCAAAATGGCCACCGATTGGGCCTCAAAAAAGTTGTTGTACCACAACCCCACCAAGGCCATTTGGATCGGCAAGTTTTTCTCGATCGGCGTTTCCAAAAAGTGCCGGTCCATCGCCTCAAACCCGCCGAGCAGCTCCAAAAACCGGTCCGGCCCCAGCCCCAAAACCAAGGGCAGCCCAATGGCCGAGGTAAGGGAATACCTTCCGCCCACCCAATCCCAGAACTCAAACACATTCTCCGGGGCAATGCCGAACTGGGCCACCGCTTCCAGGTTAGTGGAAAGGGCTACAAAATGGTGGGCCACCGCCTTGGGGTCCCCGCCCAGCTGGCCCAAGACCCATTCCTTAGCGCTCTGGGCGTTGGTCATGGTTTCTTGGGTGGTAAAGGTTTTGGAGGCAATGATAAACAGGGTCTCGGCGGCATCCAGCCCCTTGAGGGCTTCGGCCAGATGGTTGGCATCGATGTTGGAGACGAACCGCACGGTCAGTTCGGGACGGGCGTAGAACTTCAGCCCTTCATAAACCATCTGGGGACCCAGGTCCGAGCCTCCGATCCCAATGTTGATCACCGTTTTGATCCTTTTCCCGGTATAACCTTGGAACTTCCCGGAATAAACCTGCCCGGCAAAGTCGGCCATTTGGCCCAGCACCCGTTTGACCCCAGGCATCACGTCCTGCCCGTCCAGCACCACCGGCCCGCCCGAAAGGTTGCGCAAGGCGGTGTGCAGTACCGCCCGGTTTTCGGTGACGTTGATCTTTTCCCCGGCAAACATCCCCCGGATCGCTTCGGGAACCCGGCAGACCCGAGCCAAATTGCCCAAAAGTTCCAAGGTTTCGGGGGTCATTCGGTTTTTGGACAGGTCCAGGTGCCAGCCCGCCCCCTCCAGAGTCATCTTTTCGACCCGTTCCGGGTCCAGGGCAAAGAATTCCCGCAGGTGCAGGGCCTTGGTCTCTTCAAAATGATCTTTAAGAGCGTTCCACTCGGCGGTCTGGGTAGGGTTCATGGGCCTTTGGGGGGCTAAAGGTTCGTCGCAATTTAACCCAAATGCACGGGTTTTGCAAAGCCGAAAGGAACTTGCAAAGTTTGTGGTTCCACTTTCCCTTTGCCCACAAAACCCTTTGAGCCACCAAAAATGAACAGTTTCGATTTGATTTTTTTACTCCTTTGGATGTTTTTTTTGGTTGCCGCCTGGATGCGGGGGCCGGTTTTGGAGTTTTGTGAACTCCTGGGCTTGGGGATCGTGACCGCCGAAAAAGCTCAGGCGGCCTCCACGGGGCTCTTGGCCCCCACTTTCGAGGCACTGGGGCCTATGGCTTGGGTGCTGTATCTGGCAATCCTGGCCTTGGGCCTGTTCTTGGGCCAACTGGCAAAAAAAGCGCTCCAGCCGGTCCACCAAAAACTCCCTCCCCAAGGGGCAGCCCGGCATTGGTCTTTGGTGTTCTCGGTGGGCAAAGTCTTGGGGATCAACCTAGTGATCACCCTGTTGGTTTCCCGTTTTTACGCCACCGGAACCGCAGAACTGACCGGGTCCTTTTTTTATCCCCCCTTGGCGGCCCTTGTCTCTCTCCTAAGTGGTGCGAATTTTGCTTAAGTTTCACCTTAGAGAAGGGGATTTTCCCGACTCAAAGGAACAAGCTGAACCCACAAAGCCCATTTGGCACAAGGGTTTACAACGCAATCACAGGGTTTGATGCGCACCTATGCTTTGGCGTTTTGGCTGCTTTTGGCCTTTACTTTTAGCGCCTGCCAAACCAATCAACCAGAGCCGACCCCCTTTGCCGCCGTGCCCAACCAAGCCCCTGCGGAACTGGAGCTAGGCTTTGTCGAGCAGTGGTTCGGGAGCCTCTTTACCCTGGAAAGCAAGCCCCAAGACCAACCCCTGGAAGCCACCCAAGAACCGGCCCCCAAACCCGCCCCAACCCAAAAGGCCAAACAGGAACAATGGACCCTGATGGGTTGGGCGATGAATCTGTTTGATTCCGGCGGTTCGGCTACCTCTCTGGAGTCCTGGAAGGAAACCAAGACCGGAGACGAAGCGGCCCAAAAAAGAAAGATCCAGGAATACATCCAAGCCAAACTCTCCAACATCCGCACCATCTACGTGCAGTCCTTCACCGGGGAAAACCTCGATGAAGTGCGCAAGGGCCTTTACGCCGCCATCAAGGGGCAAGGGAAGTACAAGGTTGAGGAGATCCTGCCCGACCACATTGAAGGCATGGCGGTTTTGCGAATCAAGGTGGAAGATTTTTCCATCTGGGACAACGAAGAACGTTTTGAGGTCCCCGACCTGGACCAATACACCGAAGAAACCAAGCTCCTGTTGCCCGAAAAGATCGTCCGGCGAAACGCCCTGGTGGGGGTGAGGTTGGCGCTGTTCGATGCCCAAACCGGGATGCCGCTGGTCCGGGGAAGGTATTCCCAGCCGTTCCAGCAAATCTACGTGGGCAAGGACATCACCGACATGCCCAAGCCGGGCATGGAAATGGAGCGGCTCACCCAGATATTGATCACCAAGATCCTCAATGCCTTTAACGCCAAGGAAACCGACCTGTTCTCCGGCATGGATCTGGAGCGGGGTACCGACTGGGGCTGGTTTGCCGAGAACTTCCACGATCCGGGGGACCAACGGATCATGAAGGGCCTCAAATTGGCCAAAGTTGGCAAGGTGGACCAAGCCATCAGCCTTTGGAAATTGGTTTTGTACGCCCCGGAAGTTGAGGAACCTTCGGAGATATACCGGGTCAACCGAGCCGCCGCCTATTACAACTTGGGGGTCGTTTACCAACTCCAAGGGGACAGGCTGTTTGCGGCCAAGATGTTTTCTCAGGCCAACCGGCTGATCCAAAAACTAAAATACGCCCAAGCCTGGGGGGACAACATCCACGCTTGGCTGGACCAAAAGACCCACCGGAGCGCCGACGGCGGCATCGAGATCGTGGTTCCCGAGCCCAAACCTCCGGCACCGCCCAAGCGCAAACCCGAGGTGGTGGAACTTTTGGAGTCCAACCCCAATCTGCTGCTGAGGGCACAAGAACTCTGGCCCTTGGAACCGGTGATCAAAAACGCCGATCCCGACGACCTCAACGGCAGCCAGCGGGGCAAGCTTGACCTGCCCGCCAAGCGGTTCGACAAAAAAGGGTACATCAACTATGGCGAGGACGATGGTGCCCTGCCGTTGCCCCAGAAACGGCCCAAAACCAACCAGGGCAACTCTTCGGCGAACCCGTCCCTAGCCCCGGAGCTAAGGCAAGACAGCCTGATCCAACCGGCCAATTGACGACTCCCCCTTGCAGCCAAAGGGGGAGTTCGGTTAGTCTGAGAAAAAATTGATCCTTTCCCTTAGGAGCCCCGATGAGACTCTCCCGCCCGACCCTGTTTTTGCTTCTGTTGCTTTTTGCCTTCCAAGCCCCCCTGTTTGCTGGGGTCAAAGCCAAAGGCAGCGCCGAAATCTTCAACAACAACGAAGGGGCCGCTCGGGACCAAGCCCGGCTCAACGCCCTGCGGGACGCTGTGGAGCAAGGGGTAGGTACCTTGGTGGATTCAAACACCAAGGTCGAGAATTGGCAGGTAATCAAAGACGAGATCTACACCAGCGCCCGTGGCTTTGTGACCAAGTTTGACGTATTAAAAGACCAGCGGGAGGGCAGCGCCTGGGTGGTCGAGATTGACGCAGAAGTGGCCACCGATGCCCTCAAGGCAAAGTTGCAGGACTTAAGAATCCTGCACAAAAAGATGGGCAACAAACGGCTGATGGTGATCTACCGGCCCGAAGACCCCAAGGCGATGGAACCCGACCACCCGGCGGTTGCCGCTGCTTTGGGCAACCTCCAGACGGCACTCAACCAAGCGGGGTTTCGGGTGTTCGACCAAAAGTCGGTGGAACGCAACGCCGCCGAAAAACGACCTTCCGAAGCCAAAGGCAAGGAAGCCTGGATCAAGATCGCTTCGGAACAGCAGGCAGACATCCTGGCCGAGTTTGAACTTTCCGACAACCTGGGCTCTTATGGGGCCGCACAGATCCAGTCCGCGAGGGTGTCTTTGCGGGTGAGGATCTACGATGTGTCCTCCGGGCTGATGATCTCCAACCAATCAACCGAACAAAAACAACTGACCAACGCCCGACCCGGCAGCTTCGATTGGCGCAACGCCTTGGCCCAAGCGGCCCAAAAGGCGGCAGACCAGACCTCCGCAGCCGGGATCAACGACATCGTTGAGCATTACAAAAACATCGGCGACCTGGGCAACGCCTTTTTGATCCGGTTCACCGGCTTTTCCGAAGACGAGGAAGACACCTTGATCAATGTCTTGGAGAATCTGGACTCCTACCAAAGCCTTTCGGAACTTAAAAACGACACCGCCATGGTGGAAGTGGAATATTTTTCCGGCCTCAAGGGGGACCAGTTGCATCGTAAGCTGAGACTCAAGGCCAAGGAAAAAGGGATTGCCCTCAAGTCCCAAGAGATCATAGGCAACAAGATGGAATTCGTAAAACAATACTGAAGCCGAGGGGGGTCCCCTTACCGCTGCCCGGAAAGCCGGAACACCGCTTGCGGACCGGCCACGCCCTTGAGCCAAGTCTCGGAAGGCTCCGGTTTAAGCCCCCACTGGGCCAGCCTTTGTTGGACCCCAGGGTCGTCGAAGACCGGACGGGTGAACCAAATCTCCCCTGCCTGGGCTAGCCCCTGGACCCGGGCCGCAATGTTCACCGATTGGCCAAAAAAATCCAAACTCTGGTTGGCGTTGACTGCAATCGCCGCCCCGGAATGCAGCCCCACCTTGAGGCCTAAGGCCGCTTCGGGTCCGGCCAAGGAGCGGTTGAGCTGGGCCAAGCTTTCCATCATCAAAAAGGCGGCATCCAACCCCTGGGCAGGCTTGGAAAAGCTGGCCATCACTGCGTCCCCCATGGTTTTGACGATCGCCCCGCCACTGCGTTTGACCCCTTGGGTCAACAGCTCGAAGTGCCTACGCACCAGCTTGTAGGCAGAGACGTCCCCGGTGCGGCTGTACAGCTCGGTACTGCCTTTGAGGTCGGTAAACAGCAGAGTCAGGTCCCTCAGCTTGAGGCTCAAATCTAGGGGCAGGTTTTGCACCGGGAAAAGCTCCCGGAAGCTTTGGCTGTTGAGCATCTCCTTGCCCGAGACAAAAGGACGCATCTTGGAAGGGTGGTGGCCCAATATCTCGCAAACCATTTTGGTATCGGTCAAAATCAACAAAAATCCGGCTTTTTGCCCGGTCAGGTTGGCCACCTCGATCTCCAGTTCTCCGGGGGCCACTTCCACCGAAACCGTTTCAAAGCCTTCCGGGCGCAGTAAAGCGGACACCGGCCCGCTTTTGGCCCCGGCCACCGCCCGCAGCCAAGTCCGGGCATCGTTTTCCAAACTCATCAGCCGTAGCTGCTGCCCCGGTTCCAGGTGGGTGTAAAACCTCCCTTGGGCTCCGGCCTCTAGGGCCATAAACCCCCGTTGGGCCATGTGCTTGAGGTGTTCTTCAAACTCCTGGGACCGAATCAGGTTTTCGGAGAAACAAAAAAACTGGTAGTTCTCCAGGCTCTGGTAAGGGTCAAAGTGGGAGCCGCCCAGCTCCTTGGCCAGGGCAAAGTTGATCTCCACTTGATCGTCCAGCTCGTTGCTGACCTCCGCTTCACACAAAAGGCAATAAAAGTTGGACTCCAGTTGGTTTAAGGTGGCCAGCCCATGGACCATACTTCCGCACATCGGGCAATGGCTGTTCCAAAGCAGTTCCAAGAGCCCGGCCTTGACCGCATAAAGCAGCAACTCCACCGCCACCGGAACCTCCACCCCCAAGGTTTGGGCCAGCCAGACCGGGGAAAGACGCTCCAGCCGGTTGGCCCCCGCCTCTCCAACCCACAAGGCGAGCTTGGGAATCAGGGTTTGGTGCTGGGGGGCCAATTCGCCCAACCGGGCCAGTGCCTTGTTTAAGGCAGGAGTATCAATCATGTTCCTGGCTCCAAAGGGGGAAGAAAGGGGGGATAGTTTTTGAGTTTACGCTCCAGGATCTCCAAAACCCAGTCCTTGAGCTGCCCGGTGCGAGGGTTGGGGGCAGCGGCCCACTGGGCTTGGAGCTGTTCCAATTCCTGGGCCAGCCGGTCGGGGGAAAGGCCCATCAGCCGCCGGTAGTCCGGGTCCCCCATCAGCTTGGTCAATTCATAGAGCTGCGCCCGGACCAAGGCCAACCGACTCCGAGCATAACCGGCCAAGGTGGGCTCCAGTTCCTTGTAGGCCAAGAGATCCAGATAACCTTCCTGGGCGAGGGTCAAGAGGTGCAGCCGGTCTTCGGGGTTTTGGGCCTGCTCCGCCTGAGCCCATTCTACCCCGGCCAGATCATACCGGCCTCTGGCCGCCAAGGGCAAGGGCAGATTGGGCTGGGCGAGCCAGGCGGACAAAGGGGGAGCCAAAGCGACCCAGTCGGGGCTGGGGCCATTGAGGGCCAATTCCAGCCGGGCGAGCCCTAAAGTTTGGCTTTGCGAGGGTTCGGGAGCGGTGGCAGGCAGGTGGAGGGACCAGGAATGGAAGGTCCGGCGTTCCGCTCCGGCCAACCAGAACCCCAACCCCGGTCCCAAGGCCAGGACCAGTGCCAGCAAAGACCCGGAAAGAAACGAGGGATGGAAGGACCGGCGAGGCATAGGTTGCTCCTAAAACTTTGCACAAGTTTAAGGCAACCTCGCCCTTTAGTCAAAGATTAGCCCCACTGGGGCAAACAAGAGAACCTCAGGCCTTCGTCTTGGCTTTTGTCCAGGAAGTTCCAGTAAGAAAGATTGCAAACCGTGCCTTCCACTTCCCACTTCCAGTTCCAAAGCACCCGGTTCTCGATCAGGGTCTTTTTGGCTTCCCCGATGCCCAAGCGCCGCAGATGGGCCCAAAGTTCCTTGAATCCGATGTCAAAGCGGCTGCTGGTTTTTCGCATCACGATCACCAATCCCTTGTCCGACCAGCTTAGGACCCCGGCCCGCAAGGACCGTTGGAAGGGGGCGGCAGGCTGACCCAATTCGGTAAAATCGATCCCCGCAAGGTTGTCGAACTGGAGGTGACTCAAAAAATCCCGGGCGCTGTTCAACTGCAAGGTCCGGGGGTCCACACCGGCGTACAGGACCGGGATCAGTCCCGCCGGTAGGTTGATCTCGCTTTTGGCGGGAAGGGGGGCTACCGAGGACAATTTTTTGGGTTTGAACCATTGGGGAAGCATCGCCTTTTCCTCCGGGAATAAAACTTGGGGGTAGTTCCGTTGACCTCTCTTGCATCAAAGAGGTCTCCAGAAGGTTCAATTCAAGTTTTACACCAAAGGAAACTCAAGGCTTGGCCGGGGCAGATTGGGGGATCAACTTGCGGTCATTGTCGTAGTACAACACCTTGACCGGCTTGGCTCCGGGGCCAAAATAGACGGTGCTGAATTTGTAGCCCTGGGCCTTCGCCTTTTTGGCCTTAAACTCCACCTCTGCCCGTTCGATCTTCGAGCCGGGGGCATAAACCCGCAAAAAGCTGGCGTAGCCGTGCAGGTTGTCGATCTCATTGGGGCTGACCCGCAGGTCCTCCGCCAGATTGCCTTTACTGTCGTAAGAGACCTTTTGGTAGTCAAAACCCAGGTTGGCTGCCGCATCGGGTACCGGGTAACGCTCCTCCTGGCGGACCTGCTTCTGGCCGTCATAAAACACCCGCCGCAGGCTCAACCTGGATTTGGGGGGATTGGGGAACTCGATGGTTTGGCCGCCAAAACTGTTTTGGGCTTCCACCACTTGTCCGTCGGTACCGCAGGAAGCCAGGGCAAACAGCGCCAAAACAAACAGCAGGGACCTAAAACTCAAAGCCCAAGGTGATCTTGTAAAAAAAGGATTCATAGGGATCATTGCGTCCGACCAAGAAGCCCAAACCGGGCAAGGCGATTTCTTTGAGGAAAAAATAGGTACCCAGTCCATAAGACCGGTAGTCCACCGTTTCCAGGTTCCGCTGCGCCAGCACTATCCGCCCGCCGTCCCAAAAGGGGGCTGCGGTCCACACTCCTTGGGCAGAGTACCCTAGGGGAATCTGGTAATCAAGACTCAAAAACCGGTAGTCCTTGGCCCAAGCCCCGTAAGCGGGTACACCCCGGACCCCTTCCCGACTGCCCAATTGGCTGGCGGTCCTTGGGTCGTCCTTACGAGAGAAGAACACCTCGGCCTTCACTTGCAGGGCTTGGTCCTCCACCGTAGCCCCTTGCCACTGGACCTTGGCCAAGGTTTTCTGGTCCAGGCTCAACCCATCGCTTCGCCACTGTTGGGCCAGCTGTTCCAAACTCAGTTGCCAGCCTTCCTTAAAATAAAACCGAAAATTCCCCAGGTCAAGGCTCAGACGGACCCCCAGGCTTTGGTACGAGAGGTCGGTCCAGGCCGCACGACCCGAAGATTCGTAGTACCTTTTGTCCAATTTTTCGTAAAGCAACGTGGGGGTAAAGGCTTGGGTCACGTGGTAGCCCAGGTCGAGGGCTTGGTAAAGTCGGTCTTCGTCGTTGCCGTCGATCACCTCATGACCCCGGTACAGCAGGGCTTGGCGGCGAATCTTGGCCCAGGTCAGGCGCAGGTACAAAGGGGTAAAGCCCAAGGATTTGTCTTCGTACCGCAAAAAGACGGTAGAACTTTTTTTGCTGCTGTCCCCGCCAACCGCCAAAAGCTTGCCCAGGCCCATCAGGTTCCGCTCCACCAAAATGGCCCCGTACTTGGTATCCTGGTTCTTCTCCCCCACCACCAAGGGGATCGGCAAGAGGCTCCACCGCTCCTTGACCTCCACCACCAACAAACTGGGCTCAGCCCTCAGCTTGACCTCAAAAAACAATTCGGTGTTGCCAATACAATCCTGTACCTCCTTGAGGTCCTGGGGCTCCAGCGCTTCGTGCCCTCCCAGACAGGAGCGGGTCAGGTCTTCCAGGTAGGAGGTTTGGGAATGCCCGTTGCCCAAGATACGAACCTCCCCGGTCCAAGCCAAAGCCAAACCGGGCCAAAGGCAGACCGACAAAAAGAGGATTGTTTTTTTCTTCATTCCCAATATCCTGAAGGAGCGACAACCAACAAGAAAAAACCCCATGGCCCTGCGACCGACCCACGACCTTCTGGACTACGCCGCCCAAAAACGCAAGTTTGCCCCTCTGGCCGACCGGATGCGACCCCAAACCTTGGACCAATTTATCGGCCAAGAACAGATCCTGGGTCCGGGACGGCTGCTCCGGCGGGCCATCTTGGCGGACCAACTCTCCAGCCTGATCTTTTACGGTCCTCCGGGGACCGGCAAAACCACCTTGGCCCGAATCATCGCCAACCACAGCAAGTCCGAGTTCCTGGCGATCAACGCCGTCTTAGCAGGGATCAAGGAGATACGGGAAGCGATAAGCGAGGCGGAGGTGCTGCAAAGGGAACAGGGCCGAAGGTCGATCCTGTTTGTGGATGAAGTCCACCGGTTCAACAAGGCCCAGCAGGATGCCCTTTTGCCCCATGTGGAACGAGGCTTGTTGATCCTGATTGGGGCCACCACCGAAAACCCTTATTTTGAAGTCAACAAAGCTCTGGTCAGCCGGTCTCGGATCTTTGAACTGAAAAGTTTGGAGACCCAAGACATCCGCAAGGTACTGGTCCAGGCCCTCAAAAACGAGGACCAAGGGTACGGCAAACTCCCCTTGACCGTTACCGATGAGGCGTTGGACCATCTGGCTGAAGTGGCCAGCGGCGATGCCCGAGCGGCGCTCAACGCCCTGGAATTGGCAGTCATCTCCAGCGACCCGGGGCCACAGGGGGAAATTGTGATCGACCTCTTGGTGGCCGAAGATTCGATCCAACGGCGGGCGGTGCTCTACGACAAGGATGGGGACGTACATTTTGACGTAGCCAGCGCCTTCATCAAATCCATGCGCGGCTCGGACCCGGATGCGGCGCTTTATTGGATGGCCCGGATGATCTACGGCGGCGAGGACCCCAAGTTTTTGTTCCGCCGGATGATCATTTTTGCCTCCGAAGACATTGGCCTGGCCGACCCCAAGGCCTTGGAACAGGTCATTGCCGCCGCTCGGGCCTATGATTATGTGGGCATGCCCGAAGGCCGGTTCCACCTTTCCCAAGCTTGCCTGTACCTCTCGACCGCCCCCAAGTCGAACAGCGGTTTTGCCTTTTTTGATGCCCTCAAGACGGTGGAAACAGAACGTCCCGGAGAGATCCCCAATTCTCTCAAAGACGGCAACCGGGACCAGGAAGGGTTTGGCCACGGCAAAGGCTACCTCTACCCCCACGCCTACCAGGACCATTGGGTCAACCAGCAGTACTTGCCCCAAGGCCTGTCCGGGAAACTGTTTTACCAGCCCGGCAGTCTGGGTTTTGAAGCAGCCCTCAAGGAAGGGGTGGAAAAACGGCGGGAAGCCCAATTGGCGGCGATGTTGGAAGCGGAGCGAGGCGGACAGGCCGCTTGGGAAGAACGAAGTTTGGGCGGTGGGGGAGAGCTTTTAGGCCAAGTGCGGGACCAGCTTTTTTTACTGGCCCAGCTGGGGGCCGAGCCTTTGGTACTCTGCTTGGAAGAATCCAGCGGTCTACTTCTGGGACAAGCGATCCGCCAAGCCCCTAAGGGCAGCTTTTGCGCCCAGACCAACCGGCCGGAACAGGCAGAGATGCTAAAGGCCCAGTTCCACCGGGGCAAGCCCAGCGACCCGGTGATCGAGACCGGCTCCCTGTTGGAGGTTGCCGACCGACTGTTCAAGGCGGGGGTGAGGTTTGATTGGATCATCGGGATGGAAACCCAAACCGAGTTTTTCTCGGCTCTACTGTCCCTGCTGGCTCCCAGAGGAAGTCTGCTGTTGGCCAAACGAATCCCGGCCCAAGGGCAAAGGTTGGGGGCCTATCTCTCTGAACACTTCCGGCAAAGCCCGTTGGGACAGAAGTTCTTGGCCCTGGAAGAGGCCCTGTTTACCGATGCCAACAACCCTAAGTTCGTCGAACGGGGACCGGACCTAAAAAAGCACTTGGAACAACTGGGATTGGTGCAGGTACAGCTGGCTGAACAGACCTTGAGCTACCCGGTTAGGTTCACTCCGGGGCAAATCGGGGCTTGGCTGGACCCACAAAGGCCCTTTGGGTACGGCTCCAGGATGGCGGAATGGGAAACCGGGGAAAGGGAAACCTTGCTCAAGGAACTGAGCCTGGGGACGGGAAAACAGAAGCTGCCTTTCAAAAGTGCTTGGGCCTTTTTGAAGGCCCAAGCGCCCTAATGGAGTTCGGGACTTAACGGCCCGAGGTCAGGGGCAAACCGGCTTGGTACCAGCTCATCACGCCGCCCGAAACGTTGAAGGCTTTTTCGAAGCCTTTCTCCTTGAGCATCGCTGCGGCAGTGTAGCTGCGGTTCCCGGAGCGGCAGATGACCAAAATTTCCTTGTTTTTGTGCTTGTCCAACTGGCCCATTTGGGTCTGGAGGTCTTGCACCGGAATCAAAAGGCTCCCTTCCACATGGGCTTGTTCATATTCGGCGGGGGTCCGCACGTCCAACAATACCACTTCATTTTTCTTGGCCATCCGTTGGTGGGCTTGTTCTGCGGAGATTTCCTCAACTACGGTCCCGAAGCCTTTCATGAATCCGAACATGTTTTTCCTTTGGTAAGGGTGGCTGGTGATATAAGATTATCGTTATATCTGCATATACTATATAAAACCCTTCCCTGTTTGTCTAGTCAAAAGATAAGCGGTCAATTCATCGGCCAGTAGAAAGCCCTGGACGGTCAAACACAGCCTCTCTCCGTCCAGCCGAATCCACCCGTTTTGGAAAGCCGGGGCAAAACTTTGGACCGCCAGGGCCGGATCGGGGAAAAAGTCCGCCAACCGCACTCCTTCGGGGCGGCGCAACTCCAACATCCACCGTTCCTCCCGGACCTGGGTGACGGTCAAGGTCTCGCTCAAGGACCAGGGGTTTCGGCCTTGGTTCAGGTCCTCCTTATAATGTCGCAACGAACGGTGGTTGGCATACCTAAAGTCCCCCAGCAGCCCGTGGGCGGACAGACCTAACCCCAGATAGGATTCGCGGTTCCAGTTGGAGAGGTTTTGCCTGGACTCGAATCCGGGCAGGGCAAAATTGCTCACCTCATACTGCCGGTACCCGGCCCCGGCCAAGGCCTCGATCAGGTACAAATAAAAGTCCCGGATCCGTTGCTCCTCTGTCTCCACCCACCGGCTCCAGACTGGCAGCCGGGCGATCTTGGAACCGGGCTCGACAGAAAGGGCGTAGGCCGAGATATGCCGGGGCTTGAGGGCCAAAAACCCTTCCAAGTCCCGTTCCAATTCCGCTGCAGTTTGGCCCAAAAACCCAAAAATCAGGTCCAGGTTCAAGTCGGTAAATCCTGCGCTCTGCAGGTTTTCTATGGCCTGCAGGGAATGGCGGACCGGGTGTCCACGGCCCAAGGTTTGGAGGGACCGGGGGTCCAAACTTTGGACCCCAAGACTCACACGATTCACCCCCAATTCCTTGAGTCCTAAAGCATATCCAAGACTAACATCTTCCGGGTTCAGCTCCATGGAAACCTGCACCGGGGCCCCCAAGGGGGGCAGCAACCGGAACAACCGTTCCAAGTGGTGCAGGTTTAAGGTGGAAGGGGTTCCGCCGCCCAAATAAACCGACCCGAGAGAGGAAAAATCCAGGGCCACCGAATCTTGCAGCAACCACCATTCCCGTTCCAACAGGTCCAAATAAAAGGATTTTTCCTCCCGGTCTCGTAACACCGAAAAGGCACAAAAAGGGCAGAGGGTCCGGCAAAAAGGCAGGTGGACGTAGATCGAATGGAGCGGTAGGGCCACTTACCAGTCCTTCTCAACCGGCTCCGGGCCGGACTGGAAGACCCCCAACTTTTCCCGCCGGGCCTTTTTCTGTTCCTGGGCCTGGGCCTGCAGCTTGAGCAGGGATTTTAGGGCCTCTTTGGAATCCAAGGGGCTGGAGGTTGCGGCAGAATCCGGGGCCGACCGCTGCGGGTCGGGCTTTGTGGCGGAGTTTGGGGTCTCCGAGGGCTTGGAGGCAGAGGAATCGGACTTTTGGTTTTTCGGTTTGGGTTGGTTTTGTTTAGACTCGCTGGGCTGGGACGGGTCACCGGCGGGAGATTGTTTTTGCTCCCCGGTCTGGGGGGGTTGCTTTGGGTCCCCTTCCTTGGGGGGCTGGTCTCGGTTGGCCAAAAGATCAAGGGCGGTTTGGGTCAACTCTGCTGCTTTGGCGGCCCAACGGCGGGACTCATCCTTTCCACCGGACAAAGAGGCATCCAACCCTTTTTTTTGGGCCCCCGCCGCCTCTTCCACCGCTTGGGCAATTTCCTTTTTCCTTGGATGTGCGGCCAGTTCTTGGTCGATTTCGGTTAAAAGGGCACTGTTTCTGAGGTTCTCCACCAGCCAGGGGGAGAGCTTGGCGGCATGCGGCTCCGCCGCTTGGAGTAGCGTTCGTTGGACCGGCAAGATCCTTTCTAGACGGTCCTTGAGGGGCAGCAAACGCCGCCTGAACCGCTCGATCAGTTCGGTTTGGGGGAGGTTGGGTTGTTGGGCCAAATGGTCTTTGAGCCCTTGCCACTCTTGGGTCAAGGTCGAACCGGGGGCCACTCCAGCCATTGAGACAACTGGCTGAAAAAACAGCAGTTCAAAAAACGCCAGGAGGCCAAAAAATCGAAGGCTTCGTTTCATGACCCCATTTTTAGCCATGAACCCCCCTTTTGGCAAGGAAAGAGACCCTTTTTGACCCACAAAAAAGTGTTGCCTGAAGAGAACTTTCGTGGAAAGCTCTTTCAAAACCGCCCCCTCCCGCTCAAGGCGCTATGACCGAAAGTTCAAATTCAAAAATCATCCCCTTGCAGGAAAAACTCGGCGAGCTGTTCGCCGACCTGCCCCAGCTCGGCGGTTCCGCTTCGATGCAGGCCTTTTTGGACAAGCTCCAGCAGTTGCTGGTTGGCCTGGAAGTCCTGGAGGAAGGCAAAGTCCGGGAGCTTTTGGCCCCGCTGGCCGCACAGGGGGACAATCCCTTGTTTGGCGATCTGGCCAAGTTGTTGCGCCGGTTCCACGACCAGATGACCCAACTCCGGGACAGCCTCCCCCAACGGATCGAGCAACTGGACGCAGAGGCACTGGGGGGGATGAGCGAACGGCTCCGGCACATCTTGGAACTGACCGAAAACGCCGCCAACAAGACCCTGGACCTCGCCGAAGAGGGCCTCGCCTCCATGGCCGAAGATGCCGCCCAACTGGGGGCCTTCCAAAACGCCCTCAAACAGCTTTCCCAAGACCCGACCCTGGGCGATGCGGCCAAGGCCCTGGTTTCCCAAGGGCTCAACATCCTAGGGCAGGTTGAAAAAAGACACCTGACCCAACAGGACCGTTTCAACCAGATCCTCCTGGCCCAGGACTACCAAGACCTGACCGGCCAACTGATCCAAAAGGTTTTGAACCTGCTTTGCCAGATGGAAGGGGACTTGGTCCTGTTGGTCAAACACTACGGCCAAGCCCAGGCCAAGCCTATGCCCACCAAAGGAACCGCCCTGCAAGGCCCCCTGAAGGACGACCATGCCGACAGGCACGGCCAAGATGACGTGAATGCCCTGCTGGGCAGTTTTGGTTTTTAGGACTATGAAAAAAACCTTGGTCTTTTTTTGCGTCACGCTCTGGGCAGCAGGACTGGGGCTTGCCGCAGAAGACCCACAGATCAAAACCAAGGTCCAAACCCCTTGGGCGGAATCCCAACAAGAAGGCCTGCTCCATTCCAAGGACCTGGAACCGGAACCGGCCCCACCCAAAGAATCGGATTCGGCTATCGCCGTAGAACCTGCCGAGACAAAGCCTCTAGCGGCCCCTGCCGCCAGCCCCAAGGCCAGCGAAAAACCCGCCGCTAAACCGGCCAGCCCGGTAGCGGAAAAAGCTGAAGCCAAGGCTGGAGCCAAAACCGACTCCAAGCCCTCGGTCAAACCCTTGGAACCGGCCACCCAAAAGCCCAAGCCCCTAAAACCCTTTTGGGTACAAGTCGGGGCCTTCACCCAGGAAGACAATGCGGCCCGGCTCAACGCCAAGCTACAGTCCCAGGGCTACGGTTCCTTTTTGCACCTGACCAAGGACCTCGACCGGCAGGTCTTTCATCTGGTGCTGATCGGCGACTTTGCCCAGGAAAAGGAAGCGGTTGCCCAGGCGGAAGCCTACACCGAGAAGGAAGAGGCCAAATCGGTGGTGATCAAGGACGGAGCGATCATCCGGGTTTTCACTCCCCAAGCCCCTTTAGTGCTCAAGGACAAGATCCCTCGGGTTTACGCCCGGCCCGGCGAGAACGACCCGGACCTCTTGGAGATCCCCGAAACCACTTACAAACCCACCCACCCGCCCAATGCGGATTTTGTGTTCCAGGTTGGCGGCCTGTTCAAGGAAGCGGAAGCCAAAACTCTGATGGAAACCTTGCGCAAAAGGGGTTACAAGCCTACGCTGACCAAGAAGCAGGACATCAACGCTCTGGACTGGTGGTACACCGTTGAGATCGGATATTTTTACACCCAACTTGAAGCCGAAGCCGCCGCAACCGCTTTTTTCGACAAGGAAAACCTGCGAACCTCGGTGCCCAAGCCCTAACCGGCCTGGGAAGAGAAAAAGTGAAGTGAGGCCGACTGGTCCTAAAAAAAGGCGAACGTCTTTGGAACCCTTGAGCCCTCACCCCGATTCAGGTTGACAACTGGCCTGGATCGGCGCTATTGCGAAGGAGACGAAGAAGGGCCTCTCAAGATAGATTTATTCTTTGCTTTTAGGATGTTAGACTGTTAGTCAAGGAAAAGGACACATGCGCCAGGTGAAACGCCAGGACGGTAGGATTGTTGTTGGCCTCGACATTGGCACCACCAAAATTTGTGTGGTCGCCGCCGAAATCACCGACCGCGGAAAAATTCGGATCATCGGCTTTGGCCAAGCCCCGTCGGAAGGGCTCAACCGGGGAGTGGTCACCAACATCTCCGCTGCCGCCAGATCCATCCGCACCGCCGTTGAGGAATGCCAACTCAAAAGCGGCCTGGAGATCGACTCGGTTTATGCCGGAATCGCCGGGCACCACATCACCGGCCTGAACCGGGACGGAGTGGTGGCGGTCAGGGGCGACACCATCACCGAACAGGACATCCAGCGGGTGATCGAAACCGCCAGGGCCTGCAACTTCCCGGACAAGGAAATTCTGCACACCCTTTGCCAGGAATACATCGTTGACGGCCAAGACGGGGTCAAGCAACCGATCGGCATGGCCGGGCGCAGACTCGAAGCAAGGGTCCACCTGATCCTGGGCTCGGTGACCAGTGCGGCCAACATTGTCCAATGCTGCCACAACGCCAACCTGCACGTGAACAACGTAGTTTTGGAGCCCTTGGCCTCCAGCTTGGCGGTTTTGGAAGAGGAAGAAAAGGAATTGGGGGTGATCCTGCTGGACATCGGCGGGGGCACCAGCGACATGGTGATCTACAAAAACGGCTCCATCGTCCACACCAGCGTACTGCCCTTGGGTGGGCATCAGGTGACCAACGACATCGCCATCGGCCTCAGAACCACCAAGGACGAGGCCCTGCGGGTCAAACACGAATGCGGCATCGCCATGCTTTCGATGGTCAAGGAAAGTGAAACCGTGACCTTAAAGGGCATTGCCGGAAGGGAAGACCGGGTCTTGGACAAACGTCTGCTCGCTTCGGTGGTGCAGGCAAGGTTTGAAGAAATCTTCGGGCTGATCCTAGACGACGTTCGGCGCTCGGGCTACTTGCCCTCGATTGCCGCCGGAGTGGTTTTGACCGGCGGCTCGGCCTTGATGAGAGGGATTGCTAAGCTGGCCGAAGAGTCCATGCAAATGCAGGTGCGCATCGGCACCCCGACCCACATCGAAGGGCTCGAAGAACTGGTGGATTCACCGATCTACGCAACCGCAGTAGGGCTGGTAAAATATGCGGCGGAAAACGACTTGGACACTAGTTTTTCCAAGGATGCAAACCCCGAGAAGATCTTCACCAACGTGGTGGGCAACATGAAAAACAACCTCAAGGGGTTTTTCGACTTGTTTTAAGTTTTAAGCTCCAACGGATTGGGGCTGGTTGGGTTTTGGTTTTTTAAGTCTGGTGGTTTGGTGGCAAACAATGGGAGTCCCAAGGGGCTCCCTCTTTCCGAATAAGGGGCCTCATGGTCATTGAATTTGATAATCAATTTGAAGCAGGGTCCAACGAAACAGGGCTTCCTGTCATCAAAGTGATCGGCGTTGGTGGTGGCGGTGGTAACGTAGTCAACCGGATGGTCCGAGACGGAATCAAAAAGGTCCGGTTTGCGGCGGCCAATACGGACGTGATGGTCCTCAACAGCTCCCTGGCCGACGTGACGATCCCCCTGGGAACCCAGATCACCAAAGGCTTGGGTGCAGGGATGAAGCCCGACATTGGCAAGCTTGCCGCCGAAGAGGCGATTGCCCAGATCCAAGAATTCCTCAAAGATGCGGACATGGTCTTCATCGCCGCCGGTATGGGCGGAGGGACCGGGACCGGTGCCGCTCCGGTGGTCGCCGAAATCGCTCGGGAGAAAAAGATCCTGACCGTTGGTGTAGTGACCACTCCTTTTAAGTTTGAAGGGAACAAACGGGCGAGAATCGCCGAAAAGGGAATTGAGGAGTTGCGCAAGCATGTGGACACCTTGATGGTAATCCCCAACAACAAGCTTCTGGAAATGGCTTCCCAGAAGACCACCATGAACGAAGCTTTTGAGATTGCCGACGATGTACTCAAACAGGCGATCAGCGGGATCACCAACCTGGTGAACCTCGAAGGGGTGATCAACCTTGACTTTGCGGACCTCAAAACTGTCATGTCCAACAAGGGCCGGGCGATCATGGGTACCGGCGTGGGCCACGGGGAAAACCGGGGCCTGGAAGCGGCCAAAAAAGCGGTCTCCAGTCCCTTGCTGTCGGACAAACCGATCAGCGGCGCTACTGGGGTCATCATCAACATCGTTGCCGACGAAGCCTTCAGCCTACTGGATGCAGGTGCAGCCGCCGATTTCATCCAAGGCACCGCCGACCAGGATGCCGATGTGATCTTCGGTTTGGTCAGCGACCCGACCAAACAAGACGAAGTGGTGATCACCGTCATTGCCACCGGTTTCGAGGTCCCCGAAGAAACCGTCGTGGTCCAACGGCCTGTCCAACACGCCCCCCTGCGGGTGGCCTCCAGCCTCAAACATGTCAAAGAGGAGGAAGAGGAAAAGCCTGTCCCCAACTTCGCTGCCCAGGTGCCGGTGAGAGAATCGGCCAAAGAGGAAGTGGAGGAAACCCACCTCAAAAGCGTCGAAAAGGACCTGCATTACCCGGACCTGACGATCAGCGAAGACGTACCCTTGAAAGTGGAGGACTACGAGATCCCCAGTTTTATGCGCAAACAACGTCTTCAACGCTAAAGGCCCTTTCGACCCAAAACTGCCCCCGGCCTGCCGGGGGCAATTTCCGATCCTGACATGAAGACCTCACTCAAGCCCTACCTTTGGGCCGCCTTGGCCATTGTCTTGTCCAGCTGGGCGGCCTTGGAATTTGTTTTGCTGGTCAGCAGGCAGCTGGGCTACGGAGCCCAGGGCTTTTTGGCCGGAGCCGTCTTGGGCCTTTGTCTGGGTGCTTTTTTTACCGGGCTGGACGGTTTTTTTGGCCAGTCCCCCCTGCGCCTGGAACGGGGCCTCAAGTTTGGGGCCTTGATCGGCCTTTGTGGGGGGATCTTGGGTTTTTACCTGATCGACCAAATCGCCTTTCACTTTGAGCCCTTTTTTACCAATCCTACCATCGAGGCCTTGGCCTACGCCCAAAGGTGGGTTGTGCTCAGTCTGGCCTTGGGTGCCGCTCGGGGGGGGGCGGAGCAGAACAATTTGGCAGCTTCCAGGGCTTTGATCGCCAGCCTGCTGGCAGGGATTTCGGCGGCGGTTTTGATCGGCCTTGTCTCCGGGTTTTTGGACCGCCCTTTTGTACTCCGTGGGTTTTCCATTTTCTTGTTTTGCTTTTTGTTTTTAGGATTTCACCTGCGGTTTTTGCAGTACAAACGGGAACATTGGCTGCGAAGCCTCAACGGAAAGCATGAAGGGGCCGAGTTTGAATTGACCCGAGAACTGTATTTTCTGGGCACCCAAAGCAACGATGACATCAACCTGGACCGGTATGAAGAGGTCAACTCCACCCACGCCAAACTGCTCAAATACGAGTACGGGTACGCTCTGGTGGACAACGATCCCTTCTGCCGGACCTTCGTCAACTTTCGCAACATCACGGAACAACCCTTAAAAAAAGGGGACGTGATCAAGATCGGTAGCGCCCTTTTCCAATACTGTACCGCCGCCTAAGATGAAAAAAACTTTTGTCTCCTTATCCTTCCTCTCCCTTTGGTCCAGCCCGCTTTGGGCATTGGACAACTTTTTGGGTGCCACCGGAGAGATGGACCTGTTTTTTGTCCTTCCGGCGCTGGCGGTAGGCTTTGGGTTGGTCTTCTACTCCAAAAATCTGTACCTCAGGCCACCCAAAAAGGAAGTGGGGTTTCTTTCGATCACCCCCCACAAAAAGCAGCGGTTTTTTCCGGTTTCCGACCAACTGGAGAACATGGAACCCGTGGTGGCCGCCCTTTCCGAGCCGGACACCAACGTTTACAGCAACCTCTCCAAGATCACCTTGACCCACAAACCGGGCGGGGTTTACCTGGAGGAAAAGAATTACAAGATCTCCATCCTGATCAACCGCAGGCGCAGCCGCAGGTGTTACCTCAACGACGGGGACATCCTGGACATGGGCGAGTTGACCTTGATGTTCACCACTCCCTTGCCGCCCAAAGAAGACGAAGAAAAAACGCTCGAAGGCAGCCACCTGATCCCCCGGAACAAACGGGTCCAAGGGCGGCCGATCAAGGCCTACCCCAGTCTGATCCCGGCGGATACCAGGAAAAAGACCTACTACCTGACCAAGAACCTGACCTTTATCGGTCGCAGCGACACCTGTGATCTGGTCAGCAAGGCCAAGTCCATCGATCCCAGGCATTCCAAGATCGAGAAAGTGGCCGGTCGCTACAAGATTACCGACCTGGAAACCCTGGGCGGCACCTACGTCAATGGACGGCGGGTGGAACAAAAGTTCCTCAAGGACGGCGACACCGTGACCTTCGAGGCAGTCAAATACACCTTTTCTCTCAGCGGCAACCCCCGCTAGCCCAAGGGCTTGGCCAAAAAGCCCGTTTCTTTTTTTAATCCAACATGAGCGAAGTTTTTACCGCCCCCAAGGGCTTTCGGTTCTCCGGCACCACTGCCGGAATTAAGGTTTCGGGCAACAAAGACCTGGGCTTGGTGGTCTTGGACCAACCGGGCATCATGGGGGGAGTTTACACCAAAAACAAATTCCCTTCCGCCCATGTGGACTACTGCCGGACCTTGACCCCTTGCGATTCCTTTGGTGCCCTGGTGGTCAATTCGGGCAACGCCAATGCCGCCACCGGCGAGGAAGGGCGCAAACGAAACCTGGAAATGGCCCAAACCTTTGCCAACCAACTGGGCTTCCACTTTGAACAGGTCTTCACCTCCTCGACCGGAGTGGTGGGCCGCCACTTGCCCATTGAAATCATCAAAAAGGCCAGCTGGCAGGCGGTCAGCGAATTGAGCGACGACCCCATGTCCTTTGCCAAGTCGATCATGACCACCGACTTGACCGACAAGCTTTGCCAGCGGTCGGTGGAGATCGAAGGGCAGACCTACCAAATCCTGGGTATCGCCAAAGGTTCGGGGATGATCATGCCGAACATGGGGACTATGCTGGCCTACATCTTCACCGATGCCCCGATTCCCGCCGAACGGATCCAAGGGATCATCCAAGAGGTCGCCGACCAGAGCTTTAACCTGATCAGCGTGGACGGAGACTCCTCGACCAACGACACCTTGATGCTGATTTCCTCCCACCCCGGAGAAAACAAGGCACTGGAACGGACCGAACGGGCGATCCTGGAAGTGGCCCAGGACTTGGCTCAAAAGATTGCCGCCGATGGCGAAGGGGCCAAGCACCTCCTGGAAGTGACCATTAAAAGTGCCCCGGACCGGGCGATTGCCAAACGGGCGATCATGGCGATCCTCAATTCTCCGTTGGTCAAAACAGCGATCCACGGCCAAGACCCCAACTGGGGCCGCATTCTGGTGGCTTTGGGCAACGGCTTGGAGCCGGTTCCCGGCTTTTTCCATCAGCCTCTGGACATCGACATCCAAGGGGTTCGGGTGTACGAAAAAGGTTCGCCTAAGCCCTTTGACGACAAGGAACTGAGAACCAAAATGGCGGAATTTAAGGTGGAAATCCTGGTGGACCTGGATGCCGGGGAAACCAGCCTGACCGGCTGGGGCTGCGACCTGAGCCGGGATTACATCGCCATCAATGCCGATTACCGGACCTGATGCGCATTCTGGTTGACCGGCACATCCCCTGGGTCCAAGAACTGTTTGGCAGCCGGGGGGAGCTGGTTTTTTTCGACCGAACCCCTCCGCCCGACTTGGCTCGGGCCGAGGCCCTGCTGGTCCGTTCGACCCTCAAGATCAACGCCCAACTGTTCTCCCAACACCAACCTCGTTTTGTGGGCACCGCTACCGCCGGGACCGACCACCTCGACTTGCCGTATCTGGCGGCACAGGGGATACGGGTGGCCTCGGCTCCAGGCTGCAATGGTTTGGCGGTGGCCCAGTGGGTGATCGCCGGTTTGGTGATCCTCAAGGGCACCGACCTCAAGGGCCTACGGCTGGGGATCGTCGGGCTGGGCCAAGTGGGGCGAAGACTGGCGGCCTTGGGCCAAGCCTTGGGCATGGAGGTCCGGGCCAATGACCCTCCGGCCCAAGCCCAGGGGCAAACCGGTCCTTGGGAAACCTTGGAAGACCTGCTCGGTTGGGCCGAAGTGGTAAGCCTGCATGTCCCTTGGACCACGGAAGGCCCCTTTCCGACCTACTCTTTGTTGGACCACAAAAAACTGGCCCTGCTCCGCCCGGGGGCGCTGTTGGTCAACAGTTGTCGGGGTGGCGTGGTGGAGGAATCCGCCTTGCTGGAACTGCTGCCCAAACTTTGCCCCCCGGTGATCGACACCTGGGCCGGGGAACCGCAGATCAACCGGCGTTTGCTCAACCAAACCGGTCTGGCCAGTCCCCATGTGGCGGGATACAGCGAGGAAGCCAAGGCCAAGGGGACCTGGGCGATTGCCCAAGCCTTTGGGGAGTGGCTTGGACTCCCTCCCTTGCCCGGTCCACCGTTCCTGCCGCCCTTGGAAGTTACCGTAGGTCCTTCCCCGGCAGTCTTTTTGGCCCAGATCACCGGGATCGACCGGGACAACCGAGCCCTCAAGGCAGGCGGAGACTTTGCCCAGCTCCGCAACCAATATCCCTTCCGCCGGGAATGGCAGTCGGTCCACCTCCAAGGGGTGGGCCAACTGCCACTGTCCCAACAACATTTCTACCGATCCTTGGGCTTTGTCCTTCCGCCTTAGGGAGCCGTCGGGGCAGTGGGCACCGTAAAGCTATAGTCGGTGGTCGTGGAAGCCAGAGCATGGGTCTGGGCGGTGGTGAAGACCTGGGTGGCGGTGACCGGCGAGGTGGAATAGTACCCCTGGTTTGCCGCCCAGCTGCAGTCGTTGGTCGGAGAATAGGCGATCTTGTCCGCCGTAGAAGCCCAGATGCCGCTGGCATTGGGGGCGAGGGTCTGTTTTTGCACAAAAGCCAGGGCAGTCCTTTGGTTGCTCGGTCCCGCCCAGTTGCAGAGCATCCCGTCGATGGAAAACTTGGGGCTGTTGCTGGCATTTTGGGCAAACCCAAAGTAGGCGGTCCCGCCGGTACCGGTGGTGCTGACGTTGAAGGTCCGAGTCCAGCCGTCTTGGGAGCCGGCCTGCCAGGAGTAGGCAACGTCCCCGTAGCCACTGGAATCCACCGAAGCAATCATGGTGTTGAGATTTTGGTTCCACCCGGAGGTCAGAACCTGCCCATCGGTACCATAGTAGGAGGTCACCGTCGAGGCAAACTCGGCCAAGATCAGCTTGTAGGTCAGTTTGGTGGCAGTTTGTTCATACACCACTGAAGCGACAGTCTTGCCGGTGGTTTGGGTGCCGCCGGACCGTTCCAACTTCAAGAGGCCCTTGTAGGTGTCGTTGGAGGCATCAAAGGGAACATGGTTCAAGGTGACCCCAAAGGTCTCGGCGGTGGAGGAGCCGTTGGGGGTGTAGCTGAAGTTGAGGCTGGAGGTGTAGGAAGCGTAACCTGCCGCCGTGTCGGCGTTGCGGGTCAAGGTGCCCGAGGTGACGGTCATGCCTTTGGCCACAACTTCCGCTGCGGTCAGGTCGGTTAAAAGGTCCAAGGTGGCCCCCACTGCGGGCAGCTCCCTCCCGTTGATCCTGGCCACACAAAGCATCATCGCCGCCGAACCCAAGCCTACGTCCACCTTTTGGGCAACATTGGTGACCAAGCTGTTCATCTTTGCCGCCGAACAGGCGGTGCCGTCCGACTCGGCGGAGCTCCACAGGCCCAAATCCCCACTGGGCAGACAACCGTCTTTGGGCGCATTGCCAGCCGTGGTCGGACAGATAGCCACCTCCGCCCCGCCGGTCACCGAGGAGGTGTGGTTGGGGTGATTGCTGTAATAAAGCGAAGGCCCGTAGCAGTTGACCGCCGCCGCATTTCCCGCCCCGGCGTTTAAGGCGGAAAAACATCCATCGATAGTGGTGGCGGTGGTGGTTTCGAGCAACTTGGCTTTTTTGGTGGCATAGTCGCCGTTGCCGGTGGTGGTAGTGGCAAAGTATTGTCCCGCTTTTTTGGCGGTGCCGGCCGCCTGGGTGCTGGAAGTGACCGCCAAGCTGGTGGGCATCGCCGTCTTGTTGGTGACGGTGGTGGTGGTACTCGTATCTACCGCACTGGTGGTGGATTTGGTTTTACAGCCGCCCAAGCCCAGAGACAGCACCAGAATTGCGGACAGGACCCAGCCCCAAGAGACCTTGTTCATTTGCTTGCTCCAATCGTCGTTTTTGGTTAGAGAATAGTTTTATTGTAGAGGGTTTTATTCCAGCCCTGCAAGTATTTTTTGTCTAGAGCAAATCCACTAAATAGAATTTCTCTATCTTTTGATCAACTTCTTTGCCCAGGAAGTTGGTTCCTGCCTGCCAAAAAGCTTGGGTGCTGAAAACAGGAGAGGTCCTAAACCCTTTGAGGCAAATCTGGACTTGACATGAAAGTTGTGAATTGGGACCCTTAGAACATTGTGCGCATGGTTTGCAACCAAACCCGTTTGGGGGACAAACCCATCCTTCCCATCGCTTTTCCAAGCGATGCTGGCTTAAACTTTAAGGAGACTGAACCTGTATGGCTAAGCAATCCACGATCGTCTACACCAAGATTGATGAAGCTCCCGCTCTGGCGACCTATTCCCTGCTCCCGATTCTCCAAGCCTTCACCAAAGGCACCGGGATTACGCTGGAATCTCGGGACATCTCTTTGGCTGGGCGGATTCTCGCCAACTTCCCTGAAAATCTCACCGCCGCTCAGAAGATCGAGGACCACCTGACCCAATTGGGTGAACTGGCCAAGAGCCCCGAAGCGAACATTATCAAGCTGCCGAACATCAGTGCCTCAGTTCCCCAGCTCAAGGAAGCGATCCAGGAACTCCAGTCCCAAGGGTTTAAGATTCCCGATTACCCCGAAGTTCCCAAAAACGATGCCGAAAAAGAAATCCAAACTCGGTACGCCAAAGTTTTGGGCAGCGCCGTCAACCCTGTCTTGCGGGAAGGCAACTCGGACCGAAGGGCTTCTGCCGCAGTCAAAAAATTTGGCCAAAAAAACCCCCACAAGATGATGAAACCTTGGCCCCAAGGTTCCAAAACCAAGGTGGCCCACATGACCGCCGGGGATTTTTACGGCAGTGAGAAGTCAACCTCCGTTGCCGCCGCCACCGATGTTCGGATTGAGCTGGTCGCCGCCAACGGCGCAGTAACCGTACTCAAGGCCAAAACCCCCTTGAGCGCCGGGGAAGTGATTGATGCTTCGGCCCTAAGCGTTTCTGCCTTGCGGAAGTTTTATGCCGAGCAGATCGAAGCGGCCCAAAAGGCCGGGGTCCTGCTTTCCTTGCACCTGAAAGCCACCATGATGAAGGTCTCCGACCCGATTATGTTTGGCCATTGTGTGAAGGTCTTTTACAAGGAAGTGCTGGACAAGCACGAAGGGACACTCAAGGAACTGGGGGTCAACCTCAACAACGGCCTGGGCGACCTGTACGCCAAGATCGAAAAACTCCCTGCCGACAAAAAGGCGGCCATTGAAGCCGACATCATGGCGCTTTACAAGTCTCGGCCCGAACTGGCCATGGTGGACTCCGCCAAAGGGATCACCAACCTGCACGTCCCCAGCGACGTAATCATCGATGCCTCCATGCCGGTAGTGATCCGGGACGGCGGCCAGATGTGGGGGACCGACAATAAGTTGCACGACACCATCGCCATGATTCCCGATCGCTGCTACGCCACGATCTACCAAGCCACCATCGAAGATTGCCAAAAGCACGGTGCCCTCAACCCCGCCACCATGGGCAGCGTAGCCAACGTGGGCTTGATGGCCCAACAGGCGGAAGAGTACGGCTCCCACAACAAGACCTTTGAAATCGCCACCGCCGGAACGGTGAAGGTGATCGATGCCGCCGGGACTTGCCTGTTGGAGCAAAAGGTCGAGGCCGGGGACATCTTTAGGATGTGCCAGACCAAAGACGCACCGATCCAAGACTGGGTCCGTTTGGCTGTGCTGCGGGCCAAAATCACCGGCACCCCGGCGGTTTTCTGGCTGGATGAAAAACGGGGCCATGATGCCCAGATCATCGCCAAGGTCAACAAGTACCTGCCCAACCACGATACCAAAGGCTTGGACATTCGTATCATGACCCCGGACGAGGCGATCAAGTTTTCCTTGGAACGGGCAAGAAAAGGGCTGGACACCATCTCGGTGACCGGCAACGTGCTGCGGGACTACCTGACCGACCTGTTCCCCATTTTGGAACTGGGCACCAGTGCCAAGATGTTGTCCATCGTCCCGTTGATGAACGGCGGCGGGCTCTTTGAGACCGGTGCCGGCGGTTCCGCACCCAAACATGTGGAACAATTCCTGGAAGAAGGACACCTGCGCTGGGACTCCTTGGGCGAATTCTCCGCCATTGGGGCTTCCTTTGAACATGTGGCCAACACCTTCCACAACGACAAGGCCCAAGTGCTGGCCGATACCCTGGACCAAGCGATCGGCAAGATCCTGGAAAACGAGCGGAACCCCTCTCGCAAAGCCGGGGAACTGGACAACCAAGGGACCCATTTTTACTTTGCCCAGTACTGGGCCCAAGCCCTGGCTGCCCAGTCCAAGGACAAGGAACTGCAAAACCGGTTCAAGCCGGTGGCCGAAGCCTTGACCGCCAACGAAGCCAAAATCATCGGCGAGTTGAACGGTGCCCAAGGCAAAAAGATGGACATCGGCGGGTACTACCATCCCGATCCGGTCAAAACCTCCAAGGCCATGCGGGCCAGCGATACCTTCAATCAGATCATTGACGGTCTTTTGTAACCTGCTGCGATTTCCCAACCTGCTCTTGGCAGGTTGGGGTTTTAAGGAAAAACCCGCTGTTTGGCGGGTTTTTTTTTGGGCAAAACAACCACCGGAACCGAGGAAGCCCCTTTTTTGCGCTGCAAAAAAAATCGGATTTTGTTACCCTCCCCCCATGCTGCTAGAAACCAGAGACCTGATCAAAACCTATGGGAAACGTACCGTCGTCAAGGGGGTTTCCTTTTCCATCAAACAAGGTGAGGTGGTGGGCCTCTTGGGGGCCAACGGCGCAGGCAAGACCACCAGCTTTTACATGGTGGTTGGGGTGGTGCGCCCCAGTTCGGGGCAGATCTTTTTGGACAACCAAGAGATCACCGGGCTGGCGATGTACAAACGAGCCCGACTGGGCCTGGGCTACCTGCCCCAGGAGGCTTCGGTCTTTCGCAAGTTGACGGTGGAACAAAACCTGATGGCCATTTTGGAGACCTTGGGCCTGACCAAAGGGGAGCAGCAAAAAAAGGCAGACCAGATCCTAGACGACCTCCACATCCAGCACATCCGCAAAAACAAGGGGTTTTCCTTGTCCGGCGGGGAACGCAGGCGGGTCGAAATCGCTCGGGCTTTGGTCACCGACCCGAAATTTATGCTCCTGGACGAGCCCTTTGCCGGGGTGGACCCGATTGCGGTGATCGACATCCAAGGGGTGATCAAAGACCTTTTGGCCAGGAACATCGGCATTTTGATCACCGACCACAACGTCCGGGAAACCCTGGGTATCGTGGACCGAGCCTACATCATGAACGACGGTTTGATCCTGGTGGACGGGACCCCGGCGGAAATCATCCAAAACGAAACGGCCAAAAAGGTTTACCTGGGAGAGCACTTTACCTTGTAACCTTGAGGCCCAGCAGAAACCGATTTTTTCCCTTCAGCCCCAAAGCCCGCATCTATGCGCCTGCTCCGACTTGAACTTGCCGGGTTTAAATCCTTCCCGGACAAAACCAGCCTTGATTTTGTCCAAGATGGGGTGAGCATCGTGGTCGGCCCCAACGGCTGCGGCAAATCCAACATTGTGGACGCAATCCGCTGGGCCTTGGGCGAGCAAAGCGCCAAGCACCTTCGAGGGGCGGCGATGGAAGACGTGATTTTTGCCGGTTCCTCCTCAAGGTCCCAAGTGGGCCTTGCCCAGGTCAGTCTGGTCTTTGCCAACCCCACCGGCGACAGCCTGCACAAGTACCACCAGTACAACGAAATCTCGGTGACCCGGAAGCTCTACCGCACCGGAGAAAGCCAGTACCAAATCAACAAGACCCTCTGCCGACTGGGCGACATCCGGGAACTGTTCATGGACACCGGGATCGGCGGCAAAGGGTACAGCATCATCGAACAAGGCAAAATCGACCGGATCGTCACCTCCGGCCCCCAGGAGCGGCGGGCCTTGGTGGACGAGGCGGCGGGGATCGTCAAGTTCAAGACCAAAAAGCTGGAAGCCCAAAAGCGTTTTATCACCTCCAGGGCCAACCTGGAACGGGTGGAGGACGTTTTGCGGGAATTGCGGCTCCAGGAGGAAAAACTGGCTGTCCAGGTGGCTAAAGCGGACCAGTACTCCCAAGCCAAAGGCCGGATGGAGCGGCTTTCCCAGCTCGGCGCTGCCTACAGCTGGGCCAAGCTCAAGGACCAGGGGGAAAAACTCCTGGCAGAACGGGAAGTGCAGCTTTCAACCATCAAGGACCTGGAACTGGTGCTGACCAACCTGGGGACCCAAAAGGTGGGGCTGGGGCTCGAACAAAGCCTGCACCAAACCAAGCGGGAGGAGTTAGGCAGCAAGCTCTCCAAGTCCAGGGAAGAATTGATCAAGCTGGAAAGCCGGATTGAAAAGGACCAGGAATCACTTCGCCACTTCCACGATTGGCAGGCCCGGGGCAACCGGGAGCTGGAGCAGTTGGGCGAGCAAATCGATGCATTGATGGAACAAGAGGAGGCCCTTGACGAAGCCAATGAGGCGGTCAAGGCCGAATTGGCCCACACCGAAAATGCCATCACCGGTATTCGGCAAGAGATCAGGCAGGCCCAGGAAAACATCAGCGCCCTGGAACAGGCCCACAAGGGGTACCTAAAATTGCAGTCCGAAGCCCAGATGACCTTGGGTGGCAAAAAAGGCGAGATTGAGGCCCAGGCAGCGAGGCTCAAGGAAGCCAAAGCCAAGGGTGAAGAGGCCCAGGAACTGCTGATCCTGGCGGCGGAACGGCTGTTTTTGGCCCAAGAAAAACGGGCCGACACCACCAAAGAAGCAGAAGGAAAAAACAGCCAACGGTCCGAAGTCGCAGAACGGCTCAAACTGGCCAAGGCCAAGCAAGACGAGAAAAAGGCGGCCTTTGAGATCCAGGTCCGCAAGATCGAGGAGCAGGAACGGGAGAACCACAAGGCCCAGAGCCGGTTTGAAAGCCTCAAGCAGTTGCAGCAAAACCACGAGGACTTTGCCCCCAAGATCAAAGCCTTTTTGGACCACTTGGCCGCCTTCCCCCAAAAGGCAGCGGAACTGGGCTTTGTTGGCCCCTTGGCCGACTTGGTTGAAGTGGGCGGCAAACTGGAAAGTTGGGCGCAAAACCTGTTGGGCCGGTTTTTTAACCTCCTGGTCTTTGAAAGCCATTACCACCTCCCCCAGCTTAAGGCCTTGATGGAGGAGTTGCAAATCGAATACCTGGAGGTTTATTTCCTCGACCTTTGTGAACCGGCCAAAAGCAACCTGGATTACCTGATCCCCTGGCACAACAAACCGGCGGGGATGGAACTGATGGGCCACTACCAGGCCTTTGAAAAACGATCTTTCCAGATCGAACCGGCAGACCTCAAGACCGGGCGCAACCTGCTTTTGACCGACAAGTCCCTGTTGACCAAAGAAGGGGTCTTCCACTTGGGGCTGCCCGGCGAAGCGAAGATGCTTGAAGGTTATCTGGCCCGGCAGCAGGAATTTCACCAGCTCAGCGACCAATTGAAGGAACAAAAACAAAAGCTGGACGATTTGATTTATGACAAAGGCTGGCTCAAGGAAGAGTTGGACGATCTGGAATGGGAGCTGACCGACCTGACCCAACAGCACCAGCAACTGGAGATGGAGAGCAAAGAACTGGCCAAGGACCTGGAGCGGGCCAACCAAGAAGTGGAGCGCCTGGAGGCGGACCGGCACCGTCTGGAGGAAGCCAAGGAGCGGCAACAGGCCTTGGACCAGGAATTGGCCCAGCGCCGGTTGTCCTTGGAAGCGGAGATCTCCGAAGCCCAAGGCCGCCTGGACGCTCTGGCGGCAACCTTGGAAGCACAAGCCAACGAGATTGACAAGGCTCGGTTGGCCCTGGAGTTCAAAAAAGGGGAATTACAGCAGGCAGAGGTGACCCAAGCGGGACTCAAGGAAAAAAGCCAGCACCAAAAGGAACTGCAAGGCCGGATGAAAGAAGACCTGATCCGGCTCCGCACCAAATTGGGGGAGACCAAAACCCAGGCGGAAGACCAGGGAAAACAACGAGAGGAACTGGAAAAGGCAATCGAGACCCACCGGCTGCGCCAACCGGAACTGGTCATGGCCATCCAGTCCCTAGAAACCGACTACAAGGCCTTCAGCGAACAGTTGGAAACCCAGGGCCATAAGATCCGGGAACTGGAAGAAGCGGAGAAGGCGGAACGGGCCAAAACCGAAGCCATCAAGGAAAAGACCCACCAACAGGACCTCAAGCTGGCCCAAGTGGCCCAAGAGGGATTGGGGATCGAACAAAAGTTGTTTGAAGAATGGGCATTACGTCCGGCGGAGATTTTGGCCCTGGACACCGATTCCGACTATGATGCCGCCACCGCCACCAAAGAAATCGCCAAACTCAAGGCCCGGCTTTCCGACCTGGGAGACGTACACCTTGGTGCCCGTAAGGAGTACGACGAGCTGAAGGTGCGGCTGGACTTTTTGGAGGCCGAGTCTTTGGACCTCAACCAGAGCATCCAGGCCCTGGAAGAGTCGATCCAAAAGATTGATGAGGAATCCCGCCGTAGGTTTGAAGAAACCTTCGGGCTTTTGAACAAGGAATTTAAGGTCCTTTTCCCCAAACTTTTTGGGGGCGGCGAAGCCTTTTTGCGGCTCAGCGACCCGGCGGACCTGCTGGAATCCGGGGTCGAGATCATCGCCCAACCGCCAGGCAAAAAACTGCAAAATATGACCCTGCTCTCAGGGGGAGAAAAGGCGATGACCGCCTTGTCGCTGATTTTTTCCATCTTCCAGATCAAGCCCAGCCCCTTTTGCCTGCTCGATGAAGTGGACGCTCCTCTGGACGAAGCGAACAACCGCCGTTTCAGCGCCCATGTGCGCAGCCTGACCACCAACAGCCAATTTATCATCATCACCCACAACAAACAAACCATGGAGATCGGGGATGCCATGTTTGGGGTGACCATGGAGGAGCCGGGGGCTTCCAAGCTGGTGTCGGTGGATTTTGAAACCGGCAAGCGGCTGGTGGAAAAGGGGCACAAAAAGGGGGCCTAACCCAGGGCCACTCCAACCGGGGGACTGGGTTGCTTCAGGTGGCTCCGCTTTCCTTCCAGCGGGTCAGGGCTTCCTGGTAAACCTCCTGAATTTCGTCCAGCTGGGCCAAGTGCACCAAAGGGTTGTCTCGACCCAGGCCCGCTTCCAAGGAGCCCAAGGCAGCGGCGATGCGTTCCATCCCCAGCGCCTGCCCCACTTGCCCGATCCGCTCCATCATCTCCCTAGCCTCGAAGATAGATCCATCGATCAAGTGGTGGCGCAGTGCCGCCAGATATACCTCCCCTTGGAGCACCAGGGATTCGTCCAGCCCGTCGGACCAGGGAGAATTGGGCCGGTGGCCGACCCCCAGGGCGATGGGTAAGGTGAGGATAAAGTTGCTGCCTCTGCCCAACTGGCTATGGACCTCCAGCTTGCCGCCCAGGAGCGTAACCAACTTGTGCACAATCGCCAGCCCCAGGCCGCTGCCTCGGTTTTCCTTGGCCCCGAATTCCTCTACCTGCCAAAAGGGCTCAAAAAGCCGGTCCAACAGTTCGGGCGCAATCCCCTTGCCGGTATCGGCCACTTCCACCGTGATTCCGATTTGCACGGCCCCCTCGAACCGCGGCTCTACCTTGAGGGCTACTTCCCCTTGGTCCGTGTATTTGATGGCATTGCCCAAAAGATTGATCAACACCTGCCGCAACTTGGAAGGGTCGCCATGGAGCCAGCCTTGCAGCTTGGAGGAGACTTGGAGCCGCATGGCCAAACCCTTGTCTTTGGCCAAAGAGAAAAACAACAGCCGCAACTCGTCCACCAACCCCAGGAGGTCAAAGTCCTTGGCCACCAACTCCAGTTCCCCGGCTTCCATCCGGCCCCAGTCGAGGAAGCCGTTGACCAGCTCCATCAAGGAATGCCCACTTCGGCTCAAGGCCACCAGAAAATTCTTTTGTTCTTGGTTGAGCGGGGTGTCGGCAAACCAATTGACCATGCCCATGATGCCCGAGAGGGGGGTACGGATCTCGTGGGCCAAGAAATTGACCAACTCGGTTTTTTGCCTTGCTTCCGCCTCGGAATGCAGCTTGGCTTGTCGCAGCTTTCCCAGAAGGTCTTCCAGGACGGCGTGGCTGTTGGCGGTCGCCGCTCTGGCCTCTTGGGACAAGCGGTCCTGGTCGTTGAGCCGGTTTTTCAGCCAGATCCTTTCAAGCAGGCCTTTGGCCCGGTGTTCTTGGATCTCCGGGGCCTGTAGAGGGGCTTGTTCGTAGTGGAACAGTGGTTTTGGTGGCAACTCAAAACGGTCCGCAAGCAGCATAAAACCGAAGGGCGCTTGGTTGAGACTTTCGGCAAAAGCGGTGATCGCCGCCAGGGACTGGCTGACCACCAGACCGCAGTCCGCCTGAGCCATCCAGGCCTGGACCTCCAGCGCATTGTGGGCCAAAACCGGCTCCAGCCCCAAGGCTTGGGCCAAGGGCTCCAACGGGGGGCAGGGGGCAAGCGCAACCAAAAGATTTTTCATTACTTTTCTCGAAACCGCAGAAATCCGAATCTAGTTTTTTTTTCCGCCGGACGAAAGCTACCTAAAAGAGCATCAACCAATTCGGTCTTGACTCCTTTGAGCTCCAAGCCCACCAACTTTCGTTCCAGACACTTCTGGTGGCAAACCTCCTGGTCTTCACTACGGAAGATGGGTTCCTGTGGCTCAATCTCTCTCCCGCAAAATTGACAGCTCTCGGACATGGCTCGTTTGGGCAAGACGTGGGTAGGGGGGGATTTCTTTTTTAAATCTCTTTTTCTTTTAAAAGCAAGCTCCGAGCCAGTGCCCCCTTCACCCAGGGGACCAAGTACAGGCCGGGGACGGCGGCGTTAGCGGCGGTACTTCCGTCCAGCCTTTTGAGCTCTGTCCAACCACAATCTATCTCTTTCCCTTCAGGGTTGACTAGCCTCAACCGGCAAGGCAAGGGCAGAGAATCAAACAATTCCAGTAAAAGATAGGCCCCCTTTTTTGCTTCCAGCACCATTCCCAACGCCTGAGCAGAGGCTTTGGCCAAGGCCTCGTTGCCCAGTCTTCTCAAGGGGCGGTCGGTCCGATTGGCGGAAAAAAAACCTCTGGTGACCAGGTGGGGCCATTGGGCCTTGAGCGCCCCATAGTCTTGGATCTGGTCTGCCCCGGCGATGAGATTGATCTGCTCTTGGTGGGTCGGGAAGAGTTTCACGAAGCCCACCGGGGTCCGGGCGATTCTGTCCAGCTGGTCGAGCAGAAAGAGGTCCCGGTTGTGGAACACCAAGGTCCCGGCGGGGGTTTGGGTGATCCGAGACCTTTGCCGGGGGCGCTCCGGGTTGGAAAGTTGTTGGTCAAACCACCGGCCCGGTTCCCCCAAGAGCGGCCTGGGGCTGTAAAACACCTCCAAAGGGCCGAGGACCTGGATCTCCAGGGGCGGCAGGTCGGCCGGGGCACCGGGGGCCTGGAGCCCGCTGATCTCCTTGACCGGCATCTGGTTGGACAAGACCAACCGCTTCGGCTCCAGCGCCTTGGCCCAGGCCCGGATGGAACCTTGGTTGGGGCTGTGGGATTCCAGGGACAACTGGAGTTCCAAGGCCGGGTAGGTTTCCTTGAGGCCCAAGGCGGCTCCCAGGTCCGAAACCCGCACCGCCGCCAAAAAGGGCAGCAGTGGCCTGAGGGCGGCCAGGGCGGTTTTGATCCCTCCGTCTTTTTCCAACCGGTCCCAGACCAAAACTGGCCGTTTCCCCTTGGCTCGGACCTGCTCGCACATCCAAGGCAGGTCCAGCTCGGGCAGCATTCCGGCCTTGGAAAAGCCCGTGGCGGCCAAAAGCACCTCGACCCCCTCCAGTTCGAGCAACGGAGCCAAAAGCTCGGGAATAGCACAAAAAAGCGTTCTTTGCAGGCCCATGGATTCCTTTTTAACTTCTTTGTAAAACACCTCCTCCTTTGGGTAAAGAAGAACCTGTCAGATTGGACAACCCTAAGGGGAACAACCGGGAATGAAGCAAAATTGCGGTTGAAAGTTTTCCTTCCCCAGATTATAGTTACTCGCCGTATAAAGAAGATAGAGGTGAAAAAGCCTCTTTTTGGCGACCTGCGATTCCGCTAGTACTCTTGGACCTCGAAAAAAGACCCACACAATGAACGATCAGCTTCAATTGAAGGATTTGGACAAAGTGGTGATTCGCTTTTCCGGCGATTCTGGCGACGGGATGCAGTTGACCGGTAACCAGTTTACCTCCTCAGCTGCGCACCACGGCAACGACGTGGTCACCTTGCCGGACTTTCCGGCCGAGATCCGTGCCCCAGCCGGAACCATCGCTGGGATTTCCGGTTTCCAATTGCAGTTTGGCAACCAAAGGGTCAATACCCCCGGCGACTTTCCCGACGTTTTGATCGCCATGAACCCCGCCTCTCTGCGGGCGAACATCAAAGACTTGAGGCCGGCCGGCTTTGCCATTGTTGACCTGGATGCTTTTGACGAACGGGGCATCAAAAAGGCCGGGTACGCAGATGGGGTCAACCCCTTGGACCCCGAGCACACCTTGGGCAAAAAGGTAATCGCTGCGCCGATCACCAGCCAAACCATGGCGGCCCTCGAAAGCCTGGATATGCCCAAAAAGGACAAAGAACGTTGCAAAAACTTCTTCACCCTGGGGGTTTTGTACTTCCTTTACGATACTTCGCCGGACCTGACCTTAAACTGGATCAACGTTAAGTTTGCCAAGAAGCCCCTGGTGGCCGAGGCAAACACCAAGGCCCTGCATGAAGGGATGATCTACGCCCGGAACTCCGGTTTGTTCCAATCCCAGTACCGGGTCGGCAGTGCCAAGCTGCGGCCGGGGACCTACAAGTCCCTGACCGGGAACGAAGCCACCGGCTTGGGTTTGGTGGCTGCGGCCGAGCGGGCCGGGCTCAAGCTCTTTTTGGGCTCCTACCCGATCACCCCGGCGACCACTATTTTGGAGGAAGTAGCCGCACACAAGGACTTTGATGTCAAAGCCCTGCAAATGGAAGACGAGATCGCCGGTATCTGCTGCGCCATTGGTGCCGCCTGGGCAGGCAACCTGGCTGCGACCAACACCTCCGGCCCTGGGATCGCTCTCAAAGGCGAGGCCATGGGTCTGGCGATGATCTTGGAACTGCCCTTGGTCATCGTCAACGTGCAGCGTGGCGGGCCTTCGACTGGCTTGCCTACCAAGACCGAGCAGTCGGACTTGATGCAGGCGATGTACGGCAGGAACGGGGAGTCCCCGATTCCGGTGATCGCCGCAAAAAGCCCCGCCCACTGCTTTGACATGGCCATTGAAGCTTCCCGGTTGGCCCTCAAATACATGACCCCGGTGATTCTGTTGACCGATGGGTACTTGGGCAACGGGGCGGAAGCCTTCCGCATCCCCGATGTCAATGAACTGCCGGACTTGACCGTAAAGTTCAGGACCAATCCCGAAGGCTACCAGTCTTACGCCCGGGACCCCAAAACCAACGCCCGCCAGTGGGTCAAACCCGGTACTCCCGGCTTGGCCAACCGTATCGGCGGCTTGGAGAAGGACAAACTGACCGGTGCGGTCAGCCATGACCCGGAAAACCACGACCACATGGTTCGGGCTCGCAGAGAAAAGGTCGAAGGCATCGCCAACGACATCGCCGATCTGGAAATCATTGGGGACCAAAAGGGTGGGGACATCCTGATCATCGGTTGGGGTTCCACCTATGGTGCCATCAACAACAAGGTCAATCGCTACCGGGCGGCAGGCAAGTCTGTTTCCCAGGCCCACTTTACCCACATCTTCCCCTTCCCCAAGAACACCTTGGAGGTGCTCAAGAAGTTCAAGAAGATCGTGGTTGCAGAGATGAACCTGGGGCAGCTCAACTCGCTGCTCCGTGCCGAGTACGCCATTGACACCATCCCTTTGACCAAGATCCAAGGAAAGCCTTTCACCGAAGACGAGATCGAAGTCGTCGTGGACAAACTTTTGTAGGAGCCATCCCCCATGAATGCAGAAAGCCAATTTACCAAAAAGGACTTCGTCCCTACCGGGGAAGTCAAGTGGTGCGCCGGGTGCGGTGACTTTTCGATTTTGGCTCAGGTCCAAAAGGTCCTGTCCGAAACCGGCAAAAGCCCCGAAAGCTTCGCTTTTATTTCCGGGATCGGCTGTTCGAGCCGGTTCCCTTATTACATGAACTGCTACGGTCTGCACGGCATCCATGGCCGGGCGTTGGCCATTGCCACCGGTGCCAAGGTCGCCAATCCGGCCTTGGAAGTATGGGTGGCCATGGGTGACGGAGACGGTCTGGCCATCGGCGGAAACCACTTTGTCCACGCCGTTCGTAGGAACGTTGGGATCAAGGGGATCTTGATGGACAACCGGATCTACGGTCTGACCAAAGGCCAATTCAGCCCCACCAGCTTCCGGGGCCAGAAGACCAAAACCGCCCCGATGGGGACGGTAGAGGACCCGCTGGACCCGATCTCCCTGTCCTTGAGCCTTGGCGGCACCTTTGTCGCCCGGACCCAAGACCGGGACCCGAAACACATGGCCGAGATTTTCCGTCGGGCCCATGAACATGAAGGGTTTGCGATGATGCAGGTGTTGCAAAACTGCGTTATTTTCAACGACGGTGCTTTCGACGATTGGTGCACCAAAGGCAAGGAGGAACACACCATCAAGTTGGTCCATGGCGAAAAAATGATCTTCGGCATGGAAAACGAGAAGTGTATCATCCGGCAAGGCTTCAGCCCCAAGGTCGCCTTGGTGGCCGAAGTGGACGCAAACAACATTGTAATTCACGATGAATTTGCCGCCGACCCCGGCCTTGCAGGGTTCTTGGCCCAGTTGAACGGGACCCACGGCCTACCCATGGCCTACGGGATCTTCCGGCAGATCAAGGCTCCAGCCTACGAAGCGGAATACCGCCGGCAAAACGACGAGGCGGTTGCCAAAAAGGGACCCGGCAATCTCCAGAAGCTGCTCAATTCCGGCGAAACCTGGACCGTGTCCTAGTTTTCCTTTGGGGAAGCCCTCCGGGGCTTCCCTGACCCTGTCCCTCCCGCCCTCATGCCGTTTTTTTCTACCAGACGACTTTGGAAAATCTTAGGGCTGCTGCTGCTCCTTGGGGTAGGGCTTTTGGCCTTGGTTTTTTCGGTGTTTCGCAGCCAAACCTTGGCGACCTTTGAAGAAGAACGGCGGTTCCAAAACAACAATACGGTCTTTTACGACCTGGAAGGCCAACCTTTCCATGTGATCCAAGGGGAGGAGGACCGCAAGTATGTGCCTCTTTCCAAGACCAGCCGCAACCTGCAAATGGCCGTGGTAGCTATTGAGGACGCAAGGTTTTTCCAGCACTTTGGCTTTGACCCAATCCGCATTTTTGGGGCGACCTTGCGGTACCTGAAAAATCCCAGTGCTCCCCAGGGAGCCAGTACCATCACCCAGCAGCTGGTCAAGCTTTCCCTGCTAAGCCCCGAGCGAACCTTGTCCCGCAAGATTTCGGAACTCTGGATGGCCATTGCCTTGGAAAGCCACTATTCCAAGCCCGAGATCCTGGAGTTTTACCTCAACAAGGTTTACCTGGGCCACCGGAACTATGGCATCGAAAATGCGGCGCTCAATTATTTCCACAAATCCGCCAAAGACCTTTCCTTGGCCGAAGCGGCCTTTATCGCCGGGTTGATCAAAAAACCCGAAGGTTATTCCCCCTTTGTAAACCTCAAGGGGGCCCGCACGAGGCAACTGTTGGTCCTGATGCGGATGCAGGCTCTGGGCTGGATCAGCAAGGAGGAGTACCAAGCGGCCATCGGGGAGCACATCCTGATCCGCCAGCGCCGCCAGTCGGACCTGAACCTGGCCCCCTACTTTATCACCCACATCCTGACCGACCTCAAACAACGGTATTCCACCAGCCAAATCTACGGCGGTGGGCTGCGGGTTTATACCACCTTAAACCGCAAATACCAAACCGCCTTGGACCAAGTGATCCGGGAGCGGTTTGCCCAACCCCGGACCTTTGAAGAGCTCGGGGCAGTGAGCCTCGACCCCAGCACCGGCTTTGTCTTGGCCCTGGTGGGCGGGTCGGACTTCAACCAATCGGAATTCAACCGGGTGACCCAGGCGATGCGCCAGCCCGGTTCATCGTTCAAGCCGATCCTGTACGCCACCGCCTTGAGCCAAGGGATTCGGCCCTACGACACCTTTGTGGACGAACCGGTCCAGTATGCCAACGGTAACGGCCAAGACGAACCTGCCTACTACGAACCGGAAAACTATTCGGGCGAATACATGGGGGAGATCACCATGGCCCAGGCCCTCAAGGTTTCCAACAACATCGTCAGTGTGCAGATCCTTAAAAAAGTGGGCATCCCCAACCTGGCCAAGGTCGCCGCCAGATTTGGCCTGGAGATCCCTCCCGAAAAAGGGTTTTGCCTCGCCTTGGGCTGCGCCGAGGTCAGCCTACTCAACCTGACCCGGGCCTATGGGGTATTTGCCAATGAAGGGCAGATCAACCAGGCGGTTTTTATCCTGAAGGTCACCGACAGCGCCGGTCGGGTGTTGGAGGAATACAAACCCAGCCCTTCGGTGCCGGTCATTTCGCCCGCCCAAGCCTACCAGATGAATCTAATGTTGCAAGAGGTGGTCAACTCCGGCACTGGGAGAGCCGCCAAGCTCGACTCCGAGCCGGTGGGGGGGAAAACCGGGACCAGCGACAACTACCGGGATGCTTGGTTTGTAGGTTTTACTGCCGGGCTGGTGACCGGGTTTTGGGTGGGCAACGACAACAACCGGCCCATGGAAAAGGAAACCGGCGGCAAGACCCCGGCCCGGCTCTGGAAGGCCTACATGACTGCCCTGCCCGCCGGAGAGTTTGAGAAGACCCTGCCGGTCAATACGGAGTTTGTGGAGGTCCAGTTGTGCAACGTCTCGGGGAAAAAGGCCAATCCCTACTGCCCTTCGGTCTCTTGGTACCCGGTCAAGCGGGACGAACCTCCCTTGGAGGAATGCGACCAACATGATGAATCCACCGCCGCCGCCCAAGCGGTGGACGGGCTGGAAACTGAGCCCTACCCGGAGCCCGAAACCCTACAGCCTACCGATCCTGCCGGGGTTCGTTAGGGAGCAACAAAGGCTCGATCACCGCCAAAATCTCCTCTCGGCCCAGTTTTTTGAGGGAAGAATGGAGCAGCAGGTTCGAGCCAAAGCCCAAAGCCTTTTTGATCACCGCCGCCTGGGACTCCATCCCGGTCTTGCCCAGCTTGTCCACCTTGTTGCCGATCAGCGACAAGGGCAGCTCCGCCCGAACCAGGGCATGGAAAAACTCCTGGTCTTCCTTGCTGGGCAAGTGCCGGATGTCCAAGATTTGGAAGATCATCGACAAGGGGTAGGTTTCCAAAAATTCCCAGATCATCTTGGTCCAGCCGTCCTTAACCGCCTTGGGGGCGGTGGCGAAGCCGTAGCCGGGGAGATCCACAAAATAAAAGGACTGGTTGACCAGAAAAAAGTTGATCATCTGGGTCTTGCCGGGGGTGCCGCTGGTTTTGACCAGTCCCTTGCGGGCGACCAAATGGTTGATCAGGCTGGACTTGCCCACATTCGAGCGACCGATGAAGGCAAAGGCCGGGAGCGGGGGAAGGTCGATCCGGCTGGGGTCCACAAAGCTTTTGAGGTATTCGGCATGGGTGATTTTCATAAACTCTCCTAGAGGTCCAAAAACCTACCTGATGCTCGCCGTTTGAGGAAGGGCTTTGCCGTAAAAAGACCCTGACCCCTTGTAAGACCCTTCTTTTTCTGTGATACTGCCAAAGAAACTCAACGAGGCCAATGAACCTACCCACCACCCTCAGCTCCCCACCGATGCGCTTCTGGCCACTTTTGGTCCGTGCCTTTGGTCTTTATAAAGCCAATCTGCTGAACTTCTTTTTGCTGGGGTTCTTGAGCTATCTGCCCTTTTGGCTGCTTGATCTGGCGGCGGACTTGGACCTGAGCGACCCGGTGGAACTGATCCATGGGTTTTTGCTCGATATTTTGGTCTGTCTGGCCCTGCCGACCCTGCTTAACCATGGCCGAATCTACCCCTTTGCGACCTTAAAAATCTTCCAAGACTACTTTGCCTCGGCGGTCTTGGTGGTTTTGTCCCAGGTGTTTCTGCTGTTTGTGTTGATGCTCTTTTTCTCCGGGCTTGGCCTGCCTTTTGTGATGTTTGCCCTGATGCCCTTTGTGCTGGTGCTGTTTGTCGGCCATTTTGCGCTGGTCAACGGCAAACCGGCCATTCGCGAACTGGGGCAAAATCTGGTGGACAGCTTCCAACTGGTCAAAAGCAGCTTCTCCACCGTCTTTTTTGGTTACCTCAACATCTCCTTGTTGATGATCCTGCCGATCATGCTGTTCAGCTTGTATTACCTGGGCACCCATCCGCAGATCGAAAAATTGATCACCCAAGTGGAACAGGAAAGCCAATTGGAGCAGAGCGGCCAAAATGAGGCCCTGCTGGGGCTGGTGGAGTCTTTAAAAATCGTGGTGGGAGAAACCGGCTACCAAACCGGCAGACTGGCTCTGCACCTCCTGTTCCGGCCCTTAAAATCCTTGTTTTTGGCCCTGTTGTTTGCCCAGCTTCTAGAGCGGCTCAACCCCAAGGCACACCAGCGGTTTTTTGGCCTTGCCGAACCGCTGGACCCGCAAGAGCCCTTGAGCAGCGGACTAACCCCCAAAGAATAACGAGGCTTTGTGGCGACCTTAGACCAACTGAACAAACCCCGAATCCTGACCGAATCCGACCGGATCTTGACCGACCTTTCCAAGGAACTGGAAAACCTCAAGGACCGGATGGGCCAGTTGGAAAAGGAGCAGGAGGACTCTCGCCAGTTCATCGACCAAGTGAGCTTCCAGGAACAGCTGGCCTCCAAGTTGGTCAACTTCCAGCAACGGGAGATCGATGCCCAAAAGGAGAATTATCAGGTGATCGCCGGGGTAATGCACAACCTCAAGTCCCCTGTGTCTTCGGTGATGGAGAATCTGGCCAGCATCATCCGGGAAATCGACGACCCAGAAACCCAAGACAGCCTCAAAGACTGTATCAACACTGCTTCGAGCGTGCTGGAGGGGTTCACCGAGGTGGAGGAATTTTGCCTCTTTGAATCCGGCTCCTTCCAGGCGAACCCCAAAACCTTAAACCTCAGAACCTTTTTTACCGATCTGGTTTCCAAGTTCCAGCTGGACCCCGCCTTGGGCCGTAAGCACAGCCTCAAGCTCCTGGTGGATGCCAAGATTCCCGGACAAAACCCGGTTTATGCCGAAACCTTGTCTTTTGCCGTCCAGGGGTTGCTGGAGGAATTGGCGATTCTGGCCGAGCCGGGGGTGCTGGAGCTGAAGGTCAGGATGGAAGAAGGCCCCAAACAACCGGGGGTGGAGCTTTTGGATCTGGTGGTCGAGATTTCCATGGCCCAGGCGACCGAGCTGGCCCTCAAGGGCTCTTGGGTCGAATTTGTGAAGGCCCACGCCGTTTCCTTGCGCCAGCAAGGCTTCAGCCTGCTCAAGACCCGTGACCGGGTCCGTCAAACCGGCGGGCTGCTGGAGATGATGGAGCAAAAAGAGCAGCTCAAGGGCTTCCGGTTTTCTCTGCCGATGACCTACTGAGCCCCAAGGCCAGGTAACGCTCCCCGTCTTCCAGTTGGGGAAAGGCCTTGGAATAGTCTTGGCCGATCCGCTCCAGTGCAGACCAATCCTCCTCCGCCAAGGCCCGTTGGGCCAATTCCTCAAAGCCCGCAGGCCCCAATTCCTTGGGCGACATTTCGGCTTCGATCCGAAAATCGCTTTCCCCTAAGGCCAACAATTCCCAGAACCGACACAAGGACATCCGGGGCTCCGGCAACCCTGCCCCCGCCTGTTGTTGGCAAAGCCGGTCCAGCGCCGCCCAGTCCTTTTGTTCCTTGTAAAGGTCGATCAACTCTTCGAGCAGCGCTTCACTGTCGGGAAACAGCAGCAGCCATCGTTCCAGATCCTCCCGGTTGGGCGGAAACAAAAGTTTGGTCCAAGACTGCCGGGGCAGGTACAGCAATTGGCCTTCCAACTTTTGCCCCACCTCGTAGGCCGCTTTTGGGTCGCCTTCTAGGAGGTGGAGCCAGAAGGTCAACTCCAGCCGATCAATGCGCAGGGCCTCCTGCTCCGGCTCCTTGGGGGCGGCCAAGAGGACCTTGGCTTGGGGCAGACGGCCAAAAAACAATTCCAGCCTCGCCCGTTCCAAGGTCAATTCCTCCGAAGACAGAGGGCTGTTTTTTAAGGTCTGGTAGGCCAGAGGCGCTTCCTCCTGGTAAAGCAGGTAGCGCACCTGATAGGCCAAGGACTCGGCATCCGGGGCTTGGGCCGGGGTGTCTCGGCGCAGCTCCACCAAAAACAATCGCTGTTTCCTGGTGGCCAAGCCCAAGGGCAGGGACCGGTAGCCCCGGTGGGCCTGATCGTACCTCCCGGCCTGTTCGTTGGCCAGGGCCTTGAGGTAGTTCAGCTTGACCTGGGACCGTTCGTTGAGGGCTTCTTGGGCAAACAAAGGCAGACCGACCCAGCCAAAGGCGATGCAAAACAGCCAAAAGCGCATCTCGGTCCTAAAAAAAGAAGAAAAAAAAAGGGGCCCCTGGTGGGACCCCTTGGTTGGTGCGACCGGAGTTTAGAACCGGACCAGGAAAGCGCCCTGGTAGCTCGGGTCCCTGCGAAGGTCAAACAGGACCTTCTTGGCTTCCTCCTTGGTGTCATAAGGTCCGGCGAAGACCTTGATGGCTTCGTAGTCCTTGCGTACATGCTCCAGGTTGAACCGGACCTTTTCCTTTTGCAGTTCCTTTTCCAGGTTGAACTTCAGGTCTTTGGCCCGGTCCAGTGCCGGGAAGGTGCCCAAGGTGACCCGGTAGCCGTTGGACTGGCTGACCACGCTAGCCTCACCGGCCTGCTTGTTGATCTTGTTGATTTTTTCAACAAGAACGCTGGCCTCTTGGTAATTAAAGACCTCGGAGGTGATCAGCTCGATAAAGTCGAACTTCTCCCCCACCGTTTGGGTGTAAACCGGCTCGCCCAGTTTACGGAGCGCTTCGGTGTAGTCTTCCTTGCATTGGTCGAAAGAACAGGTGGCAATTTGCACCAAAAATTGGGCGGTCGGCACCATACGCTTGACCGGAGGTTCCGGCTCAAAAGAGGGAGGCTCAACCATCTTCGGTTTGGGGACCTCGATCCGAATGGCCGGTTTCTCGATCTTTACCACTTCTTCTTGGGGCATCGTCGGCATCTGGGGCATTGCGTCCATCACCGGAGGCGGCACCTCTTCCGGCTCGCCGGAGAAGAAAAACCAAGCCCCGGCACCGACCCCACCGAGTACCAAAAGCACTACTGCCAGCTTGAGCCATTTTTTTAAAGCCGCCGGTTTGCCGAACTTGATGGGCGAAGCCGCCGGAGCAGGCGCACCGCCTTGGGCAGGCGCAGCTTGGGCTTGGGGGGCCGCTTTCGCTTGGGGGGCTGGAGCATCGCCGTCCATGTCTTCAATGGAGCTCAGGTCCTCAAAAAAGGAATCCAGTTCCGAATCCCCAGAGTCGGACCCGCCACCACCGCCACCACCGGAGGCTTTTCCGCCTTTGGGCGCAGCGCCACCGCCATCGTCAAGATCATCGCCTAGGGCATCGTCGAGCGAACCGGCGAAGTCGTCTCCGCCACCGTCGTCGTCCAGGCCCAAGTCGTCATCCAGATCAAAGCTATCTTCTTCACCCATGGCCAACCCTTGGTTTTAAGTTCCCGTTGATTCTCTCGTCTTGGGCCAATCCGGCCAACCCTTCTAGGGTCAACGTTGGTTCCCATCGGTCGAGATGGGCAGTCTGGTCATAAAGAACATGGGCCAGTCCACCGGTGGCGATGCCAAATAATGTTGCCCCATGGGAGGCGGCAATTTTTTCCAGCATGGTTTCCACCAGCGATGAATATCCAAAAAGGATACCAGATTGTAAGGCCTCCCTCGTATTTTTTCCAATTATTTGTTTTGGGAACTCCAAAGGCACCTCAAAAAGCGCCTCCGCATTCTGAGCCAGAGCCTTGGCGCAGAGTTCCAGACCAGTAAAGATGGCCCCACCCAAAAAAACTCCCGGAGAGGCCACCACGTCAAAAGTAGTGGCCGTACCCAGGTCCACCACCACCAAATCCCGTTTCCACTTTTGCCAAGCAGCATAACCGTTGACCAACCGGTCAATCCCGGCCCCTTGGGCCAAAACCCGGAACCCGACCTGTTCCAATTCCTTTTGGCCAATCTCCAACACCGGAATCCCCAAGGAGGCCAACGCCGCCTCGAGGGCGGGCAGGGGGGCCTTAAAAACCGAGCAAAAGACCACTCCCTGGGGAGTCCCCCTTTGGGCCACCTGGGCGGCTAACAGGGCTTGGTATTCCGGTTCGGGCAAGACCGGGTGGCTGGGGAGCCGCCATTGGTCTTGCAGTTGCGGGCCCCGGAATTCCCCAAAGTGCAGGGTACTGTTTCCCCCGTCCATCACCCAGAACCTAGAAAAATCCATTTTCCTTCAAAAAGGCATCGTTGAGGGAACTCGCCTTGGCCGGAGCCTGGGCAAAGGGCAGCAGGCGCTCCACGTACCTGCCGATCAGGTCGGTTTCCAGGTGGACCGGGTCTTTGGGTTTGAGTTCCCGAAGGTTGGTTTCCTGGTAGGTGTGGGGGATGATGGCAACGGTAAACCGGTCCGATTCTAGGCTCGCCACGGTCAGGCTGATCCCGTTGACCGCCACCGAACCTTTGGGGATCAGGTACCGGGAGATTGGAGCCGGGTAGGTGAAGGTAAGGGAATAAAACTCCCCTTCTTTTTTCACCCCTCCCAGGTGTCCCAATCCGTCCACATGTCCCTGGACCAAGTGCCCGCCCAGCCGGTCCCCCAGCCGAAGTGCCTGTTCCAGGTTGAGCCGAGCCCCCGCCTTGAGGCCGCCGAACCGACTTTTTTGGACCGTCTCGCCGGAAAGTTCAAAGGCGACCGACCGACTGTCAAAAGACACCACGGTCAGGCAAACCCCGTCCACCGCCACCGAGTCCCCCAACTTCAGTCCTGGGTTGATCCTGCCGCAACCCACCTTCAACTCCAGCTGACCTGGGCCAATGGGCCGCAGGGACAGCAGGGTCCCCACCTCTTCAATCAAGCCGGTAAACATCTTCTTTCCTTTGGAACAGTTCCAACAACAGATCGGAGCCCAAAACACGGGTCGGGCCAAAATGAAAGGACGGCAATTGGGCCAACCCCAAGGCCCCCAGGTCCCCGGCAAAACCGGGAGCCGCTGGCTGGCCCATGATCTTGGGGGCCACAAACAGGCAGATTCGGTCTATCAGGTTTTGGCCCAAAAAACCAGCCCAGAGCCCGGCCCCTCCCTCCAAAAGGAGGCTGACCAATCCTTGGCGGTACAATTGTTGGAGCGCCCATTTTGGATCGGGAACCGCTTGGTCGGCGACCAGCACCAAAATACCTTGGGCCTCCAACGCTTCGAGCCGAGCTTTGCCGGCTTGGTTGCCCACCACGACAAAACGCCGCTGCGGCTGGGGGTCCAAAAAATGGAGGCCGTAGGCAAACGCTCCGGTGGAGGCAAAAACTACCTGGGCCGGTTGCCTCGGGTGGGGCGAACAACGGTCGGTCAAGCGGGGGTTGTCTTGGTTGAGGGTCTTGCGGCCCACCAGGATGCCCTGGTGCTGGCTCCGCAAACGGTGCCCAAAGGCCCGAGCCTCCGGGCCGGTGATCCATTGGGACTGGCCCAGAGCGGTGGCGATTTTTCCGTCTAAGGTCACTGCCGCCTTGGCGGTTACGTAAGGCAAGCCGGTGGTGATGTGTTTGTTGAACACCCGGTTGAGGGAGGTGCAGGCCGGGGCCAAAACCCCGGAGACCACTTCCAGGCCCTGGGCCTTGAGGTAGGCCAAGCTTTGGCCCTGCATCTTGGGATTGGGGTCCAGACAGCCCACCACCAAACGGCGGACTTTTTTTTGGAGCAACAGTTGGGTACAGGGGGGAGTGCGGCCTTGGTGGTTGCAGGGCTCAAGGGTAACGTAGAGAGTCGCCCCTTCCGGGACTTGGTCAAAGGCTTCCAGGGCCTTGACCTCGGCGTGAGGGGCACCGGCCCGCTCATGCCACCCTTCCCCCAACAGCTCTCCGGCAGCAGAGACCAACAGCGCCCCAACCGCCGGGTTGGGTTCGGTTTGGTCCAAGGTCTTTTCAGCCAAGGTGATGGCCTTGGCCATCCAAGCTTCGTGAGGGTTCAAGGGACTTTCGGTTAAACGTTGCCGGTGGACCAAGCCCGGTTTGGAGAGACTATTTCACCACGGCCAGACGTAACACCCGTTCTTCGGCCGACAGGATGTTGGTGATCTTGGCACCAAACTTTTCGTTGACCACCACCACCTCGCCGGTAGCCAAAAGGTGCCCGTTGACGTAAATCTCCAGCTCTTCGCCCACCAAACGGTGCAACTCGATCACCGAGCCTTGGCCCAGCGAGAGCAAGTCGGCGATGTACATCTTCGCCCGGCCCACCTCGAAGGTGACCTTGAGCTTGATGTCCATGAGAAAATCAAGGCTGATGTTGCTTTTGGGGTCTCCGTGGCTTTGGACCGCTCCTTTGGGGTGGCCCAAGGCCAAGGCCTTTTCGACCGGGTCTTCCTCAGGAGGCAGACCGCCTTCGCTCAAAGCCGCCTGGGCCGCCGCAAAAGGGTCGTCCGCCGCATCCGGGGCCGGAGCTCCCCCGCCGCCCAGTTGGCGCATCGCCGCTTCAAAGGGATCTATTTCTTCGGCCATCGCTGTCAATTGGCTTGGGGTTGCGGCTGGCTTTGGGGGTCAACCAGGGCCGGGTAACGTCCGATGCATTTGATCATGGTGTAGTCTCGCACCGGTTTTGCTGCCGACTTAAAACGGTCTTGGGCGATTTTTTTGCACCAAAAGGGCTCCCCATCCACCACCTTGAGCACACAGGAATAATTTGCCTCGCTGCACTCGGGGGGCCGTAGGTACTTGATTGGTTTTCGAGGGCTCCCTTGGGCCGCTGCACCGACCAGCAAGCCAAAGATCATCAGCCCCAAGGCCGCTTTTTTGTTCATCTTTTGGTTCCTTTTTGGGGATCAAGGTAACAGGTGGACTGCTGGTTTCCCTGGCGGTCACACCTCTCTCCCTAACTCCAAAGCACAATTTGGGCCAAAACCGGCGTTAAGCTCCCCTCAGGCCGGTTGGGCAAAGAAGTCGTTGCCTTTGTCATCCACAACGATAAAGGCCGGGAAATCTTTGACCTTGATCTTATAAATCGCTTCCATGCCCAATTCGGGGTATTCCAGCACTTCCATTTCGGTGATACATTCCTTGCCCAAAATGGCGGCCGCACCGCCGATCGACCCCAAGTAGAACCCGCCGTGGGCCTTACAGGAATCGGTCACCCCTTTGGTCCGGTTGCCTTTGGCCAACATCACCAGACTGCCCCCTTCCTTTTGGAAGGTTGGCACATAAGAATCCATCCGCCCGGCGGTGGTGGGGCCAAAGGAGCCGGAAGCATAACCTTCGGGGGTCTTGGCCGGACCAGCGTAGTAGATGACGTGGTTCTTGAAGTATTCGGGCAGACCTTGGCCTTGGTCCAGCCGTTCCTGGAGTTTTGCATGGGCGATGTCCCTTGCTACAATGATAGTCCCCGAGAGCATCAGCCGGGTTTTGATCGGGTATTGGGTCAAGGTTGCCAAAAGCTTTTCCATGCCCAGGTCCAGGTCCAGGTGCAGAGCCGCATCCTTGCCCCCGGCCCCGTGGGCGGGGAGGTACTGGGCAGGGTTGGTTTCCAGCTGTTCGATGAACACCCCTTCTTTGGTGATCTTGCCTTTGATGTTCCGGTCGGCGCTGCAACTGACCCCGATCCCCACCGGGCAAGAGGCTCCGTGCCGGGGCAGGCGGATCACCCGAACGTCGTGGCAGAAGTACTTCCCGCCGAACTGTGCCCCCAGGCCCAAGCCCCAGGTCATCTGCAAGACCTTCTGTTCCAACTCCAGGTCCCGGAAGGCCCGGCCCAGTTCATTGCCCGAAGTGGGCAGCTGGTCCAATTCCTTGGCACTGGCCATTTTAACGGTTTTTAAGGTCATCTCGGCGCTGGTCCCACCGATCACTACCGCCAAGTGGTAAGGCGGACAGGCTGCGGTGCCCAGGCTCCTGACCTTGTCTTTGAGGAACTCCATCAACTTGGTGGGGTTCAACAAGGCCTTGGTTTCCTGGTAAAGGTAGGTTTTGTTGGCCGATCCGCCGCCCTTGGCCATAAACAAAAACTTGTAGGCCCCTTGGCCGTGGCTGTAGAGGTCGATCTGGGCGGGCAGGTTGGTACCGGTGTTGACCTCATCGTACATGGTCAAGGCAGCGGTCTGGCTGTAACGTAGATTGTCGTTTTTGTAGGTATTGTAGATCCCCAGGCTTAAGGCCTCTTCATCGTTGCCGCCGGTGAGGACATTTTCCCCTTTTTTCCCGACCACCAGTGCCGTCCCGGTGTCCTGGCAACTGGGGAAGATCTTCTCGGCGGCGATGATGGCGTTTTCCAGGAGGTTGGTGGCCACAAAGCGGTCGTTCTCCGAAGCGGCCGGGTCCAGCAGGATCGCCTGCAAGGAAGCAAGGTGTCCGGGCCGAAGGAGGTGCGAAACGTCCTTGAAGGCGGTCTGGGCCAGCAGGGTCAGGGCCTGTGGCTCGACCAGCAAAAACTCCTTGCCGCCGAAGGACTCAAGCCTAACGTGCTCCTGGGTCAGTTTCCGGTAAGGGGTGGGGTCGGCACCCAATTGGAAGATCTCTTCAAAACGAAAATTTGGCATCCTTCGGCTGGGGAAAAAGGTTGGCGGTAAAGCTCTTTTTATTCTGCCAAAGCGGAGGGGGCTTGTCACTTCTTTCTTGCTGGGTGGTCTATCCCGTCATTTTTATATACCATTTTATATTATAAATATATTACTTGCTTAAATTGCTCGGTTTGGTTAAAATCATACCAAGTTCGGAAAACCAAAACGCAGACCTCAGGGAGAAAAACATGGGAGTTTCAGGATTGGTCGGACGGGAGAGTTACAAAAACCTCAGCGCCCAAGACATTCTCCAGTTTTTTATGGAATACGGCAAACTGACCACTCTGCCCAAAGGCAGCACAATGTTCAGCCCCGGAGAGAAAGGGGACCGGATCTACTTGATCAACCACGGCGAAGTGAAGGTTTACCGCTCCACCAACGATGGCAAGGAGATCATTTTAGAACTCCTGGGCCCCGGCAGTATCCTGGGGGACACCGAAGCCCTGAGCGGCTTGGAGTGGAAAAACACCGCCATCACCAAGCAGGACACCATCGTTCATATGGTCTCCCAAAGGACCTTGCTGGAGCGCGCCGAAAAGGACCGCAAACTCTCCGCTTGGCTCTTGGAGCGCACCGCCAGAAAACAGTTGGATACCGAAGCCTTGATGGAAGGGCTGCTGTTTAAAAGCGCCAATTCCAAGGTGGCCCAACTGCTGCTTGATCTGGCCGACCGTTATGGAGTCTTGAGCGACGAAGGGACCCTGATCGATTACCTGATCACCCACCAGGAAATCGGCAACACCATCGCCACGACCCGGGAAACGGTTTCTTACGCCTTCATGGAGTTTCGCCAAGCCGGAATGATCGACACGGTCAAACGCCGGACGGTGATCAAAGACCGGGCAGCGCTGTCGTTGGTCGCCCAGGAATAAGAGGGGTCCAGGCCCTTTTTTGGAGCGCCCGTCCTTCCCCCCTTTTACCGGGACGGGCGCTTCTCTCCCCCCCTAGCTTCAGGCTTCCCTTTTGGGGCTCTTGCACTTTCAGCGGGCTTGTGGCAGACTTCCCACTTTAAGTGCATCAATCACCCCACATCCCCAGCTTTCGGTCATGTACAGCACCAACGAGTTCAAGAAAGGCCTTCGGATCATGGTGGACGGCAACCCCTATGTGATCGTCGAAAACCAATTCGTCAAGCCAGGCAAAGGCCAAGCCTTCAATCGAGTTCGGATCAAAAACATCTTAAACGGCAACGTGATCGAACGGACCATGAAGTCCGGCGAAAAGGTCCCCAAGGCGGATGTCCAGGAAAAAGAGATGCAGTACCTTTACGCCGAAGGTGAGGACTACCACTTCATGGATACCACCAGCTACGAACAGATCGAGCTCAAAAAGGAGCAACTCGACGACGGCTGGCAGTGGCTGCAAGAACAGATGATGTGCTACGTGGTCTTTTACAACGGCCTGCCGATTTCGGTGACCGTGCCCAACTTCGTGGAACTGGAAATCACCTACTGCGAGCCGGGCATCAAAGGCGACACCGCCACCAACACCACCAAACCCGCCACCCTTTCCACCGGTGCCACCGTTCAGGTCCCCCTGTTCGTCAACCAAGGCGACAAGATTCGGATCGACACCCGCACCGGCGACTACATGGAACGGGTGAAGTAAGATGCCGGTTCCGGGCCTTGTGGCCCGAGCCCGGCTTTTGTCCGGGCTCCGCCGGTTTTTGGACCAACGGGGTTTGTTGGAAGTGCAAACCCCGCTGCTGGCCTCCTGCCCGGCTCTGGAAACGGAGATCGAACCCTTTGCTTGCGGCCCCTTTGGCCCCTATCTGGTTTCCTCCCCCGAATACGCCATGAAGCGGCTGCTGGCCCAAGGGTCCGGGTCGATCTACCAGATCGGCTCCGTCTTTCGGCAAGGGGAGTCCGGCTACAAACACAACCCCGAATTTACCTTGTTGGAATTTTACCTGGTTGGCCAGGACCAATGGGGGCTGATGGACTGTTTGGCTGACCTGTTCGAGCAGGTTTTGGGCTGGCCCAGGCCGCAGCGACTGGACTACGGGGAGCTGTTTGCCACCCGGCTGGGACTTGATCCTTTCGGGTTTTCTTTTGCCCAATTCGAGGCGACCTTGGCCGGATTGGGCCAGGAGGTTCCCGACTTTTTGCGAGACTCCCCAGCGAACCAAACCGACCAACTGGACTACCTGTTTGGCCTGTTTCTGGAGCCCCAGTTGGGCCTGGAACAGCCGGTGTTTTTGACCGGCTACCCCCACTTCATGTCCGCCTTGGCTCGACTGGAGCAGGACGGCAAGCGGTCCGCCCGGTTTGAGGTCTTTTACCGGGGCTTTGAGCTGGGCAACGGGTTTTATGAGCTTAAAGACCCGGTGGAGCAACGGCGGCGCTTTGAGGAAACCAACTTGGCCCGGACCGCCAAAGGCAAACCGGCTTATCCGTTGGACGAAAAGTTTTTGGCGGCGCTGGGCCAAATGCCCGATTGTGCGGGCATTGCCTTGGGGGTGGAGAGAATCTTGATGGCTGCGGCAGGGACCCGGCAGATCGGTCAGGTCATGCCCTTCACCTGGGATCAGGTCTGAGCTGGGTCAAGCCTGAGGCGGAACGGCGGTGTTGTATTTGGCCCGGGCGGGCTTCGGGACGGCGACCGCCGGTTTTTCCTCCACTTCCTCAGTTTCGGCGGACAGCTCTTCCATCGCTTGGTCCAAGAGGTGGCAGGCGGCTTCCATCAACTGCCGGTAGCCGTGCCCCTTTTCCACCAAGCACTTGGCAAAGCTCCGGCAGAGGATTTGCAGTTCCTGGGCCGAAGCGCCCGGCAGGGGCACCTTCGGTTCGATGGCCCTTTGGCAGTCCAGAGAGCCTCTCTCCAGCAAATCCGGTTTTTTGTCGCCTTTTTTTGCCAACCTTGCCTCCAAACGTCCAGCGCTGATGGAATTCTCTTGTAGCTCAATCCACCGGATTTGGCTCCCCTTTTTTTTCAGGCAGCCGCTCCAAGTCTTCTGGTGCTGGGGGCGAAGGTTCCGCTTGGGGTTGGCCGGTTTGGTCGGTGACCTCGGTCGGCCCATGTTCGCTTTGGGAGAGGTCCAGGGGTAAAAAATTGGCCAGACCGGTCCACCGCTCCAGCCCCTCCTGGGGGGTCTGGAGGTGGCAGACCAAGGCCAGGGCACAGCGGCTTTCTTGGACCAACTGGGTAAAAAAGTTTTCCATCGGCCCATCCAACTGGCGCAAAAACAGCTGGCTGATCAGGATCAAACCGGATTCCTGGAACCCCAGGCTCAACAGGGCAAACTTGAGCCGTTCGTCCCCCTTAAGCTTATAGACCTGCAGGTGCCGCAGCGAATAGGCCCGCAGCTCTTCCATCAAGGTTCGTTTGGCCCGTCTCCGGCCACCGAACTGCAAGAAGGGCTGGGACTCCAAGGTCAGGAAGGGTCCCACCTTTTTTTTGTACACCCGGTCCCCCAACAGCAGGCGGTCCGAATGGCAGGCATAGTCCCTGGCCTTGTAGATCCGGCCTCTGTGCACCTGATACCGGCCTTCCAAGATCCCCAGAAACCCACTCATCTGGTCCTGGTTGGCCAGAGTGATCTTGTAGCGTTTTCCCCATTCCAATTCCAGGCTGACCCGTTTGAGGCCAAATTCCTGGTCCGGGAAAAACCCAACGTTGGCAAACTGGATCAACATTCCCATCGGTCAGCCTTTCACCCAGCCCAGGCGCTCCAGCGCCAAGGCTTCAAGGCTCGCTTGGTAGGCCTTGGCTTCCGGTTGTGGTTCAGCCGGGGCCCAGACAGCAAAGTCCTTGTCGCTGGTCGCCTCGTAGGGGCCAAGCTTGACCTCGTAAAATACGCTGCCCGACTGGAGGGCTAAGATCGAATGGAAGGTCCCAGCCGGGATGTCCGCTCCAAAGAGCCCCAGGCTGGGGTCCAGGCCCAAGACCTCCTGAGGGTGTCCCGTTTCGTCAAAGGTGACCAGTGCCCCTCTGCCGACCAGACACAAAAAAACCTCGTCCTTGGCCGGGGTCAGGTGTCGGTGGGGACGGACATAACTGCCCGGCTCAATGGCGTTGAGCAGACGCTGCAAAGGATCGGAGGATTGGCGGTGAAAATTGTGGTTGGTCCGACCTCGGGGGGTTTGTCGGGCCTTGTGGGCGGTTTGGTCCAACAGGGGCCTAGTGATCTTTATGGCGCTCATAAAAGTCCGTTAATTGTTCAAACAGCCGGTCCTTGTGCCGCCTCAGCCGCAAGGTCTCCAGCACTTTAAAACCAACCAGCAGGCCCAGGACCAGACAGATCAAAAAGAGCAGCCCTGCGCCCATCCAATCCAGGTTTGCAACCAGCCAGTTTTCCATGAGGTCAGGGTTGGACGTTGCGGAAAGCATCCACAAAGGTTTTCAGCTGCCCGGCATCGTAAGGCTTGACCAACAAGCCGCTAGAGCCTTTGCCATGGAGCATGGCCACGTCCTGTTCGGCGGTGGAGATCAGGATGGGCAGCTCGGCAAAGCGCCCCATAGACCGCAGCTTGGCCAACAGGGACAACCCCCCGGCAAAGGGCAGATTTACATCAAGGACCAGCATGTCCACCTTGGAATAGGCCTGCAAGACGGCGTAGGCCTCAAAGATGTCGCTGCACAAAATGGATTTAACCCCTTCGATCCGGGTCAACATTTTGTCGATCAGCTTCAGCTGGGGAGCGCTGTCTTCAACGACCATGACCGTAAAAATTTGTTGGAACAATCCCATGTTTTCCCTCCGGAGATGGGTCCAGACTACAAAAAAGACCCTCCTTTTGCCAAGAAAATCTCCCGGACCCATAAATTTCCAGACCGATCCCGGCCCAGGACCAAAGATTGGCTGCCTTCAATGCCCCCAGACAAAGGTTCAGGGCCTCTGGAGGGATGGGCCCCCCAACACGGGGGAGGCAATCGCCAAACATATCCGTGGCTATACCTTATTTGTTTGAATCTTAAAGGTGATTTTTTTATCTTCAGTCAATAACTGTTCTTGACCAGAACTCTAGGGGGTCTTAATATGCATTTAATTGGTTGGCTTTCCTTTTCTCCCGATCCCCAAGAAAAAGGCGGTTGCCTGCTTCAGGGCAAAACAGAGTGAGGCCGTGCCAAAAGAATCAGGGAAAACAAGGATTTTTGCCCTACCGGCCCCCTTGAGCCCCCCTGACGAAACCAAGGAAGGTCCAAGCTGAAAAAAGACAACTTAACGGTAAAAACCGCTTGATCAAATCTTCCAGACCGTCCATGGTCAGCTATTCTTTTTTGTTCCACCGTTTCCTGCGGTGCCGTTCCTGAAACCTCTCGTCGGGAGCCGAGCCTTGAGACAAGTCATCCACATCATCGCAGAATACGTCGGTTGCAAAAAAGGCCGAGAATTGTTTACCAATCTTGATGCCCTGATGCAGGTCCTGAGAGCGGAAGTCAAAAATTCCGGGTTGGACACCGTCGCTGAAGCTGGGTTTTCCTTTGGAGAAGGGGAAGGGGTGACTGGCTGTCTGGTTTTGGCCGAATCCCACCTCAACATCCATACTTGGCCGGAGCGGGATTTCTACCTGAACGTGGACATTTCGGTTTGCAACTACTCTTGCGACAACTTCCCCAAGGCGCTGAATCTGGCCAATGCGCTCAAGTCCGTCTTTGAACCCTTGGATGTCAACGAAAAGATCATCAAAGGCTACAAGGACATTGAAGACGACAAATACACCGAGTACTTTTCCCCGGACTACGGCTTTTTCATCAAGCCGGCAGAGGTGCTCTACCGCAGCAGCGACGACCTCCAACAGGTCGAGGTGTACGATACCAAGGACTTTGGCCGTCTGCTTCGGATCGACAGTTTCTTCCAGACTTCCGACAAAGACGAAGCCTTTTACCATGAGCCCCTGGTCCACCCGGCCATGATTGCTCATCCGAACCCCAGGAAGGTCCTGATCATCGGTGCTGGGGATGGTGGCGTGCTCAACCACGTCTTGAAGTACAACACCGTCGAAAAGGCGGTGATGGTCGAAATCGACGACTCGGTGATCCAGGTTTCCAAGGAATACCTGCCCAAGGTCCACCAAGGTGCCTTTGACGACAAACGGGCCCAGGTGATCATCCAAGACGGCCTGGAATACATTGCCGGGACCGACGAAAAGTTTGATGTCATCATCCTGGACCTGACCGACCCGATTGGACCAGCCAGGGCCCTTTATACCCAGGCCTTTTACAAAAAGGTCAAACAGGCCCTGCGGGACGAAAGCTCGATCTTAGCCCTGCACACCGAATACCCGCAGCTTTACCCCCAGATGTACGGAAGGATCAACCGCACCTTGAAGGACACCTTCAAGTATGTGGCCAACGGCTTCCAGTTCGTGCCGATCTACGGGACCACCATGAGTTTTGCCTATTGTTCCGACCAGAGCAACCCCAAGGGAGTGACCTTGGCGGAAGTACAAAACCGGTTGGACTCCAGGCAAGTTTCGGGGCTCAAGCTTTACAACCCCGAAATGCATTTCGGCTTCCTCGCCGAGCCGAACTATGTGAAGGAGATCTTGGCCAAGGAGTATGAAATCATTACTCCAGCCAAGGGGTTAGACGAGTTCATGAATACCTATAACGTCGCTAGGACCTGAGAAGGGAGTTTTAGAAAATCGATTTGTTTTGCTTAAGTTTTACTTAAGTTTGCCTCTTCGGCAGGAGTCTTGTCCTAGGATCCAGGTAGCACCCTTTGGGCCGTTACCTGGGTGCCCCTGCTCCACAGTCAAGACCTTAGAATCTGTGGACCTGAGTAATCGGAAGGACCCTGTGCCTTCTATGCCCTAACCACAAGCAGTATCACCTTAGGAGGATGTAAGATGGAAGAAGTTTGCATGGGATCCAATTGGGGAAAGCACGTCATTTGCGACCTTTACGGTTGCGACCTGAGTACCATGACCAACGCCCAGCATATCAAGGATTTTGTCAAAGAACTGGTGAAGCAGATTGACATGATCGCATTTGGGGAGACCGTGGTGGTTCATTTTGGGGACAACGAAAAGGTGGAAGGTTTCACCATGTCCCAGATGATCCAAACCAGCATGATCTCTGCCCACTTTGCCAACCACACCAAGGCGATTTATTTGGACGTGTTCTCGTGCAAGGACTTCTCTTCCAAGACCGTGGTGGACTTGGCTGGCAAGTGGTTTAAGGCTACCAGTCACATCGTTCACGTGATTGAGCGCAAGTAAGAAGCTTGGTTTTAGAAGCTTAACTTTTAAAAACCCACCCAGGCCAACCGGTTTGGGTGGGTTTTCCCTTCCTGTTTTGCTCCTCCCTTTTCCCTCTTTTTGGCGTTTTTTTTTCGGCCCCCTGGGCCAGCCTTGGCTCGGTTTTGTCCCGGTCTTGGTGCAGCACAAAAGCCCCCCTTCCCGGACCAAAGTTCCAGACCCGAACCAACCGGTTTTTAAGGGCTCTTTTCTTTGTTTTTCCAAAGGTGCAAGCATTGGCAAAGGGGAAAAAATGACCTAGCATTGCGGTAGCCATTCCTTTATCGGCCCTGTTTTACAGAAGACGATGCCTGTCAACACTGCTAATAAAAGCTATCTTTTCAGCATATTCCTGCTGACCTTTGTGCCGCTGGCGGGGTTTATGGCCTTGCTTTTGAGCCTGTTTGACCAACATCACCGCAAGGAAACCCAGCAGAGACAGCTGCAAAAGATCGAACAACACCACCACCTGCAAACCCAATCGATCGAAACCTACCTGAACGACTGTATCTCCGACTTTTATTTCCTGAGCCAATCCCAAGATCTTTTTAAGACCATCGCCCAACACCGCCCGATCACCAATAAGGCCATTGAGCCTTTTTTTACCTTTATCGGTGCCAAAACCGGGATCGACCAAGTGCGGTTTTTGGACCTAGAAGGGGAGGAGCAGTTTCGGATCAACCACCCCAAGCTGGGCTCGCCACTGTTGGTGCCCCAGGCTCAACTACAAAAAAAGGGCAACCGGTACTATTTTTTGAACTCCAGAGACCTGGACCCGCTCCGTTATTACATCTCCCCCTTGGACCTCAACGTGGAGCACCAGGAGGTTGAATTTCCCTTTAAGCCGATGTTGCGGTTTGCCATGCCCATCTACGACCAGGCCCAAAAGTTGGGGGTCTTTGTGGTCAACTTCCTGGCCGAGCGCTTTTTGGAGGGGATCCGCAACACCGCTTACCTGAGCGGCGGGCAGGTGATGTTGCTCAACTCGGAAGGTTATTATCTGGTCAGCCCCAACGAGGGGGAAGAGTGGGGCTTTGCACTGACCGGCAGGCAAGACCTGAAGTTTGACCGGCAACACCCCAAAAGCTGGGCAGAGATCGGCAGCCACAACAACGGCACCTTTTCCAACGAAGAGGGGTTTTTTGTTTTTGACCGGATCGATCTGGCCAAGATGATCTCCTCTTCCCTGCCGATCCTTCCGGGGGCCCAAAACCTCCCGGTCTGGATCCTGGTGACCAAGGTCACTTCTTCGGACATCCTCCAGGACCACCGCAGCCAGATGATGGGGATCTATTACAGCTATCTGGCCATCTTGGTAGTGTTGGCCGCCTTCAGCCTCTACTTTGCCCGACACCAACAAAAGCTGAAGCTGTCCCAGGCGACCAACGCCGCCCAAACCAAGGTTCTCAAAAAACGGATCGACGAGCTTCATTGCCTTTACGACATCACCCACCTGACCGAAACGGAAAACCTGAATTTCCACGAGATGATGCAGCAGCTGGTCAACCAGATTCCCAAGGCCTGGGGCTATCCCCAGTACTGTTCGGTCAGGCTGGTGATCCGTACCGAGATTTGGCGGAGCGTCAACTTCCGCAGCCCGGTGCTTTCCCAAAAAGAAGAGATTTGGAACCAAAACGAGCGGCTGGGCTACCTGGAGGTAGGCTACGACACCCAGCCACCCGAAGGCGGATTCCTGGAGGAGGAACAGTCCTTGTTGCAGGCTTTGGCCTTACGGATCCTCAAGGTCTATCAATTCCAAAAGACCAAGGAACTGCTCCAGTCCCACCAAGAACAGTTGGAAGAACAGGTGGAACAACGGACCCACGAACTGGCCCAGGCGAACCAGCAGCTGACCTTTGAGGTCGCCGAAAAGCAGCGGCTGGCCGAAACCTTGGCCAAGGAAAAACAACGGGCCGAAGAGGCGACCAAAGCCAAAACCTCCTTCTTGTCGTTGGTGGCCCATGACCTGAAATCACCGTTTTTTTCCATCCTGGGGATTTTAAGGCGGATCGTCAAAAAGGAAGCTAACCTGGACCCCAAGCACCGGGAACTGTTGGTTAACTCCATCGAATCGGGCCAGCGGCTGCTCAACATGATCGACAAACTGATCACCATCAACCGCATCCAAACCGGCCGGATCAAGCCGGACTACCAGGAGATCCTGCTTTTTGACTTGGCCCAACAGGTGAGCAACCAGTATGCAGATTCGGCGGAACAAAAGGGCATTGTCCTGGAAAACCAAGTTCCCAAGGCGGTGATCCTGGAAACCGATCCTTTTTTGTTGGGCGAGGTGATGGCCAACCTTTTGTCCAACGCCATCAAGTTCTGTAGCCCTGGCGACCGGATCAAGGTCACCTGGGAACTAGGCCTGGGGTTGATCGTTGAGGACACGGGCTTGGGGATCGAGCCGGAGGTGGCCCAATACCTCTTTAAGGAACAGTTTTCCACCACTACCTTGGGAACCATGGGCGAAAAGGGGACCGGCCTTGGCCTCCCCTACTGTTTCGACATCATGAGGCTCCTGGGCGGTGGTATCGATCTGGATTCGGTGGTCAACCAAGGCAGTCGCTTTACCTTGAGCTTCCCCAGCCACCGGCTGAGGCCCTAACCTTTCCCCCGGCACCATGGACAACCAGGAACTGCAAAAAAGCATCGACCGCTTCATCCGGGCCCAACGGCGCAGGCGGATCACCAGCGACAATCGGGACCTGCTTTTGACCCAAATCATCGACCAGGCCCCGGACCTTGAATTGGGCTGGGTGGACGGTGCGCTGGCCCATTTGACCTTGCTGCAACGCCAAAGGGTCGAAGCCCCGGCCTTGGGGTTCTTGGAAGCGATCAAAAAGCTCAACAGCCTCAACAAAGCCAAACGGTTGTTTGCCTTGGAGACCCTCAACCTCTTGGGGGGAGCCGAGCAGATCCAAGGGTTGGTCGAGACCCTGACCTCCGGGCTGGCGGAAAACCGGAAAAAACTGGCCATGAGCCTTTTGCTGTCTTTCCGGGGCACCGACAAGGTCACCGACCTTTTGCTCAACAGCCCCACCCTTTTTACCGCCAAAACGGCAGACTCCCAGAAACATGCCTTGGTCTCCTTTCGGTTTGAAATGGCCGAAAAGCTGATGGCTCTGTTTACCAAGCCTTACCTAGCGACCCAGTCCAAGACCCTGGGGATCGACCAGGAACTCAGCCTGGACTTGTTACGAGGGATTTTGGCTGACGCAAGGTTGACCGACCTTTCTCGGTTTTTGGAGTCCGACGAGGTGCTGACCCTCAAGCTGGGGGAGGTGATTGCTTCAATCCAAGGGCACCGGATGTTGCCGATCTACGCCAAAAAGCGGTACGACTACCTGCGGGATTTTTTTGTCCGCCTCTCCGAACCGGCCCGCTTTCTGGGTGTTGACGGCTCCGACCTGTCCAAGGTTTGCGCCGCTTTCTTGTGGACCAATCTGCAATTGACCCCGCCCCAGTCTCTGGTCGGCAAGATGACTGACCGGGCCTTGTACGCCTTGCCTTCCACCAAGACCGAGCTCAACCGGTTCCTGGAAAATCTGGCCCCCAGTACCCTGGATGCCTTGATCAAAGACATCAAGGATCTGATCAACACCCTTTGCCGGGCCACTGATGCCGACCTCAACCAACTGTTCGCCACCGCCAAGGCCAAGTACGAACTTGGGGAGCCGGACCACAGCCTGTTCGGGCAGATCTACGGCGGGTTGATGGAGCTTAAGGTGATGGGCTTGGTGGCGCTCAACCAAGTAGAGGAGCTGATCGACAAGGTGCGCCGGGACATCTCCGGCGAGCCGAAGGCCCAAAAAAGTTTGGACGAGGTCTTTGACCAAGCCCCGGATGTGGACGGAGTCGAGGGCCCCCAACAGGTGGAAAAAAATCCCGACTTCAGCCGCCTGTTCCGGGCCATCCGCCCCGTCTCCACTACGGTGGTTGGCTTTCGTGGCCCCAAGGAGGGTGCAGGGAAGCGGGCGACTCAGGTCAACCAACGGGTCTTTGGCAACCAAAAAAGCCTGCTCTCCTTCAAGGATGGATTGGAGGTCCTGATGGATTATTACCGGGCCAAGGGGCACCATGTTGACCAGTTTTTGTTCCAACCCAAAAACTTCCCCAAGCCAGTGGTAGAGACGCACCTGACTTACCTCTCCAGCAACGACGAAGACCCGCTCTTGCTTTGTTGCGGGATCACCTTTTTTGAACAGGACCGCCCGATTCCCGCATCGGCGAATGCGGAAGACCAGATGGAGACCTTGGCGGAGCAATACTTCTTGCCCTACTACTTTACCATGGCCACCGGCCACTTCCACCCGGTCTTACATGCCCGGTCCCGCAAAATCATTGGCCGGGAAGAAGGGAAAAACGAGGAGGCCAGCTTCCAAGCCAACCTGTACATGCTGGAATTCAAGGGCCTGGACATGGGGCATTCCGAATCGCTCCGGGTGGCTTCCAAACAAATGCTGGCCCTGTTCCACGGGCTGCCGGACAACCTCTGGCGGCTGCCGGAGGTCCAGGAATCGGTCAACTTCCTGATGGGCAAGCTCAAGCTGGCGCTTTAGAGGTCAACCGGCCCGCCGGAGGCCTTGTACCTTCCAGGTCAATTGGGCAAGTGGCCCAGCCCCGATTGCCTCTGGCCGCCGACCTGGGCCGAAACCTCGGTGACCATGTCCATGAGCATCTTGGCCTGGGCGCTCAGTTGCTCTACCGCTGCCGCCGCTTGCTCAGCGGTGGCGGCATTGCCTTGGGTCACTTCGCCCATCTGCCCCAGCGCCTGGTTTATCTCCTTGGCCCCTCTCGATTGGGCGGTAGAAGCGCTGGAGATTTGGCGCACCTGGGACTTCATCTCTTCGATCCCCTTGGCTTCCTGGTCCGCCTGCAAGGCAATTTCCTCCATAAAGCCAACCACCTTTTGGCTCTGCCCAAAAATCTCCTGCAATACCGTTTGTCCCCGGCTGGCCAGCTCGCTGCCCTTGGCCGAGTTGGCCGAGTTTTCCCGGATCAAGCTGGAAATCACCTTGGCCGCCGCCTTGGAGTTTTCCGCCAAAGAGGCCACTTCGTTGGCCACCACCGCAAACCCCTTGCCCTGCTCCCCGGCCCTGGCGGCCTCGATAGCGGCATTGGTGGCCAGCATTTTGGTTTGTTGGGTGATCTCGGTGATCACGGCAACGATGTCCCGAATCTTTTCGCTCCCTTGGTTGATCGCCTCGACCGCCTCCACGATTTTGCCCATCGCCGACACCCCGGATTCCGCCGACTGGCTCGCTTGCTTGGCCAAGACCGAAGCCTGCCGGGCGGAAGTCAGGGCAAGTTCCACGATTTGGGAGATCTTCTCCATCCCCCCTACGGTGTTTTCTGCCGCCTGGGCGTTGTCTTCGGACTGTTGGGTCATCATCTCCATGCTGGCGGAGGTTTCCTCCAGGCTCGCCGCCTGTTCCGTTGCCCCGGCCGCCAGGGCGTTGGCGCTTTTGGCGATTTCATCAGAAGCCGAAGCCACCTCGGTGGAGGCATGGGCCAAGTCGGTGATCAGTTTTTCCAGCAAACCGATGATCTGCTTTCCTTGGACCATCCCAACCGCCAAGGTCAAAAGCACCACCAAACTGCTCAAGAGATACACCAACAAAATGGCGCTTTGCATCGCCTCCGCTTGGGCCAGCAGATCTTGGGTCAGGTGGTTTTCCACCTGTTTGAACAGGTCGATTTTGGCGGTCATTTGGGTAAACCAATCCCCCGAATCCACCTGAAAATTGGGCTTGGAAAGCTGGGCCAACCCATGGTCGATGGATTGGCGATTTTGTTCGACCCAACTTTGCAAAGCACCGTTTCTTGGGCTTTCAGCCCCTTTGAGGCTGCTCTCAAGGGACCCCAATTTTTGGCTCAGCCCCTTGAAGGTCTCCTGGTCCCCCGGTCCCAGGTTCTCAGACTTGAGACCCGAGACCCATTGAGTCAAACCGGCCAAGGCCTGCTCCTTGTTTTGGGTTGCATAAATATCAACCCACCAGGAGAACGATGCGGCCCCGGTGGCAAAAGACAGGGTCTTTTCCATCTCAAAGACCGCCCTGTGCTGCATCTCCCCGACCTTTTCAACCACCGGCCCCACCAAGGTCTGGCGGTAAAAGGTCAGGTTCGGCTCGTTGGCTTGGGCTTCAAAGATGGCAAGGTAGGTTTCGTGTTTGGAGAGCAGGTCCAAAAACCTGCGGTACATGCCCGGTGCAAACTTGCCTTGGGCAAAGGTGTTGTTCATCACCGCCCGGATGATCCCCGCCCGCTCCTTGGCCTGCAACAAAGCTGTATAGGCCGAGAGTCGGCGGACGACTTCCGGGTCCGGGGTGATTTGGATCGAGGTTTCAATGGCCCGCAAAAACAGGCCGATGGTGTTGCTGTAATAACCCAACACCTCGGGCAAAGGGATTTTTAGGCCCTCTACGGCCTGCCGTTTTTGGTTGAGTTCCTCCAAGGCCGTAAACCCAAGGGCCGTGGTTTTAAGAAAGTCGGGGCTGCCCAATTCGGGCTTGAATCCAGCCCAGGCGGTTTTGAGCACTGCATACCGGTGGTCCGTTTCCTGCCTTTGTTTGTCCAAGGCCTCGCCGAACAGGGTTCCTTTGGAGCCCAGGTACCCGGAGCTTAGGCCCCGCTCCTTCTGCATCTCATGGACCAAGTCCCCAGCCAAAACCCCGAACTGGACCAGAGCCTTGACCCGGTCGATCTCGCCGGACAGGCGGTTTTGGTTGAGGATCTCGTTAAACGCAAAACCGGTGACCCCCAACAGAGGGATACCCACCATCAGCAACAATTTGATCTTGATGGTCAACCGACTCTTTCTTGCTTCCATGCTTTGGCTCGGAAAAGAGGTTGCACAGGGCCGGTGTTGAGCCCGCCTAGTTCAACCTACCTTAAAAACCAGACTTCTCCAATCTTTTTGTCGGCAAAGATTCTTCGTTGGGGCAACCAGGGAAACAAAGCGGGGGATTCAGGCGCTGAGGCCTTCGAGGAACAAGTTGATCACTTGGTTGGCCTGGGCTTCCAGCTTTTCCAAGGGCAAAGGAGAAAGCATCAAAAAATAGGGCACCAGGAACTTGACCAGACCGTCAAACAAGGTTTGCCCGACCAGCTCCGGGTTTACCACCTTGAAGCTGCCGCTTTTGGTCCCCAAGTAAAGCACCTGGACCAAAAATTCCCGTTTGATCCCCATGTGTTCCTTGGCCATGCCCGGATGTTCGGTGGAGATGAACTGGATCAGCTCAAACAGGTGGATCTGTTCGGAAAACACCCTGTGGTTGAACCGCAGGGTTTCCAAGACAAACCGGCGCAACTTTTCCACTTCGCTCAAACCGGAGTCCCCCAGCACCTGGGCGGAAAGTTGCCGACTGAACTCCACAAACCGGCGCACTACGCTGACCCCGATGTCCCGTTTGTTGGTGAAGTACCGGTACAGGTTGGCAGCAGACATGTCGCAGTCCTTAGCAATTTCAGCCATGGCCGTCTTTTTGAAGCCATACTGGATGAACCGCTGTTGGGCAGCGTCCAAAATCTTGTCTTGTTGGTCGTCTCGCTTTTGGTTCACAGGCTTTACGGTTGGGGGGGAATCACGGTTCCCGCCGACTTTAGCAACACTACACCAAGATACCCATGCCCAAGGGCCAGGGTCAAGCCTGCGGTTTCCAAAAGTCCCGAAGGGGGAAACAAACAACCTAACAGTAAAAGAACCAGAGAGAGTTGGAGCAAGGCACAGTCGGCCCACATCCGGGGTTGGGGTAGGATGTCACCCAACAAAGGCACCCCGGGCTGGCCGATTTGGCTGCTGAACCGGTGGAACCACACCAAAAAGGGCAATATTTTGTACAACATCCCATGGGTAAAACTGAGCCCAAAGCCCAAAAGCATCACCAAACCCGCTCCGTCCAAGGCCCGTTCCAGCCCCAGGTGACCCGCCACAAACAATCCCGAAGCCAGGGACAACCAAGCAAAGCCGACCCGCACCGCCCCTAAGGCAGGGTCGATCTTCTTGCGCCTCCTTTGCCGGACCAACCGGGACATTTTGATCCCATAACCCCAAAAACCCACCACCCCCAAGGCACCCGTCGAGAGCAACCAAGGCCCCTCTACGCCCGAGGCCAAGGCCAGTGTGGTCAACGCCAGGCTAAAGCCGATCAGCCGGATCAGGCCAAAAGCGGTTTTGGAGTCGATCGGCGGGCAAACATAAAACATCGGGACCAAATGAAAACTGACCCCCAAAACCAACAGCCCCACCCAGCCAACCAAGCCAAACATCAGGTGCAATTCCCGGATCGGCCCCGGCAGCCCCGGCCCGCCCAGGTGTTCAACCAACCGAGCCAACCCCAGCACCCAGACAATGGCCAAGGAGCCCAAGGAAAGGCGCATTGCACTCAAGGTGGGCCGCACCTCGCCTTTGACCCGCCACAAGGCCAGGGAGGTTTGGGCCAAAAAGAGCCCCAGACCCACCCCCAAGGCGGTCCAACCGATCCAACCCAAAAAGGGAACCCAAAATTGAAAAAATCCCACCAGCCCCAATACGCCCACAACCAAAAGGCCATGCACCCACTTGGAGAGAAAGCCCCAAGGCACCTGCCCCCCGATCATCACCGGGATCATCTGGTAAAAGGCTCCCACCATCACCATAGCCAGCCAGCCCAAGGTCCAAAGGTGGACCCAGGCAATCGCCGGACCGGCCAGGGGCACCGCCCAAAGTTCCGCTCCGCCCAAAGCCAAGGCCAACCCACCCAAAACCCCAAAGGCCGGGGCGGTCAGAAAAAAACGCAATGGCACCGACAACGGCGGCGCTTGGTCGAGGCTCAGGCCTTGGTACATCTCTGGGTGAGTCCTTTGGAAAAATGAATCCAGGAAAATTCCCCGGAGGTTCGTTTTAAGGTTCGGGGGAACCCTTGTGCCAGATCAGAAGCTCCACCAAAGACTCGGTACAGGTCCTGAACCGGTAGGAAAAACCACGGGCGGTCAAAATCGGCAGCAGGTGGACCGGATTGTGCCGGTGGACCATCAGGACCTGGTCCCCCTTCCCCAGGCTTTCCAGGGCGGTCAAGACCTGGACCATCGGCTCCGGGGGGGCCATTTGACGGCAGTCGATTTCCACCCAGGCCACCTCAGCCCTCCAAAACCTGGGCCAACCGGCCCATCAGCTCCGGGCCACCCAGGTGCATGTCCATCATCGGGTAGAGGATGTTTTCTTCCTTCAGGTTGTGTTGCTGCATCAGGATCAACAGGGTTTCCAAGGGCCGCTTGGCTGCCTTAAAATTGTTTTGGTCCAAGGCGGTCTGCATTTGGGACAAAAGGCCCCGCATCTGTTGGTGCTCTTCTCGCATCACCTGAGTCGGCCCCATGCCCTTCATGCCGGTAAACTCCTCGAAGGCCGGAAAGAGCAGTTCTTCTTCCGCCAAAAAGTGCCGGGCCATGGCTTTGAGAAAGCGCTGGGTTTGCTCTCCCCCTTGCCCTTGGTCCAGAGCCTCTTCGGCAGTGGCAAAGAGTTGGTCGCAATGTTGGTGGTCTTGGTGCATTACTTTGGCAAGGCTGGTCATTTTCCTCCTCAAGGTTGGTGTAGGGCCAGTTTAGCGGACGGAGGAAAAAGGGGCAATCAAATGTGAATATTTTGTATTTTTATTCACTCTTCCTCTCAAAAATTTACCCCCAAGGAGAGGCTGGCCCAGTCGCTCCGGTAGTCGGACAAAACCGGCGTGTCGGCGTACTGGTAAAGCCATTTGAGGTACATCGGGCTGTCGAAGAGTTGCACCTCCCCTTGGTAGGTAAACTGGTTTACCAACTGGAACCCGGAGCCAACGGTCCGGTAGGGAGTGGTGGTTCCGCCGTCGTCGTAGGTGGTTTGGAGGCTTTTGGCGGTCATTTGGTAGGTCAGCAGGTTTTGGGAGCTACCCAAAAAGAAACTGAACTGACTTTCGATCCGCACCTGCCCTCCGGTGGTGTCCCCAACGGCCAAGCTTTCCAGGTGGACCTTCAGGGACTTCCAATAAGCCTCCAGGTTGGGCTTGACCGGCAGGTTGTTGTAGTAGGTAAACCCGGACAGTGGCACCACTTTGTCGTTGGCTGCGCTGGGGTAATACTCCAGCCTTTGCCGAGACCAAAGCCGCCAGCCCTTGTAGTTGCGGTTGTAGGCCCCCAAGGCCACTTCTCTCCACTGGTACACCTTCCAGCTGATCTTCGAGTCCTGGGCCAAGGCATGGTCCATTTCGGTACCGCCGTTGAACTCAACAAATTCCCGATTTTTCTCCACCTTGGCGGTAAAAAAATCCAACGGGTACTGGGTTTTTTCCGGCTCACCGAGGCTGTAGGTGCCGGATTGGGACTGGGGCTGCTCAAGGGTCCGCCAGATTCCCAGCTCCAGATTCTGGGTTTTGTAGTCGAACCGCGGGGTGATTTTTTCGACCACTCTTTGTTCGAGCAGGTCGCCGTTTTGGTTGAAATGGCGCAATGTGACCGTCTCCTTGCGGGCCGACCAGACTTGGTCGTCCCAAGGGAAGCTTAGGTAGGCCCAGGTACTTTGTTCGTCGGAGCGGTGGTCCAAGATTCGGCCATTGAGCAGGGATTCTCGGTGCCAATCCTTTTGCACCAACGAAGACCCGCCCACCTCTGCCTCCAGCGCCAAAACACGGGGCGCAAGCCCGCACCAAAGCCCAAGGGCCAGGAACACACCAAGATTACGTAAACCCCATTCCTTCATCGATTGTCCAATTGAAACCGATCACTGTTTTCCAGGTCCTTGAGTACAATGTCCCTGGCCAACCGAAAGCCGACCCGCCGGTCCATTTCTTCGGCGGTGATAAAGGTCCGTTTCGAGCAACGAAGCTCCGCAGCAGCACCTTCAAAATGCCCGCCCCGGATCACCTGGGCCGCACTGGGACCCAGGACCGGCTTGGGACTCAAATTTCCATAGGCCTTGGAGTTCCAAGGGTCGGCGACCAATTCTGCAACGTTGCCACTCAGGTCGAAGATCCCCAAGTTGTTGGGTCCAAACATACCCACCGGAACCGTCTCCTTCCAGGCCAACCGGCCCTTGTGGATCGGTCCGTCTTCCTTGAGCATCCTTCGTTGAGAACCTTCCTCCAGGCTCCCGTTGTAGGCCATTTGGGTAGGGTTGGCGACATCTTGGCCGTTGCCGAACCGCACCTTGCCCCCTAAGTCCCTGCAAGCATATTCCCATTCCGCTTCTTTGGGCAGCCGGACTGGCCAGCCGGTGGCCTGGGCGTAAGCGGCGACAAATTTTTCCACCTCTTGGGCGCTCAAGTTTTCCACCGGCAACACCATCGTTTTGTCCTGGTGGGTGCTGGGGTTGTAGCCCATGAGCTGGACAAATTGGGCTTGGGTCACTTCCTTTTTGGCGATAAAAAAGTCTTCTACACAGACCAGGTGGGGCTCGGTGGAAAACCCCCGTTCCTCTCCAAACAGGTCGCCCATGGTGTAACAACCCATCGGGGCCTGGACAAATTCCATCTGGGTCTTTTCTTCGGTGATTGTCGGGAACAGCGCTTTGGTGAAGGTTACCCCGGTAAAGTCGGTCTTGTAGAGCAATGCCTTGGAGAAATCGGTCTGGGTTAGGTTGGCTCGGGTCAGTTTGGAATCCCGCAGCAAGGTGTCTTCCAAGGTGGCGTAAGAAAAGTCGGTGTCGCTCAGGTTGGTCCCAACGAAAGACACCCCTTTGAGCCAAGCGCTCCGAAAGTTCCCGGCAGAAAAGTCCAACTGCCCAAAGGCGATCCGGTTGAGTTGGGCCCTGGCGAACACGGGCCTGGGCAGGTGGGCGTTCTTAAACACCACCGCATCCAGGTAAACGGCAGAAAAGTCCACCCCTTCCAGCTCGGAGGCCTCAAAACTGGTTTTGACCAGTTTGGCCCCTTCAAAGCTGGCCCCTTTGAGGTTGCACCGGAAAAATCTGGTCCCGGTCAGGTTGGCCTTTTGAAAGTCTGCACCGGAAAAGTCCCGGTCCATAAACTCCATGCCCGCAAGATTGCTGCCCACAAACTTGGCCTTTTGCAGCTGGGTAAACCCAAAGCGGCTGAACCGCAGGTCGTTGCCGGAAAGATCGACCTCTTGCAGGTCTGCCCCGGTGAAGTCCACGTCTCGTAGGTTGGAGTTTTTAAAACTGGCCCCTCGCAATCTTGCGTTCTTAAAATTGTACCCCTGCCAGTTGATTTGGTCGTAAATCCCAAAGGTCAGGTCCGCCTCAAACAACCTGGCCAGGGGCAGGTTGCTTTGGGAGAAGTTGGCCTGGGCCAGCTTGGTGTTTCTGAGGTCCGCTCGGGCGAGGTCGGAAGAAACAAATTGGGCACCGGTCAGATCGGTGTAACGAAGGTTCGCCTCATGGAGGTCGGACTTGGAAAAGTCGAAGTGCCGCAAGTCCCAGTTGCGAAAGTCCGCCGCCGGATAGGAACCGCCACCGGCCTTTTGCTCCAAAAACTGCTCGGACAAAGGCTTGGCGCACCCCCCCAGGCTCAAGAGCAGGACGGTCAGCAACACCGGCTTCAGATTCACGTTTGGCTTCAACTTTAACTTGAAATAGAGGCGCATTCCAGTCCTTTGGGCGAATCGACTTGCCTCGATACAAGGATCATGCCCCAAGCGGCAAAGGGCCAATCGGATCAACCGGGCAAAAGCAAAAACGCTAGCCCCACCCAAAAAAAAGGTGTTATCTTGGACACGAACCCTATCCCAAGAAGGTAAACATGCCGGACAAAATTTACAAGAAAATCGAAATTGTAGGCACTTCTCCGGTTTCGATCTCCGAAGCGGTCAAACATGCCATCGACAAAGCCGGGGAAAGCCTGCGGCACATGTCTTGGTTCGAGGTCAAAGAGATCCGAGGTTTTATCGACGAACACAAGGGAAACGAGGTGCTCTTCCAGGCCACCTTGAAGGTGGGGTTCCGGCTGGAGGACTAGATAGTGTAGTCACGAGATTGTGGCCCAAAGAAAAATGCACCTGATATGAATT
>MFNF01000002.1 GCA_001783715.1 Candidatus Lambdaproteobacteria bacterium RIFOXYD2_FULL_56_26
TAAGGTCAAAGGCCAGTCTGCCTGGGTTACCTTGGACAGCGGCTCTATTGCCGGTATCTCGCTCGACCAGATCGGGGCTCGGTTGACCACCGACAGCATGACGGTCTCCGGCCCGTTTGTGTCCCTGGGCTACAGCTTTGGGGACTCCTTCCGTTTTGCCCCCCAGGCAAGGCTTGGTTTTTCCAACCGGTATGAAGTAACCAGAACCGCCGATATCTTCTTAGAACTTGGCCCCATCAGGGTTGAAGACAGCGCCAGCGAAACTACGACCGCAACCGGCGGGACCTTTGCGATTGCTCTGCCGGTTTATTGGCGGCTCGGCCCGTTGACCTTGGGAGCGATGTACCAAGCAATGAGCGCAAAAGCGACCGTCACCGTGGACAATGAAACCACTGAATTTACGATCCACTCGGCATTCCAGCTGGTCTTGGGAGCCAATTTCTAGACCGACCTTCCCACCGTTCAACTCCCTTGCCCTTTGGTACCAAAAACTGAAGGGCAAGGTTTTTCACCCCCCGCCCCCTTTGCCCCTCAGCCCTTTTGAAGGTTTTGCGCATTTCCCGTTCCCCTTTTGGCCTCGGTTCTTGTACAATCGGCCCAAAACCCCTTGTCCCCAACCAAAGATGAACTTTCCCCTGTTCCACCACCGTGTTTGCGCCTCCGATGCGGCAGACGAGCTGCTGGTCCGCAAGGAAGTCACCGGGATGAAGTTGCACCTGGGGTTCAAGGTGGCTTTGTTGGTGTACCTGTTGTTCTCCGAATTGTTTTTGGAGACCCACGGGTTGCAGGACTATAAGCTTTCGGCGCTTTACATTGTGCTTTTGGGAGTGGAATTTTACTTTTTCCGCTGGCTGAACTGTAAAAAAAACCTTACGGCCATTGGCTTTTTTAGCCTGCTGGTGGACATGGTCCTGATTACCGCCCTGCCTTTTGCTTGGTACCACTTAGCGGGAGGGGACGGGGTCTCCAGGGCCTACCTGCTCAAGACCTCCATGCCCTTGGTGGCCATTGGCCTGATCCTGGCCAGCGGTTTCGCTTTGCGGCCCCTGTACCCGTTGCTGCTTTCCTTGGGCGCTTTTGGGGTGACCGTCGCACTCTATTTCTGGGCCGCACAGGACCCCCGGATGGTCCTTTCCAACGATTTTGAGGCCTCCATGCTGGGTCCGGCGATTCACCCCAGCCTGTACTGGATCACCAGCTTCAGCTTGGTCCTGATCGGCGGGGTGGTCTCGTTTTTTGCCCTCACCGCCCGGAACACAGTGTTGGAGGCAGTCCAGCTGGACCGGGCCAACCAACAGCTGGGCCGGTACTTTTCCCCCAAGGTGGCCTCGGCCATCGCCGGTTCGGCCAACTCGCTGCTCAAACCTGGGGGCAAGCGGCAAAAGGTGGCGGTGATGTTTTGCGACCTACGGGACTTCACCGGATTCTCCGAAAACCGCAGCCCCGAAGAAGTGGTGGCCTTTTTGAGCGACTACCACGAACGGATGGTCAAGGTGATCTTTGAACATGGCGGCACGTTGGACAAGTTTTTGGGGGACGGCATTTTGGCCACCTTCGGGACCCCCGAGGCCGGGGAGTCCGACCTTTCCAGGGCTGTAGAATGTGGCCTCTCGATGAAAAAGGCCCTGGCCGAGTTGAACGCCCAACGGGTCACCGCCGGGCTGGAGCCGGTGGGCCAAGGGATTGGGATTCATTACGGAGAGGCGATTGTGGGCAACATCGGCAGTTCCGAGCGGCTGGAATACACGGTCATCGGCGACACGGTCAACCAAGCGAGCCGGATCGAGAGTGCCTGCAAGACCTTGGGGGTGGATTTTTTGGTCAGCCAAACCGTCAAGGACGGGCTGGTGGACCTCTACCCCTTTAAGGCGATGGGCGAAGTGGAGGTCAAAGGCAAACTGGCCCCGCTCTCCCTCTTCACCTTTGAATCCGCCTTGTTCGCCGGGGTTTGAGGCCGGTTTGGGGTGGCCCCCCCAAAAAAAACAGGGGCACTAAGACCTGGGTTTCTAGGACCTACCAATGTAAATTCCAAACTGTCCTTCGGTGGTTCCAAAGCGAGTCCAGGTTGACCGCAAACCGCTACAGTCGGCACAAACGATTGGGGCGGGTTCGGCCTGCCAAGGGGCTGCATCAGGGCTATGGTGGAGCAGGGATCAAGTGACAGAGGTGAGCCAGCCCCGCCCGCTCCCCAAAGGGAAGAGCGGGCGGGGTTTTGGGTGTTAGCGGGACTTGAAGGCGAAGGTTAAGGCCTCTTTTTTGAGGTCGATCTTGACCTCTCCGCCTCGGATCAATTTGCCGAACAGGATCTCGTCGGACAGCCGGTCTTTGATCTCTGCTTGGATCACCCGGCCCAAAGGCCTTGCGCCCATTTCCGGGTCGTAGCCCTTTTTGGCCAGCCAAGCCCTGGCCTTGGCGGTCAGGTTGAAGGTGATTTTCTTTTCGTGCAGTTGGTGTTCCAGTTCTGCGATAAACTTGTCCACCACCGTTTCCATCACCGATTCGGTCAGGCTGTTAAAGTTGACGATCCCGTCCAGCCGGTTGCGGAACTCCGGCGGGAAGTGCCGGTCAATCGCTTCGTTTTCCTTGCCCTGTTTGGTTGACCCAAAACCTATCGCCCCGGCCCCACCTTCGGAAGAGCCAACGTTGCTGGTCATGATCAGAATCACGCTCTTGAAGTTGGCGGCCTGACCGTTGTTGTCGGTCAAAGTGGCCCGGTCCATCACCTGAAGCAGGATGTTGTAAATGTCCGGGTGGGCCTTTTCGATCTCGTCGAGCAGCAAAACACAATGGGGGTGTTTGCGGATCGCTTCGGTCATCAACCCGCCCTGCTCGAAACCGACGTAGCCCGGAGGGGCCCCGATCAGGCGGCTGACCGAATGTTTTTCCATGTATTCGCTCATGTCCAACCGCTCAAAATGGACCCCCAGGATCTTGGCGATTTGTTTGGAAACCTCGGTCTTGCCCACCCCCGTCGGTCCGGCGAACAGGAAGCTGCCGATCGGTTTGTCGATCGCCCCCAGCCCCGCCTTGTTGCGCTTGATGGCAGTGACGATGTGGTGGATCGCATTGTCTTGTCCAAAGACCTTTTCCTTGAGTTTGCCTTCCATCTCCGCCAAGGCCCCCACTTCATCCCGACCTTTGGCTTTGATCGGAATGCGGGCGATTTTGGAGACCACCCGCTCAATGTCCACTACATTGATCGCCCGTTTGGCCCGTTTTTTCAACGGCAAGAGCATCACCGCCGCCCCGGCTTCATCGATCACATCAATCGCCTTGTCCGGCAAAAAGCGGTCGTGGATGTACTGGGCGGAAAGCTCCGCTGCGGCTCGTAAGGCGCTGTTGGAATACTTGAGCCCAAAGTAGGCTTCATACCGTTCCCGGAGGCCCAGGAGGATCTGGTAGGTTTCCTCCAAGCTCGGCTCAGGGATGTCGATCTTTTGGAACCTGCGGCTCAAGGCCCGGTCCTTGTCGAAAAAATTCCGATATTCGGTGTAGGTGGTAGCGCCGACACACCGAAGATTGCCGGTGATCAAGGCGGGTTTGAGGATGTTGCTGGCATCCATCGAGGAACCGCTGGTCGCCCCTGCGCCTACAATGGTGTGGATCTCGTCGATGAACAGGATCGCTTTGTCCCGCTCGCCCACTTCTTGGATCACGGTTTTGAGCCTTTGTTCAAAGTCCCCCCGGAACTTGGTCCCCGCCAAAAGGCTGCCCATGTCCAAGGAATAAACTTCGCCGTCCTTGAGGGCCTCGGGGACCTCTCCGGCCTCAATCTTGAGCGCCAAGGCCTCGGCAATGGCGGTCTTGCCCACCCCTGGTTCGCCGACCAGAATCGGGTTGTTTTTTCTCCTCCGGCACAAGACCTGTAAGGTCCGCTCCAGTTCCAGGTCACGGCCTACCACCGGGTCCAACTTCCCTTCCTTGGCCATTTGGGTCAGGTTTTGGGTGTAGGCATCCAAGCTGCCTTTTTTGGCTGCTCCGGCGGTCTTGCCGGTCTGAGGCCGTTCTCCGCCCAGGTTTGTTTCGGGGCCGGGATTGTCTTTTTTGACCTCCCCGTGGCTGATGGTCCGCAAGATGTCCAGCCGCTCGATCCCCTGGCTGCGCAGGAAATAGACCGCATGGGAATCAACCTCTTTGAAGAAGGCGGCCAGCACATCCCCCCCATCGGCCTCTTTTTTGCCTGAACTTTGGACATGTTTCATCACCCGGTGCATCAACCGTTGGAAGGCCAAGGTTTGCAGCGGTTCCTGGTCCACCTCTTCGGGCAGGCTGGGGACCTGGGTGTTGAGGTACTGGTCCACCAGTTTCTTCAGTTCCTCCACGTCCCCGCCGCATTCTTCCAAGATCACGGAGGTCACATGGTCGTGGAGCAGGGCAAAAAAGACGTGTTCCAAGGTCACATATTCGTGCCGACGCTTTTTTGCGTCCCTTACGGCAGAGATCAGGGAGATTTCCAGCTCACGGCTCAACATCGATTTACTCCTCCTCAATACTGGCTTTCAGCGGATATTCATGCGCCTGAGCAAGTTCGTGAACCTTAGCGATCTTGGTTTCGGCAATCTCGTAGGGGAAGACCCCGCAAAGGCCGCTACCTTGATTGTGAACATTGAGCATGATTCGCATGGCGGACATCTCGTCTTTACGAAAGACATCCATCAAGATTTGCACCACAAACTCCATCGGGGTGTAGTCATCGTTGTGCAACAACACCTTGTAAAGCCTCGGCTGATCTAGCCTGCGCTCCTCTTGGGTTTGGGAGTGGCCTTGCTCCTTGGCACCTATTTTCGGGGACATGAACTCAAAACGTTGGATAGAAAAGGGTTAACACTCCCACAGGACAGGCCCCCAAAGGACGAGCCCTTGTTGCCGGTTTGGACCGATCCCGATTTATTGGTGAACCGACCAACCCGAAGTTACCACGGGGCCTAGAATTTGTCAGTAATTATCTTACTCTCCAACCCTCGCCCATCTTGGCCTACAGTGCCTTTGAGGCCGTATCCCCGGGGGCTTTGGGTGGAGGATTTTGCAGCCTTGTCATGCAAGGTTTTGGCGATGTTGAGGACCGTGTGCACATAGGGTCTGGAGTTGTTGTAGGCCCAAACCGCTTCTTCGTTGTCCTTGTGGGTCAAGCCACGTTTCCAGCCGTGGCTTTGCAGGTAGTTGGCGGTCGAGAAGATGGCATCCCCAAAGTGGGAAAGGTTGATCTCCCCGTTTTGGTCCCCGTCAAAGCCCCATTTGAGGTAGCTTGAAGGCAGGAACTGGGGCAGCCCGAAGGCCCCGGCGTAAGAACCCTTGTAGTGGTAGGGACTTTCGCCGTTGGCCGCCGAGAGCGTCAACAAGGCGGTCAGTTCGCTCTTGGCCCATTCCGCCTTTTTGGCCAACCGTTCCAGGTAATGCACCTGCTCCGGGTCCGTCCCCGGCGCAATGGGGTAGGCCCCTTGGTTGTTGTCGAACTCCACCAGCAGGGAGGCAAAAACCCCGATCACCGGATAACGGCCCATCACGTTGCCAAACCCGGTTTCCACCAACAAAATAGCCACCAGAACCTCTGAATCCACCTCAAACTGTCGGCTCGCCTGTTCCAAGGTCGCTTCCCAACGTTTTTGGAACCGCTTGGCCAAGTGCATGGAATAGGGGTTCATAAAGTCGGCATAGTCCCGGTGGGTCTCTTGGGTGAGCAGGTTCTTTTTGATTAGGGACTCAATCCGCTCCAGACGGGGGTCGCCAAACACCTGGGTCAGGTACTGCCGGTCGAACTGGGCTTCAAACATCGAGATCAGTCGGTCCTGCTCTTGGGCGCTGAAGGCCTTCTCCAAAGGCACCGCAGGGGCTACCTCGGACATCCCCCGCAGGGGTGCCAAGAAGGCAAGGACAAAAACAAAAAGAAAGCCAAGGCCCAACTTGCGGTTTGTCATCTCTTTAGGCCCAAAGGCCGGAACGGAGGTTTGAGGTCAGGGTAACAAAATTTTGTCCAAAACAAAAGGGCTGGGATTGGTAGCTTCACTTGGACAAATAGCTCAGAAGGTTGCCGGCCTCCCCTGTCCTTTAACGGGGAGGGAGACCAGGGCTTTTCCGGCTCAAGGGGAAAGGGAATTTGTGACCTAAACCTCACTTGGACTCCACCGGGTCCGCCCCTCAACCTGCCCCTTTTGATTCCCTCTCCTTTTGATTCTCTCTTTTATTCAAAGGTCGTTCCAAAAAATCCACACCCGGCAATTTCTTCCGCTTTCTCTCTTTCCAAGCCCAAGATTTTGCTGTACAAAGGAGCGAACTCGCCCTTGAGGAGAGGTGGATGCAAGAATCTTGGTGGGTTGAATACAGTCTTTTTATTGCGGAACTTCTGACCGCTTTGGGCCTACTCGCTTGGGCCGCCGGGAGGTTGGCGAAAAATGCCGTCCACGGGGCCAGGGCCAAAGAGGGACGGCTTTTGGTTCGCTCCTTGGCCAGAGAATTGGGGCAAGATCCTGGGTCCTTGGACCTGGGGTTCCTCCCCAAGAACGAAGCCAAGGCCCACCGGAAGCGGGCCAAAGCCAGAAAAAAAGCCGACCGACCTCGGCTGTTCGTGTTGGATTTTACCGGTGATGTCCGGGCCAGCGGGGCCCAGGGGCTGGCCAAAGAGGTGAACAACCTCTTGGGGTTCGCAATGCCGGGGGACCAAGTGCTGGTGCGGCTCGAAAGCCCCGGCGGAGCGGTTACCGGGTACGGTTTGGCGGCCAGCCAACTGCTCAGGATCAAGGCCCGGGGTCTGCCCTTGACGGTGGCGGTGGACAAGGTTGCCGCTTCGGGGGGCTACCTGATGGCGGCGGTGGCCGACCGGATCCTGGCCGCACCCTTTGCAGTCATCGGTTCCATCGGAGTGGTGGCCAGCCTGCCCAACTTCCGGCGGCTCCTGGAGGACCAAAAGGTCGATTTTGAGCAGATCACCGCTGGGGAATACAAACGCACCCTGACCCTGTTCGGAGAGAACACCGAGAAAGGCCGGGCCAAGGTCCAAGAGGAAGTTGACCAAGTCCACCGGCTGTTCAAGGACTGGGTCGCCCGGTTCCGGCCCCAGATGATTCTGTCCCAAGTGGCTACCGGCGAATGGTGGCATGGCGCTGCGGCGCTGGATTTGGGTTTAATCGACCAAGTCCTGACCAGCGACGAATTTTTGACCCAACAGGCCCAAGACCTCAAGGTGGTGGGCCTCAAGTGGCAAGAGCCCAAGGCCCGAGCGGGTTTTTGGGGCAGGATGGCCTCGTCTTTGGGCGCAATCAGCGTCCCAACCTAGTATAAACTTGCAACAGGAACAAGGCTATGGAACTTAGAGACCCCATCTTGGTGGTGGACGATGAAGTGGAAATGCGTATCGCCATGAGCGCCGCCCTTAAAAAATGTGGCTTCCCGGTCGAGCTTTCCCACAACGCCATTGATGCGCTCAATAAGTTTAAGAAAAAGGAATACAGTCTGGTCATCACCGACATGACCATGCCCAAACGAAGCGGGATTGAGCTTTTAAAGGACCTCAAGGCCATCAACCCCGAGGTCCCGGTGGTCCTGATCACCGCTTACGGCACCATCGACACCGCCTTGGCAGCGATGAAACACGGGGCTTTCGACTATGTGCAAAAGCCCTTTGACTTCGACACCTTCATCTTTTTGATCGAACGGGCTTTGGCCTCTCGCCACGAGGCCCCTGCCGCCCCGGAGCGCCCGGCCAGTTTGGCCAAAAAAGCCAAAAAAGGGGAGGTCAAAAGCAAAACCAGCTTCAAGGACATCATCACCCAAGACGAAGGGATGCGGGGCCTGCTCCAGGTGGCCAAGAGCATCGCCGTCAGCAAGGCTACGGTGCTGATCCAAGCCGAATCCGGTACCGGCAAGGAACTGCTGGCCCGGTACATCCACAACAATTCGGAACGTAAAGAAGCACCCTTTGTGGCGGTCAACTGTGCGGCCTTGCCCGAAAACCTCTTGGAATCCGAGCTGTTTGGCCACAAAAAGGGCAGCTTCACCGGAGCGACTAACGACCACCGAGGCAAGTTTGAACAGGCCCAAGGGGGGACGATCCTGCTCGACGAAATCAGCGAGATGCCCCTTTCCCTCCAAGCCAAACTGCTGCGGGTTTTGCAAGAATACGTGGTGGACCGGGTCGGCGGGACCGAATCGATTCCCGTGGATGTCCGGGTGATCGCCACCACCAACCGGGACCTGATGGAATCGGTCAACCAAGGGGACTTCCGGGAAGACCTCTACTTCCGACTCAACGTGATCCCCCTCCACCTCCCCCCCTTGCGGGAACGGAAGGTGGACGTGCAGCTTTTGGCCAATTATTTCATTGAGAAACACTCGGAGATCAACAGCCTGGAGCCCCCCAAGGTCCATGAGGACGTTTACAAGCTCCTGGAAAACTACAACTGGCGGGGCAACGTCAGGGAGCTGGAAAACGTGATGGAACGGGCGCTACTCTTGTGCGACCAAAAAAGCATCCTGGTGGCCAACCTGTTGATGACCCCCAAGGCGATCACCCAGCCCCAACATGCCCAACCCAAGCAGGATGCCCGTCCCACCTCCCCGGCCGCCCCATCGAGCGGAGCGGAGGGGTTAAAGATCGAGGTGGGGATGACCTTGGGGGAGATCGAAAAACTGGTGATTTTAAAAACCTTGGAGCAAACCGAACAAAACAAAACCAAAACCGCCGAGGTCCTGGGCATCAGCATCCGCACCTTGCGGAACAAGCTCAACGAATACAAGGTGCAAGACTAGGAGCCCCTGGGGCCTCCCCTCGGCCCCGGACTGCCGATCCGCCAAAAACCACGGTCCCAGGGCCGAGGTCTGGCTCCCGCCCGCTTTGTCAGGAATCCAACCCTTTGGGCCCCAAACCTGTCGGATTTCCTGCACCGCTCCAAGAGGGGTTCCCCTGACCTTGGACCTCCCTGAGGTGGGTTTGGAGCCAACTGGGAACAAAACCTCCAAGGTTGGACGGGGTGCCTGTCCTACCAAGCAAAGGAGCCCCTGTTTTCGTGGAACTGGAAAGCAAGGGGCGGTTTTGGCACCAACCTGGAATAATACCTCTAGGGCCAACCTTGCCCCAACCTGGAACAAACCCCCGAGGAAACGGCTGGGCATGGATCGGGCCGCCTGAGCCCCCCCCCTCTTGGTCCGGCCCAGAATCGGGATCTTTGCTCTCCTGGGATGTGAGCTATTCATCTCTGATCATTAGCTGTTTTTCAGACTGCAACAAAATTCTTGACCCATACTTCATTCCTGGTTATGTTCGCAAATTACGATTGGGCCGTCGCCAAGCGGTAAGGCAACGGGTTTTGATCCCGTCATACCTAGGTTCGAATCCTAGCGGCCCAGCCAGCTTCCACGCCTCACGATTGCCCCAAGCCTTTAGTGACTCAAGCGGGAGTAGCTCAGTTGGTCAGAGCATCTGCCTTCCAAGCAGAGGGTCGCCGGTTCGAATCCGGTTTCCCGCTCCAGTCACCCTCAGCATTTATAGCCTTCGGCGGTCATTCCACCAAAACCAAGTTAATACATATTATATTGCCATATTTTACCCCCATTTTGTTCCCTCCGTGGTGGGTAAGAATTTGCGCGGTTGGGGTTTCATTATAGCTGTCGCTACTGGGGCCATGTGGACCTACGACAACTCGGTACGTATCCCAATCAACAAAATCGAGGGCTGCTCCAGCAATAAAAGCTAGGCAAGATTTCCATCTAAGCGTTGGCCGAGTGATTGCGTTACCCTCTAGATAGTGTAGTCACGAGATTGTGGCCCAAAGAAAAATGCACCTGATATGAATTGCCGCCAAGAAGGAATTCGCATTTTTCGTGTATCTG
>MFNF01000003.1 GCA_001783715.1 Candidatus Lambdaproteobacteria bacterium RIFOXYD2_FULL_56_26
TGGCGTGGAATTGCCACCAGATACACGAAAAACGCGAATTCCTTCTTGGCGGCAATTCATATCAGGTGCATTTTTCTTTGGGTCACAATCTCGTGACTACACTATCTAGCATCTGGACAATCAGTTTTGGGGAAATGGAACAAGAGAATGGGAAGCATGAATCGGCAGAATTCAATGCCACTGGCCCTATTCCCCGAACTTGTCTCGCAACCGTTTGGGCAGTTTGGCCCGGTATTGGCCTAGGAACTCCTGCAACTCCCGTAAAACCGCCTGTTGGCCCAACTGCTTTTGTTGCTCCCAAACCTCGATCTGCGGGTTGGCCAGGGAAGCTTGCAGCTCTGCCATCCGCTGTTGGACCAACCGGTAGAGTTCGTAAAAATATTCGGGGGCCATGGCAAAGCAGGGGCTTAGAAGTAGGTTTGGGTCTTGAGGTCGTAGTTTTGGGTGAGGTGTTGTCGGATCAGGTTGGCTTCTTCCAGACGGCCTTTCCAGTAGCCTTGGGCCGGGTCGCCAGGGGGCAATTGGCGCAATTTTTCCGTCGCTTCATTGATCCAGACTCCCAATTGGTTCTGGATTTCAACCGAGTACTGGTGGGCCAAGGGTTCTCCTCTAGGAAGGTTGGCCGGATCGCCGGGCACCGAGGCCCAAACAACCGGGGGCATCCCCTGCCGGTTGTTTTTGGCCCTCGACCTGGAGACCGGGACGGCCTTAGACCTTGGGTTTGGGGCTTTTGGCCAGGGCTTCGAGGACCTTGTCCCCAAAGGCGGCGGTGCTGATCAGCTTGTCCCCGCCCCGCTTGAGGTCAGGGGTCGTGAACCCGGCGGCAAAGACCGACTTCATGGCCCCCCAAAGGTTTTGGGCCTCTTCGGTCAGACCAAAACTCATGTCCAACATCATGGCCACCGAGCCGATCATCGAATAGGGATTGGCGATTCCCTGCCCGGCGATGTCCGGGGCGGAACCGTGGCTGGGCTCGTAGTAGGCCTTGCGGTTGGGGCCCATGCAGGCCGAGGGCATCAAGCCCAAGCTGCCCAAGATACCGCCGCCCTGGTCGCTCAGGATGTCGCCAAACATGTTTTCCATCACCATCACGTCAAACTGGCAAGGGTTCAGACACAAGGCGGTCGCCGCAGCGTCCACCAACATGTGCCGCACCTCCACCTCCGGGTAGCTGGGGGCTACTTCTTCAAGGATCTCGTTCCAGAGCACCGAAGACAGCAGGACGTTGGACTTGTGGATGTTGTGCAGCAGCTTGCGCCGTTTTTTGGCGGTCTCGAAGCCAACGATCAGGATCTGCCGGATCTGGTCTTCATCGTATTCCAGCATCTCGTTGACAAACCGCTTGCCGTTTTTGATCCCCCGCTCCTTTTGGCCAAAGTACAAACCGCCGACCAACTCCCGGATGATCATCAGGTCGATCCCTTCCCCGACCACTTCGGGGCGCAGCGGGCTGAAGTGGGCCAGTTCCTTGGGCAGGTAAACGGGCCTGAAGTTGGCGTAGGTGTTGAGCCGTTTGCGCAGGGGCAGCAAGGCCCCCCGTTCCGGTTGTTTGTCCACGGGAATCTTTTTGCTTTCTTCGTGGCTGAGGCCGATCGTGCCCTTGAGCACTGCATCCGCTTGGTCGCAGGCCAGTTTGGTCGCTTCGGGAAAAGCATCGCCGGTGGCAAAGTAGGCAACCGCCCCGAAGGGAACTTCGTTCAGTTCAAAGGCGACCGGGTTGCGTTCTTGGACCAGTTTGAGGACCTTGACCGCTTCTTTCATGATCTCGGGGCCGATGCCGTCGCCGGGCAGGAGAGCAATTTTGTATTGTTTCATGGCTCTTTTTGGGGAACGTAAAGAGTTAGGGATGGTAGTCGTAGATCACCATATCCAGGATGATCACGCCGTAAAGCAACAACAGATAGATGTTGGAGAAGATAAAGTTACGTCTGAACAATTTGTCCGTCCCTTTGCCCAGGTTTTGGGCGTTCATGGCAAACAGCAGGAGGCAAAGCCCGACCGCACCTATCAGATAAACCATCTGGAGGTCGCTGTAGGCCCACAGGGCAACCGTACAGGCCAGCATGGCCAGGATATGGGCCAGAATCAAAAGAATGGTTTTGTTGGCCCCGATCTTGGGCGGCAACATCGGAATCCCTGCCGCTTGGTAGTCCGCCTGATAAAAGGCGTTGAGGTTCCAAAAGTGGACCGGGTTCCAGAAAAAGGACAGCAGGGCCAAGATGATGCCCGGCGTGGTTAGCTCCCCGGTGATCGCCGTGTTGCCCGCCAAGATGGCAAAGGCCGAAGACAGGCTACCCACCGTCACGTTCCACAGGCTCCGGTGCTTGAAGACCATGGTGTAAAGCACCACGTAGGTAAAAAAGCCCATGAACAGCCAAAAGGCTGAAACCGGTCCCAAGAGTGCCCAACACAAGGCATGTCCGGCCACGGACAAAAAGGTCCCGAAACCGAGGCTCAATTTGAGCATCAGCGGGTCGGAGGCAACCAAGAGCCGGTGTTTGGTCCGGTCCATCAGTTGGTCGGTCTCCCGTTCCAGGTAATGGTTAAAGACCGCTCCCCCGGCGCTGGCCAGGATGGTGGAAATCAGGATCACCCAAGAGGCCCACTGGCCGTAAGCGAGGAAGTCTTTTTGCAGCAACAGCCCTACCCAAGCGGTCAGAGCAATAGCGGTAAAGATCCGGGGCTTGGTCAATGACAAAAGCCCAAAGATTCCGCCTTTTTTCTGTTTGGGTGTATCAGCCATCAGGAAATGGAACTTGTAGGAGGCAAAAGACCCCCTCTTGGGGTTAAAGAATCTTAAAAAAATGGCAGGTTCCAAACAACCTTGCAAGCCCCAATCCAAGGCACTTTAAGAATCTTCTGAACAGCCTTGAAAAAAATCACACTAGACAGCTTCCCTTTATGAGGGGCACTGTGGTAAACAGGAGCCCCCGCTCTGGGGCGAACAAGTTCGAGTCAAGGCGGCTCCTTACCTTGATTACTTGGAGTTAAAAAGAGATGAAGTTTAAAGTATCCCAGTTGGCTTTGATTGCTGTTGCCGCTATGGGCCTGACCCTCGCCGGTTGCGAGAAAAAGGCTCCGAAAATTCAAGTGGTGGACTTCCGTGCCAACCCTGCCGCTGTTGAAGCAGGCAACGGTGCGGTGTACCTGACCTTGGACAACCAGGGCAAAGCAGATGACCAACTGGTCGGCGCTACCTCCCCCGTGGCTGAAGTGGTGGAATTGCACGAAACCACCATCACCGATGGTGTGATGTCTATGAATAAAGTTGAGTCCTTCAACGTCCCTGCTGGCGGGAAAGTCGAATTGACCCCCGGCGGCAAGCACCTGATGTTGATTGGCCTCAAGTCCGCTTTGGCCGACGGCCAGTCCGTTGACCTGAACCTGACCTTCAAGACCTCCGGTCAGGTGTCCTTGAGTGTACCTGTGAAAGCCGCTGAAATGGCTGCCATGGACCATGCCGCTGCTCCGGCCAGTGATGCTTCTTCTGAGGCTGCTCCTGAGCAATTGGCACACTAAAACCTTAAGTGCAGTAAAGGAAAGCCTGTGAAACAGCTTTTTACGAAGCTGCTGGTTTTGGCACTGCTGACGGTCTCCGTCAGCAGTTGCCTCAAGAGCGGCAGAGAAGGCGACAGCCATGAAGCTGCGGCCTTTGGGGATGTTGCGCTCCAGCGGTTTGAACAGATTGGAGGGGATTTTACCCTCGTCGACCAGTATGGCAAACCCTTCACCCTTTCCGCCCAAAAAGGCAAAGCGGTGTTACTCTTTTTTGGTTACCTCACCTGCCCCGACGTTTGCCCCACCACTTTGCTGGAATTGGCCCAGATTCGCAAAGAATTGGGCAAAGATGCCGACCAGGTGATTTTTGCCTTTGTGACCGTTGACCCACACCGGGACAAACCGGAAAAACTTAAAGACTACCTGATCAACTTCGATCCCGCCTTTTTGGGCCTCTACGGCGAGCCGGACGAAATTGCCAAGGTGTCCGAGCTTTACAAGGTCGCCTACAAACGGCGTGAGCAGCCCTCTGCCTTGGGCTACACCATCGACCATTCCAGCGGCACTTACCTGATCGACAAAGCCGGAGACCTGAGGTACATCTTCGCTTTCGGCTCCAAACATCCCTTTGTGATCAAGGGGATCGAAAAGGTCTTGGCGCTGCCTTGAGGGTGACGGGAAAGTTCTTGGGCCTGCTTTGGGGCTTATAGGGGGAGGTGGTTGTTTCCCCTTCTGGAGAGGTTGCAAAACTGCTTGGGGTTCACCTGGGGTTCTTGCGCCCTCGCTACGCTTTGTGCTGGTACAGCCCCTAGCCCACCCGGTCCGGCCCAAAAAGAAAAGCCCCAGACTCCGCTGAGCCTGGGGCTTTTCTTTTTTTGGGTTCTTCTAAAACCGCTGCTTATTCGGATTCCCCCCCTTCACCTTTTGCATTTTTGGACATCTGGAGCAGGTTGGCCAAATCCTCTGGCTGGGTTTCTAGTCTAGCTTTGGGATCAAGTTTCCCAAGCCGTAGCTTTGGAGCAGGACTTCAAGGTACTGCATTCGTTCTCTAGCACTGTTAATACGGTCCTGAACCACACCAGTCGCTAGTGTCAGGCTATAAAACCGAAAGGTTTGGTTGACCAGAGGAGCCAAGTATTGCACGTCTTCTGCGGTGACTTCCAGTTTCCCTTGCAACCGTTGGTTGATTTTTTCGTCAAAGATCGCTGCCTTTTGCCAGATCACAAAATTGCGGCTTAAGGAAGGTTGCTCCATGGCCAATTGCTGCCCTGCTATCTCTACTGCCTGGAGTGCCTCGTCCAACCGGCCTTGTTTGTAGTACACTTGGGCCAAATCCCCATAACACTGGGGGGCTCTGGCGCAATTTTTAATCCCCTGTTCTGCCAATGTGATCACTTTGTCCCATTGCCCTTGGCCTTGGTAGTAGGTGGCAAGGTTGGAATAGGCCCGCTCATCGGTGGGGAATGCCTGTTGGTACTCGTCGTTCAGTTGTATGGCTTCTTTAACCTGTCTGCTTTGCAACAGGTAGTCTTGAAAGAAAACAAAGGCCCGCCAATTCCAGTGCTCTTTTTTTATGGCAGAGAGGGCCTCAAACTGTTTCCCTGCCTCTCCCAATTGGCCGGACAAACTGGCGTACTGGACGGCATCCGCCCGTAGGTCCACGTTGTAGGGAAAGACCTGTGCCCCTCGGTTGACCACAGTGTAAGCCAAGGATTCAAGGTCGTTGCGCCCCAATTTGGATGCGAGGTTGTGGAAGTCGTTGGGAGTTCCTTGTAAGTTTGCATCGATCACCTTTTGGGCAATTTTTACGGCGGCATCTATTTTTTTAGGTTTTTCCGAGAGCAATTTCTCAATTAAATCATTGGCCACACCCACGCTGGGAATGTCCAAAAGTAGGTCCACCTCTCCTTCAAACCGCCTCAACCACTCAAAGGGTTTAAGTTTGCCCAGGTAGTCCTCTGCCTCTTTTTTAACCTCTTCAAATCGTTGCAAGTATTCGTTTGATTTTTCTACGACTTTTCCATTCAAGGCCTTCAAAGCCATTTGACTGACATTGGTTTCAAAAGATTTAAATTTTTGGTCCACATCCGTTTTATGTTCTTCTCTTTCTTGTGCCGCTAGTTTTCGTTCCTCCAGCAACAACTTTTGGAGGGATTCCCTCAAACTCTCGATGGACTGGTCAAAGCCTTCCAACCGTTTCAGCCCGCTGGCGCTGAACATGATGGTAAAAACCAAGATCATCACCGGGACAAAAATCTTGATCAGGTCGTCCCCGGAAAACCCATGACCCAGGGCCTGGGAGAAGCTGTCCAGGATGTCTTTCTGGTTGGCTGGGCAGTCTTGGTCACATTCGGCCAACTTTTGTTGTTCCTGTTTGATCTCTTGGATCGACTGACCCAGCTGTTCCACCGGTATAAAAAGAAACAAAAAATAGACAAACTGTCCGACCAAAAGGCAAGGCACCAAAAACAGCAACACCGTTTCAAAGGTCCAGCCTCTGGATTTGCCCTCAATCGGCTTGATCCGACCGGCCAGATCTTTAACCTCCGACTGGAGTTGGATGATCGACTGGGATGGACTTTGCGGTTTTTCCACCGGGAGTTCCCTCGAACGCTCCTGAGTTTCCAAGTCCAACTCGACCGGGTCCTTTTCCAGTCCTTTGGTAGTGGATTGTTCTTCCATCAGGTCCTTGTAAAAAAGGGTTGAACATTCGCCCCCACCCTACCTCACTCTCCAAAAGAAACAAGGGACAAAAAAGGGACATGGGCGGAGAAGGACCGGACATTTTTCGGACATGGTTGGGGACCAGCCAAAAGGCACAGGGTTCCACACCGGTTGTTTGGGGAGTTTGTTGGTCACCAAGGGGTCTTGGATCGGGGAAACTTCCCCCAAGATCGTCTGGTCTCCCCTGCCCCGGTTTTGTCGGGTTTGCGACAAGCCAAAAGGCCAGTGGGGGCTTGTCTAGCCGGGAAGAAAGGGGTAGGCTGGGGCAGGTTTGTGGCCGGTGGGCCACCCAAAAAAAGGTCAACCGGTTGGCCCTGGACCGAACCCCTTACCCTCCAACCTTGTGGGTCCCATGGAATTTCCCTTTGAAAAGATCAGCCCCCTGCGCCAGCAGCTCAAGGAACACCCGGTTTACCGGGCGATCAAAACCCGAGCCCAGCTCCAGCTTTTTATGGAGCGGCACATTTATTCGGTCTGGGATTTTATGTCCCTGGTCAAGACCATCCAAGGAGTGATTGCCCCCCACGGTTCCCCCTGGAGCCCAGGGAAAAACCCGTTGATCCAGCGGTTTATCAACGAAATTGTGCTGGAAGAGGAGACCGACCAACTGCCGGACGGCAAGGGCTACCTGAGCCATTACGAGATGTACCTCAACGCCATGGAAGAGGTCGGGGCCAGTACGGTTACGGTGCGCTCCTTTGCCCGGATGGCCAAGATCAAGGGGTTCGAGGTGGCGCTGCGGGAGGTGGAGGTGCCCAGCGCCTCCCGGGGCTTCATGCGGACCACCTTCTCCTTCATCCAGTCCGGCAAACCCCACCAAGTAGCGGCTGCTTTCGCCCTGGGCCGGGAACACATCATCCCCACCATGTTTCGTTCCCTGCTCGCCGAGATGAACTGCACCCAGGCAGAGGCCCCGTTTTTCCACTATTACCTGGAGCGGCACATCAAGCTGGACCAGGACCACCACGGCCCGCTGTCCCTGGCTACCTGCCTGGAACTTTGCAAGGAAGACCAACGTTACCTCAAGGAGGCCGAAGAGGCGGCGGTGCAGGCGATCACAGCGAGGATCAAGTTTTGGGACGGCGTACTGGCCGACCTGGACCGGCTCAACCAAGGGGCCGCCTGAGCGGCAGGGACCGGTCCCCAAAGACCGGCTCCCTGGGTCAGCGGCCATAGCACAACCTTCACCTGCAAAGCCCTTCCCCTAGGGGCAAGGGAAATATGGTGTTTCCTGGGGCAAGGACGAGGGACCTGCCGCCCTCCGCCCAACCCCTCCCCCAGGGACGGCCTGCTTGGGCGGGGTGGTGGCACCTTCGGCCTGGGGGCTTTTTGGTCTCGCTGGCTCCAAGCCGCTGTAGAAGCGCACCCTCCGCTCTTTCTTCCGGTCCCTCATCATTGAGTCCCAGCCGGTCTCATGGCTCCGGGGCTGTCTGCTCTCCGTCCGCCCATTGGGGCAGTGGCCGATTGGAGGGCGGGGTCCTGTCCCCTGGCCCTCGCTCAAACGGCTTGGGGCATTGTCCTTGATCCCAAGAATGCGGCCTCCGGCCTGCTGAATTTCTACTCCCCACCCAAAAACCCTCCTGAGGCAGCGGACTGGGGGGCACCATGCTCCTCACAGGTTTGGAGCGCTTCCCTCCCTGCCTACACCAAAGCGGCGCAGGGAACCACCCCCCGCCCTGGCTCTTCTCCCTAAGCAGCGAGTCTAACCCGTCTCATAGCTCCAGGGAGTTTTATTCCCGCCCCTCCCAAGCCCTCCCCAGCGGCTGAGCCTTGGTCCTAAGCCCCCTCTTCGGGGCCAGGAGCGTCCTGTTTCCTGTGGGTCAGGTTTGGGTTTTGGCTCAATGAGGCGAGAGGGTTCGGCCCCTTCCAGTCACCTCTGCCAACCGGACCGCTCCCGCTTTGGCCGTTGGGTTGGACTGGCAAGGCCAGCGACTTAGGGGGCAGTACCTATTTTTTCCATTGGAAAAATAGGTTTAATACCCTACAATGGAGCCAAACCTAGCCCAAAAGGTGCCATGAAACCCTGGATCCTGTTCTTGCTGCTGTTGAGTTTGGCCGCTTGCCAAGCCGCTGGGCCGGTTGAGCCGGTGGATCTGCACCAGGCCAGCCCGCAGGTTTGGCGGGGGGCGACTGTGGACCAGAAAAAAAATGTGGCCCAGGACTGGGCTTCTTCCTGGCTCAAATACAAGGGCAAAAAACCCGGCCCTTCGGAATTGGCCTCGCTGGCCAATTCCCTACTCTACTGTGTAAACCTGAGGCTGCCCCATAGCCCGGAGCCGGTCCACCAGCTGGCGGCGGCTTGTTTGGTCGAACTCCGGTAGCCCCGCCCCCAAAATCCTTCCCTTTGTTTAGAACATATCCGTAAATAATGATTCACAAATTCCCCGCCGAATGCTACTGGTTTCCCATTATCTCAGGGAAGGACCAGGGCGCAAACAAAATCTTGGGAAGTTTCCGATGCCTTTTGGACTCAGGTAGAACCGCTAATCCCAAAACCTGAAAGGGATTCAAGCAAGCCCTATCTTAGAAGATTGGGCGGAGGACGAAGGCCACTCCCAGCTCGGCAGGTATTCGAGGCGATTGTATTTGTTTTGTGAACTGGCTGCCAGTGGAAGGCGCTGCCCAAAGAAAGGTTTGGAAGCCCCAGTTCAATTCACGCCTATTTCCAGAAGTGGTCCGAGGCTGGTTTCTTCCTTACCCTGTGGCAAGCTGGGCTGGCAGAATACGATGCCATGGAGGGAATAGCTTGGTCCTGGCAGGCCATTGATGGGACAATGACCAAGGCACCTTTGGCACAAGAGGCCCTAGGCCCCAACCCTACGGATCGGGGAAAAAAACGGTCAACGCCAAGGGCGTTGAGTAGTCTTGAACAACCTTTCCGCATCCCCCAAACGACACATGTTGGTGGACGGACGTGGAGTCCCGTTGTCGATCGTCGTAACCGGCGCAAACACTCACGACGTAACCCAGCTTGAAGCCGTCTTGGCCAGTGTGGTGATCAAACGACCCAAATGCATTCAGCGCCTTTGTGCGGATAAAGGGTACTTCGGAAAGTTGGCGAACTGGATCATTCGGTACTGGGGCTACCAGCCCAAAGTAGTTCCTCGTGGTGAAGAGGCAAAGCAGAAACGGCGAGGAGAAAAAAAGAAGGCAAGAAGGTGGGTGGTAGAAGTCGTACACGCTTGGCTGAACCGCTTCCGCAAGTTGCTGGTTCGTTACGAAAAGAAAGCATGCAATTACCT
>MFNF01000004.1 GCA_001783715.1 Candidatus Lambdaproteobacteria bacterium RIFOXYD2_FULL_56_26
TTTGAACGCTTTGCATACCTGTTGAGTCTTTCCATGACTATGTCTAGCAGGTTTTATCTCTGCTATGCTAGTCAAGACCCTAATTGTTTTAGGATCAAAGCGCCCATTATCCTTTATTTCTTGAAGCATTTTATACAACCAAACTGCTGTTCTTGTTGGCCGAGTAATATTACTAGCAGCCGGATTACTGTCTGCAATACTTGATACAAAATAGGCAAAACCCGCATCACTCCAAACAAAGACATCCAAGCAGTTTTCCGAAAGGACTGGCGACTTCCCCCTGGTTTTCCAAATTGGCTGGACGAGGAAGCTACTTTGTTTGGCTTCAAGCGCAAAAGACAGATCTTCGATGAAGGAAACGATTTCTGGTACTTTTTTCAAAACATCGACTGGCTCGGTCCAATCCTCTACCTGAATGTTCGGTACAATTGAATTAAGCTTTGAGCCAAGGTTTGTAGCGATTGAGCAGGCCAGATAGACTATCGTGTCTGGACGGACAACGATTTCGCAGCTGTAGCTTTTCTCGGGGAGGTCAAACGTTGATTCATCCGGCAAGGCTGTCAACTTCACTTCCAAGCCAGACATACAGCTTCCGCTACTTTTACGCTGAATGACTAGGTCGGTTCTTGGCAGGGTTCCAATCACAAACTTCTGGTAAGGGGTATGCTGACTCTCAAAGGCAAAATAGATATCTTCATCGTCATATTGCAGACCAAACACTTTCTCGATGTCAACAAAGCCTTGGGTAAACTTCGCATTCTCTATTGCCAAATAGTTGGCACGAATGCCTTTGGAAGCCAAATAACAACACAGACCTGCCGGAAATGAAGAGTTAAATTGATTTTTCCCCCAAGTTTCCTTGCGTGTAAAATCACGATTTGTTCGTTTTATGCCAAACAAACCTGGTTGAATTTTCATTATTATCCCTGTTAAAACAGCTGACTGCCGGAGATAAGCCCCGATATCTAACTACCACAAGCACCGTGAAGTAAAGTACCCCACCTACAAGACAACGCCTTGCAGGTGAGGCCTGGGCAGAAGCTTAGATCAGGTGAGCTTGACCTCATAGGTCCAGCCGTACGGGTCGGGCCGTTCGCCTCGTTGCAGAGCAGTGAGCCGGTTGTAAAGGTCGAGCATGATCGGTCCGGGGTGTTCCGAATCCTGGCCCACCTTGTACCAATGGTCGTTGATCAGGACCTTGCCGATCGGGCTCAACACCGCCGCAGTTCCGCAGGCTCCCATTTCCTCGATCTCCCCATGTTCCGCAATGAAGTCGATGGGCCGCTCTTCAACAGAGAAGCCCAACTCCTTTTCGGCCAGGGTGACAATGGACCGCCTGGTCACCGAAGGCAGGATGCTCGGGGACTTAGGGGTAGCAAACCGCTTGCCCTTCAAAGCCAGGATGATGTTGGCGCTGCCCGCTTCCTCCAAGTACCGCCGTTCTTTTGGGTCCAGGTACAAGGCCTCGTTAGCCCCCAGGGACTGGGCGATTTTGGTGGCCATTAAGCCGCCCGAATAGTTGGCCCCGATCTTGTAACCCCCGGTCCCCAAAGGCGCAGCCCGGTCCACGTCGATCACCGCCAGACTGATCATCTTGAGACCGCCGGATTTGTAATAAGGCCCCACCGGGCTGGCAAAAACCCGAAAGGTGTATTCCTTGGCCGGACGAAGCCCCAGGTTTTCCCCGGAGCCGATCAAAAAGGGCCTAAGGTAAAAGGAGGCCCCACTGCCGTAGGGAGGAATCCAGGCAAGGTTGGCTCGGATCACCGCTTCCACCCCTTCCATGAACAGCTCGGTCGGCACTTTGGGCATCAACAGCCGTTCGGCGCTTTCCTGCATCCTTTGGTTGTTGAGCTCCGGGCGGAAGAGCAGGATCCTGCCGTCCTTGGCGGTCTGGGCCTTGAGCCCTTCAAAACAGGACTGACCGTAATGGAGCGCCGGAGCCCCTTCGTGCAGGGTCATCACCTCGCTTTCCACCACCTGACCTTTACTCCAGACCCCGTCCACACAGGTGGCCTCAAAGCGGTAATCGGTTTTCAGGTAAGAGAAGCTCAGACTGCCCCAGTCGATATTTTTTTTGGGGCCCATAGGGTGATTCATCGCAAGGTCCGGTTAGAAGTGAAAAAGTGAACGCCACAGGGCTGGAGCCAGACGGTACAACACCGCCGCCAAACCCAGAAAGGGGCCAAAGGGGATTTGTGCAGTAAGGCTTCCCTTTTTGAGCCACAGCCACCCCCCGCCTAGGACAATGCCCAAACCGGCGGAAAGGAAGACCAAACCCAAGAGGGACTGCCAACCAAAAACAAACCCCAGAAGACCCAGGAGACTGGCATCCCCGCTGCCCAACCCCTCTTTGCCCCGGAGGGCCAAAAACAGGGTTGCGGTCCAGTGGAACAGCCCCGCCCCAGCCAAAAGGCCGATCAAACCATCGGCCAAGGAACCGGAGTCAAAAAAGCCGTACCAAAGGGCCTGGAGGAGTACCAGTGTCACAACCGGTAAAGTATAAACCTGCCCCGTGGAGAAGTCCAGCCAGGAGAGTAAGGCCAAACCGTCAAACAGCACCAACAACTGGACCGCTTCGGGCCCCGGCCCCAGCCAGAGGCCCAAGGACAGGCCCAAGAGGCCGTTGGTGGCTTCCAGCAACGGGTAAACCTTGGGGATCTGGTAACCACAATGGGGGCAACGGCCTTGGAGCAGCAAAAAGCCCAAAACCGGGAACAATCCAACCGGGGAGATTCTGTGCCCACAGCCTTCGCAGGTCGAAGGGGGCAGCAGGTCGACTTCGTTTTTCAGCCGCCATGCGGTGGTGGCCCCAAAGGAGCCCAGGGCGAGCCCCAGGGCCACCAGCAAGGAGATGGCCCCCCAGGCTTCCATCAACTAGCGGAGGGTTTGGAAAATCTCTTCCAGCCGTTCCCGGCCTTCCAATTTTCGTTTTTTCAGCTTGTGCAGCCTAATCTCGTCGTCAGGGCTCAGTCCTTTGGCATGTTCCATTTCGGAGATTTTTGCTTCCAACTCGTCATGTTCCTTGGCCAGCTTGTCCAATTCATAGTTGGATTTGCGGTGGGTCTTCAACAGTTCTCGGTCTTTTGCTTCCATTGTTTTGCCTCAAGGTTAGAGGGTTTCGATCTTCTTCAGGAAATCCGCTACATAAAGCTGCTTCTGCCGCTCCAGTCCGGCCGGGTCTTTCCCTGTGAGGTTAAAATAAAACTTGATCTTTGGTTCGGTGCCCGAAGGCCGGGCGGTGATCCTGCTGCCGTCCTCAAGCAGGAAAGCCAGAACATTGCTGACCGGGAGCCGGATCGGGCCTAAGGTTTGGCCGGTTTGGGGGTTAAAGGACAGCTGCCGCTCATAGTCCCTGACCTCCACCACTTTGACCGAGCCGATCTCTTGGGGCGCATGGTCCCGCAGCCCGGTCATGATCCGACCGATCTTTTCCGCCCCTTCCTTGCCTTTGTAGGTTTGGTTGACCAAGTCGTCGGAATGAAAGCCAAACTGCCGGTGGATCTCTTCGAGGCGGTCAAACAGGGACTTTCCTTGGGCATGGTAGGTGGCGGCCATTTCGGCGAAGATCATGGCGGCGCTGACTGCGTCCTTGTCCCTAACAAAGTCCCCGAACAGGTAACCGTGGCTTTCCTCGGTGCCAAACACAAAGGTTTCCCCCGGTTGGGAATCCAAGGCCAACATCTGCTCGCCGATGTATTTGAAGCCGGTCAAGACCTCGTGGACCTTGATCCCTTTGGACTGGGCGATCTTGGCCCCCAGACGGCTGGTGACAATGGTGGTGATGTAGTGGCCTTTCTTGGGCAATTTCCCGGCCTGTTCCAGTTGGCCCAGGTAAAAGTCGAACAGCAGCTGGCCGATCTGGTTGCCGTTGAGCTTTTGCCAAGCCCCTTGGTGCCGGGCCATGGCTCCGATCCGGTCCGAATCCGGGTCGGTGGCCAGGATCAATTGATCCTTGGGACCGGCGGCTTTTTGCGCTTCTTCCAAGGCGGCCGGTTCTTCCGGGTTGGGGTAACCTACGGTGGGGAAATTGCCGTCCGGCCTCTCTTGGCTGGCCACCACCTGGACCTGTCCAAACCCGGCCCGCTTGAGAGTCTCTCGGACCGGCAGGTTCCCCGCCCCGTGCAGCGGGGTGTAAACCACACCAAAATCCTTGTACAGCGAAGGGTTGGGGAACGACAGGCCTTGGACCCGTTGGTAATAGGGCTCGTCCACCTCTTTACCGATGACCACCACCAGCCCTTTGGCCTTGGCGGTTTCCAGGTCCAAGGTCTTGATCGCCCCAAAATTGGTGATCCCGTTGACCTGGGTGATGATCCCTTCATCGTGGGGAGCGGTTACTTGGCAACCGTCCGACCAGCTGACTTTGTAGCCGTTGTATTCCCTGGGGTTGTGACTGGCGGTGATCACGATCCCGGCCGTAGCCTTGAGGTGCCTGACCGCAAAAGACAACATCGGGGTAGGACGCAGGCTCTCATAGAGGTACACCTTGATCCCGTTGGCCGCCAAGACCTGGGCCGAGTCTTCGGCGAAGGTTTGAGAAAAGTTTCTTGAATCGCAGGCAATGGCCACCGCAGGATCCTTGAGCTTTTGCCCCAAGATGTAGGAAGCCAATCCTTGGGTTGCCCTTCGGACGGTGTAGATGTTCATCCGGTTGCTCCCGGCCCCCAAAATCCCCCTCAGGCCTCCGGTCCCGAATTCCAGATCCTTGTAAAACCGGTCAGTCAGCTCGCTTTGGTTGTTTTGGTCGATCAGGGTTTGGATCTCCTGGCGGAACTGGGGCGCAAAGGCAGGGTCCTGGGCCCAGGCCTGGGCTTTTTTTAAGGTCTCGTTTTCCATTGCGCTCCTAAGCTTGAGGCAGGTTTGAGAAAGATTCGATCAACCGGTTCCCTCGTTCCAGGTCCGTCGGACGAACCAGAATCTCCATGGGAATCGCCCCCACCTGGGGAAACATGGAGCTGGCATGTTGGCCGGTCACCTGAAACGGAATTCCCTTGGACTCCAGCAGGCTGGACAAAAGCGCCACTTCGGCGGCATCGCTGCTTTTGTAGAGACTTAGCCACTGCACTTGGGCCTGCTGTTGTTGTTCCTGTCCTTGCGCTCTGCTTTTGCGGTAGGCCTTGAGGTCCACCACCTTGGGGTTTTGTTTGGCCCGGTGCAATGCCAGTTTGTCACTCCAACGGTCGGCCAAAAACCAGCAGAACAAAAATTCGACCCCGGCGACCCAGCTGTTGCCGCCGACCCACTCCGGCCAGAGTTCAAACCCCAGGCCGTGCAGCAACAAGGTGAAGGCCAAGGCAAAAAGAATCGTCTTCACGAGAGCCTACGAAAGAAGTCTAGCACACTGGCCAAAACCGAATCAAGGTCAAGACCGGTCTCGGCCAATTGTTCCTCTCTGGTGGCGTGTTCAAAGAAGGCATCTTTGATCCCCAAGACCAAGGCTGGTTTGTGCACCCCTGCCTGGGACAACATCTCCAAGACCCCTGAACCGAACCCACCGGCCACGGCGTTTTCCTCCAAGGTGACCAAGCCTTTGGCCCCCTTGAGCTGGTCCAAGATCAGTTCCTGGTCCAAGGGTTTCACAAATCTGGCGTTGATTACCCCGGCCCGGACCCCCGAGAGGGCCAATTTTTCCTTCAAGGCCAAGGCGGTGTCCACCATAGACCCTACGGCAACCACCACCAGTTCCCCGGCGGGGGCCAACAGTTCGGCTTTGCCCCAAGGGTAGGTTTGTACCTCCTGGTCTCGGGTCCAAAATTCCAGGCTGTTGTCTCTGGGGAAGCGAATGGCCAAGGGTCCCTCTTGGTATTCATGGGCCATTTTTAACATCCCTTGCAGTTCCTTGCCGTTCTTGGGAGCAAGGATCGCCATTTTGGGAATCATCCGCAGGTAGGTTAGGTCCAAGACCCCGTGGTGGGTCGCCCCGTCTGCCCCCACAAACCCGGCCCGGTCGAGAATAAAACGCACCGGCAGCCCTTGCAGGGCCACGTCGTGGACGATGTGGTCCAAAGCCCGTTGCAAGAAGGTGGAATAAACCACCACAAAGGGCTTGAACCCTTCGGCGGCCAACCCGGCGGCAAAGGTTACGGCGTGGCCTTCGGCGATGCCAACATCAAAAATTCGCTCAGGAAAGCGGCTTTGCAGCCGGGCCAAACCGGTGTTGCCCAACATGGCCGCCGAGATGGCCAGGACTTTGGGGTCCGCTTCCATCAACCGTTCCATCGATTCGGAGAACAGGTTGGTGTAACTTTTGCCCAGCTCCCCTTTGGGGATCGGTTTTCCGGTCTCCGGGTCAAAGGCACCGATCCCGTGGTAGGAAAGGGCATCCCCTTCGGCAGGACGGTAGCCCTTCCCCTTTTGGGTCATCAGGTGGATCAGGATCGGCCCTTGGATGTGTTTGGTCGCCTTGAGCACGTTGATCAGGTCTTCCAGGTTGTGACCGTCCACCTGCCCAAAGTACCGGAAGTTGAGGTTCTCAAACCACACCCCATGGGTAAAAAAAGCCATGAAGGAATCGTTGATCCGCTTGAAGGTCTGGTGGATCGCCTTGGGGATCGCCCCGTCGGTGGAATGTTTGCTGATCTCGCTGCGGATCAGGTTAAAAGACTTGGAAGCGGAGATGTTGATGATGGTTTTAGACAGCGCCCCGACCACCGGGTCGATGGACATTTCGTTGTCGTTGAGGATCACGATCAAGTCATCGTCCAAGTGTCCGGCATGGTTGAGCGCCTCGAAGGCCAGACCGCCGGTCATGGCCCCGTCGCCGATTACGGCGATGCAGTGGTGCGCCTTCCCTGCCAGCCGCCGGGCGACCGTAAAGCCCAAGGCCGCCGAGATCGAGGTGCTGGCGTGCCCGGCCCCGAAGTGGTCGTAGGGGGACTCCTTGCGGCTCAAAAATTTGGAGATGCCGCCCTTTTTGCCCAGCTCCACCAACCGGTCCTTGCGGCCGGTGATCAGTTTGTAGGTGTACCCCTGGTGCCCCACATCGAAGATCACCTTGTCTTCCTTGAGGTCAAACACCTTGGCCAAGGCCAAGGTGAGCTCCACGGTCCCCAGGGAGGAGGCCAGGTGCCCGCCGGTACGGCTGACCACATCGATGATTTTTTTCCGACAAGCCTTGGCGAGTTCCTCCAACTCCTTGACCGAAAAGTCTTGGATCTGGTCTGGGCTGGTCAACGAATCAAGAACCTGGGTCATGGGGCAATTTCAGGGCTGAAGTTTTTCCATCAAGATTGCCGCCGCTTCCCGCACCAAGGGGTGTGGGTCTCGGGTGACCAGTTCTTGGAGCCTCTTTTGCTGAGGCAGGTCGTTAATCCTGTCATACAACCGCAAGCAGTTCAATCGGATCATTGGATCTTTATGTTCTAAAAGAGCTTTAATCTCCTTGCCCGGCTTGGCAAAGCCCGACACCTGGAGGTATTTGAGGGCGCTCAGGAGGATCTGGTCCAAGATGAACTGACCGTCAAAAAGCTCCTCCAGCCGGTTGCGCAGCAACATGGCCGCCCGTTTGAACCGGCTCGGCTTTTTGATCCGTTTGAGCACCACCGCCGCAAAGCGGTCGTCCCCGTAGGCACAAAAGGCTTCCAAAAGTTCCTGGAGCAGGATCGGGTCGTTGGACTCCACAAAAAGCCGACTCAAGGGGGCCGTGGCCTTTTGACTTTTTTTGCCGCTCAGAGCCAAGATCGCATGGGCTCGGATGGCCAATTCCTCGGACTGCAAGAGGCCCAAAAGGTCGTCCTCGGTGATCTCCCCGCTCGCCTCGAAGGCCGCCAACTGTTCGGCCGCCCGGAGCCGGGCGGCGGGATCGGCACCACTGGAAAGCTGGTCGATCACTTGGTAATGTTGTTGTTCCAGCAATCTTGGACCTGGGTGCGAGTTTGGTCTCAACCGTTTTTTGTCCCGAACATTGACAAGTGTTGCGGTTGCCTCCTAAATGGTATTCGTCGGAGAGGATTCCAGCAAGTCTTCTTGGCCGAACTTACCTCAAAACCCCAAAGGTTGCTGTGCCTTCTGATTCGATCTTGGTTTTCCGGGAGCAGGAATTTTATTTTGGAATCTCTCCCTCGGACTTTGGGCCTGCCTTGGAGGTGGACCAGTTGGAAATCGCCTCTTCAGGGGTTTCCGAAGCGATTTGGCATTATAAGTCCAGGGACCCCCAAAACCCCTTGGAGGGCATCTTTTTGCACCTGGGGGCCTTGTTTGGGCTTAAACCCATCGACTTCAGCCACAAAGGGCGCATCTACCTCAACCAGTTGGACCCAGAGACCACCTTGGGCCTGTTTGTGGACAACCTGACCTTACAAATCCCCAAGGAAGCGCTGGCCAAGCACCTGACCCCTTTGACCGAAGTCAGCAAGTTGCCCCCCGAGCTTCCGCCGCGGGCGATCCGGCAGGTGATCAAGTACAACCGCAAAAAGATTTTGTTGATCGACCCGGTCCGGCTCTCTGAAGTGTACCAGCTGATCGCCCCCGAACGGGTGCGCAACCTGCTGCGACTGTTCCACGAGGCGGAACCCAAGTTTTGACCGGTTTGCCCGGGGACCAGAGGCCCGGCTTTGGCCCCTCTGCCCCTCCTCAAACCAACCGCTGGGAGATCCAGGCCAGTACCTCTTCGACCCCCATTTCCCCGGTATCAAGGCGCTTTGCATCGGTGGCGCAAACCAGGGGGGCAATGGGCCGCTGTTGGTCGGACCGATCCCGGTCTTCGATTTCCTGGACCATCCGTTCAAACCCCGGCCCTGAAATCGGCTCTCCCAGCTCCAGGGCACGGCGTTTTGCTCGAACACTGGAGGGGGCATCCAGGTAAAATTTGTTTTTACTTTCCGGGAAAACCACGGTACCTATATCCCGACCATCCACCACCACGGAGTAGGACTGGGCAAGGTTTTTCATGAGCCCGTTGACCACCTCCCGGCAACCTGGGTGCCCGGCCACAAAGCGGATCTGGCGGGTCAGCTCCAGGTCCCGGATCTGGTCCTTGATCTCCTCGCCTTCCAGCCAAATCCTTTGGCGGTGAGTTTCAAACTTCACTTCCAGGGCGTTGGGGTGGGCCTCGAAGTACTGCGCCACTTCCCCTTCAAACCCTTGGACCGTACCGAACCTACGCAGCGCAAAAAGAGTCAAGGTGCGGTATAAGGCACCCGAATCGATGTATTCGATCCCCAAAACCTTGGCCAGCCGTTGGGCAATCGTACTTTTGCCCGAGCCAGCCGGGCCGTCTAAGGTGATGATCATGGCCTGGAGCCCTGGGAGTAACGGTTGAAAGAAGATCGGCGGTCGGTGGTCTTAAGAAAAATCATTCATCTGGACATGGACGCTTTTTTTGCCTCCGTGGAGACCAAGGACCAACCGGAGCTCTTGGGCCTGCCGGTGATCGTCGGCGGGATCGGGTCCCGCTCGGTGGTCGCCGCCGCTTCCTACGAGGCCCGTGCCTTTGGGGTCCATTCGGCGATGAGCATGGCCCAGGCGAAGAAGCTCTGCCCCCAAGCGGTAGTTTTGCCACCGAGGTTTGAAAGATACAAGGAGATTTCCGCCCACTTGCACCGGATCTTCCGCAAATACACTGATCTGGTGGAGCCCTTGAGTCTCGACGAGGCTTGGCTGGACGTAACCGCCAACAAACTGGACATCCCTTCGGCCACCTGGGTGGCCACCCACATCAAGTGGGACATCCAAACCCAACTGGGGCTGACCAGTTCGGCGGGGGTCAGTTACAACAAATTTTTGGCCAAGATTGCTTCGGCTATGGAAAAGCCGGACGGCCTGTTTGTCATCCCCCCCGAAGAAGCGGCAGACTTTTTGTCCGGGGTGCGGCTCAAGATTTTGCCGGGGGTGGGCAAGGTGATGGAGCAAAAGCTTCTGGCCCAGGGGCTGGAATTTGGCCACCAGTTGTTGCTCCGGGACAAGGCCTCGCTGGTCCAAAGCTTTGGCAAGTTCGGCGGCCAACTGTATGACCTGATCCGGGGCATCGACCCCCGGCCTGTGGTGGCTGACCGGGAACGAAAATCGGTGGGCATTGAGCGGACCTTCGGCACCGATGCCCCCTTTGGCCCCAACCTGGAGCGGGTTTTGGAACGTTTGGTCCGGGGAATGGCGCAGCGGCTCAAATCCCAGCCCAAGCAAGGCAAAACCTTGACTTTAAAGGTCCGGTTCATGAACTTTAAGACCTTGACCAAAAGCGTCACCCGGCCCAAAGGACTCAAGGAGAGCCAAATCCGCGAGTTGGCCTTTGCCAAACTGGCCGAGGTCGCCTCGGCCCACCCTGGAGAGAAGGTCCGCCTTTTGGGCCTTGCGGTCAGCGGGTTTGAGCGGGAGACGGAAAAACCGTCGAAAAAAAATCAACAGCTGGAATTGTTTGAAGAGCCCAACTCTTTGGACACTTTTTGAGGGGAACCTATGCAGATGAATTCATCGGACCTGAGCTTTGCCCAGATCCAAGCCTTGACCGAAGGGACCTGGGCCGTTGCGCCGCCCAACCCCAACGAAACCCTTTGGGGGGCCGGGTTCGACACCCGCAAGCTGCATGAGGAACAGATCTTTTTTGCCCTTTCCCTGGGCGGCGGGGACGGCCATGCCTACCTGCACCACCTCAAGGGCAGCAAAGTCAGGCTGGCGATAATAGAGCGGCCGGTGCCCCCGGTTGCGGGCATCGCCTATCTTCAAGTTTCCGACAGCCTCAAAGCGCTGCACCAGATCGCCCATTGGAAGGCCCAAAGCTTCCAAGGCAAGATCATCGCCCTGACCGGCTCCTGCGGCAAGACCACCACCAAAACCTGGATGCTCCATCTTTTGAGCGCCCAATACTCTGTCCAAGCCAACCCCGGCAGCTTCAACAACCACATCGGTTGCCCCATCACCTTGCTTTCCCTCAAGCCCCAAACGGAGATCCTGATTTTGGAAATGGGCACCTCCGGCACCGGGGAGCTGGAGCTTTTAAGCCGCATTGCCCCGGCAGACGTAACCTTGCTGCTCAATGTCGGTCACGCCCATTTGGGGAAATTCGGTTCCCCCGAAGCGCTCTTGGAAGCCAAAATGGAAATCTTTTTGCACCAACGGCTGGGGGCCCGGTCAGTGATTCCGAGCTTCGACCGGAGGGTTGCCTCCAAGATGGCCGGGGACTACCTGACCTACGGCCCCAACACTGCCTTCCGCTGGGAATCCTTGGGCCAAGACGGGAACCAGGGCACCCAAAAGCTCCGGCTGTTCAGCCCCAAAGGAGCGGAAGAGGTCGAGGTTCCCCACTTGGGGGCCTACGTCCCCGAACTGCTCTCGGCGATTTTGGCGGTTTTTTATGCCCTGGGGATTGAGCTTAAAAACCTGCCCCAACGAGTGGCCACCTTGCCCCAGGAAAAGGGGCGCAGCACCCTGCTCTCGGGGACCAAAGGGGAACGGGTCTTGGACGACAGCTACAACGCCAACCCCGAATCGCTGGTCAACATGATGACCACCTTAACCCAGTTGGAAGGGGACTGCTTTGTCGCTTGTGTCGGGAATCTGGCGGAGATGGACGAGAACCTGCTGCTCAGCGGGGAGGTGATCATCAACGGCATCCCCAGGGGCCTGACCCACCTGCTGATGTGCGGCTCCACCGCCCAATCCCTCTCCCCTTTGATCCAGTCGATCCATCCGTCCTTAAACGTCCAAACCTTCGATGAACCCTTGGCCATGCTGGAGGCGCTGGAGCCTTTGCGCAAACCGGGGACCAACATCGGGGTCAAGGGTTCAAGGAGCGCACACATGGAGCGTTTGGTCCTGGCCCTGACCGGGGCTTTGGTCCGTTGCCCCTTGGAGCGCTGCGGATTGCTACAAAACTGTTCCACCTGCCCCAAACTGGGGGGGTAACCCCCGGTCCTGCCGCAATTGTCCCAAAGTCATTCCTCCGGTCCAGGCCAAGTCGGCCCTAGGGGCACCGGGATTTTCCCACCCAAAATGGACAAAAAACCTGTCCAAACCGGTCAGAAAAAACTTTTATTGTGGGGAAATCCAAAATGTGCGACACTCTGCTTGAGCGTTTAGCCACGCTTGGAGAAGACCAGAACTGTCTGGGTTGAAATATTTCATTTTTTTTGAAAATTGCTTCGGTTCCACTGACCCTCCTTAGCGAAAGGTTTGGGAAGGTTGGCTTATCACCTTTTCTGTACAAGACGGGAAGACCGATGGAACAAACCGAACTCCAAAACCTGATTCGGTCCTTCCAGACCTTAGCCCAGTACTCCTTTGACGGCTTCGCCCTGTGCAAAATGGTTTGGGACGAGGCGGGCCAACCGGTGGACTTTGTTTACCAGGAGGTCAACCCGGCCTTTGAAAGACTGACCGGGCTCAGCCGGGAACAGGTCTTGGACCAACCGGTCAGCAAGGCCATCCCCGGCACCCTGGAAGACCACCCGGAACTGATCGCCATTTACGGCCAAGTCGCCAAAACCGGCCAGCCTGCCCAATTTGAAATCCACTTTTCCCCCCTCCAACTCTGGTTCTCCATCTCCGCTTTTTGCCCCGCCCCTGGCTACTTCGTGGCCCTTTTTGAAAACATCACTCCCCAAAAACAAGCCCAAAAGGAATTGGAGGAAACCAAGGACCAACTGGCTTCGATCTTGGAACATGCGGGGCTGGCTGTGGCGCTGGTCAAGGACCGAAAAGTGGTCCAGGTCAACCGGTCCATGAGAGAGTTGTTTTCCAGCGACCCCAACCCTGCCCTGCCCGCTTTAACCCGGGAGTTGTACACCAATGAGGCGGATTACCAAAGGGTCGGGGAGGAGGGGTACCGAGCGCTGGCCCAAGGTAAAACCTACAAGACCGAGATTTGGCTTCAAACCCTGCAAGGAAATCGGTTCATGGCCCGGATCTCTGGCAACGTCATTGATCCACAGGCACTGGCCAAGGGCAGCATTTGGACCATTGAGGACATCACCGAACAACAGGCGGCGATCGACTACTTGGTAATGGAAAACAACTTTACCCAAAGCATCTTGGAAGGAGTGGACGACACCCTGTTTCTCTTTGACCCCAAGGACGGCAGGGCGGTCCGCTGGAACTCCGCCTTTAGGCGTATCTCCGGTTATTCGGACCGGGAAATCTCCCGGAAAAAGGCCCCGGATGACTGGTACGATGCCCAAGACCTGGAACGGCTCCAGGGGCAAATGGAACAGCTGGCCCGCCAAGGTTTTGCCCATAACGAACTGGGCCTTGTGACCCGCTCAGGGGAAAAGGTCCCCACCGAATATCATGCCCGATTGATCCAAAACGAAACCGGTGATGGCCAGTACATCCTGGCCGTAGGCCGGGACCTGCGGGAACGTAGGGCAACCGAAAAGAAGCTGCAACAACAGCAGCAACAGGCCCAAACCTATCTAGACATCGCCAGCGTCTTGATGTTTGCCCTGGACACCCAGGGCAACGTGGTGCTGATCAACAAAAAGGGCTGCGAGATTTTGGAGGCCGAGGAATCGGAGATCCTTGGGAAAAACTGGATTGAGGAATTTTTGCCGCCCAACGATGTCGAGCCGGTCAAGGCGGTGTTCGGGCAGCTGATGACCGGGGAAGTGAAACCGGTGGAATATTTTGTCAACCATATCCGCACCAAAACCGAGAAGGTCAGGTTGATCGAATGGCACAATTCGGTGGTTTTGGATGACCAGGGCCAAGTGACGGGAATGTTTTCCAGCGGTCTGGACATCACCGAACGGGACCAATCCCGCCGGGAGTTGGAACGGGCCAACCTGGAGCTGGAGTTGATGGAGGAAATGGCCCAGGTTGGCGCTTGGTCGCTCCACTTTGCGGACAATCTCCCTTATTTTTCCAAAGGGGCGCTCAAGGTCATGGAAATCGAGACCGCCCTTTTGCCCCTAGAATGGCTACAGCACTTCCCGGAGCCGGGCCGGACCACGCTGACCCAGGCTTATCAGGCCCTAGCGAACCAAGGGCAAAGTTACGACCTGGAACTGGATTGTATGACCGGCAAAGGCCGTTTGATAAAGCTGCGCACCCAAGGGTACCCGGTTTACCAAGAGAGCCGACAGATCGGGGTCCGAGGCACCCTCCAGGATGTAACTCAAGCGGCCCACAACAAACAAGAGATGTTGCGGGAAAAAACCCGAGCGCAGACCTACCTGGACATCGCCGGGGTGGTGATGGTCGCCCTGGACCGGGACGAAAAGGTAGTGATGATCAACCAGGAAGGCTGCCGGTTGCTGGGTTACCTGGAAGAAGAAATCTTGGGGAAAAATTGGTTTGAGAACTTTTTGCTCAACGATGACCTTCAATCGGTCAAAGAGGTTTACCAACAATCAATGTCCGAACCAGCACAATGGGTGGAATTTTACGAAAACCAAGTCCGAACCAAGTCCGGCGAGACCCGGCTGGTCCAGTGGCACAATGCCGCTTTGTTGGATGAGGCCAAAAAGGTAGTTGGGGTCTTGAGTTCAGGGCTGGACGTTACGGTACAAAAAAAGGTGGAAGAAGAATTGGCCTACTCGGAGGAACAGCTTCGGACCCTGCTTTCGGCCAGCCAAGATGCCATCATCACCATTGACCAACAAAGCCGGGTGGTCTTTTGGAACGAAGGAGCCGCTCGTATCTTTGGCTACTCCGCTGTGGAGATGGTCGGGTCCGACTTGACCAAGATCATGCCGGAGCGATTTTCCAAAGGCCATTTGGCCGGCATTGCCCGAGTCGCCCAAACGGGGCAAAGCGACAAGATGGGCAAGCCGATCGAACTGGTGGGGCTGACCAAAGCCAAAGGAGAGATTCCAGTGGAGTTGACCTTAAGCCAATGGTCCTTGCGGGAAAAAACCTACTTCAGTGGCATCCTGCGGGACCTCACCGAACGCAAAAAAACCGAAGCCAAGGCCATCCGCTTGGCCAGCGCCATCGACCAACTGGAAGAAATCGTTTTTATCACTGATTTTTCGGGCCACTTGCATTACAGCAACCCGGCGTTTCATCTGTGTCCCCAAATTTTCCCCCAAACCTTGTTTGATTCGGGCTGCCTCTTTGGGGCCAAGGTACTCACTCCCGACCCGGTACTGGAACGGATCTGCCACACTCTCTTCCGGGGGAACACCTGGCAGGGAGAATGGTCCTTGCCCGTGGAATCACAAGGGTTTCGTTACTTTGACCTGACCATTTCCCCTTACCCCGACTGGAGCCAGGCCAGCTATTCCTTGGTCTTTGTCGCTTTGGAAACCACCGGCAAACGGCTGCAACAGGCCAAGCTGGTCCAGTCCCAAAAGTTGGAAGCCTTGGGCACCCTTGCGAGCGGGGTTGCCCATGAGATCAACAACCCGATCAGCTATGTCTTTTCCAACGTCCGGGAGCTGTCCAAATACGTCCAGGGCTACCAAGAGTTGCTGGAACTCTACCGCAACCTGGAGCCTTGGGTGGAGCCCCAAAATCCCTGGCTGCAAAAGATCGAGGCCCAGAAAAAGACCCTGGACCTGGACTACATAAAAACAGAGATACCGGTTATGTTGCAAGACACCTTGGAAGGGGCACAGCGGGTCAAGGAGATCGTCCAAAACCTCAAGGAATTCTCCCACGTTGAATCGGGCAAACTGGACTGGACCGACTTGAATCTGGCGCTCAAAAAAACCTTGCAACTCACCCGGAACGAACTGAAATACAAGGCCCAGGTCAGAGAGGAATATGCCGAGCTGCCGCTGGTTTTTTGCAACCGCCAGGAGCTGCATCAGGTCTTTTTGAACCTGTTGATCAATGCGGGCCAAGCGATCAAGGACAAGGGAGAAATCACCTTGCGAACCTGGGTTGAGGGGGACCAAGTGGCCATAGAGATCACCGACACCGGGGCGGGGATCGATCCGGCCCAAATGGAACGTATCTTTGAACCCTTTTTTACCACCAAACCGGTGGGACAAGGAACCGGCTTGGGCCTTTCGATTTCTTATGGGATCATCAAAAAACATTCTGGCCAGATAACGGTAAAAAGTAAGCTGGGCCAAGGCACCAGCTTCACCGTCCGGCTACCGATCGAAGGCCTAGCTGCGGACCCGCAAACCCAACCCCTTGGCCCCCGGTAAAACCAATGTTGCCCTGCTCCAGGAGACAGGCATGACCCCCAGTGTTGACCGACAACGAATTTTGGTGGTGGACGACGAACCGGCCATTCGGCGGGTCATCTTGCGGCAGTTGCACGCCTTGGAGGGGGTAGAACTCTTTGAAGCGGAAAGCGGGGAGAAGGCGCTGGAGTTGGTGGAGCGCCTCTTGCCTCACCTGATCCTTTTGGACATCAAAATGCCGGGGATCAACGGCTACCAAGTTTGCGCCCAGGTCCGGGCCAACCCTGCCAACCGGTTCGCCAAGGTGATCCTGCTTTCGAGCCTCAACCAGCTGCAGGAACGGTTGCAAGGCTACCAAGTCGGTGCCGACCTGTACCTGACCAAGCCCTTTGAGGAAGAAGAACTGGTGGCTTTGGTCAAAGTCTTTTTGCGGCTGCGCCACGCCGAAGAGGTGGACCAACTCAAGACCAGCCTGCTCCAGCTGGTCGCCCACGAATCCAGAACCCCGCTCAACTCGATTTTGGGTTATTCCGACCTGTTGCGCCTGGGTCTCTTTGACCCCTCCGACTTGCGGGAGATCGGAACCGAGATCCACCTGCAAGGCAAATTGATGCTCCGGCAGATAGAAAAGGCCGACCTGTTTTGCCGGTTGATCAGCGACAGTTACCGGCTCAAGGCCGCATGGGAAGGGGTGGGATCGGTGCTCCAAGGGTTGTTCCAGCAAAGCCGTTTCCCGGCCGAGCGGTTTGACCTGGAGATCAACACCAACCTGGAGCTGGAGGCGGACTGGGAGCTTCTGACCCAGGTCTTTGGGTTTTTGCTGGAAAATGCGCTCCAACATTCTCCGCCGGAGGCAAAGGTTTTGGTCAAGGCCGAGATGGTTGCAGACCGAATCATCATCAAGGTTTCAGACCAGGGGAAAGGGATTCTGCCCCACAATCGGCAAGCCATCCTGGAGCCGCTGTATGTGGAAGACATCCTGCACCACGATTCGGGCCAAGGTTTGAGCCTCGCCTTGAGCAAACGGATTGTCGAGCTGCACGGCGGGAACCTTTGGGTCGAGGACAACCAACCCCAAGGAGCGGTGTTTGTGCTCAGCCTGCCCAAACCCCTGGCCCCAAAGCGGGGCTAAGGGCGGCCCAACAACGAAGTCTCTACAGTTCTTCCACCGAAGAAGCGCCGGAACTGACCGGGGCCTCAAAGGTCGGGGCCGGCATCGCCGCCGGGGGATTGGCATTGGGGTCGGCATTAGGGTCCCCGGCTGGCGTTTCCTCGACCGGGACGTTGCTGATCTCCGGGACTTCGTCGTCCGAATAGCTGTCCTCTAGGCTGCTGGGGTCCACATAATCGGGCGAACCCGGTTCGGCGGGTTGGTGGCACTGGGTCGGTTGGGTCCCGGCCTTAAAATACTCAAATATGGCGTTGGGGCTGCCTTCACAGTCAAGCAAACCGGATTCGGGGACCACCTTGACCATGGTGATTCCCGCCGGTTGGTCAAAGGGCAGGATCGGCAAGGTTTGCAGCGCCTTGCCCATGTACTCCAGCCAGATCGGCTCGGCGGCGGTCGCCCCGGTTTCGGCGAAACCCAAGGTCTTCCGGTTGTCGTCAAACCCGACATACACGCCGGTCAACAGCTGGGGCACGTACCCCATAAACCAAGCATCAGTGTAGTTGTTGGTGGTACCGGTCTTGGCGGCCACGGGCCGCTCCAGTTCCTTGGCCCGGTGGCCGGTCCCGCTTTTAACCACGTCCTGCAAGGTGGCGGTGACCAAAAAAGCGGTTTCCTCGGACATCACCCGTTTTTCTTCGGTTTTCTCTTCGTTCAACAGCACTTGGCCATCCCGGCTTTCGATCCGCTTGATGAACCTCGGCTGGACCAGCTGGCCGCCATTGGCAAACACCCCGTAGGCCAAGGCCAGTTCTTCCAAGGTGACCGAAGCGGTCCCCAGGCCGATCGTGAAGTCTTCGGGCAGGCTGGTGGTGATGCCTAAGCTCCGGGCCTGTTCAATGACCTTGTCGATCCCCAGATCCATGGTCAAACGGACGGTGGGGACGTTTTTGCTGTGGGCCAGGGCGCTTTTGAGCAGCACCTTGCCCTTGAAGCTTTTGGTGTAGTTTCCGGGCCGCCACTGGGTGTCCTTGAACACCAAGGGGGTGTCATCAAGCATACTGACCCGGGTGTAACCCTGGTCCAAAGCCAAGGAATAAACGATCGGCTTGAAGGCGCTGCCCGGCTGGCGTTTTGCCTGCATGGCCCGGTTGTATTCGCTGCCCGCAAAGTCAAGACCGCCGCTCATCGCCAAGACCTCTCCGGTCCTAGGGGCCACCGAGAACACCCCTCCGTCCGCTTCGGGCCGTTGGTGGATTTTTAAGGTAAATCCTTCCTTGCCTTGGGGGTAGTCCTCCAGGATCAACTCCAACAGGTCGCCGGTGCGCAGCACGTCCCGCAGGTCCCGGAGCCCGGCCGACCAAGCCAGGGGCTGGGTGAAGTTGACCGGTCTGGCCCAGTGGTGGTCGTTGAGGTAAACCGAACCCTTTTGACCGTTGCCCAGGTCCACCACCGCCTTCTCGGCGCTCAACTCCCGCACCACTCCCATCACCGGCCCTTGGAGCAGCAGGCGGTTGTTGGCGGTGGCCGAAATCAGTTTGGCGGCAAAGGCTTGGTTCAAGGTTTCCTGCACCCCTTTGCCCAGCTTCTTGAATTCCCCTTCAACCAAACCCACCCGTTCGGAAAAGAGGCTGCCCTTGCGTTTGGAATCTTCGGCCACTTCCCGCCAAAGGTTGCGCTGCGCCCCCCGGTACCCGGCCCGGTGGTCGTGGTCGTACAGGCCCCGGACCAGAGCGTTCTGGGCGGCAATCTGCATTTTCAGGTCCATGCAGGTGTAAACCTTGAGCCCACCGGTATAAAGCACGTCCATGCCATAGAGGTCCAAGGTGATCCGCCGGACGTATTCCATGTAATAACTGGTTTCGTTGCTGTCTTCGGTCTTGCCGATCTTGAGCCGGATCGGCTTGGCCTTAAATTCCTGCAACTCCTCCTGGGTCAAAAAACCCCCATCGGCCATGGCGGTCAGCACCAGATTACGCCGTTTGAGGGCGTTCTCCGGGTTGGAGGTCGGGGCCCAGCGGCTGGGGGCCTGGGGCAGTCCGGCCAACAGGGCGGCTTCTTCGATGGTCAAATCCTTGGCCGACTTGCTGAAGTACCCCTGGGCCGCCGCCTCAATCCCGTAGGCACCGTGGCCAAAGTAGGCCTTGTTGAGGTACAGTTCCAAGATCTGTTCTTTGGTGAACCGACTTTCGATCTGCACTGCCAAGAGCAGTTCCTTGATCTTGCGGATGACCTTTTTCTCGGAACTCAAAAGGAACATCTTGGCGGTCTGCTGGGTCAAGGTGGAGGCCCCTTGGGCAAAGTCCAGCTTGATCAGGTCCACCACAAAGGCCTTGCCGATCCGTAAAAAATCGATCCCATAATGAAAGTAAAACCGGGAATCCTCAATGGAGAGCAAGGCCCGGATCAACACCTGCGGGACTTCCTGGTAGGGGATCAACACCCGGCGTTTGGTATAAAACTCGGTCACCAGCTCGCCGTTGCGGTCAAACACTTGGGTCGGAAGGTCGTACTGGGGTTTTTCCAGCTGCTCCAGGTCGGGCAGGGAAAAGGTGAGGTAATACAAAAAGCCCAACACCCCGGTCCCGCCAATCAACCCCAGGTAGGCCAAGCCAAAGAGGCTCCAGAGGGTCTTGGGGAACCGCTGTTCCAAGGCAACCAGAAAGGGCCAGCGAACCGGCAGGTAGGAACGGTGCATCGGGCTAAAACAAATAGAGGTGGTTTTTGTGGATCACGATTGCCCCTTGGGGGCGCTCGTTAAGCATCTCCCGGATTGTGGCCGAATCGGCGGCGGCCAGCCCCACTCCCAGACGGATTCCGGTTTGGGACTCAATCATCAGCACGTCTTTTTTCTTAAATTCCCCGCTCACCAAGGTCACCCCAACCGCCAAAAGGCTTTTGTCCGACTTGAGGGCCTTTTCCGCCCCTTGGTCCACGGTGATCTTGCCCAGGGTTTGGGCATGGTTGACCATCCAATCCCGTTTGGGGCTGAGGGGTTTTCTGGCTTGGGGCAAAAACAGAGTGCCAACCGGCTCCCCGGCAAAGGCAGAGGCAAGCACCTTGGCCTTCCTCCCTGAAGCGACAATGGTGCGGATCCCGTGGCGGGTGGAGGTTTCGGCGGCTTTGAGTTTGGACAACATCCCGCCGGTCCCGCCTTTGGAGAGGCTGTCTTGGCAGTAGGCCCAAAGCTCAGGGCTGATTTCCTTGACCTCTTCGATCAACTTCGCCTTGGGGTCTTCATGGGGGTCGGCGGTAAAAAATCCGTCGATCACGCTCAAGATCACCAACAAATCCGCCCCCAACATAGCGGCGGTCAAGGCGGCCAATTGGTCGTTGTCGCTGAAGGTGGTCTCCTCGAAGCTGACCACGTCGTTTTCGTTGATGATCGGCAAAATGCCATTGCGCAGCAGTCCTTCCAAGGTGGCCTTGATGTTCTGGTAGGCTTCTGGGTGTTTGAAGTCGTACCTAGTGATCAAAGCCTGTGCGGGCAGGACCGATTGTTCCTTGAAAAAATCCGCATACACCTGGAACAGTCGGCCTTGGCCAATGGCGGCGAGCATTTGTTTTTTGATCACCGGGTCCTTTTCCCCGGCGAAACTTTGGAATTCTCGGCCTGCCCCTACTGCCCCGGAACTGACCAGGATCACCTCCGCTTGGCCCTGCAACTCTGCCAGTTGGCGAGTCAAGTCGGCGATGCGGTCATGGTCGAGCCCGCCGTCAGGCCGGGTGAGTACATTGGTGCCGACCTTGACCACCACCCTTGGTTTTTTCAAAGTACCTCCTCGGGAGACTGAGCTTGGTCCGGTTGGCCCAAGTCATACTCTTCGGGGCGAGGCAATTCCTTGAGGCTCAAAAAGCCAAAGGCCTCCAAAAACCGTTTGCTGGTGGCAAACAGCATTGGTTTCCCTGGGGCTTCCTTTTTCCCGGCAATTTGTATCAAGTCTTTTTCCAATAGGCTCTTGAGGGCATAGCTGCTGTCCACCCCACGAATCTCTTCCACCTCCGCCCGGGTCACCGGCTGGTGGTAGGCTACAATGGCCAGGGATTCCATCAGCCCAGGGCCCAGCCGCACCTGCCGGACCGATTTGGACCGGGAGACCCAGCCCTTGTAGGCCTCTTGGGTCCGCAACAGGTAACCGCCGCCGGTCTCGGCCAGCTCAAAGGCCCGGCCTTGGGAGCGGTACTCTTCCCCCAGCTCGGCCAAGGCCAAGGAGATTTCCCGTTTGTCCGCCTCCAATATCTCGGCCATCTCTTTGAGGGTCAACCCTTGGCGGGTCGAAAAGAGCAGGGCCTCTACGATTTGGCGGGTCGAAGGTGAGGTCATGGGTTCGGGGCAAAGGTAACGGTCCTAAAACGGTCAAGTACCTACCGATAACAGATCACAAAAGCCCCGTCCAGAGCCCTGAGCACCGAACATGGACAACCGGCGACAGTTGCTTTAAGATTGGCTCCTGTACCCCGAGACCGCCTTTGATCGACCTTAGAGGAGCAACCGATGGAACAAAAAAATTCACCCCCCAAGGGCCTTGTCTTTCACCCTTCGGTCAGGTTTGGCCAAAACGCCGTCACCACCGGGGATGTCGAGATCGGCGAGGGGACCTCAGTGTGGCACAACGTGGTGCTCCGGGGAGACGTGGCCCCGATCACCATTGGGAAAAATTGCAACATCCAGGACCTGACTGTGCTGCACGGACAGCTGGGCCAATGGTCAGTCAAACTGGGGGACCAGGTCTCGGTGGGCCACGGCTGCGTCCTTCACGGCTGCGAGCTTTCCAACCATAGCTTTGTGGGCATGGGGGCGATTTTGATGAACGGCAGCTTCATCGGGGAATATGTGATGGTCGCCGCCGGTTCCTTGGTGCCCCAAGGGGCCAGGTTCGAGGAACCCTATACCCTGGTCATGGGCCGTCCGGCCAAGGCGGTGCGCAAGCTGCGGGAAGAAGAAATCGCCATGATCGAAGGAACCCCCAAGCGGTACCTCCAGTACGCCCAGGATTGGCTCCCCCCAAGGCAAGGCTGATGGCCAAAGACGCTCAGTACAACCAATTCCGCAAAGAAAAATCCGCCGCCCTCAAACCGGTGCGCCACTTTGCCGAGTGGCTGGCGCTTTCGGCGCTGTTGGGCCTAGCCCAAGCCTTGTCCATCCCCGTCAACCAAAGGCTGGGCCGGTGGGTGGGCCGGGTAATCCTCAAGTTTGCCAAAAAGGACCTGGGGGTGGGGCTCTACCAGCTCTCTTTTGCCCTACCCGAGTTGGACGAAGCCCAAAGGTTGGCCTTGATGGCCGAGTCTGCCGCCAATGTCGGCCAGACCCTCTTTGAGGCCCTGGGTCTCAAGAACTTCGCCCAAGATCCCCAAGCCTGGATTGAGCTGGAGGGGCAGGAAGTGGTGGAGAAACTCAAGGCAGAGGGCAAAGGGGCCTTGATGCTGTTTGGCCATTTCGGTAACTGGGAATTGATCCCGCTGGTTTACAAGATGCTCGACATCCACGGCGTAGCGCCCGAAAGCCCGATCGGGGAAGAGAAGCTGGACAAAATGTTGATCCAAAACCGCACCAACTCCCACTTTACCGTGGTCCCCCGGGGCACTGCCAACTCGGCCAAACAGATGCTCAGTTGCCTCAAGGGCGGAGGGTTTTACCTGATGGCCATTGACCAGGACTTGGCGAAGGTCCAAAACCTCTTTGTGGATTTTTTCGGCAAAAAGGCGGCCACCAGCAAAGGGGCGGCCAACGTGGCCCAAAGGTTTGGGGTGCCGGTGGTTTCGATTTTTGGCAACCGCCTGCCCAACGGGAGGCACAAATACCGGTTTGAACTGCTCAGCGAACCTCCCTACGACCAAACCGAAGCGGAAGAATTGGCCTTGACCCAACGTTACACCACCGCCATTGAAACCCACATCCGGGCCAACCCCGGCCAATGGGTTTGGTTCCACCGGCGCTGGAAAACCCGTCCCGAAGGGGAGGCATGAAAGCTCTGTATGGATGGGCCGCCGGGGTCTTGGGCTTGGTGCTGGTCGGTTTTTTGGCTTACAGCCCTGAGCCGCCTTCGGTCGAAGAACCCGAAACTGCCCCACCCCCGGTTTTACTTTCTCAGGTCCAGATCAAGGAGTTTAAGGGCGGCAGGCTCAAGGTCCGGCTCAATGCCGTCTCCGCCCAGATGTTCTCGGACCTCGAAGAAGTGGAGCTGAGCAGTCTGCATGGGGAGGTCCTGGCCGAACAGCCGGGCCAACCTTCGACCTTCCTTTGGGCCAAACAAGGGCGGCTGGAGGGGCAAAAAAAGCTGCTCACCCTTTCGGGGGAGATCAAGATTGAACTGCCCCGAGGCCAGCTGCTGCTCACCGAGCAGTTGTTCTTCGACCAAAACCAAGACCTGCTCTGGGGAGAACTGCCGGTCCGTTTTGAGGGGGGGGCCGAAACCGGAGTGGCCCAAGGCTTGAAGTACCGGTTCCAAGACGACCTGATGACCTTAGTTGAACCCGTACTGGAAACGGTCTTATGAAGCTTTGGCCGCTGTGGCTTGGTCTGTTGTGCTGCGTTCCCCTCACGGCGCTGGAGGCCCAGGAAAAGGCCCAGCTCAAAGGGCAGTCCATGGTGGTCAACCAAAAGAAAAGGAGTCTGGTGATCGAACGGCAGGTGGTCGCCCACCAACCGCTCCGGGACATCCACCTCAAGGCGGACCGGCTGGAACTTTTGCGAGATGCCAGCACCGACGAAGTGAACTATCTGGCCATTGACGGCAAATCCGAGGTCACCCAAAAAGACCAGTTCGCCCAGTTTGACCACGGGGTCTATGAACGGCGCTTGGGTCTGGCCACCTTGACCGGCCATCTGGTCGCCGGGAACCAGGAAATGAAGATCGAAGGCCACCAGCTCCGTTACGATCTCAACCAAAAAACCGGCTCCATCACTGCCCTGCCCGGCGAAAAGGTCCGTTTTTGGTTCAACCGGCAAGCCCCCAACGACCCGGCACAGGCCCACCCGGTCGAGGGCCAAGCCAGCGAGGTGCTGGTTTACGAAAGTTTAAAAAAAATGGTCCTCCAAGGTTCGGTGGAAGTGGTGGACCAGTTTGACCAATCCAAGGTCAAGGCCGAGCGGATGGTGGTCTTCTTGGATTCTACAAACCAACTGGACGAACTAACCGCTTCGGGCGGGGTGGACATGGCCCAGCCGGGGCGGGTTTCTTCCTCTGACCGGGCGGTCCTCGACTACGGCCCCCAACTGATCACCCTCCTGGGCAACGCCAAGGTCACCCAAACCGGGGAAGGGGATGTGGAAGGCGAGAAGATCGAAATGCACATGGATGTGAAACAGGGCTTTCTGACGGGCAAACGCTCGACCCCGTTGCGCATGGAAATCCCGCTCAAATGACCGATGAGTTTTTTGTCCGGCCCCACTGAGGTAAAAGAACTGCTGCGGCTTTGGAAGGCCGAGCTGTTGGTTGAAGAGGCGCTCTCCCAATCTTTAAGCCCGGTGCGCCCCGAAGTGGCCCGGCAGGAAGGGCGTAACTACTTCAAGCTGCTCCTGGAGGCCCCCAAAACCCAGGCCTTTCTGCTCCGAGATTCCAACGATCTGAAGGTTTCGGTGGGCGAGGAAGAGTTACCCTTTTTGTCCTACTTGGCCCAAGAGGACAAGGCCCGGAGGCGGTACCACCTGTCCATGGAACACGAGGTCTGGGTAGGGTTTCCCGCCCTGTATTACCAAGACAAAAAAGGGGCCAAGCTGGCTACCTTGTTCCGCTTTCCGGTGGCCCAAATCCTCTACCCCACCTTGGATGGCGAATCCCTGCGGGCCGAGACCCTGCCCGGCACCTATGAAATCAGCCTGACCCAAGAGGAGAGAGCCGGTCGAGAGTCCCCCTATTTTCTGGACGAATTGTTTTTGACCGAACGGCTGGGCCTTTTGGACGAAGAGATCTTGGAGTTGCGCAAACAGGCAATCGCCCAGGGTCAAGGGGCCTGGGAGCTGTTGGCCTCCCTGCTTCGGCTCTTGGAAGGGCCGAGCGGCGAAGCGCTGGAAGAGGGGGACTGGAACGGCTTTTTGGTCCGGCTGGGCCAAGCCTTGGAACCCCGGCGGGAACAAGGCCGGATTCGGCTTTTCCCCTTTGGGCTGGCCTATGAGTTGGACCAAGGGCAGCCCACCCGGAACCTGCAAAAGGACCTGGAAGAACTGCTCGACGAAGAACTGTACGAGAACCTCTCCCCCAAAAGCCCCGCCCATGCCTACCTTTACGGCGGACACCAAGAGGAAGCCAAGACCCTGCCCCCTTTGGCCCAGGTGGACGACAAGGTCCTCACCCCCAGTCAGGCCCAAGCCCTGGCGGCGGTCCTGGGTCGCAAGTTTACAGTCATCAGCGGGCCGCCGGGGACCGGCAAGACCCAGGTGATCAAAAACCTCCTGGCCCACAGACTCGTTCGTTTTGCCTCCTCCTTGGCCAACGTCAGCGACCGGGCGATCGGGCTTTGGTCGGTCAGTTTGGTGACCAGCACCAACAACCGGGCGGTGGACAACGTGATGAACGGCCTGGAACTGCCAGAATTGCTGCCGATCCAGATTCGCCTTGGCAGCAGGCTGGTGTTGCAGCGCCAAACCCTGCCCGCCTTGGTGGAATACGCCAAACGACTCGAAGGGGCCGACTCGGCCCAGGGACTGCGGGACTTCAACCGCCTCAAGGTGGAGCTGGAAGAAGCCTTGGAGGCCCCCAGGGAACAACCGAGCCAAGAGCTTTACCTCTTGGCCCGGCGGGTCTTGGACGCTTTTGCCCGGGCCAACCAGATTGAAGTGCTGCGGCTGGTCGAGGGAATCGCCGCCGACATCGAGGCCAAGCGGGGCCTCAAGGGCCTCAAACGGCCCCAGGCGATGGAGTTGTTTTTTTCCCTCTTTCCCTTGGTCGGCTCCACCTTGCTCTCCCTGCGCAACAGCTTCGAGATGAAGCCCGAAAGCCTAGGGTTGTTGGTCATCGACGAGGCGGGGCAATGTGCCCCCCATTATGTGTTGCCCGCCCTGGTTCTGGCCCGGCAGGCGGTCCTCTTGGGCGACCCCAGGCAGCTTGAGCCGGTCGCCCGGTTGCGGGGCCAGGAGATTGAAGCGATTCGTAAGGCCAGATCGATCCACCTGGAGCCGGAAAAGGCCCGGTTTTTCAGCCTTTGTGTGGAACAACCCCGATCCGCCCAAGGGATTGCCCAGGAAGCCTGCACCGAGATCTGGCCGTTGCGGGAGCACTTTCGGTGTCGCCAAGAGATCATCGAAGTTTGCTGCGACCTTTGTGGCTACGACCTGGAACTCAAACGAAACTCCCAAAGCGCCCTGGGCCCCGCCTTGGGATACAAGGAAACCGAAGGCCCCGAACAGCGATACGGCGGCAGTTGGTGGAACCCCTTGGAGGTGGAGGTGGTCTTAGGCCTGTTGGAGCGCTTCCACGCCCAGGGGCTCGACTGGGGGGAGATGGCCGTGCTGACCCCCTTCCGGGGCCAACTGTTTTTCCTCAACCAGGCCCTGGCCCGTAGCCGGATTCCCTACCATTCCGGGGAAGGGGCCGAGGAGGAACCCAAGGCGGTGGCCTCCGGGACGGTACACCGGTTCCAGGGCGGGGAGCGGCCTTTGGTGATCTTCTCCCAGGTGATCAGCCAGGGGGAGCCGGTCTTTTTGAACAGCCGGGTCAACCTGTTGAATGTTGCCTTGTCCAGGGCCCAGGAGCATTTTTGTTATGTCGGGGCCCTGGGGGTCTTGGACAAAGGCCCCTTCACCCAGATCCTCAAACACCATTTGTTGCAAAAAGGGCGGGCTTGGAGGAACTGACGGGGGAATTTCCTATTGACAGCGTAGCTGTCATTAGGACAGGCTTCTTGCCAAACAGGAGGAAGCCATGGCCGAAACCGACCGACAAAAAAACCTGAACCACCCCAAAGTCCAAAGCAGCCAAGCCTTGGTGGCCGAGACGGTGGCCTTGTTCCACGAACTCCGGGGCCTCGCCCAACGGGTCCACGGGGAAGACGAAGCCACCGCCGCCAGGAGGGGCATCTTGCGCAGCCTGATCCTGGGCGGCCCCCAAACCGTCCCGGAGCTGGCCCGCAGCCGTTCCTTGACCCGCCAGTCCATCCAGCAGGTAGTCAACCAGCTCAAAGAAAAGGGCTTGGTCCAATCCCTCCCCAACCAGGAACACAAACGGTCTTTTTTGATCGCTCCAACCCCGGCGGGCAAGGAATGGTTTGAACAGTTGGCCGAACGGGAAGCCTTGTTTTTGGTCAACCAATCCCTCCCCTTGAGTTCCCAGGAAATCTGGTCCCTGGTGGTGGGGTTGCGCAAAATGCGGGAGTTTTTTGCCCAAGCCGGACCCTTGGCCCCCAAAACCGACCCCCAAAAATCCAGCCCAACCTTGGAAGAACCATGAACCTACGCCGGACCTTGGTGCAACAGTTCAAACAACCCCAAGGGTTGCTGGGGAGCTTGGCCGGATGGGTGATGACCCACCGGCCTTCAAACCGGGAGCGCAACCGGTTGGGGGTCTTGGGGCTGGAACTCTTTGAGGGGGCGACGGTCCTGGAGCTGGGCTTTGGGCCGGGGCTGGCGGTAGAGATGGCGCTCAACGGCGGTGCGGGGAAGGTCGCCGGGCTGGATCATTCAAGCCTGATGGTAAAACAGGCCCAACGGCGCAACCATAAGGCCCAGGCCCAAGGCCGATTGGACCTCCGGCTGGGGGAAGTTGGCAGGCTGCCCGACTTTGGTTGCAAATTCGACCGGATCTATTCGGCCAATGTGGTGATGTTTTGGCCAGACCCGGTCCAGGTCTTCAGGGACCTCAAGGCACTTCTGCAGCCGGAAGGGCGCATCCTGACTGCCCTGATGCCCAGGAACCCCAAGGCCACCGATTTGGATACGGCAGCCTGGGGGGAGCGGATTGTAGCTTGGTACCAACAGGCCGGCTTCGTCCGGGTCCAGGTCCAAACCCTGCCCCTCCAGCCGGTGGCTACGGTTTACGTCACTGCCTGGAACTACTGAGCTGGCTCAACCGGACAGGGGCAGCCGCAGGATAAACTTGGTGCCCACCCCGACCTCGCTTTGGATCTCGACCTTCCCGCCCAGTCCCTCAACGTCGGTCTTGACCACGTCCATGCCCACCCCTCGGCCAGAGATGTCGGTCGCTTCGGACTTGGTGCTAAAGGAGGGTTGGAAGATCAAATGGACCACTTCGTAGTCGGAAAGCTTGGCCACCGCTTCTTCGGTAAACATGCCTCTCTTGACGGCGATGGGCCGAATCACTTCCGGGTCGATCCCGTTGCCATCGTCCGACAGGGTCACCACCAGCATCCCCGCTTCTTCGGCAAAGCCCAAGGAAATGGTTCCGGCCGAAGGCTTGCCCATCATCTCCCGGTCGGCGGGGTCTTCCACCCCGTGGTCCACGGCGTTGCGCAGCAGGTGCATCAAGGGAGCGTCCAGGGCCTTGATCAGCTCCACATCCAGCTCCAAGTCCCCGTTTTCGATCACCAGGGGGTTTAGGTCCTTGCCGGTTCGTTCCGCCAAGGATTCCAGGTTGTTCCCGTACATCCGAAAGGCCCTGCCCGCCGGGATGCGGCAAAGCTTCTTGACCTCTTGTTGTAGTTTGGCCGTGGTCCCCGGGTCCAAGGTGAGTTGGTCGATGGTCTTGGCAAACTGCCAAAGCTTGTCTTCCCGAATCTTGAAGACCTTGCTGCCCACCCCAAAGGGCTCTCCCAAAAGGTCGCCAACCTTGCGGACCACTTCTTCCAATTCCTCGAACACCCTGCCGATCTCGGTTTGCAACTGACCCAGCAGTTCCGGGCTCAGTTTCTTTTCTCCTTTTTGCAAAGCGGCAAAGAGGTTTTCGATCTCATGAGACCGGCTGGAAACCGTCTTGATCGAAAAGGCCGCCGCCGTCCCTTTGATGGTGTGCATCCCCCGGAACAAGGCGCTCAAGACGCTGGTTGGATCGGACGCTAGAACAGCCAGCATCTCCCGTGAATCGGTGAGGATCTTGCGGGCGTTGTACAGGAAGGAAAAGAAGGTGTCCTGGTCCCGCAGAATCTTGACGATCTGTTCGTGTTCCTCCCGTTCCTTGGCGGCACGGGTCTCTACAGCCTTTTGGCGGGAGATGTCGGTGATCACCGCCATGATCTTTTTGACCTGTTCGGGCGACTGGGGGTCATAGATGGGCCGGTATTCCAGGGACAGGGTTTTGGTGGTCTCGGCGGTCCGCAACACCACTTCCGACTCGGCCATTTCCAGGATCGTAAAGGTCGGAACCTTGCGGTCCGTATCAAAGACGATCGCCGCCCACTCTACAAAGTCCTGTTGTTTTTTGAACTCGGTAAACAGCAGCCTGGAGAAGTTTTTCCCCGCCGGTTTGACCCCAAAAATCTCAACACAAATCGCCGAATACTCGTTGTTGACCAGCAGGTCCGGCCCGAAGGTGACCAGGCCTTGGCCCACGTTGCCCAGAATCTCGGCGGTGTCCCGATTCCTGATCTCCAAGGCCGCCTGGGTTTCTTCCAGGTGGATCAACATCGAGTTGACGCTGTTGGAAAGGTGGGTGATCTCGTCTTGCCCGGAGACCGGCATACGGAGGGAAAGGTCTTGCAGCTGGTCCACCGCCTGGATCCCTTCGAGCAGTTCAAACAACCGGGACAACACCTGTTTGTTGATCAGCCAAAGGACCACCAGACCAAAGACCAAGCTACAGGCGATCAGGGCACCCAAAAAGTAGGTTAAGGTCGTTTTCCCCTGGGCCCGTACGTCTCGAACTTGGTCCACCCGAATCAACAGACCCGGTTGGCCGTACAGGTCCAAAATCAGGCTGTAGCCCGAGATTTTGAGCTCGTCTTGGGGGATCACCGGTTTTTCCACCCCTTCCTTGATTTGGGCCAACGCTTGGGCGAAGTCGGCGGATTGGTTGGGGCCCACCGGCTCAACCTGGATTTTAAGCCGGGTTTTTTCGGTCAACAGCTGCAATTCGGCGGCATCAAACTTCCGGGCCCAGATCATGGTCCCCGCCACCGGACCGGAGCCGTCGCTTTTTAGGATCGGACGGGCGGCGATCAACCGGGGGCCGTCGGGAAGCATCAAGATCCCCGAGCTGCCCTGGTTTTCCACGTCTTCGTTCCTGACCAAAGGGTCCTTGGGCCGCAAGATTCCGGCGAGATCAAAGGAGGGGTTCAACTCCGCCTTTTCGATGTTGTACCCCTGGGCATAGGTAATTTGGTTTTGGGGGTTCAAAAAGATAAAATCGGTCAGCCGCAGGGTTTCAAAGGTGTTGACGTGCAGGTTGGAGGTTTTGTACGCCTCGTTGCCATCGAGGGCATACTGGTGGGAGTCGTCCCACCGGGACCAGTCGTTGAGGCCTCGCTTCAGGTTTTGGATCTGGTCGTCAAAGGCGGTTACCGCCTGGTCAACGGTCAAGCGGGTCTTTTGTTGTTCCAGGGACTCGTAACTTTTGAACAACAGGAACTGGGACATCGCCAAAAGAAAGCCGACCAAACAGGCGAGGGTCACCAATATGATGATCAGGGTCTTTCGGCGTAAAGACATTGGGAAGCTCCTCAAGGGGTTTGTCGGCCAGTATAGCCAGCCCCATGTTTGTTCGCAAGGGGACATTTGGAGGAATTACAGGACTGGCTTGCACCCAGGCAGAGAACGGCCCGGCCTATTCCAGGTGGGGTACAAAACCCAAACCTTTCCCTAGCCGCTCTGCCCCACAAGAACTTTTGCCACTAGGGTCTTTCACGGAGGCCCACCGTTAGCCTGGGAAACCAAGGTGCTTCAAGAAAAATCCCGGACCTTTTGGCAAGCGGCGACCAACTCCTGGGCCAAGCCGGGCATCTCGTCGAAGTCACTCCAGAGGCGGTCTTCTACAATGTCATGGATATTGGAGGCCACTTCGGTGGCCTGCCGTTTAAGTTTGGCCAATTCCTTCTTTTTTTGTTCTTCCTGTCCTTCCATCTCGCCTCCTAGACCACCACCAATTCAAGTTCACTGTTCAGGCAACCGGCGATTGCCGCTTGGATCATTTTTAGGGTCCCCCCCATGGAAGAAGAGCATCCGCTGCAAGCGCCCAGGTATTGGAGTTTCAGCTTGCCCTCTTCCACCTGGACCAGTTTTACGTCCCCCCCGTCCGCCTTGAGGGCCGGGCGGACCTTGTTTTCGATCACCTCTTCGATCTCCTGCAACCAAGCGGTCTGGGGAAGGCGGTCCAAGACCACCACCTCACTGCTGTGCTTGAGCGTCTCGGCCAACGCAGGCCAGCCGCCTTCGACCCAAAGCAGGTTGGTAAAGTCGTTTTCCTTAAGCAGCGCCAGCGCCGCTTGCACCGGGGCCGGGTCGGCATCGGCGTACAGCAGGATAGCCGAGAAGGGCGGCAGTTCGATCAAATGGTCGGCCAGTTTTTCCACCGGGATCAGATGAGCGCCGGCCAAGTGGCCTTGCTCGAAAGCCGCCTTGCTCCGCAGGTCGATGACAAAAGGCGGGAATTCTTTGGCTCTCCGTTTGAAGGCAAGCGGGGCATCGATCACTTTGGGTTCTTTGGTCAAGCTCATGGGGTTTCCTAGTGGGAGGTTAAAGGGTCGGGGAGTTGGGCTCTACCAAGTCGGGATTAAAGATTTCAAACAGATCCTGCACCTGGGTTTCAATCTGACCACGGACGGTTTTCTCCAGTTTTTTCAGCCACCGGCTGGGCAGCCCCTCCAGGCCGTAAAAGGGACCGGCGATCATACCCGCCAAGACAGCGTTGGTGTCGGTGTCCCCTCCGGCGTTGGCAATTTTGACCATGCAGTCTTCAAAGCTGCCGGTATTGTTGAAATAATAGAGCATACAGCGGATCGAGTTGACGATATAACCATCGTAACTGCCTTTGAACAGTTTGGGCGAAAACTGGGGGTACCGTTGGGTCCAATCCAAGATCATCTGGTCCAATGGGGCGGCTTGGCCCAGCAGAATGGCCGCCCGGCTCAAGGCACCGATCATCAGGATTCCAGCATCCGATTCGTGGTGGTGGTGGGTCAGGTGCGCTTGGGCAATGGCCCAAGGCTCAAAATTTTCGGGCCGAGTCAGGGTGGCCAAAACCACCGGATAAAGCCGCATCGCCGCACCGTTGCCGCCGTGGTACTCATTTTCTTCCTGGACGGTGGTGCCGTCCCGCCGGAAGGACTTGAGCCCTTGGCGGACCGTAGAGCCAATGTCCACGGGCTTGCTGCTCATCCATTCGGAAAAGGAATGCCCCACCGCTTCCACCTTAAAGTCCCGCTCGTTCACCAAGGCCTTGCCCAGAGCGAGGTTCATTTCGGTGTCGTCGGTGACCCGCCCGGCCTTGAGGTTAAGCCAACCCCCGCCGGTGATGTCCTGGTGCAGGCCGTACCGGGAGCTGATCTCCTGGGGCCGCAGGAATTCTGTGGTCGCCCCCAAAGCGTCACCAACGGCCAAACCCAAGTAGCCCGCCAGAGCCCTACGGCGGATCTTCGTGGGCTCTCCCCCTTCAGGCAGCCGGGGAAATAAATTCATGGCAACCTTTGGGGCAAACTCGCCCACAGGCCTTGCAGCCGATACAATTTCCGTCATCGGCCAGGGACATCACCATTGCGCCTTCGTCCTCGTAATCATCGTCCTCCAGGCCCAGGTCGGCCCGTTCCACCAAGGCAAAAACCCCTTGCCCACAGACCTTGTAACACCGGCCACAGCCGATGCAGTTCTCCGCCTTGATTTGGCCGATAAATTCGGGCAGGTAGCTGGAGCCGTTTTTTCGTTTGGATTCGTACAATGGCATGGTTATTCCTCCTCATCCTCTTCTTGGTCGTAGGCAGCGAAACGGTTGGGGTCGTTCTTGCGGATCAATTTGCCGATCCAGGGGGGCAGCGGCCCGCCGAGCAGGTTTTGGAACTGTTCGAGCAAAGCGGGGATTCGGGCTTCTTCCTTGACGATCAAGGGTTGGATGTTTCTTTGGGTCAACTTGGCGGCCACCGGGCCGCCGATGGCGGCGGAATAAACGATGTGGCAGCCGACCAAGGCATCGGTCTTGACCTGGTTGCGGGTGCTGTGTTCCGGCTCGTCTTCCCCTTCGGCGGAGAAGGTGATTTTGCCGCTTTTTTTGAACCCTTTGGCGGTCACGTCAAACAGCACAAACTCCATCCCCTTGCCAAAATGCAGGTCCACCGTCTCGCCGTCGGAAGAGGCAAAAGCGATGCGCAAGGCCCCCGGCTCCACTTCGGGGGTAAGGATTTTGGACTGAACTTTCATGGTTTCTCCCTTAGATCAATGTGGCCTGAAGCGGGCTAACATAAGGTGCTACCCCTTTGGGGTGGGCGATAAAGGCATTGGCCAGTTCCATGTAAAACCAAGCGGCCCCTTTGTAACCGAGCCGCACCCAGGTTTGCCCGCCGATCCGGTCTTCCACCGGATACCCGGCCCGGATTGCGCCCAGCCCTTCTTCGTGGGCCAGTTCAGCGACATGGCTGTTGCCCAAAAGCAGGTCGGGCTTTTCCAAGGGCAACAGGGCCAGGACCGATTCCAAGTCCCCTTCGGGGTACTCCGAGGTGCCCAAGGAAGAAACCGCAAAGGTGTCGATCCCCATGGCTTCCAGAGGGCTCAAAAACCGGTGGATCAGGTCCGGGTCGCCGAGCAGTCCGACCTTGCGTCCGTAAAAATAGGTTTCCACGTCCAGCAAGGTGTCTTGCAAAAACTGCCGTTCCTTGGCGTACCTTCTGGGCATCGGCTGCCCGCTGAGGCCGAGCATCAACCGGAAGAGTTCATCGATCTGGCCGATCTCGGTCAAATTGTCGAAATGGAAGGTGGGAATCTGGTGTTTCTTGCCAAAGACCGCCGTGGTTTCTTCCATCGACCGGCCCACCGAAACCAACGTCCCCAGGTTGGAAAGCCCTTCGATTTCCTTGAGGCCAATCCCGCCGCCGGTTTTGCCCAGAGCGCCCGGTTCGGGCAGGTAGCCCATCATTGCATCTCCCAGGTCAGGGAAAATCCGGGGGACTAGGCTTAAGTCTTCGGCGATCCGGCGCAATTCTTCCACCTCTCCGGGGGTCAGGTAGGGGCTGACAAAAAAGCCGATTTCCTGGCCGTTGGTTTTGGTTTTGGCTCCCACCCATTGGTCCAACATCGAGGCACAGGCCTTGACCCAGCCTGTCTCCAGGCTGCCTTCAAAGTCGGGGGTCGAGACCCCGCAGATCGGCCAGCCGGGATGGGCCGTCTTGGCCTGTTTGACCAAGCCTTCCAGGTCCACCCCCGAGGTTTCGGCCACCCCGGTGGTCAAGATCCCCACCATCTGGGCGGAGTCCTTGAGGTTGTCCAAGGCTTCAAAAACATTGTCGTCCCCACCCATCACCACGTTTGCCTGCCCCAGGCCGGTGGTCTGGAAGGGCATAGGCTCCCGGAAGTGGCTGATAAACAAAATCTTGGCGAAGGCGGTACAGCCTTGGACCCCATGCCACAAGGGCACACATCCTTTAATCCCACTAAAAGCCAAAGCGGCTCCGGCCGGTTGGGAGAGCCGCAGGGGGTTGGTCAGCCGGTTTTTGCTCATGACAGGGGCCTCAAGGTAAAGGGCAGTTTGCTCAAGGCAAACGCCGGGCTGTGAATCGCTTTGTCCAACTGCCGGGCTAGGTCCAAAAAGCCTTTGTAACCGGCAAAGGCGGCATCTCGCTCTTGGTTGACATGGACAAAGGGAATCCTTCCCTTGACCGCCGTGTACTGGTTCCGGCCCCCGGCCATCAGGCAACTGGCCCCTTTTTCATGGTAGAGCTTGAGCAGGTTCCCTGGGGAACCGTCATCAATCAGCACGGCGTTTTCGCCCATCAATTCTCGAATCCTTTGCTTGTCTTCTTCCGTGGACTTCTTGGCCCCAGTGGCCACTACGCCCATGCCCAGCTCCTGCAAGGCTCCCACCAGGGACCAACTTTTGACCCCTCCGGTGTAAAGCAAAACCTTTTTGCCCTTGAGCCGCTCTTTGATTGCCGAAAGCTCGGGCTCAATCGAGGCCATTTCCTGGGCAATCATTGTTTCGGTCCGTTCCAACAGCTCGGGATTCTTAAAAAACTTGGCAATGGTCAAAAGGGCTTCGGTGGTGTTTTGGGCCCCGTAAAAGCTGCCTTCAAACCAAGGGATTCCATACTTCTCCTCCATCGACCGGGCCACGTTGAGCAAGGCCCGAGAGCAAACCATCATGTTCAGGTTGGCTTTGTGCATCATCGCAACTTGGTGGTACCTTGCATCTCCCGAAAGGCTACAGATCAGCCGGACCCCCATTTGGTCGAGCAGCGGGGCGACGTACCAGAACTCGCCGGCGATGTTGAACTCACCGATCAGGTTTATGTTAAAGGGATATTCTGTTTTTGGCTCCTGGGTACCGATCACTTTTTTTAAGACCGCTTCTCCAGCCAGCCGGTTGCCTAAATTTTTGTTGCCCGTAAACCCCGGCGCTTGCACCGGAATCACCGGCACCCCGGTCTTTTGTTCCAAGGCCTTGGACAAAGCGCCCAGGTCGTCGCCGATCATGGCGGTGACACAGGTCTGGTACACAAAAACCGCAGGGGGAGCATATTGGGCGATGATCTCTTTGATGGCATTGTAAAGCTTCTTTTCGCCGCCGAAGACCACATCATTGTTCAAAAAGCGGGTAGTAAAGGCTTGGCGGTACAACAAAGGGCCGCTCGAAAGCGACCCTCGATTGTTCCAAGCGTTTCCCAAGCAGCCGATTGGCCCATGTACGATATGGGCCGCATCGGCAATCGGTACCAAGCTGCTGTAAGCGCCGTCAAAGGTGCAGCCGCCGCCGACCTTGCCCGGAGTGGGCTTGGGGCAACCGGCCTTCTCTTTTTTGGCGTTGTGTTCGCAACTTGGCTCCTCAAACAGTTCGGCTAGCTTGGGAAGGCTCATGGTTTTTACCTGACAAAGTCGTGGTTAAAGTCCTTGGACTTGCGGTCCAGATCGTCCAGCAACAGGTTCACCGTCCAGGTAAGGATGTTGATCAACCCTTTGTAGCCATAAATGGCCGAGCGGTGCAGGTGGTGCCGATCAAAAATCGGGAACCCGATCCGCACCAAGGGGATGTCCAATTCCTTGGCCAATTGTTTGCCGTAGGTGCTGCCCACCAAAAAGTCGGGCTTTTCCTCGTACATCAGGCTGCGCAGGTGCCACAAGTCGGCACCGTTGTGAACCTGGGCCTTTTTCCCGAAGGCGGTATCGGCCAGCTTCTTCTCCAGCCCTTTGCCCCACTTTTTGGTCCCGTTGGTACAAACAATGTGCAAAGGCTCGGCACCCATCTCCATGTAGAAGTCCACCAAAGCTTCGACCATCGAAGGATCGCCAAAGATGGAGAACTTTTTGCCATGCAGGTAGTAGTTGGAGTCGGCCATTGCGTCCAAAGCTTTGCCCCTTTCGATGGCCAAGGCTTCGGGGATATCTTTGCCGGTCAGTTCCGAAACCTTCATCAAGAAGGCATCGGTCCCCGCCAATCCCAAGGGAGTGACCCCGATCAAGGATTGTTCCCATTCGTTTTCCACACATTCCTTGGTGACCTTCCCGGTAGAGTCGGGCAGCAGGGTCAGGGTGGCAATCCCGTTGGGGGCATCGGTCACTTCTTCGATGGTGGTACCACCCGAGTACATCTTAAATTCCCCGGTCATCGGGGTATCCAAGATGTTACTGTTGTCGCCCAAGATGGTGTATTTTACGCCCATCAGCTCCAACATTCGTTTGATTTCGGGAATGTTTCCCACCGAGTAACCATCAAAGCCCGGAATGATGTTGATCTTCCCATTGGGCTTGGTTTTCTCCTTGCCCCGAGTAAAGTAATACATCATGCCCCGCATCATCTGGTCGTAACCGGTCAGATGGCTGCCCACAAAACTTGGAGTGTGGGCGTAGGGAACCGGGTATTCCTGAGGAATGTACCCCTCTTTTTTGGCGTTGTTGATAAAGGCGTTCAGGTCGTCCCCGATCACCTCAGCCATACAGGTGGTCGAAACTGCAATCATCTTTGGCTTGTAAAGAGCCAAGGCGTTTTGCAGCCCTTCAAACATGTTCTTTTGGCCCCCGAATACGGCGGCATCTTCGGTCATCGAATCGCTAACCGCCGAAAAGGGCTCCTTGAAGTGCCGGTTGAAGTGGCTCCTGAAGTAAGCCACACAACCTTGGGAACCGTGTACATAAGGCAGACAGCCGTCAAAACCGGCGGCCGCCAAAATCGCCCCCAGGGGCTGGCAGGCCTTGGCCGGGTTGATGGTCAACGCCGTCCGGGCAAAGTTTAGCTCTTTGTAGGCCGCCGTCTTGGAAAACTCGAACTGCTTTTGCACCTCTTCCGGGGTACTGCCACATTCAAATTCCTTTTTCCCAAGAAAGGACTTTTGGAAGATTTCCTGGTCAAAGACCGTATTGTGATCTTCCACAATCAAGGGTTCGTTACTCATGTTGACTCCTTAAGAGGTCTTTTTCCAGGGTGCCTGGATTTTAGAATAAAGCGGTGCGTTGATTGCCATGTCCATGTCCCGGGCGAAGATCGGGTATCCATGGTAGCCATGGTAGGGTCCCGAATAGTCCCAAGAGTGCATCTGCCTGAAGGGAATCCCCATCTTTTGCAGAACGTATTTTTCCTTGACCCCCGAACCCACCATGTCCGGTTTGATCTTTTTAACAAAGTGTTCCAACTCGTAAGCGGTTACGTCGTCATAGATCAAGGTGGTGTTTTTCAGATCTTCGGTGGTCCGTTCGTAGTCGTCATTGTGACCAAACTCGTAACCAGTACCGATGATCTGCATACCCAGGTCTTCGTAAGCACCGATCACGTGCCGGGGGCGTAAGCCGCCGACATAAAGCATGACCCTTTTGCCTTCCAAACGGTGGCGGTAGGACTCGTTGGTCTGGTCCACCAGCTTTTGGTACTTGGCGATGACCTTTTCGGCGTTGTCTTGGATCTTCTGGTCAAACTTGGCGGCAATGGCCCTCAAGCTCTTGGCGATTTTGGTCGGCCCAAAGAAGTTGTATTCCATCCAAGGCAGGTCGAACTTTTCTTCCATGGTCCGGCAGATGTAGTTCATCGACCGGTAGCAGTGGATCAGGTTCAACTTGGAACCGTGGGTGGACTGCACCTCGTTGAGGGTTGCGTCCCCAGACCATTGGGCAACAACCCTCAGACCCATTTCTTCAAGCAGGATCCGGCTGGCCCAGGCATCCCCACCGATATTGTAGTCCCCAATGATCGAAACGTCATAAGGGGTCCCTTTGAACTTGGGCTCTTGTTTGCCCAAGACCCAATCCCGGATTGCATCGTTGGCCAAGTGGTGACCCAAGGACTGGGAAACCCCACGGAAGCCCTCGCAGCGAACGGGGACCACTGGCTTGCCAATTTCTTCTGAAGACTTCCTCGAAACCGCTTCGATGTCGTCACCGATCAAACCAATCGGACATTCCGACTGGATCGAAACCCCTTTGGAGAGGGGGAACAGCTGGTTGATCTCGGTCAGCATGGTGGCCAATTTTTTGTCCCCACCAAAAACCACGTCCTTTTCTTGGAAGTCCGAAGTGACCTGCAACCCTACAAAGTTGTCGATCCCGGTGGTGCCGGTCGAATAGTTCCGCCGGGTGCCCCAAGAATACTGGCCACAGCCCACCGGGCCGTGGCTGATGTGTACCATGTCCTTGATGGGGCCAAAAACCACCCCTTTGGAACCGGCATAAGCGCAACCCCTGATGGTCATTACCCCAGGGATTGATTTGCGGTTGGCGGTGACGCAAGAGCCCTCTTGCCCCGCCCCTTCTTCTTTGACCGCCAGGTGTTTCAGCCGGTCCGCCTTGGCGGACTCGGGATAAACCTCCAGCACCTCGGAGATCAAACCCTCCGCTTGGGCTTTGGTCAATGCTTGACTCTTGGTGTTCATGCTCTTTCTCCTTGAGTTCGGTTAGACCTTTTCTTCTGCGGCGGTTTTGCCCACGATGCTTTCGTCTTCCACTTCCATGATGCCGAATTCCATCAACAGTTCTTCCAATTCTTCCATGGTGATCGGAGTCGGGATGATGAACTTGGTGTTGTCGATGATCTTCTGGGCCAAGGTCCGGTACTCAGCAGCCTGCTTGGAGGCAGGGTCATACTCAATCACGGTCATCCGGCGAATTTCAGCACGTTGGACGACGTTGTCCCGAGGTACAAAGTGGATCATCTGGGTTCCCAGCCGTGCGGCCAGAGCAATGATCAACTCGTCTTCCCGGTCGGTGTTGCGGCTGTTGCAGATCAAACCGGCCAACCGGACGCTACCGGACTTGGCGTATTTTACGATCCCTTTGGCGATGTTGTTGGCGGCGTACATAGCCATCATCTCGCCGGAAACCACGATGTAGATCTCCTGAGCCTTGTTTTCCCGGATCGGCATGGCGAAACCGCCGCAGACCACGTCACCCAACACGTCGTAGAACACGAAGTCCAAGTCGTCGGTGTAAGCGCCTTCTTCTTCCAAGAAGTTGATAGCGGTGATTACTCCCCGACCAGCACAACCAACGCCGGGTTCAGGGCCGCCCGCTTCGGTGCATTTGATGCCCCGGTAGCCGGTCAGCATCACGTCTTCCAATTCCAAGTCTTCCACGCTGCCTGCGTCGGCGGCGAGTTGCATCACCGTGTTTTGGCATTTGGAGTGGAGGATCAAACGAGTCGAATCCGCTTTGGGGTCACAACCGATGATCATAACCTTTTTGCCAATCTCAGCCAGACCGGCGACCAAGTTTTGAGTGGTGGTAGATTTGCCGATCCCACCTTTACCGTAAATTGCACATTGCCTGATCTTAGCCATCGTCTTGCTCCTAATTGGGTTAATGATGAATGCCAAGTTAGGTTTGTACAGAGCGAGGCTTGTGCCATCTGGGGGCAATTTTATAAAACTCATTTAATATCATAGCTATAAAAATATTTCTTTCTTTTGTCGGCCCCGGTTCTCTGGTGGAATCCCGACAGTTTGTCGGGTTTGCGACAATTTGTCGGACCACCGGACAAACCCTCCCACCAAAAACAAGGTCTCCCCTACATACAGTCCAGACAATGGTTTGTTTGAGGCACTCTCCTTGCAGAAATGGTTGCATGTAGAAGAGAAACCAAAACCACCGGAGAATAGAGATGCAAATCATCGAAGAATTGGAAGCCCTGGAATCGGCGGAAGAATTTTTTGAATACTTTGACCTGCCTTACGACCCGGACCGGCTTAAGGTAATTCGTTTACATCTCTTGAAGGCCTACCGTGAGAAACTGATGGCCTTCCCGAAGGATTTGACCGAAGAGCAATGGGCGGCAAAGGCCAAAGAGGCGTTGGCCCTGGCTTGGTGCGAGATGTCCGTCCCCGGAGCTAAGGCCTTTGTTCCCCACGGAGGTTGTGCTTCCTGCAAAAGCGAATGTACCAGCAAAGCCAACAGTTTTGACAAATTTGACAATTATGCTCCGGCGGGCCCATGAGCTTTTACCGCTTTGAAGTCGGACAAAAGGTTCGGTTGCTCAACCCCATTGTCAATGACGGCACCCTGTACGGGAAACAACGAGGGGAACGGCTACAAAACCCCGGTGACTGGGGCTATGTCCATTCGATCGCCACCTTTTTGGACGACTTGGTTTATGAGGTCAACTTTCTGACCAGCGGCCAGTTGGTCGGCTGCCGGGAAAAGGAACTCCAGGACTTTGACCTCCCCTGGTCCCCGCCGTTGTTTGAACCGGGCGACCGGGTTAAGGCCAAATTGGCCTTAACCCACCAAGGCAAAACCCTTTGCGCCCAAGGGGCCAGGGGCCAGGTGACCGTCCGTCGGCACAAGGAAGGCTCCGGTTACGTTTATGAGGTCCGGTTTGAACAGGACCCCACCCAGTACTGCCTCTTGTTTGAAACCCAATTGGATAAAGCCGATGATCAAACGGCAATGGAAATTTGAGATCGACCGCCTCCGGCTGATGCTCAATCACCCCCAAGGGCCCCCCAAGGAACTGTTGGCGGAGTTTTTGGACATGGTGGAGTTGGGGATCGACCGGATCACCACCGAACAGGCTCGCTCCAAGGCCCAAGAGAAGCAAATGGAGATCGCCTTGTGCCACGGGGCGGATTCGGTGGTGGTTTTGGACATCCAGGGGGGGATTCGGCTGGCCAACCCGGCCTTTGGCGAGCTGGTAGGCCTCAAGGGGGTCCAGCTGATTGGCCGGAGGTTTGAGGACTTTTTGGACCACAACGGCAGAAACGATTGGGAATCGATCCAGATTCGCCTGACCTTGGGCCACGACTTCCGGGGCCGTCTCAAATCCCTGCTCCAAGGCAAGGAGCGCCTGACCATCGACCTCTCAGCCATTTCCGTCCCCGACCCGCTGGCGGGACCCGGCCACTTTGTCCTCAGCCTGCGGGACATCACCAAACAACTGGCCGACGAAAGCCGGATCGAGGGGCAAAAGAATTTTTTGGAAAACCTCTTTAACCTTTCGGACAATGCGCTGGGGGTGCTGGACAAACACAACCATTGGCTGCTTGACAACCGGGCTCTGCGGGAGCTGGGGCTGGCTTTGGGACCACAGGGGCCGGAGAACTTGGCCCAAGAACTCAAGGGCCTCTTTGGCAATTCCGACCGGCTGGAACGCCGCCGATTGACCTTAAAATTCGCTTCCGAACAGGAACGGGTTTACCTGCTCCAAGGCCAAAAGGTGCCTGCTTCGGACCTCTTGGGGGTCACGACCGAAAAATTTCTTTGGATCGTCACCCTCTCGGACCTGACCGAGCTGGAAGGGCAGCGGGGTGAGCTGGCGGCCAAGACCATGGCTTTGGGCTTTAACGGCCTGATCCGCCAATGGACCCACAAGGAACTGACCAACTCCCTAGCCATGCAGCTGCGCCAGCCGATCAACCTGTCTCGGGCCATGGCGATGCGGCTCAAGTCGATGGCCACCGCCGAACAGGAAGGCACTTTAACCAACCTGCTGGCCCAGCTTGAAGGCATGGAGAGTACACTGCTAGAAAGCTTCCGGGGCCCGATCCCCGAAGGTTTTGGCCAAGGGATCACCTTTTCTTTGGAACTGGAAAAAAGCCTGGGCCACCTCTATGGCCTCCAACTGGTACGACAGGGCCAAAAGTTGCGGTTTGAGAACCCCGATCCGGGCCTGACCTACCCTATGTCCCACGAGGTCTTGTTGCTCCTGGTGGGCCTCCTGATCGACAACGGCACCGAAGCATCCGGCGAGGGCGGAGTGGTGTTGGTGCGGTTTTTCCAGAACCCCTTGGGCCGCCATATCTCGGTGGAAGACTCGGGGCCGGGGATAGCTCCGGGGCTGGAATACAAGATTTTTGAACCCAGCTTCAGCACCAAGCCGGGACACGAGGGCCTTTCCTTGAGTCTGGTCTTCCAAATGGTCAACCAAGCCGGGGCTCGGGTCAACGTCTCCCGGTCCGGGCTGGGTGGAGCCTGTTTAACCCTCAGCTTCGGGGGGACCCCATGAGCGACCTGAACGGCAAGGCCCTGGAGGTGATCCACCAGGTTTCCCTTTGCTTCAACGAAGACCTGGACACCAGAACCACCTTGCTGCGGATCCTGGGCATTTTGGAACAACGGCTGGGCTACTGCAACGGCATGGTCAGCCTCTTTGACCGAGAGACCGACAGCCTTCTGGTGGAGGCCTTTTTGGGCAAACCCGGGGAAAAAACTACCCCGGTTTCCTACAAAAAGGGGGAGGGCATCGTGGGGCTGATCGTGGCCACCCAAAAGCCCTTGACCATCCGCCGGTTGGGCGACGACCCCAGGTTCCTCAACCGCCTGGGGCTGATCAACCAAGACCATTGTTTTGTCGGGGTCCCGATCCTAGACCGCACCCAACTTTTGGGGGTCTTGTCGATCACCTTGCCCCAAAGCGAGAAGGGGCGGCTGGACGAACATGCCAAGATCGTTACCATCCTGGCCAACTTGGTGGGCGGGGTTTTGTCTCGGCTCGCTCGCCAGGAGGTCTTGACCCAACAGATCCAGCAGGAGGCCCAGGAACTCAAACAGCAGATCCAAGGCCGTGGCCCTATGGGCTCTATGGTGGGCGGCTCTCGGGCGATGAAGCGGATCCTGGAGTCGGTCAAACAGGTGGCCTTGTGGGACACCACCGTCTTGATCCGCGGGGAATCGGGCACCGGCAAGGAACTGGTGGCCAAGGCGATCCACGCCCACAGCCCCAGGGTCAACCAACCGTTGGTCAAGCTCAACTGCGCCGCCCTGCCGGACAATCTTTTGGAGTCCGAGCTTTTTGGCTACGAAAAGGGAGCCTTCACCGGGGCCATGAGGCGCAAGCCGGGCCGGTTTGAAATGGCCCACAAGGGCACCTTGTACCTCGATGAGATCGGGGACACCAGCCTGGCCTTCCAAACCAAGTTGCTCCGGGTTTTGCAGGAAGGAGAGTTCGAGCGGCTGGGTGGGGAGGAAACCTTGAAGGTGGACGTGCGGATCATCGCCGCTACCCATGTAAACCTGGAAGAAGCGGTGGCCCAGCGCCGGTTCCGGGAAGACCTTTATTACCGCTTGAGCGTCATGCCGCTGTTCCTAGCCCCGCTGCGGGACCGGCGGGAGGACATCCCCCTGTTGGTGGAGCATTTTTTAAAACTCCTGGCCCAAAAAAGCGGCCATGCCCTTTCGATCAGCACCGAGGCCATGCGGGTCTTGGAGCAGTGCAATTTCCCCGGCAACGTCCGGGAGCTGGAGAACTGCGTCCACCGAGGGGCGGTGACCGCCAAGGATGGTTTGATCCTACCTTGCAACATCGCTTGTACCAGCGACCGCTGCCTGAGCCACGCCATGCACCAAGCCAGCGCCGCCCCCGGCCCCACCGGCGGGATGGTAGGCAGCGGCCCGGCCGTAGGCTTCGGCTCCGCCCCTTTGGGCAGCTTCCAACCCTCCGGCTTCTCCGCTCCCCAAAGCCCCACCCCGGCAGTCCCCCAGGACCTCCAGTCCATCGCCAACGAACGGGACCGGGTCATCGCCGCCCTACGGCAAGCAGGCTTTGTCCAGGCCAAAGCCGCCCGTCTGCTCAACCTCACCCCCCGCCAAATCGCCTACCGCATCAAAACCCTCAAGATCGAGGTGGAGAGTTTTTAGCTAATAAATGTGTTTGCCTTCAAGGAAAAAAAAGCTACGCTGCCCTCAGATGGAATAGTCCATCCCAATTATGAGGAAAATTATGACTCTTCACCCGTTGATAGCGTTTTCAACTAGGAAGCCATTTCTGGAAGTTCCTGAAATGCCCGCTGGTTCGTTTTACGATAAAACTTTGGGGACTTGGAAAAAAGGGGAAAGCACGCTAGTTCAACTGGCTGAATTTATGGCAGGGGGACAAACAAAAAAAGCTGATTTGGAAACTGGGGAAGACCAAAAGGGCGAGTGAAACCACAGGTATTGCTTCTGACTGGAATCTACGATTTTTCTGCTGATTTGGTTGCTGTACAATTGCGGTCGGACGGTATTCCTTTTCTAAGACTGAACCGTGAACAAATGCACGAGTTTAGGTTTGAGTTGGATGCCGCAACTCCAAGGCTTCACGTTGTCGAACCTGAATCTGGAAACAGTTGGTTCATCGACAATGAGTTGGTGTCTGTTTGGTTTCGCCAGCCTGTCTTTTTAAGAAATACCCCTTCTATGCCACTCAGCCCCGAAGAACAGCTATCCCGATCACAGTGGATGGGGTTTCTTCGAGCAATGTGCGTCTTTGATAACGCTAGATGGATGAACTGGCCACAGGCAACCTATTTGGCTGAGAGTAAGCCATATCAGCTTTTGGTAGCAGGACGTTGTGGCTTTGCCCTACCTCCGACGAGCATTGGGAATGTATTGCCATCAGCTTTTAGGGAAGCAAAAAAAGAACAAATTCTCAAATCCGTTGATTCGGTTTTGCTGAAAGATGGGCAGGATTGCCTGTTTACATTCAGCACTCAAGTTGAGCCCGCACTGCTTCAAACCCAGCAATTGACACAAGTACCCTTTATTTTGCAGGAGTACGTTGCCGACAAGACTGACATCAGGGTGACAGTTATTGGGAAAAAGATTTTTGCCGTGAAAATTTTATCTAAAGGAAAACCCATCCAAGGAGATTGGAGAATTACAAAAAAGGATCAACTGGAATACACGGACTTTTCGCTTCCTCTGTCAGTCGAGAAAGCATGCTTTGAGCTGACTTCAATCCTTGGATTAAACTACTCTGCGATTGATTTGCTTGAAACAAAAGATGGTTTTATTTTTCTAGAAGTGAACCCCACAGGCGAATGGGGCTGGCTTAAATCAGATTCCAGGCCTTTGGATCGAGAAATTGCATCTTGGCTTTCCCTCAAACAATAAGTTGGTATGATGAAAGCAAAACTTAGCGGATGTATGCTTCGGATATTGGAGGAACTCTTCCCTGCTTTTGAGTACCTGAGGCAGAAAAAGCGGAAAGTAGAGAAAATAAAAAAACAGGATTTTGAACATTTCAACGAGTTTGAAGTATATCGGGAATTGTCTCCAGAAATACTGAAAGAGAGGCTCTTAGAAGAACATAAAAGAGCTGATAGCATTGACGAGAAAACTTTTAAATTTACACTCGCATTTAGCGTTGGACTAGCCGTCTTAAGCGGAGGAGCCACAATTTTTTTGAAGACGGTTGCTGAGGGATTTCTTGAGTTTCTTGGCTTTGTTTTGACAAGCTCAGCAGCATTTTACATGCTAGTGGGAGGGCTTACAGCCTTGGGCGCAATTGGGACGATGCCAAAATATGGTTTTGGGACACATTTCAGGCACAAACTTGCAAAAGATGAAATAAACACTTTGGTTTACGCACTAATCGGTCAGGAGCAGGTCAATCTGATCCGGCAAATGAGGAACGAGACCGCATATTTAAACTTAAGAAACGGCTTTTTGTTACTTATCATTACACTAGTATTGGTTCCATTATACTCAATTTTAAAACATACTTTCCTATTTGATGCGTATTGTGAAGTTTTGTTTTTTTGCCCTGTAGAGTTTTTTCTTTTTTAAACATCACCCCACCGACCTCCTGGGAGGTTGGACGACCTTTTTTAAAGGAGGTCGGCGGGGCGAAAGGGCGGCCAGGTAGGCAAAGGCAGTTCAGTCGGGGGGCGGTTAAAAGTTACCCCGCCGGGGGGCACCCCAAAAGCGGATTGCGTCCGGTTAAGGGCGGCCCAGGTGGATCAGGTCCAGGTCGGAGAGGACGGACTTTTTGGCGGTGGCCAGCGCCCGGACTCGGTCAAGCAGTTCGCCGATCTCAAAACCGGCGGTCAGCCCCAGGGATTCCAGCTTGTAACGCAACGCCCGGCGGCCCGAATGTTTGCCGATCACAATTTGCCGCTGTGCCCCTACCCATTCCGGGGCGTAGGGCTCGTAGTTCTTGGGGTCCTTGAGCACCCCGTCGGCGTGGATGCCAGATTCGTGGCAAAAGATTTCTTCACCGATCACACTTTTGTTGACCGGAATCGCCCGGCCCGCAGCCAAGGCCACAAACCTCGCCAAGTCCTTTAGCCCCTCGGTCTTGAGTCCTTCTTGGTGCAGGTGGTAACGAAGCACCATGGCGGTCTCCTCCAAAGGCGCATTGCCCGCCCGCTCCCCCAGGCCCAACACGGTGGTGTCGATCACCTGAAACCCGGCCCGCACCGCTGCCAGTCCGTTGGCGGTGGCCATGCCAAAGTCGTTGTGGCTGTGGATCTCCGCTTTGGTCTTGAGCTTTTGGACCAAAGGCTGGAAAAAGTCCACCAGTCCAAAGGGGTCCAGCAGGCCCAAGGTGTCACAAAACCGCACCCGAACCGCACCCAAGGCTTCTGCCTGTTGGGCGTAGTCCAACAAAAATTCGGGGTTGGCCCTCGTACTGTCTTCAGCCCCCACCGAGACCTCCACCCCTTCATAGGCCAGGAACTCCAGGCACCGGCGCTGTTGGGCCAAAACCTCCCCTTTGTTCCAGCCCAGCTTGCCTTCAATCAATTGGTCGGACACCGGCAGGGACAGGTGCAGCACCTTGGCCCCGGTGGCCAAGGAAGCCTCCAGGTCGCCCAAGGCGGCCCGGTTCCAGGCCACCACCTTGGCCTTGAGCCCCAGAGCCACGATCTCCCGGATCGCCTGGGCCTCTACCTTGCCCATCGCCGGGACCCCGGCCTCGATGTAGTTGACCCCCAGTGCGTCCAGCCGCTGGGCAATCTCCACCTTCTCTTGGGTGGTGAACGAAACCCCAGGGGTTTGTTCCCCGTCCCGCAAGGTTGTATCCAGGATTTCGATCATCTTGACCTCAGAGTTTTTTGGCTTCCAGGGTGATGGGGAACTTCGGTTCTTTGGGCAACGGCTCCAGGTACAAGGACAACCCACCTTCCAGGTCCCACTGTCCGCCAAAGACAAAGGCCGGGTCGGTCTTGACCACCTTGGCTTCCAGGTCCTTTTTGGGGATATAAACGGAGAAGCCAAATTCCTTTTTGCTGACCATGACTTTCATGATACCTCTTGGATCAAAGTGGGCTTTTGCTCTAGCCCCGCACGGGCTAAAACCTGCTCGGCGGCGGCCTTGACGGCCTCGACCAGAGGCTTGGAAGACTGGTCCACCACCGGCAGAATCCCGGCGGCCTCCAGCTTTTTGTAGATCGGAAAGCCCACTTTGAGGCAAACCAACGCCTGGGTGTCGCAAAGCAGCTCCAGGGTCTTTTGCAACAAAGTTTCTTTGTCCCCGCAGGTGTCGTCGCCGGTGCAGTAGCTGGCCTGGGGACGGCGGATCTCCTTGAGTACCGCCTGTTTGCCGGTGACCTCAAAAATGTAGAACTTGTCGGCATGGCCAAAATGTTGGTTCACAAGCCCCATCGACTCGCTGCAAGCAGCGATCAGGAAGCTGGGCTCCTGGTTCTTTTTGGTGCGACCCAAAGCGAAGGAGACCCGTTTGCGCCACAGCTCCCGTTGTTTGGCTCCGTTGTCTTCAGGGGTTTCCAGGTCCACCCACTTTTCCTTGCCGAACTCGCCAAACCGGTCTTCCCCCAGCTTGCCAATGGCATCGGCCCGGCACTGGTGGCAGTGGGTCATCTGTTTCATGTCGCCGCAGGCTTCCCTCACGGTCTTCATCTCCTCTTCGGTCGGCTCGGGCTGTCCTTGCAGACCAAAAACCGTGCCGTGCTCCGGTTGGGAGATCAAAGGCATGATGTTGTGCAAAAAGGCCCCCATTTTCTTGAGCTTTTGGGACAACGCAGGAAGCTCCTGGTCGTTGATTCCGGGCATCATCAGGCTGTTGACCTTAACCATCACCCCCAGGTTGACCAAGGCCCGCAACCCCTCTTGTTGCCTTGCCAGAAAATGGGCCATTGCCTCCAAGTCGTTGCGTTTTTGCCCTTCCCACTTGACCCAGGCGTAAATTTTTTGGGCCGTCCTGGGGTTTAAGGTGTTGATCGTAACCGTCACATGGTCCACTCCCAAAGCGGCGATCTGGTCGGCAAAACGGGGCAGCTCCAAACCGTTGGTGGAAAGACAAAGCTTGAGGTCCGGGAATTTTTCGGCAATCCTGTTCATGGTTTCAAAACTTCGCTGGGAACTGCAAAGTGCGTCCCCCGGTCCGGCAATGCCGATCACCGAAAGCTCCTTGACCTCTTGGGCCACCAGGGACAGCTTTTTGATCGCTTCCTCTGGGGTCAGTCGGTCCACCACCACGCCGGGGCGGGATTCGTTGGCACAGTTGTACTTGCGGTTGCAGTAGTTGCACTGGATGTTGCACCCAGGGGCTACGGCCAGGTGCATCCGGGCAAAGTAGTGGTGGGCCTGTTCGGAAAAACAGGGATGATCTTCGTTCCTCGGATCTTCCGGCGCAGTTTTTGGATTGCATTGGCTCACGTTAGCCTCCAAGTTAGGGGTTCCCAAAGGGGTTGGTTTTGGGTTTCCTTTGTTTAGAGCAAGCCCAAGGCCAGTTTGGTCCTTAGGCCTTAGAACCCCGTAAACATTGAGGGACCGGTTCCGATTGTTTTTGTCGGGCCTGTCGTAAAACCGACAATTTGTATCTTTTGAGACATGGAAAATCCCTACCTCCAGTACACCAATCTGATCGGGATCCCCACCCCGTTTTTTGCTTCGATCCAGTACAACGAAAGTCCTTCGGAGATACACATCAACGGGGTTCGGGAGATGTACCAGCCTTTTTTTGAGGTTTTGGACCGGTTTGCGGAAGAGGACCATGCTCCACTTTTTTTTGAACACATGCGGGCTTTGTTTAACCTGGATGATCAAGAGCTTACCGGAAAGTCAAAACGATACCAAGCCGGCTTCATGCGGCTGATTCGAGGTTGGTTTTTTGACTCCAACCGGCCTGAAGGGGCGGTGCTCAAGGGCTGGGCGGAAAGCAGGTTCGGACTCAAGGCGCTGTACCACAACGGCATCCTGACCGGCATCCAAACTCCCGCCTACTTGGCTTACATGGCGGAGAAAATGCACCCTAGGTTTCATTACAATTCGATCTACGCCCAGCTGGATCTGGTGTATGAATATGTCCAACGGTACCTGGCCCGGTTTGGCCCCAAGGATGGACGGATCACGCTTTACCGGGGCTACAACGCCAACCGGGACGAATCGGAGCGGGTCGAGACCTTGGGCAGCCGGACCTGGGTGTTGCGCAACAACTGTCTGACCAGTTATTCAACCAAGTTGGAGCGGGCCAGCGAGTTTGGGGACCGGTTGATCAAGATCAGCGCCCCGGTGCAAAAAATCTTTTGCTGCGCCGAGCCAATGGGCGGGAAATTTCCTGCCGCCGAAGGGGAAATCATCCTTTTGGGCGGCGACTACCTCTCCGAGGAGGTGGACTTTTTTTAAACCTCACGAGGATTCCCATGAGTACGGCCCTTGCCAAAGACATCCTTGAATACCACTTCTTGAGCAAACACCGGCCCGAAAAATACGCCGACAGCCTGCCCTTTTTGGATTGGGACAACCAACCCAGTCCATTCCAGGAATACCTGGGCACGACCAAACTGGAGCTACCCTTTTTGCAGCGCTCCTTGGGCCTGGGGGCAGAATTTTTGTACCAGCCGGTCGCCCAACCGGCCAGACCGGTGGACCTGGAATCGGTCGGGGCCTTTTTGGAGCTGTCTTTGGCTCTTTCGGCCTGGAAGTCTTATGGGGACGAAAGTTGGGCCTTGAGGATCAATCCTTCCAGCGGCAACCTGCACCCCACCGAGGCGCACTTGGTCTTGCCCCAACTCTCTGGGGTCTTCCATTACCAACCTTTGCACCACCAACTGGAACAGCGAGCCGCTCTGGGGGCCGCCACCGTCCCTTTGGCAGCCATCCTGGGCCAAGGATTTTGGGTGGGCCTGACCAGTCTGGCCATCCGGGAGTCTTGGAAGTATGGGGTCCGGGCGTTCCGGTACTGCCAACATGACCTGGGCCATGCCCTGGGGGCCTTGGGCTTTGCCGCCAATCTGCTGGGCTGGAAGGTAAAGCTGGTCAACGGGTTGGGGACCGAGGAGCTGGGGCAACTGTTGGGCTTTCCCAAGGTCCGCTGGACTCCAGGGGAAGAAGAGGAGCCGGAAGCCTTGGTTTGGGTCGGCCCTGGGGAGCCTTTGACCGAAGTGCCCACCGAGGCCCTAGAGCTTTTGGCTGGCCTCGATTGGACCGGAACCCCGGCCAAACTTTGTGAAGACAACCTGCCTTGGCAGCCCAACGAAGAGGCCGCCTTGTACAGCCGCCAATCCCACCGGCCTTATGCCCCGGTTTTGCTGCCCCAACGCCCCTGGTCCAAAACCCGACCCCAGTTGTACGATGCCGAAACCCTGGTCCGCCGCCGCCGTTCTGGCCAAGCCTACCAAGCAGCGGCCAGCGTGATGGACCAAGACCGCTTTTTTGCCCTGTTGGAGGCGACCTTACCCCGCCAGGGCTACGCCCCCTTTGATCTGGGGTTGCCCTGTCCGCCGGTCCATCTGGTCCTGTTTGTCCACCGGGTCACCGGACTCACCCCGGGGGTTTATCTCTACTGCCGGGCCGAGGAATCATTGGCCCAACTCAAAGAGGTCTTGGACCCCCGGTTTCTTTGGTCACCCTTTGGGGATTCGGGCCTCTTTTTGTTGGAGCCAGGGGATGCAAGGCAGATGATCGGCCAAGCCTGCTGCAACCAAGCGATTGCCGCCAACTCCACCTTTTCCCTGGGCATGTTGGCCCCCTTTGGGGGGGTCGGGGAGGATGCCTCTTTGTACCGCCGTTTGTTCTGGGCTTGTGGCCTCGTGGGGCAGGTTCTCTACCTGGAGGCAGAAGCGGCAGGGTTCCGGGGAACCGGGATCGGTTGTTACCATGACGACCAGATCCACGACTTTTTGGGGATCAAACACCAGGAGTTCCAAAGCCTCTACCACTTCACCATCGGCGGAGCGGTTGAGGACCAACGGCTGACCCACCAACCTCCCTACGATGCCAAGCGCAACCGGTAAAAGGGGGTCGGCTTGAGGGGGCCAGCGGGGATAGGTTCGATTAAGTCAGATGTGGAATGTTTTGAACAAGAGCGGTGCTTATGAAGCGCAACATATTCTTTTTTTTGGTGGTCTTCTTTGGTTTTGTTTCTTCACAGGCCCAAGAACTGCCAAAAAATTTTCCTAAACCTGGGCAACAGCCAGCTAATCCCTCCGCCGCACCAAGAGAAATAGGTGATACCTCTCCTTTCTTTTTTGAGGGGCAAACTCCATGGATAGGGGGTTCAGTTGGTGCATCGGTATATGAAATCACCAAAAGAGGTGTCAATGGGGGAGCAATATTCAAAGATGAGCTTGGCATAACATTAGGACACCTTGACCTTTTTGGTAGAGATTCCTCCTCTGGAAACGGGTGGTTATCCTATTTTGCCGCAGGATATTCTCAGGTTAACGGACAAACCTTCGGCGATGGCAGGTATGTGGACTCGTATATCGGTTCAATCGGAGAGTACTCGGCATTATATTCAATTTCAATGGCCTGGACAGTCGATAAGCTTAGCAAACATGATGGTCACAGAATTCAAGCGCTCTGGTTTTTAGGCCCATCGGTAGAATATAATCGTTTCCTTATCCATGCGCACCTTTCTGAAGCCTCTGATCGTAGTGCTGCTTGTAAGCACGCAGTAGATAACAGAAAGACGGTAGAACTCAGAAAAGAGTGCGAAGAAGTCAAACAAGAAATATATTCAACAACTGTTTCTTTAATATCAGGACTTGTGGTGGGCTTACAGAATAATTTCTTTGGCCTTATTACCTTTCAACCCTCCCTTCAAGCCCAAAATGATACTTATAGGTTGGCCCGGTCAAAACTGCTTTTAAGTGTTTGTTATAAATTTTGAGATAATGGACAACGACACCGGGCTGGTTTATTATCACTTCCGTTACTACGACCCCAGCCTGGGCCGATTCCTCACCCCCGACAACCTGATCCCCGGCGGTGGCGACGATCCCCAGGAGTACAACCGCTACGCCTACGTCAACGGCAACCCGGTCAAATACACCGACCCGACTGGGCATTGGAAGACTCCAGGGTGGGCAAAATCGATTGCAGACAATGCCACCAAGGTATGGCACGGCATAATTGACCCTATTGCTGGGGCTTTTGAAGGCCCGTGCGTAAAAGACCCTTCGTCTTGCATGCCGGAGCCTCCGCCTTGCGTAAAAAATCCTTCGTCCTGCATCGAGCCCATTGTGGAGAAAGCTGAGGACTATCTAGCAAAACTTGGTCCGAATTTGGCGGCTCTTTTGGTTGTTCCTTTGTTGGCTTTCAACCAAAGTGCTGTCGCAAACGCAAAAGCTTTTTTGAACAGTAAAACCGCTGCAGCCGGGCTTTGGGGACAGCTAAAAGGACCAGGAACTTTTAAGTTTAATCCTAGTGCTTTTTCCGGAAAAATTGCATCAATACATGAAAACGCACGCCAACAGGTTAAAAAATGGTATTTCCAGACCGTGGAGTCCGGAGCAACTTGGGCTTTAGCCGGCCTTCTTGTCGCTGTTGCTGGAATTTACGGATGCATTCAGGGTGGCTGGCTGGCAGAAATTGTCAGTCAAATGGTAACAAAGATCGGTTGCAAGTCTCTGGCCGTCATAACGGGGTATTACACGATGTATTGGGGGCAATATCGGTATAATAAAAAAATCGAAGGGAAGGAGACCGGGCCTCATACAGCCAGTGAGGCTCACGAGTATGCAATGAATAAGGTGTTGTCAATGTATGGCGACCTTAATAAGGCTATTACAGAGTTTTTCGACCGATGGAACCCTGACAACGGCAAAGACAAAAGCAACAATGGAAACGAAGGCAATACAGGTACAGGCTAAAGCCCAATGTTAAGCAATCAAAACTGGAGAATAACATGGTTTTACCTTTGTGTTGCCTTATGTTTATTTCTGCTTTATGGAGAAGCCCAAGCGGAAGAACGAGTGAATCGTTTTTATTACTTTGAACTCGGACGGGCAATTCTGCTGGTGGGGGAGGAAGGTAAGGAGCCCTCTGCCCGACTGGGTTCTTCCTTTGCTCCAAACCTGATTCCGTATGTCGGATTTTTTTACAACAATGAACCAAGGTTTTTAGAGCGCCTTTTCATAGACTGGCGTGCCTATGTAAATTGGACCAATTATGATTGGCAATATACGACCAATGAACCTTTGGACCGTTCGCTGGGAGTCAGGGATGCTGGTGGCGTGAATTTTTTCAGCATCAACCTGACTCCCAGGTTGGTTTTGGCTTTAGATTTCGGACTACAACTTTATGCGGGGCCTACCATTACACATGGTACATTTGATGGCAATTTTTACTTAACCCATGGGGAGGACCGGTCTTCCGAATGCGAGAAAGCGGTAAAAATGAACTCGGGCACCGGAATTCGAGAAAACTGCGAAAGAGTGCATGTCCAATCAACCCGCACAGCTTCGACCCGTGAGGTTGGCCTTGTGTGGCTTTCAAAGGTGGGCAATTGGGGGGTACGCTATCGTTCTCCATTCAGTGTGAAGGCAAGCAACTTGAAGTTTGCAGAGCAAGGCGGGCTGTATTTGTTTTATGAAACCAAGTAATTTTTCTACGTTATATCAACTTTCACCAAAACATAAACACGGGGAAACATTTGCATTCAAATTTTATCCCGGTTCCAACATCCTCCACTCCCATTGAGTCAAATTGGTCGGATTTCTTTGCCCCAATAAAATAAAGTTACAAAGAATAATCTCTGTTTTAGGGATTCTTTCTCTTGCTTTGCTGGCCCTGGCAAAAAACATAAGGGCTCAGGAATCGGTGCGTCCGTTTTTGGGGTATGAACTAGGCGAAGCAAATCTTTGGGTGGAAAAGAAAAGTGCCGATACTTCTGCTTGGATCATCGACGGGCTGCGACCAACGATGGGGATGATTTTTGAACAATGGCAGGATAGCGAAACGGGATTCAGGTTTGAGTGGCGCCCTGCGATCAGGTTCAATTCCTATTTCATGCAAAATGATGGCATCAAAGATGGTGAAACAATCTATAACTCCAACTATAGCCTGCTTGATTACTATGCGTGGTCTATGGATTTACGGATGGTTTACGAAGACCATCCGGATACTCGTAGAGGACTGCAATTGTACGCCGGACCGGTTTTTGCGTACGGGCTCTTGTCGGGACGGGTTTTTTTAACTCGTGGTTCGGACCGCACGCCCAAATGTGTGACCGAAACCTATGAAAACTATAATAAGGATATCAATCATTCGGCCTGTGAAAGAGTCAATTTTTCCTCGATCCAAACTTTAGCGACTGTGCAGATTGGTGCCGCATGGCTGTTTTATTGGGGAGAATTTGGAGTAAAGTATCGTACTCCCTTCCGTTGGGAAACGGCAAACTTTCGACTGAAACAATCAGAAAGCCCAGTTCTTTATCTGGAAAGCCCGCAATTCGCAGAATTCGTAATTGAAACCTTTGGTCCAATATTTCGAGACTTCTTCGAATTCCCATAGAAAGCGTAACATTGTACCCTGAAACTGGCCCGATTATTGGGAGCAAGCCCAACGTGATTCCTCAAGGGACCAACGTGGCCCCGGAAAGTGCGGTTTCGGAAACCCAAGACTTTAAATACGATGCCCTGGACCGATTGACCCAAGCTTTCGGCTCCTATGGGCAAAAGGAATACCGCTACGATGCGGTCGGGAACCTGACCTTGATGAGCGGCAATCGGGTGATGAACTTCAACTACGACGGCTTCACCCTGACTTCCGGCACGGGGCTGGAGATGCGCTACGACGGGCTGGGCAATACCACCGACAAGCTGATGGGTGGGGTCTTGTGGCAGTACCAGTACGACGACCTTGGCCGTATGGCAGCGGTGTTTAAGGACGGCCAGTTGGTCCAAACTATGGCCTACGATTTCCGGGGAGAACGGGTGGCCAGGGTGGTGTTCCAAGGCAACGCATCCAACCGAGTTTACGCCACTTTTTACCCTGCCGAAGGTATGGAAGTCCGGGTCTACGAACAGACGGACCGGATCGTGGTCACCAAGGTGGTCAGCGCCGGAGCGGCCGGTCGGCTGGCCAGTTATGACGAGGAATTCAGCCGGGCGGACCTCAACAAGGCCGGGCAGTATGGAGCCTATGCCAATCTGTTTGACCCAACCCACCCCAAAGGGTTGGCGCTGGTAGTCCTTTACCGAGGTTTGGCTTTCCTTCATCGCCCCCCGGTAGAGCGGGCGGTTCCCTTGGTGCTCTTTGGGCTGGCGATCTTTGTTTTGGTCAGCTTGCTGCTGTCGAGTCTGTTCAATGAAGTCCGAGACCGGCGGTTCAAAAGCGGGTTTAACCCCTTCTCTCGGGGACTGGCCTTCTCCATGGTGGTGATGTTGGTTTGGACCGCAGGTTGTACCAACAAAAACAACAATGACGTTGCCCCTACGGCAGATGGGGGCAACGGCTACATCGGCACCCAGCCGGTCAACACCACCCCCACCGGCAACGATCAGGTCCCCCCGCCCGCCGAGGCCAACCCGGACTATTCTACCGAGGAGCAAGTCCCCGCCCCGGCGGTGCCGACGATCACCCACAAGTCCTTTTACCACGCCAACCAAGTCCAGACCGCCACGATGGTCACCGACGACCAAGGCAAGCTGTCCGCCAAGTTGCGCCACTTGCCCTACGGCGAGGTGCATGAACCTTCCTCTTACGGCCATGAACGGGTCCAAAAGAAATTCGCCTCCTTCACCGGACAGGAGATGGACAACGACACCGGGCTGGTTTATTATCACTTCCGTTACTACGACCCCAGCCTGGGCCGATTCCTCACCCCCGACAACCT
>MFNF01000005.1 GCA_001783715.1 Candidatus Lambdaproteobacteria bacterium RIFOXYD2_FULL_56_26
ATAAGTGGGGCATGACAGCATTTTATCGAATTGTCAATCTCGTGACTACACTATCTAGGTCAGGTTGCTGACAAAAGGACCCCAAAAGTGGAGAAAGGTACAGTTCCCTTGATTTAGGGGGCCAGTGTCATTACACTTGGGCTGCGCCAGGGAGAGTGACTATGACCATCCGTATCAAACTGATCCACAACACCGAATACCGCTATGATCGGGCGGTTCACCTCAGTCCCCATGTGGTGCGCCTGAGACCGGCGGCCCACAGCCGCACGCCGATCTTGGCCTTTGGCTTCAAGGTTTTCCCGGAACAGCACTTCATCAACTGGCAGCAAGACCCCTTCGGCAACTATCTGGCCCGGTTGGTTTTTCCTGAAAAAACCAAGAGCCTGAAGGTACAGGTCGAGGTGGTTGCGGACCTGAAGGTGATCAATCCCTTTGACTTCTTTTTGGACGAAGAGGCGGCGAACTTTCCCTTTGCTTACGAAGAACGGCTGGCCAAGGACCTCGCCCCTTACCTGGAGCTGATGGACCAAGGGCCGCTGTTGTTGGACTGGATCAAAAGCCTGGAGTTGGAAAAACACCAAGGGGAGATTACGGTGGACTTTTTGGTTTATCTGAACCAAAGGGTTTACAACGACTTGGCCTACACCATCCGCCTGGAACCGGGGGTACAGACCTGTGAGCAGACCTTGGCCAAACGCTCCGGCTCCTGCCGGGATTCTGCTTGGCTGTTGGTTTCCGCCTTTAGGCACCTGGGGCTGGCGGCTCGGTTTGTTTCCGGTTATTTGGTCCAGCTCAAGGCGGACGAAAAGTCCCTGGACGGCCCCAGCGGCCCGGCGGAAGACTTTACCGACCTCCATGCTTGGTGCGAGGTGTACATCCCTGGTGCAGGATGGGTGGGGCTGGACCCGACCAGTGGGCTTTTTGCCGGTGAAGGACACATCCCCCTTTCGGCTACCCCCGACCCCCAAAGTGCAGCGCCGATCACCGGGGCCACGGACCTTTGTGAGGTAGAGTTTCTTTTTGAAAACAAAGTGGTCCGCATCCATGAAGACCCCCGGATCACCAAGCCCTATTCCCTGGAAGATTGGGAGCAGATCAACAACCTGGGCCTCCAGGTGGACCAAGTACTGGCCGCCGAAGATGTCCGCCTGACCATCGGCGGTGAACCAACCTTCATTTCCGTGGACGACTACGAAGCGCCGGAATGGAACACCGCCGCCGACGGCACCCACAAACGGCAGCGGTCCAACGACCTCTTGCTGCGCCTCAAGGATCAGTTTGCCCCTGGGGCGGTCTTGCAGTTTGGCCAGGGCAAGTGGTACCCCGGTGAGCCTTTGCCTCGGTGGAAAAAGGCTTGTTATTGGCGCAAGGACGGGCTGCCGATTTGGCACAATTATGACCGATTGGGCCTGGAAACCGAAAACTACGGTTACCAGAGCGGCGAGGGAAAAAGGTTTGCACAAAAGCTGGCCGAAGGGTTGCGAATCCCCAACCGGTATTGGATCCCCGCTTTTGAGGATCTGGCTTATTTCTTGTGGGAGGAAGGCAAGGTTCCCGCCAACCTGGACCCCAAGACGGTTAACCTCAAAGACCCTTTGGAACGGCAAAAGCTGGCCCAATTGTTGGCCGGAGACTTGGGCGAAGAGGTGGCCTTTGTGCTGCCCTTGCGGTGGAACCAAGAAGACCAAGCCTTCCAAAGTTCCACTTGGCGGTTTCGGCGCAAAGAGCTTTACCTGATCCCCGGCAATTCCCCGGCGGGGCTGCGGCTGCCCTTGAACAGTTTGGCGGTCACCAAGGAAGAAAAGGAAAGGTTGGAGGCGGGCCGCTCCTTGTTTGAGCCCGCCCCGCCGCTCAAAGAACATCCTGGCGACTACCTCAGGCAGCCCCAGGAAGCCTCCTGGAAGGAAACGGTGACCACCGCCTTGACCTTGGAGATCAGGGAAGGGAAACTCTTTTTGTTCCTGCCCCCCTTTGTGGTCCTGGAGCCTTACTTGGCCTTGGTTGGCTTGATTGAATCGGTGGCCGAAGAGACCGGGCTCAAAGTGATTTTGGAAGGCTACGACCCTCCGCCGGACAACCGGCTGGAAAAATTTATGATCACCCCCGACCCCGGAGTGATCGAAGTCAATGTCCATCCCTCCGCCTCTTGGCCCGAGCTGGTGGACAAAACCAAGGTCTTGTACGAACAGGCCAAGCTGGCCCGGTTGGGGACCGAAAAATACCTGCTTGACGGCAGGCCAACCGGAACCGGCGGGGGGAACCACGTCACCTTGGGCGGCAAGACCCCGGCAGACAGCCCCTTACTGCGCCGCCCCGAATTGTTACAAAGTTTGATCACCTACTGGCAACACCACCCGGGGCTTTCCTACCTTTTCTCCGGCCTGTTTGTTGGGCCGACCAGCCAAGCCCCGAGGGTGGACGAGGGCAGAGACACCGCCTTGTTTGAGCTGGAGCTGGCCTTTTCCCAGATCCCCAAAGGCGAGGTGGCCCAGCCTTGGTTGGTGGACCGGATCTTGCGCAACCTCTTGGTGGACATTTCGGGCAACACCCACCGGGCCGAGTTTTGTATCGACAAGCTCTACAGCCCTTCGGGGCCAGCGGGCCGGTTGGGGTTGCTGGAGTTTCGGGGGTATGAAATGCCCCCGCACTACCAGATGAACCTCTGCCAATTGCTGCTGATCCGTACCTTGGTGGCCCACTTTTGGAAAAACCCCTACCAAGGCAAACTGGTCCGTTGGGGGACCACCTTACACGACAAGTTTATGTTGCCCCATTACATCCAAGAAGACCTCAAGGAAGTGGTTTTGGAGTTGCAACAGGCAGGCTACCCGTTCCAGCTGGAATGGCTGGCTCCCTTTTTGGAATTCCGGTTCCCCCTGTATGGCCGGGTCCAGGTTGGGGAGGTTTCCCTGGAATTGACCATGGCCATTGAGCCTTGGAACGTGTTGGGGGAAGAGGTGACTGCCCAGGGGACCTCCAGGTTTGTGGACTCTTCGGTGGAACGGTTGCAGATCAAGCTGTTTGGCTTTGTACCCGAGCGGTTCCAGTTGCAGTGTAATGGCCGAGCGGTGCCGCTGCGCTCGACCGGGACCCAAGGGGAGTTTGTCGCCGGGATCAGGCATCTGGTCTGGAACCCTCCTTCGGCGCTGCACCCGACCATCCCGGTCGAGCCCAAGCTGACCTTTGACATCGTGGACCGGCGCAACAACACCGTGCTGGGGGGCTGCAACTACTTTGCTTCCCATCCAGGGGGCCGGAGTTACGAGTTTTTCCCGGTCAACAGTTTTGAGGCGGAGTCCAGAAGGATCAACCGGTTTTGGGACTTTGGGCACAGCCCCGAACCGTGGGTCCCCCAAGAGCCGGTGCCGATGGAAACCGCCACCAAAGTGGGCCGAACGGTGGAAGCGATCAAACGGCAGGGCAAGCCGCCGGTGGGCCAAATCAGAACCCCGGTGGACAACAGCGACTTTCCCTACACCCTTGATCTCAGGCTGCGATGAACCAAGGGCCTTCTTTGCTTGCCGCCTACCCCACTCTGACCCAAGGGTTTGACGAGTGGTTCTTTCCCGACGGAACCCTACGGGACCACTGGAAGGAGATCGTCAAGGACTGGGAAGGCATGGGCTTTGAGGAACTGCTCAAAACCCACAGCCAAGCCCAGCTGATGCTCCGGGAAACCGGGGTGACCTATGAGGTGGGGGACTTCAAGAAAAAGGGACCTCGGCCTTGGCAGTTTGATGGACTGCCCTTTTTGGTCCAAGAGGCGGAATGGGAATTTTTGGAAAAGGGCCTCAAACAACGGGCCAGACTGTTCAACGAGATTTTTAAAGACCTCTACGGCCCCCGGAAGTTGATCCGCCTAGGACTCTTGCCCCTGGAGCTGGTGCACCAACATGCCCTGTTCATCCGGGCCTGCAACGGGCTGTACGAGAACTGGCAAACCCCCTTGGTCCATTACGCCGCCGACATCGCCCGCGGCCCGGACGGAAGGTTTGTGGTGGTCCGGGACCACACCCAAGAAACCCCAGGGGCGGGTTATGCCATTGAAAATCGTAAGGCCATGGCCAAGGCGATGCCCGAGTTTTTTACCCGTTACCGGATCCGCCGACTGAGGGAGTTTTTTAACTTTGTCCAAGAAGGGCTGCTGGAAAACGCCCCGGACCTGAGGGGCGAGGCCAACGTGGTGCTGCTCGCCCGGGGGACCGAACAGCCCAACCATTTTGAGAACGCCTATCTGGCCTCCTACCTGGGGATCACTTTGGTCCAGGGGGAGGACCTGATCTTTCGGGATGGCTCCATTTGGATGAAGTCCTTGGACGGCCTCAAACCGGTACACATCATCTTAAGACGGCTCGAAGACCGGCACCTGGACCCGCTGGAGATCGAAAGCGACGGCTTTTACGGGGTGCCGGGCCTGATCGAAGCGGTCAGACGGGGGACCGTGACCCTGATCAACCCGGCCGGAGCGGGGGTTTTGGAGAATCCGGGGCTCTTCCCGTTTTTACCGGCCATTGCCCAGGAACTGTTGGGCGAGTCCCTGATTCTCCCGATGCCCGATACCTATTGGTGCGGTCAGGAGCAGGAAAAAAAGCAGGTCCTGGAGCAGATGGACCAGATGATCCTCCTGCCGGTGTTTCGCCCCGAAGGCTCCGCCTCGACCTTGGGTTTCCAGCTTTCGGCGGACCAGCGGCAGGAATGGGCCAAAAAGATCGAAGCGGCCCCAGGTGCTTATGTGGGCCAAAAGCTGCTCAGCACCTCGACCTTGCCGATCCTTTCCCCTACCGGGATTGAGCCTCGGCACCTGATGACCCGGCTGTTTTTGACCGCCAAGGCCAACGAGTACCATGTAATGCCCGGCGGGCTTTCCCGGTGCGCCTTGAGCGGCGAGGTTACGGTGGTGCCCCACCAGACCGATGCCTTGGCCAAGGACACTTGGGTGATGGGTCACCATGCCCAACAACTGCCGCTGCAAAGCCAAAAAGGCACCTCCGAACGGATCACCGAGCAGCTGACCACCCTTTCCTCAAGGAGCGCCCAACAGTTGTTTTGGGTGGGCCGTTATGCCGAGCGGGCGGAGATGACCTTGCGCTTTATGCGCATCACCTTGCTACACTTTTTGCAAATCGCCGAGTATGACTCCCAGGCCGACCAAGAGGCGCTGGCGATCATGCTAAAAACCATCACTACCTTGACCGAAACCCTGCCGGGGTTCACCGGCGAGGGCGGGGAGGAGAGGCTGGCCAATCCTAAGGCGGAACTGATGGAATTGGTGGGCAACCCGAACCGTCCGGGCACCTTGGCCTTCAATCTACGGGCCTTGTTGCAGGCGACCTTTGCGGTCCGGGAACGTTGGTCCAGCGACACTTGGCGCATCTTGGACCAGCTCAAACAATGCCTGGAAGGGATGTGCGCCAAGGACCACGGGTTCAACAGCCTCCTGAGCGACCTGGACCGCACCGTGGTCCCTTTGGCGGCCTTTACCGGGCAAAACCTGGAGAACATGACCCAAGACTTGGGCTGGCGGTTGCTCATGCTCGGTCGGCGCTTGGAGCGAGCCTCGCTGACCGTCACCTTGATCCCGGCGATGTTGGGCTTGGCCAGAGACCCGATGGTGGACCAGATCGCCAAGGAAACCCTTTTGATCGCCATGGAAAGCCTGATCTCCTTCCGCCGTCTGCACCACACCAACTTTGGCACCAAGGAGGTCCTGCGCTTTTTGCTGATCAACAGCCAAAACCCCCGGTCCTTGATGTTCCAGTTGGAATCCTTGAGCGAACACCTCCGGCAGCTGCCCCCCTTTAAGATTGGCCGGGGCATCAAAGAGGAAGGCAAGCTGATCTTAAAAGCCTATGCGGACCTGAACCTGACCGAAATGAAAGACTTGGTGGAAGAAACCGAAGGGGAACGGCTGGGCCTGGAGGTTTTGAGCGCAGGCATCGCAAAACTGCTGGCCCAGGCTTCCGAACACATCAACAACACCTACTTTGCCCACGCCCTCAAACGCCAGCAGTTGACCGGTGCCGAGGAGGCCGTATGATCTACGAAATCACCCACACCACCCTTTACGACTACTCCGAACCGGTGAGCCTCAGCTACAACGAGGCACGGCTCTGCCCCCGGAGCTTCAGCCACCAGGTCTGCCAAAAAAGCGAGATCACCGTGTCTCCAAGGGCGATGGACTACTCCGAACGGCGGGACATCTTCGGGAACAAGGTCAGCTTTTTTACGCTCCAAGAGCCCCACCAGAAGATGCAGGTGACCATGAGTTCCCTGGTGAACGTGGAGACCCTGGATGCGCCGGTTTCCGGGGACCATCTCTCCCCCTGGGAAGAAGCGGTGGGCTACCTCAGCCAACCTTCGAGCCTCAAGTTGGTGGAGGCCAAGGGATTTACCTTCGCCTCCCCCTTGCTGCCGCTTTTACCGGAGGTTTACGAATACGCCAAATCCAGCTTTACCCCAAGACGTTACCTGATGGATGCCGCCCTCGACCTGATGGACCGGATCCACCGTGACTTTGCCTACACCGCCGGGGCCACCAGCATCTCTACCCCGTTGAGCCAAGTCTTGCACAAACGCCAAGGGGTCTGCCAAGACTTCGCCCATTTGGCGATTGCCTGCCTGCGGTCCATGGGCTTGGCGGCGAGGTACGTGAGCGGGTACCTGGAAACCTTGCCGCCGGTGGGCAAGCCAAAGCTGGTCGGGGTGGACGCTTCTCATGCTTGGTTTTCCCTGTTTGTGCCCCACGAGGGGTGGGTGGACTTTGACCCGACCAACAACCTGATCCCCAACGACCGGCACATCACCTGCGCCTGGGGCCGGGACTATGCGGACGTAACGCCGCTCAAAGGGGTGCTTTATGGCGGGGGGACTCACCAGCTCAAGGTGAGCGTGGACGTACGCAACCTGACCCCCCAGCGTCCATCCGTCCGGGGTTAGGGCTCAGGCGAAGAAGGACTCGTACACGGCGTTGCCCACCTTGTTGAGCCGAAGTTGGAATTGGTCGAGGTACTTGTGCAACGACAGCTCTAAAATATCGCTGGCTTCGGTGAAGTCGATCTCCGAGCGCAACAGCCCGATTTGTTTCTCCGGCTGGTTGGAAAAGTTCCCGTGCGGGGTCCCGCTGATCTGGTGCAGGCTGTTTTCCGCATGGCTCAAACAAAAGAGGATCGACCGCGGGAAATGGCCGTCCAAGACCAAAAAATCCACCACCTGTTCGGGGGTGACTTGGCGGAACCTTTTTTTGTACATCTCCAAGGCGCTGGCCGAGTTGAGCAGCGCTCCCCAAATCAAACCATCGTAGGGGCTGAACTTTTGCCCCTTGGTTTTGGGCATCAGGGCAAAGGACTTGACATCCAAGATCCGGCTGGTCTTGTCCGCCCGTTCCAACATCCGGCCCAGGTTCAGAAAGTGCCAGCTTTGGCTGCGGCTTTGGGTGCCTTCGATCACCCCGGAAAACAAATGGGCGGTCTTGCGGATCTCCCCAAAAAATTCGTCCGGCTCCCGGCGCATCAGGGCGGCGGCTTTGGGGTGGGTGATCTGGTGGTAAAAATGGTTGACCGTTTCCCAGATTTCCTTGCTGATCGTTTCCCGGATGGACCGGGCGTTTTCCCTGGCTCGGATGGAACAGTTGATGATCGAGTTGGAATAGTCCCGGTTGAAGGTCAAAAAGTCCAACACGTTGTCCAGGTTGATTTGGTCGTAATGGAGCTTGAAGACCGCCTCGTCTCCGGTGACCGAAATCAAGGGACCCCAAAGTTCCAGTTCCTCTTGGGTAAACTCGGGCATCTGCATCAAATGGACATCCAGGAGGCGGCCAGTGTTGTCCGCCCGCTCCATGTACCGGCCCAACCAATAGACCGATTCGGCTACCCGACTAAGCATCGGTCCCCTTGGTTTTGCCGGGCTCGATCACCCAGGTGTCTTTGGAACCGCCCCCTTGGCTGGAGTTGACCACCAGCGAACCTTTTTTGAGGGCCACTCGGGTCAAACCGCCGTTGAGCACAAAAATCTCCTTCCCGTACAGGATAAAGGGCCGCAGGTCCACATGTCGCCCTTCCATGCCCGACTCTTGGACCACCACCGGGGCCCTGGAAAGGGAAACCACCGGCTGGGCAATGTAGTTGTCCGGGTTGGCCAAAAGTTTTTCCTTGAACGCCTCCCGCTCTTTCTTGCTGGCTTTGGGGCCGATCAGGATCCCGTAGCCCCCCGATTCTGCCACCGGTTTGACCACCAGGTGCTCCAGGTTTTTGACCACAAAATCCAGCTCCGCCTTGTTCCGGCAAAGGTGGGTCTGCACGTTGGACAAAATGGGGTCTTCGCCCAGGTAATACTTGATGATCTGGGGGACAAAAGAATAGATCGCCTTGTCGTCCGAAACCCCGGTTCCCGGAGCGTTAACCAAGGCCACGTTGCCTTTGGCCCAAGCCTTCATGATGCCGGGCACGCCCAAAAGCGAATCGGGCCGGAACATTTTGGGGTCCAAAAAGTCGTCGTCCAGCCGCCGGTAGATGCTGTCCACCTTTTGCAGGCCCCGAGTGGTCCGCATGTAAACAAAGTCGTCCTCAACGATCAGATCGCTGCCTTGGACCAAGTCCACGGACATCTCTCGGGCCAAAAAGGCATGTTCAAAAAAGGCGGAGTTGTACATGCCCGGGGTTAGGACCGCCACCGTTGGGTTGTCCTTGTCCGGCACCAGATATTCGAGCATCTCCCGGAGTTTGGAGGGGTATTCCTCGACCGGGGAAATGTGGCTTGCCTGGAAAACGATCGGGAAAATCCGTTTCAAGATGGCCCGGTTTTCCAACACATAAGACACCCCGGAGGGGCAGCGCATGTTGTCTTCAAGCACCAGAAACTCACCCTGGTCATCCCGGACCAGATCGATGCCCGAGATATGGGTCCAGATGCCCCGAGGCGGCTTGATCCCCAAGAGTTGTTTGCGGTAGGCTTTGGAACTGAGAACCAGGTCCTTGGGGACCACCTTGTCCTTGAGGATCTTTTGGTCGCCGTAAACATCGGCTACAAAGCGGTTGAGCGCCTCTACCCTTTGTTTGAGCCCCAGCTCGATGTATTCCCATTCCCGGTGGGGGATGATCCGGGGCAGGATGTCGAAGGGGATGATGTCTTCTTTGGTTTCGTCGGTGTTGTACAGGGTAAAGGTGATCCCGGTTTCAAACATCAACGCCTCTGCGGCCTTTTGACGGTTGTACAGTTCCCCTGGGTCCATTTCGTTGATTGTTTTGACGATCTTGCGGACGTAGCTGCGAGGCTTGCCGTCTTCCACAAAATATTCGTCAAAAAACCCGTCTGTTTTGTATTGGTCGAATGTCATAGGCTCTCCTTGCCCAAATCTTAGGGAGAGTCAAATGGGTTTGCAAAGGGAATTTGTACCTCCCCCCGGGTTTTGCCCCTGCCACAACCAGCAACCCGCCTCCGGTCAAGGGGTTGGCGTTCTCTGGGGGGCGGTGTGGGCAAGGAGCGGCTGGAGCCGGTCGTTGGCTGCCGGGAGCGGGTTTTTTTAAGGGGGGGGGGCGAGCAGGACCGCAACCTTGGGGGCTTTTTTCGCAACGAACTAAATCTAGGATGTGGCGGCTGAGGTGCCACTGGCCCAGTCTCAAAAGCCGCAAGAGGTGTCTTGACCACAGGGTCCACTTCGCAACTTAGGTTTTTATGAACTCAATCCACTTTTGGGTTTCGGCGACAGCTTTCGGTAGAACTTCTTGAGCAGACCGGGCAGCTCCTCCAAGGGTTCAATCACCGGAAACCAATAATACTCAATCCAAGTTTGGCGATACAAAACCTGATCGTCTCGAAAGTTCGCCAAAAAAGTCTGTTCAAAGTGCTTCAATACGGCAAGGGCTTGCCTCGCCTTTTCACTGATTTCTTGGGGCGACAACATCGGCATCCTTCATCACCGCTATAGGGAGCAAATACTTGCTCAATTGATCAATCTGATTTTGGTATTTACCAATATCTGTCAAGTCGCCCCTTTCCACCTTGATGCGAAATCGGCAATCCTGCTTCTGGTCCACAACCGGCTTCACGGCTGCTAAAAATGCGGCCATATTCTGCCACCGCTGCAGGAGTTTTTTTGCCCCAAGCTCATCAGCCTTTTTTGATCGCTCTTCAGGCCAAGCCTTTTCGACTATTAGCATACCGTCCTTTTTGAGTGTGATTTTCAGCAAATTATCGCGTTTACCCTTTTCGGACCAACAAAAGGTAATGCTTCGCAGTTTTGATCGCATTTCTTCGATCTGCTTTTTTATCGCCTGATAGTTGGCGACCGCTTCACGATTGCCGGGTGTCAGTAGGCTCCAAGCCTCCGGCAGGTCGCTGGCCTTGGCCTGGGGATGTTGCGTTCGGACCTCTGTCCATGCTTTTGACAGTTCTTCATATTCCTTCTGCTCCTTTTGCAGGTCTTGGATGATTTGATAGGCACCCAGAGAAATGGTCAGCAGCAAGAAAACCAGAAGCAACATCAACTCGGTCAAGGTGGTTTGGAAAATGCTGGCTTTGCTTTTCTCCTGCTCTCGCCAAGGCTTTTTATCGGCCACGGGTGAGTTCCTGATGATATTGTTGGGTGACTCGGGTCAGCGTGCCAAAAAAAGAAACGACCACCCCCTGAAAATCTGCAATCGAAGCTTTGAGAGTTTCAGTTTCTTTTGTACCCCAGTCCGCCTGTTCTTTTTTGATCGATTGCAAGGTGGAGGTCACTTCCTGGATGAGGTCTTTGATGTTCTTCAATAGCTCAGGAATTAACTGAAGGCCGGGACTCACCTTGCCCAGTTCCGCTCCGAAGCGATTGAGATTCCCCGCCAAGGTTTCGAATGTTTGGAGGCTCTGGGGGGCGGCCTGGACGGCATCGCCAAAGGCTTTGACCTGTCCTACAGCCAGGGTGATGGCCTTCTGCTCCTCCCCCACGCTCCAGGTAAGGGATGCCAAGACCTCCGCAAGGGGCAAGAGCTGTGCGCCCAGGTTGACAAAATAATCCTCAAAGGTTTCGGTAAAAAGTTCTGCAGGTGGCCTAAAATCATTCAACTTTTTTACAAACCCGGAAACGGCGGCTGAGGCCTTCTTGGTATGGCCAGTCAACTCTTCGAGCAGCGCCGTGCTGTTGGTTTTTAGAGCTTTTTGCAGTTCTTCGCCGTTGGTATTGAGGCTTTGGGTGATTTGTGTGCCAATTCTTTCCAGATTCCGCAGCTGCTCACTGAGAACCTGCCTTGAGGCACCGGTAAAGGTGAGCAGTTCCTGATTTAGGGTTCGATAATTTTGTAGGGTCAGACGAATTTCATCACTGAGGTCGCCGAAGGCCACTTCAAGGTCTTCCTCGGCATCCTGACTCCCCCGGCCTTGCATCAAAAGCATTCGAATGAAGATTCCCACCAAGGTCGTCACCAAGGCGATGCCAAAATTGCCAATCGCATCGGCGATCAATTTGTCGTGATTAACCGCTGGCATGCCCGCCTTGGTTAAAAAAGAGATTTGACTGACTAGCAAAGAGGAAAGAGTGAAGACGAATCCCAAGAAGTAGACGCTGTCCGCCAAGTTTTCGTCGGTATCTAGCCCCCGGCCAAACTGGCGGTAAACCCAATGACCATAAAGAACCATCGGAATGACCGACAAAAAGACGGTTAGAATGGGGTTTGAATTTCCAGAGGCCTGAGTCAGAAGCAGCCCAAGCACAAAGTTTAAGATAAACCATCGATTTACCTTATTAAAAAAGTGCTGTTTCCTTTTTATTTTATTCATCTTTTTGTCCAAAAAATCAAGTTAAGGAACCTTTCGCACGAGACTCACCCTGACTCCTTGAGCGCCAAGGTATGACAGCCAGAACTCGATGAATTGCCTACTCCCTTGCAAAGATTCGGCGCTAGGCCGTTGGAAGAAGTCGATCTCCATCTCCACTTGGTTCAGGTCCGTCTGGTTCTCTTGGCCATAGGCGGTTTGAGAAAATCTTTCGTAGCTGCCGACTTCCGCATACAAAGAAAATTTGGGTGGCATGTGCTGCAATAGGTCAGAAGCCAGGAGCATTCGGCGCCGTCTGATGGTTGGAGAAAAGTCCTTCAGGAAACCGATTTCTCGGATCATCTCAAAGATCGGCGAGGTGTTGCTGGTGCTGTTGATCCGCAGGGCCTGCAATTCTTCCTGCAATGGGGCCTCGAAATACCGGTCAAACTTGGCCTTTACCTGCTTGGGGTTCTGATACAAGGCGTTGGCTTGATCCCCCCTTCCAGGGCTGCATTTGGAGAACAAGGGTTTGGGGCCGATCAGGTTGTCCGCATCCAGCACAAACATCGAAAGTTTCTCGCCGGGCTCCAACCCCTCCTTGAGTTCCAGGATCCGCCTTCCCAGAAAATTCATTTGGGATTCGGTCAAGGGGTCGGTCTTGTCGATCAGGACAACTTGGTGCGACAGGAGCGGGACATTTTTGGGGCACAATGTGTCGGGATCGATTTGTGAGAGATTGGCCCAATAGGCGGCCAAACCTCCCAAAACCGCTACAATAGCGACAACCACGACTATGAGATAAATCCCGTATCGATCATGTTTTCCCAAAGGCTTTCTTTTTCTGCTTCGGTTCAAAAAGTGGGCTCCAGACGGGGGTGGATTCCTGAGGCTTGTCCTGCCTCGGTCATTGGGCGACCGGATTTTGGACCGTTTCCGTATCCACCAACCGCTCGGCTTCCTGTTCGACCCGTTTGAAGAAGTCCTCGATGGCTTTGATGGCCCCTTCCCTCTGCTCCACCAACTTTCCTTTTGTGTCATTGCGCTGGCTCTCGATGTTCTCTAAAGACTCTTCGTATTGATTCGCCTTTTTTTCCAACTTGCTCAAATCAACCCCTCGGAGTTCTACATGCTCAAAGGTAGACTGGGCACCAAAATAGGCGGGCACCTTGTTTTCTTGCCGGACTTCTTGGTTGATCTTCCGGTAATACATCAACAAGGCGTTGTAACCTTTGGTATAGACCTTCAAGGAATGGTCATAGGCCTCCATTAAGGCATAGGCCCGCTCCAAGAGTTTGCGGTAGTCCCGGATCAGGCGCCGTTTGTCCTGGATCAATTGATCCAACGTTTCGGTTTTTTGTTCGTAGACAGTTGTGATGTCTTCGATCAGAGTTTCTTGCTCGTTGGAAATCACTTCCAGGGAGTGTTCGTAGTTCCGGTGGATTGATCCGTATCCAGGATAGCGGTCATCGGCGGTGTAGGCTTTCAACAGCGCAGCCAGCGCAAAGACCAAGCCAAACACGAACATCACCCAGGCATCGAAGGCCACCACATTCAAGGGGTTTTGCCAGAAAGCGATTACCGCCGCCACCCCGGCCCGCTCCGGGTCAATTTCCAGCTGAGCCCGAAAGTGGGCGGCCAACAGGTTGTTGGCGAGCAGCAAGACGGTGTAGATGCAGGTCCCGATCAAACCCATCAGCTTGTATTTGGGGAGGATGTGGTTGAATTGCCGCAACACCAAGTCCCCGACCAAGGCGGACATGCCCACATTCACACAAGAAATCAACAGGGCCTGGAACAAACCACCCAAGATTCCCAGTTCGCTGCCCTTGGAGAAAAAATAGCTGTTGGCGATCGACTCGGCCACCACCGCCCCCACGATCAAGGACCAATGCAAAATCATCGAGGCGGGATACCGGGGCTCCCAATCCACCTGATTGCGCAGTTTGAAGGCCCGCAATTCCCGAAGCAGCTTGCGCTCCTTGCGAAAGGCGTTGACCAGCGCCCCGAACCGGTGTTTTTTTAGGGTTTCCACCTCGTTTTCCGCAGACCGGGTCAAGGTGGCAAATTCCTTGGACTCGATTTCCGTTTCCAATTTCAACTGGGATTCGGACAGCCGGTTCAGGGATTCCAAGGTCTCCTGTCGGCGGCCCTCCAAAAGAAATTCCATGTGTTGTCTGAGCTTCTCTTGCGGAGGGTCGAATTCCGTATCTTCGGCTTTGGGCAGCCCTTTGGCGCCTTGTTTGAGCGCCATTTCACGGACCTGCAGGCTCTTCTCGGCTTGGTCAAAATCAAATTCAAAATCAGACATAGTTTCTCGCAGGTATGAGTTATGTACAATATGCGGTAGCCCAAAACTGTAGACCCTGGCGTAGGATCTGCATCTAATTGGATTTACGGATTTTATCTCTTTCTTTCAGCCTTGATTTCCTTAGTCCTCTCCCTAATCCTTTCAATCTCATCCTGAGTGAATTCCCGGATGCGGGCCAACAGCACCTTCTTTGCTTCGACATCCCGGATTTCTACCGTTTAAACATTGCCGGACACCTTGGTCCGCATGGCCGGGAATCTGCGGTTCCGAGTCCATTCCGGGCGACCGGGCTAGGCATCCCTGGCTTCGGTGATCTCGGACAAGGCAACATCCCATTCCAACCTCAAGGCCAAGGGCTCTTGCTATTTCTTACCAGGATTTCTATCAACTCTTTGAGCTTTTGACAAGGTTTCCAACTCGTTCTTCGGTCAGCAGGTCTTCGGCGCTGAGCCGAACTACGGCATCAACAACTCTAAAGTCTTGGTAGGCGGTGGACTTGGCTACCCGGAAAGTCTCCCTGATGTAGGACCCAAAGGCCTTGGCGTGCTTTTCCTCCAGGAGTCGGTCCCGGTGCCGGTAGATCAGGCAGAGCTTTTGGTAGATTTTGACCTTGGAGCTAGCCTCAAAGTGATCAATCCCCTGGTAAAGGTCCAGGATCAGCTATTCTTCCTGTTTGAGGTCAATGCTTGGGACTGGGTACCGACCTTGGGCTTGGTCGATGGTGAGCCCCTTGATCGGGGCAGGTAGGAGGGCTTTTTCTTTGCCGCCTTTATTTGTGGGCTTCTTAATGGCTGGGCGCTCTGCTGAGGGGTGTTTTTTTATTCCCGCTTCATTCCCGCTTCAATGCAGACCTTGGGGGTCTTTCCCGCTTATTCCCGCTTTCTTTTTTCTTTAAAAACTCTTTATTTTCAACGGTAGTCTGGTGCGAGAGGAGAGACTCGAACTCTCACATCCGAAGATACCAGATCCTAAGTCTGGCGCGTCTGCCAATTCCGCCACTCTCGCCGATTTGGACTTCCGGGGCTTTAAAGGAAAAAGGGGGCAGGAGGGATGGTATGGTTTTTTGAAAAAGAAAAGGGTGATTGTGGTACGAGAGAAGAGACTTGAACTCCCACGCCCTTGCGGGCACAAGGACCTGAACCTTGCGCGTCTACCATTCCGCCACTCTCGCACTACAAACTTGCTACAATCCCTCCCTGGTGCGCCTGGCAGGATTTGAACCTGCGACCTTTGGATTCGAAGTCCACTGCTCTATCCAGCTGAGCTACAAGCGCACTTAAACACTTTGGGGCGAATGACGAGGGTCGAACTCGCGACAACCGGAGCCACAATCCGGTGCTCTACCAGCTGAGCTACATCCGCCACATTCTTTGGTACGCCCGAGACGATTCGAACGTCCGACCTACTGATTAGAAGTCAGTTGCTCTATCCAACTGAGCTACGGGCGCGCAGCTGTTGGTCGGGGTGAGAGGATTCGAACCTCCGACCCCCTGCTCCCAAAGCAGGTGCGCTACCATCTGCGCTACACCCCGGATGCCAATAAGCGCCCAGGATGACCACACTAAGGGGGTTCGTCAACTTATTTTTTAGAACCTTCAAGCACCGAGATTCAAGGCTTGCCGTTGCAGCTCAAAGTGGCCGTCTAAACCCACCCTAGCCAATTCGATCATCCGGGTCAATTGGACGGGATCAAAAGGGGTTTGTTCGGCAGTGCCCTGGATTTCAACGATTTTCCCTTCGGCGGTCATCACCAGGTTGAGGTCCACCTCAGCGCTGCTGTCCTCTTCATAGTCCAAATCCAGCAGGATTTCCCCGTCCTTGATCCCCAAACTCAAGGCGGCCACCTGTCCAACCAAGGGCGGGGAAGAAAACAAGACCCCCTTTTGGGCCAAGTTTTCGATCGCTAGCCCCAGGGCGACGTAGGCCCCGGTGATCGAGGCGGTACGGGTGCCGCCGTCGGCTTGGATCACGTCGCAGTCCAAGGTGATGGTCCGCTCCCCCAGGGCCTTGAGGTCCACCACCGTGCGCAGGCTTCGGCCAATCAACCTTTGGATCTCCAAGGTTCGGCCCGAGACCTTCTCCCGGTCCCGGCCGCTCCGGGTATGGGTCGCCCGAGGCAGCATCGAATATTCGGCGGTCACCCAGCCTTGGGCCTTACCCTTTAAAAATCCGGGGACCTTTTCTTCCACCGAAGCGGTACAAATCACCTGGGTCAGGCCGGTCTCCACCAGCACCGAACCTTCGGCGTGGCAGGTAAAATGCGGGGTCAAACGGAGGTGTCTGGTTTGGTTGTTAGGTCGGTTGTCTTTTCTGGCCATGGGTACCGGTCCGGGTTTGGGGTGGTCAAAGGGGATTTGGCTTGCTTTGGGAAAACCAAAACCTTAACCTGTTCTGACGTTCATCTTCATTGCCACCACAACTCTTTGGTAAAAGAAGGGGGAAGCTGCGTACCTGCTCTTTGGGCCAACAAAACCACCTGGGCGAGCAACCTACGGGTCAGGGAATAAACCCGGAAGTCTTCGCAATAGCGGTTTTTGTTTTTCTCTGCGGCGTAACCGCAATCGATCCACTTCCATTTGCGTTTCTCAAAAAACGGCAGTTCCTGTTGGAAGATCTTTTGCGCCCCTTTCAGGCAGGCCGGGCGTTCTTTGCCCCCAGGGTACGAATCGGGGGGAAGGTAATAGCGACAAAATTCGCAGCCTGGATTTTTTAAAACAATCGGTTTGATCAATTGCGCCAATCTATGACCTTCAAACGAATCATGTGGGCCTTGCTGCTGTTGGCCGGAGCCCTTGGAGCGACCTTTGTCTACAACCAACAAAAGGCGGTGGGGATCAAAAAAAGCCCCAGAGACACAAGAGAATACAAAACCTTCACCCTCAAAAACGGCCTGACCGTCTTTTTGGTCAGCGACCCCAAAACCAACCAAGCGGCGGCCTCGCTTTCGGTCAAGGTCGGGCAGCTGCAGGACCCCAAGGACCGGCAGGGGCTCGCCCACTACCTGGAACACATGCTGTTTCTGGGGACCCAAAAGTACCCGGACTCCGACGAGTTCATGACCTTCTTGTCCCAAAACGGGGGCAATTCCAACGCCTTCACTGCCCTAGAAGACACCAATTTTCACTTTGCGGTCAATCGGGATCAACTAGAAGGCGCATTGGACCGGTTCGCCCAGTTTTTTATCGCTCCCAAGTTCGACCCCCAGTTTGCCATCAGGGAGATCCACGCCGTGGATTCGGAGCACCAAAAAAACCTGAAAAACGACTTCCGCCGGGCGTACGAGGTGCAAAAGGGGCTCTACAACCCCGCCCACCCGATCACCCAATTTGGCACCGGCAACCTGCTTTCCTTAGGCGGAGAGAAGCTGGATGCCCAAAGGCTTAGGGAAGACCTGATCGCCTTTTACCAAAAAAACTACGGTCCCCGGAGGATGAAGCTGGCGGTTTTGGGCTCCCAGTCCCTGGAGCAACTGGAACAATGGGTAGAGGCGACCTTTGGCCCGATCCCCAACCAGGACCTGCCGGACCCGGTGGTCCGAGACCTGCCGCCAATCATCGCTCCCTTGCCCCGGTTGGTGGTGATCGATCCGGTTTCGGAACAACGGGATTTAAAGTTGAGTTGGGTGGTTCCGCCGCAAAAGGAACTGTGGCGGGAAAAACCCGCCTTGGTGTTGGGCGAACTGCTGGGTGACGAAGGCAAGGGCAGCCTGCTTTCCTACCTGAAGGCCCAAGGCTGGGCGAGTAAGCTCAACAGCTCCGCCGGTTTTGGGACCCGGGACTTTGGGCTGTTTGAGCTTTACCTGGAACTGACCCCCAAGGGGCTGGAAAACTGGCCCAAACTGGTGGAAGCGGTTTTTGCTTACTTGGACAAAATCCGCTCCGTCAAGGACCTGGAAAAGTACCAAGAGGAGATGGACCGGTTGGGCCAACTGGAGTTCAAGTTTTTGGACCAGGAAGAACCGATCGACTATGTCCAGCGGATCGCCTCGGGCCTGCAAGACATCCCGGCCAACGAAGTCTTGGCCCAGCCCTTCAGCTACGGCCCGCTCAAACCCGGACAGGTGGAGGCGGTCTTGGGGGAGCTGACCCCCGACAAGGTCAGTCTGTACCTGACCGCCAAGGGGCAGCAGTATGACCGGCTTGAGCCTTGGTACAAAACGGCCTACAGCCTCAAGCCGGTTCCCGCCGAGCTCTTGACCGCCTGGAAAGCCCCGGCTCCGCTGGCCGAACTGAGCCTGCCCCCGGCCAACCCCTTTATCCCCAAACAGGTAGAACTGGTCCCGCGGGACCAAACCAGCGACAGCCCCAGCCTCCTGGTCGATAGCCCCGGCTACCGGCTTTGGTTCAAACAAGACGGCCAATTTGAGAGCCCCAAGGTCCAGCTCCTGGCCCTCCTGGCCAATCCGCTGGCCTACGACAACCCCAGGGACGCTGCCTTGGCTCGGCTTTACACCGGGATGATCCGGGAGCGGCTCAACGAATTTGCCTACCCTGCCTCCCAAGTGGGGCTGGAGTACCGGTTGGAAAACGGGGTAAGGGGATTGGAGTTGCGGCTTTCCGGGTACCCGGAGACCCTAGAGCGGCTCTTGGCCCGGCTTTTGACCGACATGAAGGCCCAAGAGATCGACCCGGTCCGTTTTGAAACCCTCAAGCGGAACCTCAAGGAAGACCGGATCAACCAAAGGTACACCCAGGCCTTCCACCGGAGCCTTTACGAGCTGTATTACCTGATCAGCGACCCGCTCTGGCACAACGAAACCTACCTGGAAGTGATCGAAGGTTTGACCGCCCAAGACCTTAAGGACTATTCCGCCAAGCTTTTGTCCCGCCTCTATCTGGAGGTTATGGTCACCGGCAATCTGGACCGGGAAGGGGCGAAAAAACTGGCCCAAATCCTCAAGGCCGGGCTCAACGCCGCCCCCCTTGCACCTGCCGATCTGCCCCATGAGCGTTCGGCGATTGTCCCGCCGGGCCAGCCTTTGGTTTACCCCTTGGGTGTAGAGGACGTAAATTCGGCAGTCCATCTGCTCTTCCAAACCGGTCCGGTGGAACTGGGGTCCACCGCCAAGTTGACCTTGCTCACCCAGCTGATGGAAAAGCCCGCCTACCACCAATTGCGTACCCTCGAACAACTGGGCTACGTGGTTTGGACCCTGCGCCACCGGCTGTGTGGGGCAGAAGGGTTGGCCTTTGTGATCCAGTCCAACCAAAAACGGCCCCCTTACCTGGAAGACCGGATCGAGCATTTTTTGGTCCAGTTTGAACAGGAACTCCGGGCCATGTCGGCCGAAGAATACCAAGCCTACCAAACGGCGGTAGTCCAAGACTTGGCCAAGCCGCCCAAGAACCTCCAGGAGGCGACCGAAAAAGACTGGGCCAAAGTCAAGGACGAGAGTTACAATTTCGAGGAAACCCAAAAATTGGCCCTCCTGGTTCCCCAAGTCACCCAGGCGGAACTGCTCGACTTTTACCGAGGTTTGGTCCTCTCTCCCCAAAGAAAACTCCTGGTGGTCCAGTCTTTTGGCAAGGGGCTGAAGGTGGAGGGGATGAAGCTGCCCTTGATCAAGGACCCCAAAAGCCATAAACTGAGCCAGTCCTACTACCCCAAACCCGAGGTCACCCTGGTGCCCAATGGATCAAGGCTACAATGAATTCTGAAAACAACCAGCCGCTGCCCAAGGAAAAAAATCCTACCTACCAGGAGATCCAAGAGCGCTTGGCGGCGGCCATTGATGCGGTGATTGAGCAACAGCTGGCCACCCAAGACCCGGTTGAGACCCTGCTGACCTTGGAGCGGCTCCAGGAAGAGGGCTTCAGCCACGCCGAAGCCAGGGGGCTGATTGCGCAGGTAGTCAGTCTGGAAGTGGCCGAGCTGGTTGCCGGGACCGGGGTTTTGGACCTGGAGCGGTACATCACCTCCTTGAGCGAATTGCCCCAGCCCTTCGCCGACCCCAAGACCGGACTTTCCCTCGACCTGGACCTGGAGCCATGATCCTTTTTGGCGGGGCCTTGGCCCTCCTCCTGGTCTTTGTGGACCTCACCTTTTTGCTTTTGGTGACCCGTGGGACGGGCCTTTGGATCGTAGCCCTGGGCCAGGGTGCTTTTTCCTTGGCCGGATTTTGGTTCCTCCGGAAAAAAGACCTGAACCTGCTTTTTTACCTGGAAAACGAATGGCACAAAGGGGAACCGGTGGTGGCCGAGTTGTGGGAAGAGGGGTTGGTCCTCTTGGGCTGTTTGTGCTTGATCGCTCCGGGTTTTTTGTCGGACCTTCTGGGAGTCCTGATCCTGACCCCTTCGACCCGGACGGGGATCAAAGACAATTTAAGCCAACTTTTTTCTCTGTGGGCCAAACCTTGAAATCCCTCCTGCTGACCCTCTCCTTGTGCTTCTGGGCTTGGGCCTTGGTCGCCGCCGACCTGGATTCGGAACTCAAGGACCTGGAAGACTTCACCCGAGCGCTGCAACTGGTCGAATCCAAAGGGGTGTACCACAAAACGCACCAACAGCTGATCGACGATGCCATCGAAGGGCTGCTCTCCGCCCAAGACCCCTACTCGACCCTGCTGGATGCCAAGGCCTTTGAGGGGATCAAGGAAAGCTCCTTGGGCAAGCACTTCGGCTCCGGGATGAACCTGGAGTCAGTGGGGCAAGCCTTGGCGATCCGCCGGGTGATTCCGGGGACCCCGGCGGCCCAAGCGGGGCTCAAACGAGGTATGTTGATAGCAGAACTGGAAGGCAAGCCGGTGGAAAAGGTGACCCAAGAGGAACTCAAGGGGATCGAAAAAAAAACCGGCTCCTTTAGGATCAAGCTGTCCAACGGGCGGTCCTTAAGCCTCACCAAGGTTTGGTACCAGACCTCCGGTGTGGAGTTTTTGGACCTGGGGCAGGGGACGTTGCTGGTTGAAATCTCCGAATTTTTTGTTAACACCCCCAAACAGTTGGCCCAAGAACTGGCCCGCCGCCAGCCCAAACGGGTCGTCCTGGACCTGCGGGACAATCCTGGGGGGCTGGTATTTTCCGCCGTGGAGGTGGCCGAATTGTTTGTGCCGCCGGGGATGATCGTCGAGACGAGGGACAAGGACGGCAACCGGCTGGAAACCTTCCTGGCCCGCAAACCGCCTCTGCTCCAGCTGGAGCGCTTTGCCGTCCTGATCAACAAAAACAGCGCCAGCGCCGCCGAGATCCTGACCCAAGCGTTGAAGGAACGGGAAATGGGGATGGTGTTCGGGGAAACCAGCTTTGGTAAAGGTGTGGTCCAGAGTCTGTTCCCCATCGGCGAACGGCGGTATGCCCTCCTGACCATGGCTCGTTACTACGGCCCTTCGGGGGAGAGCTTCCACGGGGTCGGCATCAAGCCCGACCGTTTTGTCGCAGACAACTTGGAAGGGGACCGGTGGGGAGACCAGGACCCCATCTTTTTGCAAGCCAAGGATTGGGTCGAGGGAGGTCCTTGAGGCAGGCAACGGGGCCTAGGCTCAGTTGGCCAAATCCATGGCCTTGATGGCCAACAAAACTTCCTTCAGTTCCGGGATGCGCCCAGCGGCTTCCAACTTTTTCGCCTCAATCTCCTTGGCGATGACCGAAGGAGCGGTAATGCCGTAGTTGAGGGTTGAGCCCTTGATGTCGTGGGCAATCGCCGAGGTTTGGACCGCATCCCCGGAGGATGCGGCTTGAGCCAGCTTCTCCACCTTGCCGATACAGTCGTCCAATACTTCGTCAAGCATGCCCAGCAGGTCTTCACCGTCGAGCCCCATACGCTCGGCGGCACTGGCGATGTCTTTGAGCAATTCTGGTTTTGTAGGTACCATGTTTCTTCTCCTCTCCTGTAACCTTGGGGGCCAGTGTACCGAAAGTCAATTTTTGTGCAACAGCGATTTGTTTTAGTATAGAACCTGCATTGATCTTGCGCAAAGGTTTGTCTATCGGGGGGACCCAGCCCACCCAGGGGTTCCGGCAAGGCTGGAACGGCTTTGGCCGGGAAGCTGGGGAAAACCCCCTTGAATCTATTGCTACAATCAACAGAACCATGAAATTTGCCCTGCTCCTTGTCTCCCTGCTCTTGTGTTTGGCCCACACCCCAGCGTTTGCCGAAGACCCCAGTGCCGCCAGGGTAAAAACCCCCGAGCCCACCTTGGAACAAAGGACCAAGTTCAAAAACGTGGAAGACCTGCTCAAACTGATCGAAAAAGCCCGTGAGGCAGGGATCAGCGACGAGGAACTCAAGAAGCTGGACCTGAACAACGAAGAAGGCCAAGTTTCGGTGCTCGAATACATCGAGGAATTCAAAAAGGTCAAACGGCTCAAGGACCAGGAACTCCAGGATTTTATGGAGAAGCGGTTTTTGACGGTTGGGGACATCTTCAAGGAACTGGTGGACATGGAGCCTTCCAAGCTCAAAACCCTGCGGGAGGAACTGGTCAGTGAGTACTAAAAAACCTTGGTTTGTTGCAGGTTTGCCCGGTGCGGGCAAGACCCGTCTGATTTTAGGACTCTTGAGCCTGGGGGCGAAGGCCCAAAAAAATCCGGTCGCCACCAAGCCGCTGGACGTAGGGCTCTTGCGAAAAAACGCCCAGGAACAACCGCTGGACGGGGAACTGTTCACCCCCTTGGTCCAAGGGGAGCCCTCTTCGGGGCTCATTTTCCCTTATGTCGCCCATGAGGACTACCCGGTGGAGCTGGCGTTTCGGAGGGACGGGGTGCGGCTGGACTGGAAAATGCTCTCCCAACGGCTCCAGGTTTTGCTCGAACATTATGGCCCGGTGCTGGTCGAGACTCCAGGGGGGTTGATGACTCCCTTGGAGGAAAAAAGGCGGGTGATCGATTGGCTCAAGGAGGCCCAAGGGGTGGTGGTTTATCTGGTGGGCCCCGAACCCAACGGACTCAACCAGCTGCTCTTGGAACTCCAACTGTTGGAGAAAAGTGGCCTGGAGGTGTTGATGGTTTTTAACAACCGGTACAGCCAAACCGACGGGGACCTACTGTTCTACCAATGGGAACAAGCCGAGGCGGCGGCCAACCGGGAGGCCTTCGGGATGCTACCGTTCCTCAAAAATCCCAGCCCCGAAGCTTTGGGAGCTGCTTTGGAGGAACACATGCCCAAGCTGGTGGAACGGTTTTTAAACGGCTGAAGCGGAGGGTTTTGGAAGAACAACAGGACCCCGGACCGGGGTCTGAACTCCAAAAAGACGGCAGGCCAAAGCCTAGCTCATTTTGGGCATTTTTTTCAAAAACTTGTCCAAGGCCAGCCCTTTGTTGCGGAACAAGATTGCTCCGTCCTTCACCAGACAAATCTCCTGGGTAATCCCTTTGCAAAAATAGATTTTTATCGCCAGCTTCCCTTCCAACTTGGCCGCTTCTTGCTCAACGGCGCTGATCTCCGAGTTGGCGGTGGTGGTGGTGGTTTCCACGATGATCCCGGTCCGCTTGGCATCCATGAACTGCCGTTTCCCCGGCAGGCCCGCCAGGGTCTTGACCGGCGACTTGTAACGCCGAATGGTGGTCAACAGGTTGTTTTTGAATTCTTCATGGTCGAAGTCGGCACCATAGATCTGCACATCCTGGGGAGAGGTGAACAGCGCATATCCGTGGCCCTGGGGGAGGGATTCCCAGGCAAAGAGGTTGGAATCGGCCAGCGCCTTTTTAGCCTTGGCTTCTTCTGCTTCGGCAGGTTCGTCTTTGCCGGTTTTTTTCTTGGGCGCTTCCTTTTCCTTGGGCTTTTCCTTGGGGTCCGGCGGTGCATCGGCCTTGATGTTCGAGTACCCGTAGCAGGCGACCAAGTTGGGCAATTTGTCGATCCAACCGGACTTGAGCAGGTTGATGAAGTCTTGGATCTTTTGGCATTCCGGGCAGCCGGTGTTGATCATGGTCACCCACAACACCCCTTTGCCTTCAATCTGCTTGGCCAAGGTGTTGAAGGACTTGGCCCCAAATTGCCCACCCAGTTTTTTAATCCGCTTGCTCATAATCCTAAACCAAGTGAGACGTAACAATCTGCCGCATAGAGCCCCTTGCCTTGCAAATTCCATGATCCGGCGCTAAGCTAACAGCTTGGATAAACCTTGCCAAGGGGTGGAATCTCGCCCCCGGTTGGCCAGAGACCTGGACTGCTTGAGGTTTGTCTTTCACAAAAAAAGTAATGGACCTGCTTTACCGACCCTTCTCCACCGAGCCGCTGACCGGCCATTGGTCTTTGCTGATCGGCAATTTCGACGGTTTCCACTTGGGCCACCAAGCCTTGGTGGCTAGACTCCGGGAGGAGCAGCAACGGTTGGGCACCCACAGCGCCCTTTTAACCTTTGATCCGCACCCCAAGGAGGTGTTGCAGCCGGAGGTCCCCTTTTACCAGATCTACCAAAACCCCACCAAATGGCGGCTTTTTGCCGAGGCCGGGGTGGATGCCTGTTGGATCGCCCCTTTCACCCATGCCTTTGCGTCCTTGAGCGCCGCCGAGTTTTTGGACCGACTGTTTGGGCACATTTCCCTCAAAAAGATCCTGGTTGGGTACGACTTCAACTTCGGCAAAAGCCGGGAAGGTTCGGCCCACCTCTTGGAGATGGAATGCCAAAGGCGGGGGGTGGAGTTTGAGGTCCTGGGGCCGGTCAAGCACCAAGGGATCACGGTCAGTTCCTCCTTGATCCGCAATCTTTTGTTTGAAGGGGAGTTCGACCGGGCCCAGGAATTCCTGGGCCGCCGTTTTGCCATTGAAGGCCCGGTCACCCCGGGTCACCGGAAGGGCCACCAGCTGGGCTTTCCCACCCTCAACCTGCCCACCTCCGGCTTGTTGCCGCTCAAATTGGGGGTTTATGGGGTCGAAGTGGCCTACAACGGCAAACTTTACCCAGGGGTCTGCAACATCGGGTTCAAGCCAACCTTCGAGGGCCAAAACCTGATCACCGAAGCCCATCTGTTCAACTTTGACCAGGAAATCTACGGCCAATTCGTACAGGTCTTTCCAGTGGTGTTTTTAAGGGACGAGGAACGGTTCCCCAGCCTGGAAGCCTTGTCGAACCAGATCGCCCAGGATGTGGCCCAAGCGAGGCAGTACTTTGGCCTTTAAACCCCTACTTTGGACGCTGGCCCTGGCTTGCTTGGGGCCCAGCCTTGTCCGGGCCTACGAGCCGGGGGCCTTCACCTTGGGCGGCGGGGTCCGGGCGGGCAGCTTCGGCCTCGCCTCTTACCCCAGCCTGTTCGACCTTTCTCCCGGATATTCGGAAGGCTCCGTGCAAAACACTGTGGGCAGCCGTTTCTTTGCTGAACACTGGGTCCTAGGCTGGGGTTTTTATGGGGTAGGGTACGACCAGTACCGGTTTGCCACTGCCAAGCCCAACCTAAACCAAAGTTTGGTGCTGCAAGTGGGGCAATGGATGGTTGGGGCGGCCCATTCGGTGGACTTCCAACGGGCAAAACTGACGTTTGGGTTACGTCTGGGCCAAGGACCGGTCCGCTACCAGGCGAAGGTGACCCGCACCCCCACCCAGACCGATCCGAACCCCAAGGGAGACGAAAGTTTTACCGGCACCGGGCAGGCTACCCGGGGAGAACTTTTTTTTGGGGCTCAGATCCAAAACGGCTGGGGCTACCGGTTTTCCCTGCTCGGCCAGGACGGGGCCTTGGACCAGACCTACCAAGGGGAGGCCGTCACCTTGCATGCCGCTCCTTCGGCGAGCCTGACCTTGGTTTGGCGGCCCTGAGATTTGTTTTGTGCCCCCCCAACCGGAAGCTTCGTTCTATCTTCATGTAATTTATACATCTTTAAAAAGTTGGTTTTTCCCCCTTACAAGCACAAAAGTTTCGGATAAAGTACCATAGTTTGACCTCAAGATGGTCCATGATTTGGCCCTTGAGTCTCACCCCAACCTCCTACCTGTCCCATCATGGAGCTGATTTTAGAAGACGGCAGCGTGTTTTCGGGCCGGCACTTTGGCTACAAAGGCTCGGTCGCCGGGGAAGTGATTTTTAACACCGGCATGGTCGGTTACCCCGAAACCCTGACTGACCCTTCCTACAAAGGGCAGATCCTGGTCCTCACCTTCCCTTTGATCGGGAACTATGGCATCCCCGACGGGACCCTGGTGGACCAGTTGCACCGGCACTTCGAGTCGGAGAAGATCCACCTGAGCGGAATCGTGATCACCAGCCTGACCCGGGAATATTCCCATTGGAACGCCGTCAAGAGCCTGGAAGAATGGATGATCGAATACAAAATCCCCGGTTTGGAAGGGGTGGACACAAGGGCGATCACCAAACGGCTGCGAGACAAGGGCACCCAGTTGGGAAAATTGGTCTTTGAAGGCCACGACCTCCCCTTTGTGGACCCGACGGTCGAAAATCTGGTCGCCCAGGTCAGCTGCAAGGAACCGGTGCTCTACGCCCAAGGGGCTGGGAAAAAGCGGGTGATTCTGGTGGACAACGGCTGCAAGAACAACATCATTCGTAACCTGATCCAACGGGGGGTCGAGGTTCTGCGGGTCCCTTGGAACTACGACTACACCAACGAAAAGTACGACGGGGTCTTTTTGTCCAACGGCCCTGGGGACCCGGTCAAGGTGGACCAAGGTTTGGCGGTCCTCAAAAAGCAACTGGTCAAACCCGAGCCCCTGTTTGGCATCTGCATGGGCCACCAGCTCCTGGGCCTGGCCACCGGTGCGCAAACCTACAAGCTCAAGTTCGGCCACCACAGCCAGAATCAGCCTTGTGTGCTGGTGGGGACCAAACGTTGTTTTATTACCAGCCAAAACCACAACTACGCCATTGACGACCAAACCTTGCCCGACGACTTTCGGCCCTGGTTTTTTAACGCCAACGATGGCAGCAGTGAGGGGATCATCCATACCTCCAAACCCCAGAGGAGTGTCCAATTCCACCCCGAGTCTTGGCCGGGGCCGGTGGACACTAGATTCCTGTTCGATGAGTTTGTTTCCCTCTTATAAATAAGACCACCATGGAAAAACCGATCAAGAAGGTCATCATCCTAGGTTCTGCGGCGCTCAAGATTGGGGAGGCCGGGGAATTCGACTATTCGGGCTCCCAAGCGATCAAGGCGCTCAAGCAAGAAGGGATCGAGACGGTGCTGGTCAACCCCAACATCGCCACCATCCAAACCTCCGACCATTTGGCCGACAAGGTTTACCTCCTGCCGGTGACCCCCAACTTCATTGAAGGGGTGATCGAAAAGGAACGGCCCGATGGCATTCTGCTCTCCTTCGGTGGACAAACGGCGCTCAACTGCGGCATGGCCTTGGAAGAAACCGGCATCTTGGCCAAATATGGGGTCCAGGTTTTGGGCACCCCGGTTTCGGTGATCCGCAAAACTGAAGACCGGCAGGCCTTTGCCGACTGTCTGGCGGAGATCAACGTCTTTTGCCCCAAGTCCAAGGCGGCGGGCAACGTCAAGGAAGCCCTGGCCATTGCCCAGGAGATCGGTTACCCGGTCATGATCCGTCTGGCCTTTGCCTTAGGCGGCTTGGGCTCGGGGGTTTGTTGGAACGAAGCCCAAGCGAAGGAACTTTCCCAAAAGGCCTTTGCCCACACCCCCCAAATTTTGGTGGAAGAGTACCTCAAGGGTTGGAAGGAAGTGGAGTACGAAGTGGTCCGGGATGCGTTCGACAACTGCATCACCGTCTGCAACATGGAGAACTTTGACCCCTTGGGGATCCACACCGGTGAATCCATCGTCATTGCCCCCAGCCAAACCTTGACCAACCACGAGTACCACATGCTCCGGGAAGTGGCGATCAAAACAGTTCGGCACCTGGGCATCGTTGGGGAATGCAACATCCAGTACGCCTTAAACCCCAAAAGCGAAGAGTACCGGGTGATCGAGGTCAACGCCCGGCTTTCCCGGTCCTCCGCCCTGGCCTCCAAGGCTACCGGCTACCCCTTGGCCTTTGTGGCCGCCAAGCTGGGCTTGGGCTACAGCCTGACCGAACTAAAAAACTCGATCACCCACAGCACCATGGCCTGCTTCGAGCCCGCCCTGGACTACGTGGTGGTCAAGATCCCCCGGTGGGACCTCAAGAAATTCCGGTTGGTCAGCACCAAGATCGGCACTTCCATGAAGTCGGTCGGCGAGGTCATGGCCATTGGCAAGACCTTCCAAGAAGCGCTACAAAAGGCGCTGCGGATGCTCGACATCGGCGCTTGGGGCTTGGTGACCAATCCAGGGGACATTGGCTTTAAAAAGAGTAATGCCGAACTGGTCGCAGAGTTGTGTGAACCGACCGACGAACGGGTCTTCAGCATTCCCTATGCCTTCAAGTCCGGCATGAGTCTAGCCGAGATCCACGAACACACCCGGATCGACCCTTGGTTTTTGTCCAAGATCAAAAACATCGTCCGGGTCGAAGCCTTGGTGGGCCAGTACAAAGGTGGGAACTGTCCCAAACAGGTTTTGGAAGAGGCCAAGCGTTGCGGCTTTTCCGACCCCCAACTGGCCGCCCTCCTGGGCACCAATGAGCGGAACGTGCGGCTGCAACGGATCAACTATGGCATCATCCCGGCGGTCAAGCAGATCGACACTTTGGCCGGGGAATACCCCGCCCAGACCAACTACCTTTACCTGACCTACAACGGCAATGTGGACGACATCGTCCTGGGCGACAAAGAATCGGTCTTGGTGTTGGGCTCGGGGACCTACCGGATCGGTTCTTCCGTAGAGTTTGACTGGTGCTGCGTGAATGCGGTCAAGACCGTCAAAGCCGAAGGGTACCGGTCGATCCTGATCAACTACAACCCGGAGACCGTCTCAACCGACTACGACGAAGTGGACCGGCTCTACTTCGACGAGATTCGGCTGGAAACGGTCATGGACATCTACGAGAAGGAACACCCCAAAGGGGTGATCGTCAGCATGGGCGGCCAAGTGGCCAACAACCTGGCCCTGCCTTTGATGCGCTGGGGCGCTTCGGTCCTGGGGACCAGCCCGGTGATGATCGACAAGGCCGAAGACCGGCACAAGTTCAGCTCCATGCTTGACCATTTGGAAGTGGACCAGCCCTTGTGGCGGGAATTAACCACCATGGAGGATGCCAAACAGTTTGCCCAAGAAGCGGGCTACCCGGTTTTGGTCCGGCCTTCTTATGTGCTTTCCGGGGCGGCCATGGGTGTGGCTACCAGTGACGAAGCGATGGAGTCCTACCTTTCCAAGGCGGCCCAGCTCAACGAGGATCACCCGGTAGTGATTTCCAAGTTCCTGACCAACTGCAAGGAAATCGAGTTTGACGCAGTGGCCCAAAACGGGGAGATCGTCAGCTTCGCCATTTCCGAACACCTGGAAAACGCCGGGGTCCATTCCGGGGACGCAACCCTAGTGCTGCCTCCCCAGCGGACTTACCTGGAAACCACCCGGCGGATCAAACGGATCGCCAGCAAGATTGCGGCGGCCCTGGAGATTACCGGGCCTTTTAACATCCAGTTCTTGGCCAAGGACAACAGCGTCAAGGTGATCGAATGTAACCTCCGGGCCTCCCGGAGCTTCCCCTTTGTCTCCAAGGTGACCAAACAAAACATGATCGCCCAGGCGACCCGAGCGATTCTAGGGATTCCCCAACAGAAGAACCTGGAATCCTTTTTTGAGCTCAACTACGTTGGGGTCAAGGCCAGCCACTTTTCCTTCACTAGGCTTTTGGGTGCCGACCCGACCTTGGGGGTAGAGATGGCTTCCACTGGCGAGGTGGGCTGTTTGGGCGACGACTTCCAAGAAGCGCTGCTCAAGGCGATGCGCTCGGTAGGGTACAAGGCGGAGTTACGGCGGATCCTGGTCAGCTCGGGGCCGGAGAAAAACAAGGTGGACTTCCTGGACACCGTACGGCTGCTTGAAGAGATGGGCACCGAAATCTATGCCACCACCGGGACCCACGCCTTTTTGGCCGAACATGGCATCACCGTCCACTTGGCCCCTTGGGGCGAAGAGGTTGGCCCCGGCCAAAAAACGGCGGTGGAAATCTTGGAGACCTTGCCCTTTGATCTGGTGGTCAACATCCCCAAAAACTTCCATTCCGAAGAACTGAGCCAAGGCTACCAGATCCGCCGTAAAGCGGTGGACATGGCCGTGCCCTTGATCACCAACCTACAGCTGGCCAGCCGCTTCATCGAAGCAGTCCACGCCAATCCGGTCCTCAAGATCAAGGCTTGGGGGGAATACCAGTAGGCTGGACTGGCCCCCTTGGGGGAGTTTTTTAGGTCCAACCCATTTTAGCCATAACCCAAAAGCCCCGGCTTCCCCTTTGGAAGACCGGGGCTTTTGGGTTTGGAGGGGAACAGAATATTGGCGGCACTCCAAAGAAGCGGCGGCTTGCCTTTGCAAATGTATTTTTTTAGACTAGAATAAGACCAGTCTAAAGGAGAATGACCCATGAAAACTGTTGGAGCCTACGAAGCCAAGACTCATCTGCCTCAATTGTTGGAGCAGGTAGCCCAAGGGGAGCAGATCACCATCACCAAACACGGGGTGCCGGTTGCCTTGATCACCGCTGCCGGAGAGGCGCCAAAAGTGCCTTTATCCGAGACGATTGCCGAACTTATGACTTTTAACCGGGGACGAAAGCTCGGGGAGCTTTCGATCCGGCAAATGATCGAGGAGGGGCGAAAGTAATGGCCCTCCAATTTGTGATCGACAACTCGGTGGTGATGGCTTGGTGTTTTGAAGACGAAGCCAGCGAATATGCCCAATCGGTCTTGGCCAGTCTGCAAGAGGCCAAAGCCTTGGCACCAGCGATTTGGCCCTTGGAAGTAGGGAATGTTTTGCTGGTCGCCAAACGAAAAAAACGGCTGAACGAAGCGAGCCAGAGCCGGTTTTTGTCCCTGCTCCGGGCCTTGCCGATCCAAGTGGTACAAGAATCGCCGGAACGGATGTTGGGGGAAATCTTGGCTCTCGCCCAAGAGTACCAACTTTCCACCTACGATGCCAGCTACCTGGACTTGGCCATGCGCCTAGGGTTGCCCCTGGCCACCGCTGATGCCGCCCTCAAAGGGGCGGCAAAACGGGCGGGGGTAGCACTTTTTGCACCCTAGCTTACCTACCCTATGGTTATAGAACTAAGGGGTATGCTCTTCATCCAAAAAATCTTCTCTTGGCCGTTGCTTTAACTGTACCAGCAGTCTGGCAAGGGAACTATCACCATCAGGGCCTACGACTGTCAACGCATTCAACAAGTTGCTTAAGATTGAATTCGCCCGAATCACTCGATAGTAGCCATCCGGCGAATCCCCAGGTTTTGGGAAAATCAAAAACCCTCGTTGCAGCAAAGCACTTTCTAATTGTTTGAAGGTCTCACCAATTTCAATTCTGGCACTTTGACCTGCTACCTCCTTGATCATAGTGTTAAAGTTTTCCAAGTTGTAACTTGTAAACGCTTTTCTATATGCATTCAAGTGGTTAGAAATATTAACCGCTACTTGCATATAATGGTCTTGCCTAGTCATTTGTAACCTCAGTTTAGATCAGTTGAAAGCAAAGATTCATTCCGAAGGCAATTGTCCCCCCCCTTTTTTTTTGCAACTAAATATTTGATTGCATACGGACAAAACCCCAAAATCGAAGTAAATAATTCGGCTACAATTTGTTACAGGAATATCCTTGCTCCCCAATCCAAACCCTGTTAGCCTACCCGCCAACAACCACACTTTGACGGAACGGTCCATGCGGTTTTTGGCTTCATTTTTGGCGGTCTTGGCGGTTTTGGGGAACCTTTCCCTGTCGGCCATGTCTTGCCAAATGATGCCTGAATCCCTGCTGGGGATTGAGGCATTGAGCGTGGTTTGTTCGGTCAGCCTGGACGGGGATCATGGCCCCAGTCCGGTGGATTCGGCTGAGTCCAAGGACTGCTGCACCACCTGTTTTCACCTGGGCAGTCAGCCCCTGGGCCCCAGTGCCCCGGTAGGCCTTTCAAATGCCGCCCCTTTGGTCAGCCGGACCCCGGTCTTGGCCAGCCCCTCGGACCACTTGGCCCAGGGTTTTGTTTTTTCCTTCCCCAACAAAGGCTCCCCCGCCGCTCTTTAAGTCTCGTTTTTCCTTAAAAAACGTACCATCGGTTTGCTGCTTTGCCCAACAACTGGGCCTAGCCTGACCTTCTCGACTTGAAGAGTTAAACTTTGTTTCCAGCGCCCATCCGCTCCTTTGGAGTGGTTTTTTGTAGTGTAACCCTGGTGGTAGGGCTTTTTGGCCTTCCCTCTTTGTGCAGGCGCTTGCCCGCCCGTTGGCAGGCCTCCGGCGTTGTGGTCAATCCCCCCGACCCAACATCCTTGGAGGTTTGCGGCACCAAGAGCGAGGAAGACCCAAAAGCAGACACAGAATCCAAGTCCCAAAATTTGGACCTCTGTTCCTACTGCCAGTTGGGGCAGGGCTTGGACAACTGGCAAAAGGCGGTCCTCCAGGCCCCACTGCCGGTCTTCCAAGCCCGCCCCACACCTTTTGTTTGGGCGAAACCCCGCTCCCTCTCTCTTTGTTCCAATCCGGGCCGAGGCCCTCCGGCTTTGGTCTAGCTCGGAATCCTCCGACCTCCTCCATTCCCTGATTGGTGCCCCAAGGTCCACCCCCCCGCTTGCGGGGTTTTGGCTTGGGGCTTCCTTAACCCTTGCCCGGATTTAATATCACCGTGGCTTTTGGAGCAAAAGATGAGTGAGTCAAACACAAACAAAACCCAGGCCGAATCTTCCAAACTGAAGACCTGCCTGACCGCCTGTGGCAACCGTGTTAAAAAGCACAAATCCCTGACCGCCTTGACCCTGTCGGTTTTGCTGGGGTTGGGGCTGGCGCTGACCATTGGTCGCAAACCTTTGGGCGAAAAACTGGGATTTTATGGCACGGTTGCCCCGGCCTCCAGTGTATTGGTCGAACAGGCCCGGATCGCCCCTGCGCCAGCCGGGGCCAATGGAGCGGTCTATCTGACCCTCTCCAACCCAAGCCAAGAGCCGGATTATTTGTTGGGCGCTTCTTCGCCGGTGGTTGAATTGGCAGACCTGCACCAAACCAGACTGGAAGGGGAAGTGATGGTCATGTCCCCGGTCAGCCGTCTGGAGATTCCCGCCCTGGGGCAACTGCGGCTGGAGCCCGCCGGGTTCCACCTGATGCTCAACCAGCTGAAACGGCCTTTGGCGGTGGGGGAGACTTTTGAGGTGACTTTGCTGCTCGAAAAGGCGGGGAACCTTACGGTAACCGTGCCAGTGAGCCTGGATTCGGCCCCCGTACCGGACCCCACAGCGGGGCACGACCACTAGAGCCCCCCGCCTCACGGCAAGGGCTCCGAAACAAGGTCAAAAGGAACCCAACTTTCCTTTCCCTGGGGTTTGGTTCCTTTTGTACCCGGCCCCGGCCCGGTGGACATTTGCTCGAAGTCCGCCGGGCCGGGGTTTCTTTTTAGCCCTCTGGGGCCATCAGCTCGCCTAAGGCCAAGCTGTCCTGGTTGCCGGTGATCTTCACCTGGACCAGTTGGTTGCCCAAGGCCTGCTCCGAGTGCAGCTGGACCCGCAAATAATTGTCGGCATAACCGGACCACCGGTTGCCGCCGCCGTTGTGTTCAAATAAAACCCGGACCTCCCGGCCCAGGTAAGACCGGGCAAAGGCCTCCTGCTTTTGGTCCCCCAACTCCCGCAAGGCCAAGGCCCGCTCGGTGATCACCTGAGGGGACAAAAACCCTTCCATCGACTCCGCCTTGGTTCCAGGGCGCAGGGCAAAGGGGAAGACGTGGAAATATTGCACCGCCGAACGGGCCAAGAGGTCGTAGGTGTCCTGGAACTCCCGGTCCGTCTCGCCGGGGAAGCCCACGATCACGTCGGTCCCCACCCCCAGGTCCGGCACTTCCCGCACCGCCTGTTCCAAAAAGGCGAGGTATTCCGCCTGGTCGTACCGACGGCGCATGGCCTTCAAGACCCGGTCCGAGCCGGATTGCAGGGGCAGGTGCAGGTGGGGGACCAGCTTGGCCCCTCGGTCGGCCATGGGGCCAAACACTTGGGTGCCCAGGGTGGTGGGCTCGATGCTGCTGATTCGGATTCGCTCTACCCCCGGCACGGTTTCCAGGGCGGCCAGGAGGTCCAAGAAGCCTTTTCCCCCTTCTTCATAACAACCTAGGTTGACCCCGGTCAGCACCAATTCCTTGACCCCCGCCGCCCCCAAAGAGCGGGCTTCGGCCAAGGTGTCCTCAAAAAGGCGGCTCCGAGAGCGGCCACGGGCCTGGGGGATGATACAAAAGGAACAAAGAAAATCGCAACCGTCTTGGATCTTCAGGTTCGCTCGGGTCAGGCCTCGGTGCTGGACCGGTGCGTCCAGGCTAAAAGCCCCCTTGCCGATCGCCCCCACCCGGACCACCGGCTCCCCGCCGGGCTCCACCAGGTCCAGGTATTGGGCCAACTTGAGTTTGTCTTCGGTGCCCAAGACCAAGTCCACCCCGCCGATGGCCAAGATCTCCTCCGAAGCCATTTGGGAGTAGCAACCGATCACCGCCACCTTGGCCCCGGGGTTTTGTTTTTGGACCTGCCGGATCAGTTGCCTGCACTTGAGGTCACTGGGGCCGGTGACGGTACAGCTGTTGATCACACAAAGGTCCGCCCCGGTTTTGGCTTCGGTGATTTCGTAACCTTTGGCCTTGAGACTCTGGGCGATCAGGGCCGATTCGGTCTGGTTGAGCCGACAGCCTAGGGTGTAAAAACTGGCAGTTAACATGGGTCCTTGTAGATTGGACTTTTATTATCCAACCTCCTTTAGTTTCAAGCAACCCTTTCGGCGAAAAACCCTGGGCCTTTGGGCTGTACAGCGGGACAAGCTTTTGTTACCTTGGAGAAAACTTTCATACCCTTGGCCCCCAATGGCGTTGATCCGAATCCTACCTGAAGAGCTTATCAACAAAATCGCCGCCGGTGAAGTGGTCGAGCGGCCCGCTTCGGTGGTCAAGGAGCTGGTGGAAAACTCCATTGATGCCGGAGCCGACCAAATCTTTGTGACCGTCAACGAAGGCGGGAAGGCCCTGATTTCGGTGCTGGACAACGGGGCCGGGATGAGCGAAGAGGATGCCCGGAACTCGGTGCTGCGCCACGCCACTTCCAAACTCAAAACCGAAGAGGACCTGTTTGCCATTGAGAGCCTAGGCTTTCGGGGAGAGGCCTTGGCGGCCATTGCCTCGGTTTCCCGGTTTGAACTTTGTACCTGTAGGGACGAAGTGGAGGGAGGGCTGATGTTGAGCCTCGAAGGGGGCAAAAGGCCCAAGGAAGTGCGGATCGGCTTTCCCAAAGGCACCAAGATCACCGTGTCCGACCTGTTTTACAACCAACCGGCCCGGCTGAAGTTCCTCAAAAGCCTCAAAACCGAGTACCACCACATCTTCGACCTGCTCCTGCGTCTGGCCATTGCCCACCCAGAGATCCAATTCAAGCTCACCCAAGACAAACAACTGGTCCTCAACCTGCCCAAGGGTCAGGACTTGCTGGAGCGGATCGCCGACTGCTACGGCCCCGAAATCGCCAAGGAACTGGTGCCGATCAACCACCAGGAAAGCTACCTTTCCTTCCAAGGTTACTTCTCCCATCCCGCCGCCGCCCGGAGCAGCAAGCGGTGGCAACAGACCTACGTCAACGGACGGTCGGTCAAAAACCAGACCCTGACCCAGGCGGTTTACGAGGGTTACAAAACCTTGTTGATGAAAAACATGCACCCCATGTTTTTTCTCCAGCTCACCCTTCCGCCCGCCGAGCTGGATGTTAACGTCCACCCGGCCAAGACCGAGATCAGACTCAAAAACCCCACCTTGATCCACACCATCTTTGTGGAGACTTTGCAACAGTCCCTCAAAGAGGCCAGCCGCAGGAGGTTTTTTACCCCGGAAGAGGAAGCCGAAGCTTACGGCAACCCGGCGTTTGGGGTAGGGGAGGGGCGGCACCAAGGGGAGCCCAAGGCCAGCGCTCCGGCCAAGCTGTTTGTTGAACTCAGCGACCAGATGGGCTTTGAAACCAAAGTGATCCTCCCCGGCAAAACCGCCCCCAAAGCTCCACTGGCCAAGTCCCCAACGGTTCCGTCCCCTGCCGCTGTGACCCAGCCGGGCAGGGCGGTCCCAGGCTCTCCTCTATTGGAACCGGAAGAACCGGCATTCAGCTTCACCGGCCCCAGCGCCTTCACCAAACCCAGCGCTACCCACTTGGGGCAAGGGGCCGAGGTTTTTAGCGCCATCGGACAATTGGCCCAAAAGTACATCTTGGCCCAGGCCGAAGGCAGGCTGGTCTTGGTGGACCAACATTCGGCCCACGAGCGGATCCGGTTTGAAGAGATTCGGACTGACTTTTACGGCCAAAAGCTGGAAACCCACGGTCTGATGCTGCCGGTGATCCTGACCCTTCCCCCCCAAGACGGGTTGCTTTTGGAGCAGCACCAAGGAGACTTTGCCAAGGTGGGTTTTGGGATCGAACCCTTTGGGGGCAACGACTATGCGGTCAAGGAAGTCCCCAGCCTGCTCAAAGACAAGGATGTAGCGGCGGTGATCAAGGAGGTATTGGACGAAATGGCCCAGTTTGGACGGTCTGGGCGGATGGAAATCTTTTTTAACGAGGTCTTTGAAAAAATGGCCTGCCACAGCGCCATCCGGGCCGGACAGACCTTGAGTCTGCCGGAGATGCAATCCCTGCTCAACCAGTTGGTCAGTTTGGACCTCCAGGTCCATTGCCCCCACGGTCGTCCGGTGTTGGTGGAAATCAGCCTGACCGAGCTGGACAAGCGGTTCAAACGGACCGTTTAACACACGTAAGGACTCTCAAAGAGGAACCATGAAAGGACCCCTGTTGTTGCTGTTTTTGTTGCTGGGCCAATCCGCACTTTGGGCAAAGCCGTACCTTGACAACCAAAACCAAACCGTTACCGATCTCAACACGGGGCTCACCTGGGACCAAAGGCAAAGCGCTCCGGTGAAGTGGTTGAAGGCAGAGCAATATTGCCGAGACTTGGAGCTTGGGTCCCACCAGGACTGGCGTTTGCCCAGTTTGGCGGAGTTGGAAGCTTTGGCCGAGAAAGACCGGGGATTGCCCTCTTTGGACCTCAAGTTTTTCCCTGGCACTGTTCCGGCCTTTTATTGGAGCGGCACCGCCCAGGGTGGAGCCAACCACTACGCCTATTCATTCGGGTACAATTTGTCCAACCTCTTTGGCCGGACGGCTACCGCCTACGTCCGTTGTGTTCGGGGGCAGTGACCCAACCCCCGTCTCCCTCCTCCTCAGCCCGGTCCTAGACAAAGGTGCCGCAAACCGGTACCTTCAAAAACCCGATCCACCCTCCCTTGGACCCTGATGAAACTGATTGCCCTTGTCGGCAAGCCCAATGTGGGCAAATCCACCCTGTTCAACCGTTTGGTTGGCCGCCGCCAAGCGATTGTTGGCCCCGTTGCGGGTCTGACCCGAGACCGGAACATTGCCCAGGTCGAACGGCGGGGCTACCGGTACCTCTTGATGGACACCGGCGGCTTCGAGCCGGAGGTCAAGGAGGGCATCCGGGCCAAGATGAAGGAACAAAGCCAGCTGGCGGTCGAAGAAGCGGACATCATCCTTTTTGTCCTGGACCGCCTCTCGGGGCTCACCGAGCAGGACAAGGAGATCTACCATTACCTGGTCCAGTCCGGGAAACCGGTTTATCTGGTGGTCAACAAGGTGGACGGAGAAACCCACGAAGCGGGGACCGGGGAGTTTTACGAACTGGGGGCCAAGGAGATTTTTACGGTCAGCGCCGAACATGGAAGGGGGGTCAACGATCTGTTTGACCGGTTGGTTGAAGACCACCCCGATCTGGCGGGCGACCCAGCCGAAGAGGAAGAGGAACGAATCTCCATCGCCCTCTTAGGAAGGCCCAATGCGGGCAAATCCAGTCTGGCCAACGCCTTTTTGGGGCACAACAAACAGATTGTGGACGACGAACCTGGCACCACCAGAGACCCGGTGGACAACGATTTTACCTTTTACGGCCAAAAACTCAAACTGATCGACACCGCCGGACTCAAACGCAAGGCCAGGGTCAGTTTGCAGGTGGACCATTATTCGATGGTCGGGGCGATCCGCTCTATCGAACGGTGTGACGTTGGGATCCTGGTTATTGATGCTACCGCCGGGGTGGTGGAACAGGACGCACGGATCGGCGGCTACATCGAAGAGGCGGGCAAGGGAGTGGTGATCGTGGTCAACAAGTGGGACTTGGTGGCCAAGGACAGCAAAACCATGCACAAGATGGAAGAAGAGATAAGGGCGGAACTGCAATTTCTTTCTTTTGCCCCGATCCTCTTTGTTTCGGCCAAGGAAGGGCAGAGGGTGCCCAAGGTGTTGGAAGCTGCGATCCGGGTCTTTGAGTCTTGCAGGAAGCGGGTCAAAACCGCCGACTGCAACAAGGTCCTGGCCGAGATCACCGTCCGCCATTCCCCGCCGGGCAAGGCAGGCCGCAAGACAAGGCTTTATTATGCCTCCCAAGTGAGCATCAGGCCCCCGACCTTTGTGGTCCACACCAACGACCCGGACACCATCGTAGAGTCCTACCGCCGTTACATGGTCCAGCAGCTGCGCCATTATTTCGGGTTTGAGGGAACCCCAATTCGGGTCCTTTGGCGGGACAAAAACAAGAAAAAGGAAGGAGAAGAGGAATGAACTTTTTAAGCCCGGAGATGCTGGCCCAAGGCGGGCCGATTGTCTTGGTTCAACTGGTGGTTTCGGTGGTCGCCTTGGCCATAGTTTTGGAAAGGTTGGTTTACCTGCGCCATTCAAACATCGTCAAACTGGACCTTTACCACGAGGTCCTGCGGCTGGTGGCCGGAGGGCAGCCCAAGGTGGCGCTGGAGACCGCCAAGGGCGACCCGAGCCCGATGATGCGGATTTGTGAGGCCGCCTTGAGCCACCCCGAACAGACCCAAGACCAGCTGCGGGAAACCATCGAAGATGCCGGTCGGCACGAAGCGCCCCGGCTGGAACGCTACCTGACCAGCCTACAAACCATCGCCGTGATCAGCCCGCTCTTGGGCCTTTTGGGCACCGTCACCGGGATGATGCGGGTTTTTGAAACCATCGTCACAGAAGGCAACGGTAACACCAGCCTCCTGGCCGGGGGGATCTCCGAAGCGATGGTGACCACCGCCGTGGGTCTGACCATTGCCATCCCGGCGCTGGTTTTTTATAGCTACCTGAGCCGCCGGGCGGAAAACCTGTTGATCGAAATGGAACGCTACGCCTTGCGACTCCACGCCACCTTGGGCCGGAGGAGCAAATGAGGTTCAAGGAGCGGCAAAAGCCCAAGATCGGCATGGACCTGACTCCGCTGATCGATGTGGTGTTTTTGTTGCTGATCTTTTTTATCGTTTCCACCACTTTCGTGGCCAATCCGGGGATTCTGGTCAACCTGCCCAAAGCCAGTGCCCGCCCGGTGGCGCAAAAGCCGGAGACGATTGAGGTGACCTTGACCCAAGACCACCGGATCTACCTGGAGGGCCAAGAGGTCGCCCCTGGGCAGCTCCAGGATGAACTGGTCGCCCTGACCCAGGGCAAGGGCACCCCCGGGCTGATCATCCGGGCCGACGGAGCGGCTCAACACCAAAGAGTGGTGGAGATCATGGATGCCGCCTACAAGGCCGGAGTGACCCGGCTTTCGGTTGCCACCTTGGATTCCCGTCCTTAGAAGATGAAGCTCACCGGGGTTGTGATCACTTACAACGAAGAGGCCAATCTCAAGGATTGCCTGACCTCCCTCGACTTTTGCGATTTTTTGTTGGTGGTGGATTCGGACAGCACCGACCAAACCAAGGCCATTGCCCAGGACCAGGGGGCCAGGGTCCTCAACCAACCCTTCTTGGGCCATGTCAAACAAAAGCAGTTTGCCCTGGAGCAGGCCCAGACCGATTGGGTCTTGTTCCTGGATGCGGACGAACGGCTCGGGCCGGAACTGCGGGCTTCGATCCTGGCGCTGAAGGAGCAGGTGGAGCCCCGGCATTGGGGTTATGAGGTGAGTCGAAAGAGCTTCCACCTGGGCCGGTGGATTCTGCACGGCGGCTGGTACCCCGACCGGGGGATTCGGCTTTTCCACAAGGAGCATGGCCGGTGGAGCGGTTACGATCCCCATGACAAGGTGGAGGTGGAAGGGCCGGTGGCTCGGTTGGAAGGGGACCTGGAGCACTTTGTCTTTCGCAACCTTTCCCACAACGTCCAAAAAAACGATTTTTATTCCTCCATCATGGCCCAGGACCTCTTTGCCCAAGGCAAACGGCCCAGTCTGGCCAAGCTGCTTTTGAAGCCGCCCTACAAGTTTTTTGAATGTTACCTGCTCAAGGCGGGGTTTTTGGACGGGCTGCCGGGGCTGATCATTGCAGTCGGGGCAGCCTATTCGATCTTCCTCAAATTCGCCAAGCTTTGGGAACTCGGGCAAAATGACCCCAAAAGCCGCCCTTAGGCTCAGCTCCTCTTTGACCGATTGGTTCAAAGACATCGCCAGGCCCCTGCCTTGGCGGGTTTCTTACGACCCCTATGGAGTTTGGGTTTCGGAGATCATGTGCCAACAAACCCGGATCGAAACGGTGCTGCCCTACTACCGCCGTTGGATGGAGCGACTGCCGGGGGTGAAGGCCTTGGCCCAGGTTTCCGGGCCGGAATTGCTCAAACTCTGGGAAGGGTTGGGTTATTATTCCAGAGCCCGAAACCTACAAAAGGCGGCTGCCCAAATTTTGGAGCGCCACCAGGGAAACTTGCCCACCAATCGCCCGGACCTGGAGGCTTTGCCGGGGATTGGTCCTTATACCGCCGGGGCGATCCTCTCAATTGCTTTTAACCAACCGGAACCTTTGCTGGACGGCAACATCGAGCGGGTCCTGAGCCGGGTGCTGGACCTGCCCGAAAATGTCCGGGCCAAGCCGGGGCGAGAACGTCTGACCCAAGCGGTCACCGCCCTACTCCAGGCGGGGGAGCCCCGACAAGTGGCCCAAGGGCTGATGGAGCTGGGGGCCTTGGTTTGTTTGCCCCAAACCCCCCAATGCTTGGGCTGTCCACTGTTAGGCCAGTGCCTCGCCCAAGAGCGGGGTACCTGGAGCGACCGACCCCAACTCCCACCCCGCCCGGCGACAGTCAAGGAGAAGCGGTTGGTGCTGGTTTTTAGTCACCAAGGGCGGTATTACCTGGAGCCCCAACCAAAGGGCCAAAAATGGGCAGGGATGTTGCTTTTCCCCTTGTGGCTCCAAGCTGAATGGCCCAGCCTTGAGGGCCTAAAGGAACAGCTGTGGGACCGCTACAGCCTTAGACCTCAACCGCAAGAACTGGGGCGGTTCAAATACAATGTGACCTGCTACCAAGTGGAGGCCTGGGCTTGGCAATTGCCCTTGGAAAGCAAGCCCCAATGGCCAGGGTTGTGGCTGAGCGGCCAAGAACTGGGCCAATTGGGGCTACCTCGGCCCAGCCTGTTGACCCTGGGCCTCTTGGGATCGGCCCGGTTGGGGTAAACCCTTCTGTTTCGGGTGGTCCGGGACCGGTGAAAGGCTTGCCAATCCTAGTGGAGGCTGTTATTCTCGACCTTTGTTTGCAAAAAAAACGACAGGAACCAGCCGATGGGCCAGATGAATTTGCAGATCGTCAAAGGAATGAGGGACTTGGTTGACCAAGAGGTCCGGGTCTTCGCCCATCTGGAAGAACAGGCCCGCAAGGTCTTTGGGCTTTACGGCTACCAGGAGCTCCGCACCCCGATCCTGGAAATGGCCGAATTGTTTGTCCACGCCATTGGTGAAGAGACCGACATTGTGGGCAAGGAAATGTACCTCTTGGAAGACAAAAAAGGCGGAAAACTGGCCCTGCGCCCCGAGGGGACTGCGCCGGTGGTGCGCTTTGTCGCCCAGTCCCAGGTCCTCAAACACCAAAAACAGGCCAAGTATTTTTACCTGGGCCCGATGTTCCGGTACGAACGGCCCCAAAAGGGTCGGTTCCGGCAGTTCCACCAGATCGGGGTGGAATGTTTTGGCCACGATGGAGCAGACGGGGACCTGGAACTCTTTTTGATGCTCCGCCAGTACTTCGCCGCCATTGCCCTGACCGAAGTCACCTTCCAGCTCAACAGCATCGGCTGCCCGGACCCCCAATGTCGCCCGTCCTACAAGGCCAATTTGGTGTCCTACCTCAAGGAAAAGAAGGCCGAGCTTTGTGAGGACTGCAATCGCCGGATGGAGACCAACCCTTTACGGGTCCTCGACTGCAAAGTGGCAGGCTGCCAGGGGATCACCCAAGCGGCCCCTAAAAGCACCGAGCACCTTTGTAGCCCCTGTGCCAACCATTTTTCGGAACTCCAGGCCCTCTTGGCGGAACACCAAATCGCCTACGAACTGAACCACCGGCTGGTCCGGGGTTTGGACTATTATTCCCGCACGGTCTTTGAGGTGTATTCGGCCAACCTGGGGGCCCAAAGTGCCGCCGGTGGCGGTGGGCGGTTTGACGGCCTGTTTGCCCAGTACGGCGAAGCCCCGGTGCCCAGCATCGGCTTTGCCTTGGGCCTGGACCGTTTGGCTCTCTTGGCCCCCCCTCCGGCCCCCGAGGCCCCTGGGGTCTTTGTGATCGGTTTTGACCGATCACTGGTCGCCAAATGGGTAGCCAAGGTCCGGGAAGCAGGTGTAAAGTGCAGCTACGACCCAGGTCTGGCTTCGATGAAAAGCCAGTTCAAACAGGCAGACAAGGCCCAGGCAAGGTTGGTGGTGATCTTGGGGGAAGAGGAGCTTTTGGCGGGCAAGGTGACGGTCAAGGACCTCTCCAAAGGGGCGCAAGCGACCTACAGCCCCGAAGGGGCGCTCAACCTGATTTTGGAGGTACTGAGGTGAAACTTGGGGTGTTGAGTTCCAACTACAAGCACACGGCCGTTGAAATCAGGGAAAAGCTGGCGGTCCCGCAAGACCAAGTCAAGGACCTGATCGCCTACCTGCGCCGTGCGGCGGGCCTGGGCGAGGTGATGGTGCTTTCGACCTGCAACCGGGTGGAGATCTACTTCCAGGCGGAAAACCCGATCAAGGCGGTGGACCAAGTGGAGCAGGCCTTTTTTGACTTTTTAGGGCTGGAGGAATCGGTGGAAACCGGGGTGCATTTGGTCCGGTTTTTTGGCCGAGATGCACTCAACCACATCTTCCGGGTGACCGGTTCTCTGGAGTCCATGGTCATCGGAGAACCCCAGATCACCGGGCAGATCAAAGACTTCTTCCTGCTCAGCACCGAAGCGGGGGGTTGCGGCTTTTTGCTCAACCAAGTGTTCAACCGGGCGCTCTTGACCGCCAAACGGATCAGAAACGAAACCGCCATCGCCAAGTTTGCGGTGTCCATCAGCTTTGCGGCGGTCGAGTTGGCCAAGCGCATCTTTGACGACCTTTCGGACAAAACCATCCTGATCATCGGGGCAGGAGAGATGGCCGAACTGGCGGTCACCCATCTGCTCAAGGCCGGTTGCTCCCACCTCTTGGTCACCAACCGCACCTTCAGCCGGGCGGTCAGTCTGGCCGAGCAGTTCAACGGCTCGGCGGTGCGGTTCGAGCAGATGGAAAAAAATCTGGAAGCCGCCGACATCGTGATCAGCTCCACCGGAGCCAAGGGCTTTGTCCTTTCCAGGAGCCTGATCGAAGGGGCGATGAAACGGCGCAAACAGCAACCGATGTTTTTGATCGACATCGCCGTTCCTCGGGACATCGACCCGGAGATCAACCAAGTTTCCGGGGCCTTTGTTTATGACATCGACGACCTGCAAAATGTGGTGGACACCAACCGCAAAGAACGGGAAAAAGAGGCGGGCAAGGCCCAGCTGATCGTAGAGGAAGAATTGGGGCAGGTGGACAACTGGCTGGCCACCTTGGAAGTGGTGCCGACCATCAAAACCTTCCGGGAAGAGATCCTGGCCCTCGCCCAAGGGGAGCTGGACAAGGCTTTGTCACAAATGGGCGAGTTGAGCGACAAACAAGAACGGGTCTTGAGGGCGGCGGTCCACGGCCTGGCCTACAAGATCCTGCACCAGCCGACCGTCAAACTCAAAGAGGCGGCCATGGAATCCAACCACAAAGGCCAAGAGTATGCTGGCTTGATTTGCGAACTTTTTGGGCTCAACCCCAAAGAGGAAAAAGCCCCCCAGAAGGTATTCCAGCTCAAATGAAAGCAAAACTGACCATCGCCACCAGAGACAGCGCCTTGGCCCTTTGGCAGGCCCATTGGGTGCGGGACCAAGTGATGGCCCTCCATCCGTCGGTGACCGTGGAACTGCTCAAACTCAAAACCCAGGGAGACAAGATCCTAGATACCCCGTTGGCCAAGATCGGCGGGAAGGGCTTGTTTGTCAAGGAGCTGGAAGTGGCGCTGTTAGAAGGCCAAGCCGACTTGGCGGTCCACAGTCTCAAGGACGTTCCCGCCGAGTTGCCCGAAGGTCTGACCCTTTCGGTGATCACCAAACGGGAAAGCCCCGATGATGCCTTTGTTTCCAACCGGTACCCCAACTTTGCCTCCCTGCCCCCAGGGGCCAAGGTTGGCACCAGTAGCCTGCGGCGTTCCGCCCAGCTCAAGCGGGCCCGGCCGGACTTGGTCTTTGAGTCCCTCCGGGGCAACGTCAACACCAGGCTTCGGAAACTGGACGAAGGGTTGTACGACTGCATCATCCTCGCCGCCGCCGGTTTGATCCGGCTAGGGATGGAAGAGAGAATCGCCGAACGGCTCGACCACGGCCTTTGCCTGCCTTCCCTCTGCCAAGGGATTGTGGGGATCGAAACCCGAGTGGGGGACCAGGAAACCGGGTTTTATCTGGCCGGGCTCCAGGACGGACCGACCGATCTGGTGGCCAGGGCCGAGCGGGCCTTGTTGCAACGGCTCAACGGCGGATGTCAGGTCCCTTTTGCCGGGCAGGCCCAGTTGGAGGGCAACCAGATGCAAATGGAAGCTTTGGTAGCCAGCCCCGAGGGAGACCGATTGATCCGACTCCAAGACCAAGGCCCGGCCTCTGAGCCGGAGGCCTTAGGACGGCGGTTGGCCGAACGATTACTGGCTTCGGGGGCGAGGGAGATTCTAGGGGCTTTGGGGATCGTCACCCACTAAACAAAGGAACGCCTCATGGAACTGCAAGGCTTGCACATCCTGACCACCCGTGACAGCCTGGGCACCGACCACCTCAAAGGGATGCTCGAAGCCAAAGGGGCCCGGGTCAGCGCCATTCCCACCCTCTCCCTGCTGCCTCCTGACGACTGGTCCAGCTTCGACCAAGCGGCCCAAAGCTTGGCTCAATTTGACTGGGCGATTTTTACCAGTATCAATGCCGTTTTCCAAACCGCTAAACGACTCAAGGAACTGGGGCTCCCCTGGAATCCGGGGCTCAAGATCGCTGCGGTGGGCCAAAAGACCGCCTTGGAGTTGGAAAGCTTGGGCTGGAAGGTGAGCTTGGTGCCCAAGGACTTCCAAGCGGAAGGACTGCTCAAGGCCCTGGAAGCCACTCGGCTGGAAGGGAAACGATTTTTTTTCCCTCGTGCCGAACAGGCAAGGGAACTTTTGGTGGACAGTCTCCGGTTTTTGGGGGCCAAGGTTGAGCTGGTCGGGGTGTACAAAAACGAACCGGCCTGGGAAAACCACGCCAAACTCAAGGCCTGCCTGGAAGAGGATGCCCCTCACTGGATCACCTTTACCAGCGCCTCTACGGTCCAAAACTTCCTCAAGGTGCTGGGCGAACTTCCCGATGCCCTGCCCCGTCTGGCTTCCATCGGCAAGGTGACCAGCATGGAGCTGCGTAACAAGGGCATGGTCGCCACCGTCACAGCCGAACCACAAACCTTGGAGGGGCTGGTAGGGGCGATCATCAAAAAAGAAGAACGTGACCCCTCCTTGTGACCTCCCCCACCAGCGCCCCATGCCAGTAGCCCCTGCCCTCGCCCAGAGCATCCGAGCCTTGCCCAAGGTGGAGCTGCATGTCCACCTCGAAGGGTTTGTGGATCTGTCCTTTTGGCGAGCGATGACCCAAGCCCAGGGAACCTGGACCGAACAAAGGGACTTGGAAATGGCCCAAAAGTTTGGATTCCAAAGCTTCCCGCTGTTCCTCAAGTGTTTCGGAGCCGTGATTTTCAGCTTCATGACCCCAGGGGACTTTTACCTGTTGACCCAAAAGGCCTTGGCTGATCTGAAATCCCAGGGGGTGGTGTACGGAGAGTTGATGTTTACCCCGGCCTTTTTTGTGGACCGAGGGATCAACTTCCCCGAGATCATGGCCGAAATCGACCGGGCGGCCAAAGAAGCGGAGCGGGAAGGAGGACCCAAGCTGGCGTTGATTTTTGACGGAGCCCGAAACTTTGGAACCCAGGCGGTGCAACATTGTTTCGACTTGGCTGCCGCCGACCCAACTGGCCGGGTGATTGGAGTGGGCCTGGGGGGAGACGAGGTTCACTTTCCGGCCCAAGACTTTGTGGCCCAATTCGCCTGGGCTAAGGCCCAAGGCTTCCGGTTGACCTGCCACGCCGGGGAAGCTGCGGGGGAGGATTCAATTGCCCAGGCGGTAGAGCTTCTGGGGGCCGAACGGATCGGCCACGCCTTGGGCCTCACTCCTGGGGGACCGGTAGAGGAGTTGGTCTTGTCAAAAGGGGTCGCCCTGGACCTATGCCCCCATTCCAACCTGACCACCGGAGTCCTGGCCGACCTCAACCGGCACCCCTTTTTGGCCTACCGGCAACGGGGCCACAAGGTGAGCCTCAACAGCGATGACCCCGGCTTTTTTAAAACCAGCCTGCTCAAGGAATACCTTTGGGCTGCCGAATCCTTGGGCCTTACCCTGGAAGACCTCACCGCCTTGAGCTTGGCCGCATTGGACCAGAGTTTTTTGGCGGCACCGGAAAAACGGCGGTTCCAAGAAAAACTGACCTCGGCCCAACTTTAGCCCGCCCTTTCCTGTCCCCTTAAAACCCCGGTCCCGGCAAACGGCTCCAGAGGCGACTTGGGGGAAGCTTTGCCGGGATCCGGGCAAGGTGTGGGCGGTTGTGGCGGAGTGCCTTTTGGTGGGAGCCCAAAAGGGCGGAGAAGGTGGCGCTTACCCCACCATAAACCGAGCTGTTTCCCGCTTGGTCGGTCACCACCACGTTAAAATAATAAGTCCCGGTCCCCGGATTGGTCAAGGTCAAGGCCGTCAAATTGGCCGTGGCGCTGTTGGCGGCGGTTCCGTTGGCCTTGGCCAGAGCGGCAGTGGTCAGGTTGTCGGCGGTCGAATAAAAAACTTGGTAGGTCAAGGCCGTAGTGGCGGTGGTTCCGTCACTGGCGGTGGCCCAGGAAAGGCTGATCGAAGAGACCGAAAGCGACCGGCTGACCGTCCCGTTGCTCACCACCGGAGCGGTGCCATCGGTGGTGGTGGCACTGGTGCCGGAGTAAAGGCTGCTGTTGCCTGCACTGTCGGTGACGATGACGTTGAGGTAATAGGTGGTCCGGTCCGTCAACCCCGAAAGCGTCAGGCTGGACAGGTTGGCGGTCGCCGAGTTAGCGGTGGTGCCGTTGGTTTTGGTCAAAGCTAGGGTGGTCAGATTGTTGCTGGTTGAATAATAAACTTGGTAGGTCAAGGCCGCCGCCCCGGTGGTGGTGTCGGTCGCCGCAATCCAAGAGAGGGTCAGGCCCGAGCTGCCTACCGAACTGGCGGTCAAGGTGCCGGTGCCGATGGTAGGAGCAGTGCTGTCGGAACTCAAGGTCTTGAATCCGGTGGGGTTCACTAGCTCCGCCCCTAGGCCGTTGCCCTTTGAGTCGGTGACCCCCTGGGTGAGCTTCAGTTTGTAGGTGGTGCTGTAGTCCAGCGCTGCAGCAGGGGTCACGGTCAAGACCTTGAGGCTGCTGTCCAAAGTTGCGGCCCCCAGCTTGACACAGCCGGAAAAGTTGTCCGCCGAAAGCTGGACCGAGCCGGTGCAACCGGTGCCGGTGCTGTTGGTACTCAGGCTGGTTGCGGCCATGGGGTTGTTGAAGGTCAAGGTCAAGGCTGAAGCCAAAGCCACCCCGGTGGCTCCGTCGGCGGGGCTCTGGCTGGCCAGGGCCGGGGCCTCGTCCAGGGGGACCGAAAGAGAGAGTTGGTCGGTGCCGGAGGTGACCGTAAAGGGCTCCGAAAGGCCTACCCCATCGGCACTGGGCTTGGTCTCCCCTAGCTTGTAGGTCCCTTTCCAACCTTTGCGGACCAGCCGCAGGGAGGTGTCCAGCGGCAAGGTCAGAGTAATTTGTTGGGTCCCCAAATCCAGCAAGCCTTGGGCGTAAATCTGGGTTGGGTCGGCGAGGTTGTTGGCTTGGGTGAGTGAGGCTGGAACCACTTGGACCAGACAAGTCCCCAAGGCCGACCCGCTCAAGGACGGCTGCCCTTGGGTCGGTCGGTCTTCCAGGGTCAATCGGGTGGACCGGGAAACCTTCCCGGTCAGGTCCGACTCTTGGGCCTTGCAGCCAACCAAGACCAGCCCCAGAACGATTCCCAGGGCTCCGTAACACAACTTCATGTTGATCCTGGTTCCGGTTTCACCGATGGCCCCCCTTTTTTGGATCTGGCTTTCATTGTGTCACTGTCGCAGGTAGATGTAAACCGCCCCGGCATTGGAGATCGAATTGTCCGCACTGGCGGTGGTGCCGTTGGTGACGCTGGTTTGGTTGCTGTCTTCGCCGGGAGCGCCAACCGCCAAGGTGTTGGACTCAATAGCCAGAGCCGTGCCGCCGGTGAAGTTGGCCCCTCCAAAGTAGTCATTGGCCTCCAGGTTGGCCGACTTGACATAAGCCTCTTGGGCCCAACTGGTTCCTGAACGTTGGTAAACATACACCGCTCCGGCGTAAGCAGCGGAATTGTCGGCACTGGCGGTGCTGCCGTTGGTGATGCCCTGTTGGTTGCTCTTTTCTTGCCAAGCGGTGACCGCCAAGGTGTTGCCGTTGATCGAAACCCTCCCGCCAAAGCTATCGGTCGCCTCCCCGTTGACCGCTTTGACATAAGCCTCTTGAGTCCAGTTAACCCCGGTCCGTTTATAGACGTACACCGCTCCGGCGCTGCTGGCACTGTTGTTGCTGCTGCCGGTCGTCCCATTGGTGATGGTGGTTTGGTTGCTGTCCTCCATGGGGGCACCCACGGCCAAACTGTCCCCGGCCAAGGAAACCGAATAACCAAAGTCGTCCCCCGTTTCGGCATTGGGGGCCTTGAGGTAGGCTTCTTGCGCCCAATTGACCCCGGTCCGTTTGTAAATGTACACCGCTCCTACCCCGGTCCCGCTGATGTCGGCGCTGGCGGTAGTCCCGTTGGTGATGGTGGTTTGCAGGCTGCGCTCCAGGTAGGAACCCACCGCCAGGGTCTCTGAGGAAAGAGAGAGAGAAAAACCAAAATAGGCCCCGGCATAGGTATTGGCTGGCTTGATGTAGGCTTCCCTAGCCCAACTGGTCCCGGTCCGCCGGTAAACATACACCGCCCCGGAATCGTAAGTCAGGTTCATGTCCCCGGGCACGGTGGTGCCGTTGGTGATGGTGGTGACGCTGCTGTCCTCCCCGGAAGTCCCGACCACCAAAGTATCGGTACCCAAAGCCACCGCTTCGCCGAAGCCCATGGCACTGACCAGATTCCCCGCTTTGATATAGGCCTCTTGGGCCCAACTGGTACCGGTGCGAGCGTACACATAAACCGCCCCGATGTTCAGGGCCCCATTGGCCGTGTCCGCCGTAGTGCCGTTGATGATCGTCGTCGAGCCCCCATCCTCCATCCGGGCCCCTACCGCCAACAAGTCGCCATAAACACTCACCGCCGTGCCGAAGGTGTCGCTGGCATTGGTATTAACTGCCTTGATGTAGGCCTGTTGGGCCCAGGTGGAACCGGTGCGCAGGTAAACAAAGACCGCCCCGGAATCAAAAGCCGTGGCATCGGAGGCCGAGGTGGTGCCATTGACGATGGTGGTGGAACCGCTGTCCTCATAGGGGCTACCCACCGCTAGAGTATCTCCGTAAAGGCTCAAGGCATAGCCGAACTGGCTGTTGGTTGAAGCGCTGGAGTTGCTGGCTTTGATGTAGGCTTGCTGTGCCCAAGCGGTGGTGGTGGCACTGGTGCCCGAATAAAGGCTTTGGTTCCCCGCACTGTCACTGACGATCACGTTTAGGTAATAGGTGGTGCCGCCGTTGAGGCCGCTCAGGGACAAGGTGGTGATGGTCGTGGTGGCCGTATTGGCGGCGGTGCCGTTGGCTTTGGTCTGGGCCAGCGTCCCCAGGTTGTTGGCGGTCGAATAATAGACCTGATAGGTCAAGGCCGAAGCCAAGGTGGTTTCGTCGGTGGCGGCGGTCCAGTCCAAAGTCAGGCCGTTGCCGCTGATCGAACTGGTACGCAAGGTCCCGGAGCTGACCGTTGGAGCGGTGGTGTCACCGGCGGCGGTGGAGCTGGAGCTGCTGGTCGAAGTGCTGCTGGTGGTCGCAGTACTGCTGGTTGAAGTGGTACTGCCCGAACTGCTGGTCGCCACAGTGGTAAAACCAGTCCCGTTGGTCAGTTCCGCCACCAAACCGTTTCCGCTTAAGTCCTGGACTTGGGTGGTAATCCTGAGTTTGTAAAGAGTCGAGTTGGCCAGAGCAGTAGCGGGGGAGAGGCTTATACTCTTGAGGCTGCTGTCCTGGGCCAAGGCACTCCACCGGACGCAGGTGGCAAAGCTGTCCGCAGAGAGCTGGAAGGCACCGGTACAGCGGCTGTCGGTCAGGTTGATCCCCAGGCTGGTTGCGTCCAAGGGGTTGTTGAAGGTGAGGGAGAGTCCGGCGGTAGCGGCATTGGTGGCCCCGTCGGCCGGGCTTTGACTGACCAAGGCGGGAGCTTCGAGCAGCGGGACGGCCAGGGAGAGCCGGTCGGTCTGGGCGGTAACGGTAAAAAGTTCGGAAACCCCGATCCCTTCAGCCCGAGGCAGGTTGGCGGTGGTTTTGTAACTGCCGACCCAACCTTTGCGGACCAGCCGCAGTTGGGTGTCCAAAGGCAGGGTCAAGGTGATCTGGTTGCTGCCCAGGTCCACCAGCCCTTGGGCCACGATCTGGGCAGGGTCGGCCAGATTGCTGGCGCTGTCAACCGAACCCGGCACCACCTGGACCAGACAGGTCCCCAGCCCGGAGCCGGACAGGTTCTTTTGTCCCTGTAGGTCGGGGGCGGAAAGGCTCAAGGTGGCGACCCGAGAGACTGGGGGGGACAGGTCCTCCGACTGACTTTTGCAACCGGTCAAAAACATCAGCCCCAGGCCCAAGGCCAGACTGAAAAATCCCAGACCAAAAACGGCGGCAATACGTAGCTTCATGGTCTCCATCCTTCTAGTCGGTCACTTTGAGGGTTATCGGCTTGTCTTTGAGGGTTTGGATCACCCTTTCCTGGTTCACCGTTTCTTGGGCTTGGTCCACCTGCTGTTTGGCCTGCTCCACTTGGCCCTCCACCGTTTCTAACGCTGGGCCGGGACCGGGGTCTTGGGTCTCCCCTTTGGGATCACTCGATTCTTTGGGGGTCGGTTTGGCTTCCGGTGTGGGGTCGGTGCTGACCGGTTCGATCTTGACCCCGGCGGCATCCCATCCTGCCAGATCGGCGCTGTCCGAGCCGGCGATGTTTTCCTGCACCGCTTGCGGCACGGTGACCGGCGGGCTGGGCGGGGTGGCGGCCAAGGTTTGGGAGGCTTGGTTTTTCTCCACCAAAATGGTGATCTCCGGGGCCGATTGGGCGGCAAAGCCCACCGTCCCTTCCAGGGTCAAAAGGTTGGTGGTGTTGCCCAAACTTTGCAGCACAAACTCGGTGCCTTTGATGCCCACCACGGCGTTGACGGTCCTGACCCCAAACTTGGGGCGAGTGGCCAGACCCAAGTAGTTGACCAAAAATTTCGCTTTGCCCACCGGTAGGGAGAGCAGGCTTTGCCCGGGCTCATAGGTGGACAGGGAAAGGTAGGTCTCGGAAAACAGGTCCACCTGTTCGGCCCCGGAACGTAAGGTCAATTTGGCCCTGGTGCCGGTGCCGGTGTGGAGGCTGTCTTGGGCAAAAACCGGCAGGGTTTGGTTGACCTCGCTCAACATCCGTTCCCCCTGGGGTCCTTGGATCTTCACCTTGCCTTGGAGCAACAACAGTTGGCCCACCTCCTGGGCCAGGGCAGATTGACCCCAACACAGGGCCAGGGATAACACCAGGAGTAGAGGCAACAGAAGCGACTTTTTGCCCATTTTTTTACCTCAAATAGACCAAAGAAAGGGAAAGGGTCCGGGTTTGGTAACTCAATTGCGAAACGTTGGAGCGGTTTTGTTTGTTTCTCAGGTCCAAGGTCAGGTTCAACCCCTGGGCCCAAGGGGTGGCCCAGTTGGCGTT
>MFNF01000006.1 GCA_001783715.1 Candidatus Lambdaproteobacteria bacterium RIFOXYD2_FULL_56_26
GGAGTGCGAATTTCGCTATAACAATCGGAAGGTTGATGTTAACAAAATCCTTCTAAAACTGATCAGAGAAAACCCGCTGTTCTAGTCTTGACCCAACAATTATTGATACTATGTCGTACAATACAAAAAACGACAAGGCCTTCTCATCTGCAGGTGTGGTCACTCAAAAATTTATGTCTTGCGCCAGTTTGTTAAGGCCAAGAATCACCAAGTCCGAAATTAGGGAAATAATTTTAGGTGGCGGTCAAAACCTATTGAGCCCAGAAAGAAGATTCGATGCCATCTTGTCCAGCTCCCCCGAATTGTTCCAATGAGAATGAAGTGCATAGACCTATTCGCAGGCTGCGGCGGAATGTCCCTTGGTTTTGAACGGGCTGGCTTTGAAGTGGTAGCCGCCTTTGACAAGTGGGAACCGTCAATCAGGGTTTACAAAGAGAATTTTAAGCATCCAATCTATGAACAAGATTTAACCAATGAAGAAGAGTCAATTGCAAAAATCGCAGGTCTAGTCCCCGATATCATTATTGGCGGTCCACCATGTCAGGACTTTTCAAGTGCGGGTAAGCGAGATGTAACCTTGGGGCGAGCTGACCTGACCTACCATTTTGCAAACATTGTTTGCGGTATCAAGCCTGAATGGTTTGTCATGGAAAATGTGGAGCAGATCAAGAAGAGCCACATTTTGCAAGATGTGATTGCCCAATTTACAAAAGCCGACTACGGGTTAACCTCGACCATTCTAGATGCTTCGTTTTGCGGTGTCCCGCAAGCGAGAACCCGTTTCTTTTTGATTGGACATCTGTGTGGGAAACACAATGAATTGACTGGGATAATCCGTAGGGGCTTGACTAAAAAACAGATGACGGTGAGAGACTATCTCGGGGACAGTCTTGGGATTAACAACTACTACCGTCACCCTCGCAACTACAACAGAAGGGCAATTTTCTCCATTGATGAACCTAGCCCAACAGTTCGCGGTGTCAATCGGCCAGTCCCTCCCAACTATCAGTTGAACTCATGTGACCCAGAGGGAGTCGATTTGAAAAAAATTCGCCCGCTTACCACGATTGAGCGGTCCTTACTACAAACGTTCCCAAAGACTTTTAAATTTTCCGGAACGAAGACAAATCTAGAGCAAATGATTGGCAATGCGGTTCCGGTCCATCTGGCGACATTTGTTGCAAGGTCAATCAAAGAGTTTTGCGAGCAAGGTGAAGTCCAAGATCAACTTCATCTTTTTGAGTCGGAGCCGATCTTTGAAATGCCGAGTGGGCCACTCCATCGAGAGTAAGAATCACTGCTTTGTTGTTAAGACATTCCTCGACAGTTGCATAGCTCGCTTGGCTTGGAGTTTGACGAATGTGATTTGAGCCTGGAAAAATGCAATTGTGCGATCACCTGAGTAGATTGGTTTTCGCTGTGTACCACCTTAACCCTGATTCACTCGAATGGGCAAAGAATTGAAATGTCCCAGCTGTAAAAAGCCTACCTCTTGGCAGGACAACCCTTTCCGGCCCTTTTGTGGGGAGCGGTGCAAGTTGGTGGACCTGGGCAAATGGGCGGATGGCAGTTACGCCGTGGCCGCCGAACCTGCCCCGTCGGTCTTGCCTGAAGAAGGGCAAGGCGAGGAGTACCTCAATTGAGGCGGTGGCTGCTTTTGGTGGTCCTGGCTTGTCTGCCTTCAGGGGGCTTGTGGGCGACCAGCGCTTGGGACTCGGACGGCTTGCCGGTCCCCCAGGAGGAACAGGCCCGCCTCAGTGCCCGGTTGGTGCCTTCGGTGCTGCGACCAGGAGAGCACCCGAGGTTGGAGGTCCAGGTAGAAACCGAGCTAGGTTGGCATCTTTATTCAGTTTTCCCGCCCAAAGATGGAGACGCTCCCCCCCCTACCAAGCTAGTACTCAATGCCGCTCCTTTAACGGAAGACGGTCCGCTTTATGAAACCCGGGCCGAGGTGGTGTTTGATCAAGCCATCCAGATGACCTTGGCCACCCACGAAGAGCTGGCCTACCTGTACCAAAACCTGACCGTCCCCCCGGAAGTGACCTTGGGGGAGCACCGGGTTTTGGCCCAGGTGAGTTTTCAGGTGTGCAGCTTTCGGGTCTGCCTGCCCCCCAAGACCCAGGAACTGACGGTTACCTACCGCCTGGAATCCGGGCCGGTGCGGGAGGAGTACCAGTTTGCCAACCGGGCGATTGATCCTTTGGCCAAAAACCACAAACGAGGCAAACCCCAGAAGTTGGGCCAAGACGGGCTTTGGACCTTTGTGGGGCTGGCGGCTTTGATGGGGTTGGCCAGCTTGATCATGCCTTGCGTTTTCCCGATGGTACCCATCACCATCAGCTACTTTTCCAAACAAGCCCAGGGCAACCCCAAGGGACTCTTGTGGCTGGCCGGTTTATTCGGGTTCGGGATCATCGTCACCTACACCGGTATGGGGTTGGTCCTGTCTTCGGTCTTTGGGGCGGGGGCCTCTTCGATAGTGGCCAGCAACCCTTGGGTGAACCTGGGGATTGCGGGACTGTTCATCACCTTTGCCTTGAGTTTGATGGGTTTGTTTTCCCTGGACATCTCCCCAAAAATCCAGACCTATTTTGACCACAAGGCCCGCTCGGCTGGGGGCGCTCTGGGGGTGATCCTGATGGGCTTTACCTTCACCCTGACCGCCTTTACTTGCACCGTCCAGTTCGTCGGGACCTTGATGATTGCCGCTTCCCAGGGGCAATGGGCTTGGCCGCTGTTGGGCATGTTGGTGTTTTCCACCGTCTTTGCCTTCCCTTTTTTCCTGCTCGCCTTGGCTCCGGGGATGGTGGGCCGGATGCAAAAAAGCAGTGGTGATTGGCTGGGCCGCTCCAAGGTGGTCTTGGGGATTTTGGAATTGATGGCGAGCCTGAAGTTTTTGTCCAATGCCGACTTGGTCTGGCAGACCGGATTGTTGAGCCGAGACTTGGGCCTGCTCTTGTGGAGCCTCTGCCTTTTGGGTGCCGCCATTTACTTAGGGGTCACCGGCAAAAAAACCGGTAAACTCAAAAAACCGGGCCAAGGGTTTTGGATTCTGGTGTTTTTGGTCCTCGCCGGACTTACCTGGAGGGGCCGGGGGGACCACAGTTTGGGCAGCCTGTTGGACTCGCTCCTGCCTCCGGCGCAAACCTTGATGGTCGGCGGGGAAACGGTCAGCGCCGAAGAGTCGGCCAAGCTGGTCTGGCTGGACCGTCTGGAACCGGGCCTGGAAAAAGCCAAAGCAACCCAAAAGCCGGTGCTGCTGGAGTTTACCGGTTACACCTGTGTTAATTGCCGGTGGATGGAGCAGCACATCCTGCCGCTCAAATCGGTCCACCCTCATTTGGCCCAAGACTTTGTGCTGGTAAGGCTTTATACCGACGGTGGGGAACGAGGGCCTGAAAACCTAAACCTCCAGATCAACCGCTTTAGTACGGTCGCCCTGCCGTTGTACCTGATCCTCAGCCCCGAAGGGGCCGAGCTGGCCCGGTACGTGGGGATTTCCCTGGAGTCGGAAGACTTTGTGAAGTTTTTGGCCCAGGCAGGGAAATGAAGCCCAAGGCTCTGGTGGTCGGTGCGGCAGGCCAATTGGGCCGCCGGTTGGTGTCCAGCCTGGGTGGAGATTATGAAGTGGTGGCTTGGACCCGTGCCGAGCTTGACCTTGGCGACCTGGAGAGCATCGGCCCCAAAATTTTGGCTCTCCGGCCTTCAGTGGTCGTCAACGCCGCCGCCTACACCGCCGTGGACAAGGCCCAGTCCGAGCCGGAGCTGGCTCGGCGGGTCAATGGCCAAGCCCCCGGTCTTCTGGGCCAAGCGGCCAGGGAATTGGGGATTCCGGTGGTCCACTTCAGCACCGATTATGTTTTTTCCGGGGAGAAAACCGGTCCCTACCTGGAGACCGACCCGACCGGGCCGCTCAACCAGTATGGGCGGACCAAGCTGGAAGGGGAGCAGGCCCTATTGGCCGCCCAGCCCTTGAGCCTGATCTTTCGGATCTCTTGGGTCTATTCCTTTGACCAGCCTTGTTTTTACAACACCATGAGGAAGTTGCTGGTGACCAAGGAAGAGCTGAAGGTGGTTGCAGACCAGATCGGTGCCCCCAGCCCCGCCGGGTGGCTGGCCGACCAAGCCGCTTTGGTGCTGAAGTTGTGGGGAAACATGGCCCCGGAACAACGGGAGGCCGCCGCTGGTCTTTACCACCTGAGCCCCGAGGGGCAAACCAGTTGGTTCGGCTTTGCCCAGGAGATATTGGGCAGCCTGCGGTTGCACCAGGAGGTCCCCTGCCGGTTGAGCCCGATCCCGGCCCAGGACTACCCTACCCCGGCCCAAAGGCCCGCCAACAGCGTGATGCACAACCGTAGGCTGGCGATGACCTTTGGACTGCCCAGGCCGGACTGGTTGACCTTGTTTTTTGTGGAAATCGCCCCGAACCTTAGGGGTGCAAGACCTTCAGGTACAAAACCGAGCTAAAGGGGATCAGCCGCACCTCTTCGGTTTGGGTCAAGGTGACCAGATAATCGCTTCCCACCTCCTCCAGCACCCCTCTGACCTCCCCGCCGCCAACCAAAACGATCTGGTAGGAGGTAACCCCGACACTGGCAGCCAGCCTTTCGCCCAGGGACTTTTGGGCCTCGGCGCTGTGGCTGACGGTGTGGATCAAAGGGCTCATGTCTTCCCCTGGGGTTCGGAAAAAAAGACCTGGAAGTTTTGCCGGGGCTCCACCTTCAGGTGGCTGGTGGCCTTGAGGTCGGCGACCATCAGGTCGGTCACCTTTTCAGGGAATTCCTGGATGATCTGTTCGGCGTTGAACATCTGGTAAAAGGCTCCTTGGGCCCGGTAGGTGGTCAGCCCCAAGGTCAGGTGGTCGGTCGGGGCGACCGGTTGACCTTGGAACCGCAGGTAGGCCAGCCTTTGGCCGATCGGCTGGGCCAAATCGAAGCCATAGTCGATGCCGTCAAAAATATCGTAGTTGTAACTCCTCACTCGGACCCCCCGCCATTTGGCGTTGACCGTGATCTTCGGTTCCCCATCCTTTTCCCAGTTAAGGGCAAAGAAACTGGCCACCTGCTCCAAAGCCTCTTTGAGCAAGGCACCGGTGACGTGGATCACACAAAGGTTGTCCAGGAAAAAGTAGTTTTCCAAGACATCCTTGAGGGTTACCTCCGCCGGAAGGCCGGGTAAGGCTCCGTCCAGGAGGCTGGTGCAGACCACCTGGGCACTTGTGTGTTTGGCGATCAGGTCGTTGATCCATTGGATCATCGGGTGTTTTTTCAGCCAAACCTGATGCATCGGGTCGTGGATCAAGAAGCTGGAGTCGGCGGTGCCCAACTTTGTGCCCAAGGCGTGGTGGATCTCTTTGAGGTGGGCGGCAAAGGCCGTTTGCAGGCTGGGGTCGGCGGGGTATTCCACGGATTCGACCAACCGAGGGGCCAATTCCCAGCCCTGGCCGGAGTTGCTTTTTCTGACCTTGACCTCGGCCCAACATTGCCCATAGGCCCCGGACTGGACCATCCAAGGTCGGCCTGTCTCCTGGGGGTGGTACAAAAAGCGGCGGTGCTGGTGGCCGGTGACCAACAGGTCGATCCCCGGTACCGCCTTGACGATCTCTTCCCCTTGGTTTTCCAGGGAATCATAACACCAAACCTCGCCGGTCTCCGGGTCCTGGTGGAACCCTCCGTGGTAACAAACCACCAGCAGGTCGCATTGGCTGCGCAGCCGGGGAACCCAGGTCCGGGCGGCTACAATGGCGCTGAGGAAGTTGAGGTCGGGGATCATGCTTTTGTGCTCCCACCGGGGGACAAATTCGGTGATCAACCCCAAAACTCCGATCTTGATTCCACCCTTGTCAAAGACCTGGATCGCCCCAAAGAGCGGGGAATCGCTTTGGCCTTCGGTCAGGTTGGCACAGAGCCAGGGGACCGGAGCGGCAGCGGCGACCTGCTTGAGGTTTTTGAGGCCAAAGTTGAATTCATGGTTGCCCGGCACAAAGGCATCAAAGCCCAGCAACCGGTGGGTGAGGTTCATCGGGTGTTCCAGGGGGCCCTCAAAGTCAAAGAGGTCCACCAACGGGGCCCCTTGCATGGAATCCCCATTGTCGATCAGCAGGACCTCGGCCCCGGCGTGGCGCTTTTGGTTCAGGTAGCTGTGCAGCCGGTCCAAGCCAAAATCTTGGGGCTTGCCGTCCAAACTGGAGACGGAACTGTAGCGGCCATGGACATCGGTCGCCACGACGATCAGCACTTCCCCTTTTGCCCCCGGTTCAACCTTCATCAATCCTTGTATCCTTGGTTGCCCCAAAGGTAGCAAAAAAGTCGGGGGAAATCCACTTGGAGAGAATCTTTCGGCCTTTTTTTAACCGACCCATTCGGACCTGGGGCTTAAACTTCCCGTGAAAGTCGGAACCTCCGGTCACCAACAATCCCAGTTCGTCGGCCAACCGGACCAACCGGTGGCTTTGGTTGGCTTGGTGGGACGAGTTGTAGGCTTCGATCCCCGCTAGGCCAATGGCTTTGAGTTGTTTTAGCTTTTCTCCCAGCTCGGCATATTTGAGGTACAAGGACACCGGGTGGGCCAACACCGGCAGTCCCCCGGCCTCCAGGACCAATTGAATCGCCTCTTGGGGAGTCAAGGTTTCCTTGTCCACATAGGCCAAACCCCCTTGCCGAAGGTACAGTTCAAAGGCCTGCTCCAGGTGGGTGACATAACCCCGGTCCAACATCGCCTGGGCCAGATGGGGCCGGGCGGGGGATTGACCGGGGGGGACCCGGAGGTCTTGGCGGGTTAAAGGCATCCCCAGTTGGTCCAGTTTCTCCAAGATCCGGGTGGAACGGAGGCGGCGGCCTTCCTGGAAGTGCTCCAAGGCGGCCAAGAAGGGGCGGTGCTGGGGGTTGATGCCGTAGCCCAGGAGGTGGAAGTGCCCTCGGTCCCACTTGGCGCTCAGTTCGATCCCGTCGATCCAGTCCAACCCCAAAGCGGCGGCCTTGGCTCTGGCGGCGGGGAGACCAGCCAAGGTGTCGTGGTCGGTCAACGCCATCAGCCCTACCCCTTCCTCAAAGGCGGTTTGCACCACCTCTTCGGGGCTCAGACTGCCGTCGCTGGCAGTACTGTGGCAATGGAGGTCAACCAAACAGGGCAGGTTCATCGGGAAACCGGAAAGAGCCAACGGGGGTTTCTTTTACCTCCCTTGGGTTCGGACAAAATCCAAAGGGGCGAGGTGCCAGACTACAGGAAACAGCGGTCCGGCGCAACCTTCAAGCGCCGGGGTACTGTGGGGCGGGAGGGAGGAAAGGGGATTTTTCACCTAGCCGAAACGGCCCAATCCGGGTAGGAATGCCCAAAGAAACCCTGTCGGCCTTTTGCTCGCAGGGAGGTTCAACTCTCTTGTGCTTGGAACTCTTGCTCTTGGACCAACGATGATCAAACATGTGGTGATGTTCGCTTTTAAGCCCGAATGCCAAGGGGACTTGGGGGAAGCAAAAAAACGGTTGGAGGCCTTGGTGGGAAAGGTACCGGAGCTTCGGTCCATGGAGGTAGGGTTGAACTTCCTGCCTTCGGAGCGGGCGATGGATCTGGTTTTGACCTCGGTGGTTGAAGACGAACGGGGCCTGGAAGCCTACCGGGTGCACCCGGCCCACCAAGAGGTAGTGGAGTTCCTCAAAGCCCGTTCCTTGTCCTCCAAGGCGGTGGACTACCACTTTTAGGTGGCAAAGAAGACGAAAAAAACCTCCCGCAAAGTATTCACCGTTGCGGGAGGTTTTTTTGTGCTCGGAGTTTTGTGGGCCAGTCCTTGGCCGGGTTCAGGCCCGGCGGGCGAAAGGCCTACTTGCCGAAATGGTAGGCCAAACCGGCACCGTACAACAATTCATGGTCGTTTTGGTTGTCGTCGCTGTCCACCGTGTTGAGGGTGGAAACCGAAAGGAACCCGTTGATACCCTTAAAGGGGTACAGGAAACTCAGGTCGTAACCGGTGGTGTCGGTGCCCACCGGGGTTCCATCGTTTAGACTGCGTTTGGAGTAGATGAAGCTGAACCCTGCCCCTTCAGCCAAGGAGGGAAGGTGCAGATCGTAGGCCAGCACCAGGGTAGCAAACCGCTTGTCGGGAGTGGAGGAGTCCTCGTTGTGCTTTTCTTGTTTGTTGTCGTAATTAAACGAAAAGTCCATCTCGGTCACCGGCACCGTAAAACTGAAGGAATAACCGATGTAGGTTTCGTTGCCGTGGACATCGTCATAGGCGACCCGAGCCCGCCTGGGGGAGGGGACTTCATGGATGTTGGCGACGCTCAGGGCAAAGGGAAAGGTGTCGGCCAGTTTGGTGTCCAGGTACAGACCCAAAACCGATTCATCGTAGCTGGGGGCCGTGGTGGAGGCATCGTCCCCCTGGGAATGCCGACCGGTAACGAAGGTCAGGTCCACTTCTTTGAAGGTGGCCTTGAGATAGTCGCCGGTACCAATGGTTTCCCCGGTGACCATGTAGTTGTTGATGTTCTCGAAGTAAGCGCCCCCGAAGGTCTTTCCGCTGGTTTCCTGGCGACCGACGTTCAGGGCTAAAATGCTGTTCTCCAGGGTGATGTACATGTACTGGGGCAACACGGAGCTGTCGGCGCTTTGCAGGTCAAACTCAATCACCCCGGTGCTGGACCAGGAGTCCCCCAGGTCTCGGTTGGCCTTGAAGCCCAAAAAGGCATCGGTGGTCATGTCGTACCAGCTGAGCTTTTTGCCGGTGGTGTCGGTGTTGTAGAACTCAACCGTGGTTCTGACCCGGCCATAGGATTCGGTTTGCCAAGGTTCTTCGGCAAAGACGGAGAGCCCAAACAAGGGCAGTAACACCAACAAAAAAACCAGTCGTTTGACCATGACTTTCCTCACTTACAATTAAGTCCCAACCGGGGATTTTGCCCGCTGAACCCTGTAGGAAAGATACCGAGTTTGTAAAATTAACCCAAGGGAAAAAAGATGAAATCTCTTTCACCTAGTGGGGCTGTTGCACAATCCCCCCATAAAAAGTGCTGGAATCCAGCCTTTTGATGTGGTATCTATTTGATATAAATAACTATCAATAGGGAGCCATGCCAAAGAGACGCTTCCACACCGACCCCAGTTTTGCCGAGGCCCTGATCCCCCAGTCCCCTCGCAAGACCTTTTACGAAAGTGGACGAGGTGATCAATTGGAAGCCCCTCGAAGCCCTGCTCCAGGCCAGGCTGGGGCGGCTGGAGAGGGCGGTTGGGGCTGAGCCCTTCCCTCCCTTGCCGCTGTTCAAG
>MFNF01000007.1 GCA_001783715.1 Candidatus Lambdaproteobacteria bacterium RIFOXYD2_FULL_56_26
GAAGAGTCATGACATCCCACTTAAGAGGTTTGATAAGTGGGGCATGACAGCATTTTATCGAATTGTCAATCTCGTGACCACACTATCTAGAGGCTTTCCCCTTCCTGTTACTCACCGGTGATCCACAAACCGGAAAGTCAACCTTGCTCCGTTTCCTTTGGAAGCTCTTTAACCGTCCAGGCTTCGAGGGAACTCCACTTTCCGAGACTTCCAGCAAGATTGGGCTCCACCGGACCATGGAGCATTTTTGCAACCTCCCAACCGTCCTGCTTGAAGGCGAAGAAGACACGGACAAAAACAAAGCCCGGTTCACCAAAACGCCCTTTAACTTTGAACACACCAAAACTTGGTTCAACCACGGCGGCGTGATCCGCACGATCGGAGAAAAAGAACGAGGAAGCGGAACCTATACCAGCTATTTTGAAAGCAGTTTGGTGATTGCCCAAAATGGCGAGATAGAAGCAAGCCCAGCAGTCCAGGAGCGCTTCTTGAGGCTCTACTTTTCCAAGTCCGATCCCAACTTCAACCGGGACAAGGCGGTTAACGCCGGGAGAATCGCACAAAAAGGCCAGAGGTAGGCGGTTATTTGTCTGAGATACTCAAAGACCCCCAAGGGGCCTTAAAAACGATTTTGGAGGGATGCCGGCATTTTTACCTTTGGCTGCACCCGGTGGACCTGGACCAAGTCAAGCAACGGGGCCGAGAACTCAAAAACGACCGGATTGCCTTTACCCACACCTTACTTCTTGCCGGTGGCCACTTGGTGGCCAAGATCCTCAAAGCAGACCAGCAAACCTGGGAAAGCTTCGCCAACTTCGTATTAGAGCTTGCCCATGAACGGGAAGAATCACTCCGGGCCGACTCTTTTGCCGTTGTGGACTTCTTTGAACAGATCAAAAAACTAACCGAAGATGACCGGTATTGGGTCCTGGACCCAAACCGGCCCAACCAAGAGCTGTTTAGGCTCAACCACTCCAAGAACCCGGAAATCCTGGCCCTTTCCATGCCCGAGATCGAGGCGGCTTTTAAAGAAGCCGGTTGGTTCTTCGACAAGGAAAAGCTCTACCTGGAGCTGAAGCAGTCCAAGGAATTTAAGCTGATCAAGGAAAGCCACAACATCAAAGACCGGATCAAGGACAACGGTTCAACCCTCCGGGCATGGTGTTTTGAAATCCCTGGGGACGAGATTTTTAAACGGAACCTTGGCACCAGGACTAAAAAACAGTTTTAACAATCTGAAACATTAAACCTTTTCAACCGGAACTTGAATGGCACCGGACTGGAACTGGAGTGGCACCGGTTCCAGTTTAATAAGATTAGATAGATATAAGATATTTATATGATTCTACATCGGTTCTGCCGGTGCCAGTCGGTTCCATTCCGGTGCCATAGGTCTAAGATCATAACATTTTGTTTTTCAACGATTTTTTATCGGTGCCAACGGTGCCAGTCAAAAACACCACCCCAAGGAGATTTGGAGATAAAGAAAGCTTTTTGTATAAAAACAAGAACCCAAAAACGGCCCAATGACCGGCCACAACCTAGCGGAAAAACCGCAACACCAAGGAAAAACAGATGAAAAAAGAGGAACAAAAACAAATCAATAAAATTTCAAACGACCCGTTCACTCACCAAAGTCTGGTCCAGGTCCAGGAAGTAGAGTGGGAAGGCCAAAAGGTCTTGGCGGTGGACGGCAAAGAGCTGCACCGGTTCTTGGAGGTTGGAAAAGACTTCAGCACTTGGATCAAAGACCGGATCAAGGAATACGACTTCCAGGAAAAACAGGATTATATCTTGCTCCCCAAATTTGGGGAGCAAGATTGGGGCGGCCACAACCGGAAGAAGTCCCAAGCGGAGGTTTTCCCCAAATTTGGGGAAAACCCTAAAATCGAAGAGCCTTTGCTCGCCAAATTTGGCGAGCAAGATTGGGGCGGCCACAACCGCAAAGAATACCAACTGACCTTGGAGATGGCCAAGGAACTCTCCATGGTCGAACGAAACGAGAAAGGACGGGCGGCCCGGAAGTACTTTATCGAATGCGAAAAGAAGCTGATGGCCTCCCGCCAGGAGCTACCCGAGCTGGACCACCCCAGCCGGTTCACCCCGGTAATGGAAAAACTTTTTAGCTCTTTTGAAGATGAAGAGGACCAGGAGCCGGACGAACTGACCCCGCTGATCCGGGCAGCCAAAAAAGGCCGAGAGCTGGCCGAATCCTTGGGAGTTCCCAAAGGACAGGTCCATTTGGTCGTAAACGCATTCGTCAGGCGAACCACCGGCAAAGATGCCCTCGAATCACTTGGGTTTAAGGCAAGCCTCCCCAAAGGCCTTCAACCAGTCAAACCGACCGAAGAAGCGGACCAATTTTTAAACCTCTTGGACGAATTGGTCCAAACCGGCCAAGTCCCTAACTATGCCAAACCCGGAAGCGGCAAGATCGCCGTCCGTATGGCCTTGGTTTGGGAACCCTTGCAGAAAAAGGGGCACAGCTACGGCCCGGAAATCTACCAGGACCTGAAGATCCATCCCAGATTCATTGCCAGCAGCTGGGCTGTCAAAATTGGCAAAACCCAAAAAACCGCTCGATGCTGGTTTTTTGAACAAGCCAAGGGGGAAAAATGATCCAAAATTTGAACCGGTTTTCCTGCCAAAGTCCGTGGACTTCCTTAACGGGGTCCTTCCTTCAGGATCACCAAAAAGGGGATGAAGAAAAGAGAGTACACTCAACGCAATCGGCTTCGCCGAATGCAGGGGAGGCCTATATAACCGGGGAGGGTCCAAAATCCGTGCCTTTACGGGGTGTCGTGGCCTGTTTACACCCCGTAAACGGCAAACCGAAGGACCCCTGCAAAGCCCCAGGCCCAAACCGTAAACAGCGTTTACAGGGGGTCCGAAGATGAGCAGTACCAAAACCCTGAGTCTCCGGGTCAACGAAGCGCAGTTCGAGCAGATCACCGGCAAGGCCAAAAAATTGGGCTTTACCCAAGTAAGCCAATATCTGAAAGCGGTAGTGGAAACCGATTTGGGGCAAGAAGAAGCTCCAGGTGTTCCAGGTGAATTGTTGCCTGTGGTCCAAAAAGCAAAATCCCTCCAGTCGGCTCAATTCTCTGAAGAACTCGGGGAAGACCTAATCCAAGGGTTGCTCCAGCTCAGTCAGAAAATGGACCAGCTAGGCTTGAAGGTGGACGGATACCTTGGCCGCACCTTCAGTACAACCAGGGTTTACAGCAACTACGAAAGGTTGGAAGGAGCCATTACCGCTCTAGCCTTCTACAAAGACAACCCGCAGGAGCTGCATAAATACTTCCGAGCTTTGTTCGAGGACGTGGCGAGCAAGGGGTTTTGACCCTTTCACCTGCCTTTGGGCTCCTTTTTAATCTCCGTTTACACCGGTAAACATGACCTCTACCAACTCTTTCCAAGGAATCAGATGAAGCCTTTGCCCTTTACCAATCTTCCAAAAGCTCTTGCGGACTTCAAGCGCAAGATCGGCCAAAAAACCCGTGGGGTTTTGTTCCCTCTCCCGGATCCCCACCGGCAAAAGTCAGCCCAAGTTGAACGGGCTTCCAGAGTGGGAAGGCGAATCAATCGGGCCTTCCTTTGGCTTGGGGTGGTCTTTTATGCCTTTTGCGCCTTTTGCTCATTTGCTTTAGGGGCTTTCTTTTTTTATTCTTACGCCGCCGACTTGGGCCTAGGGGCCATATTTGCTCATCCGGGCGCTTCTCTGACCTTCTTTGCGTTTTCCTTTGGTGGTGGGTGTCTCGGCCTCTGGATTGCCTTCTACTTGTCCAAAAAGCTCAAAACCGGGGGGAACCAATGAACCACCAAACCAAATTCTTCGGCCCCTTATCCTGGATGCTCCTGTTCACCGCTCCCGCCTATGGGTTGACCATGGAATATTACACCTGGAACGCCTATCCGGTTTTGGAGCAAGCTCTACTCCAAGTCAGCCTGATTTTTTCTGATGCAAGGTACCATGAGCTGTTTGGGATCGTGATCTTGGCGGCTGTCCTGTTTGCGGCCATTAGTGGCATCTTTAAGGCCTTGGGCTCCGGCGGAAAGGCAGGGGCCTGGGTCGGATTGTGGCCGATCTTGGCTGGAACAGTCCTTTACCTTGGGGTAGTGGTCCCAAAGGGAGAAATCCAACTGCACGACCAAGTTCTCAACAAAACCCGCTTGTTTGGAGGAATCCCCGAAGGGCTGGTGCTGGTCATGGGGGTTTTTAATCTGGTCGAACGGTGGGGGATCGATCTGATCGAAACCACCCAAGTCAATCCCGACATGAGATACAGCAAGGGAACCGGCGGGATCGGTTTTAAAATGTTGGCCACAATCGCCGGGGGTGATGTGCTTAAGGCCGACGACCGCCTAGCCGATGCCAGCTTGGGCAGGTACCTAGACGACTGCTTACTCTTCGAGGTGGCTCGTCCGGGAACCACCGTCAATGTCAATACCATCCACAAGACCGACAATTGGATCAGTGTCCTCGACCTAGCGGTTAACCCCACGGTTTATACCACCAACTACATGACCGATTCCGCCGGTGCCCAAGTCACCTGCACCGAATCCTGGACCTTGAGTCTGAGGGGGTACTTCAACAACGGCGGCAATATGGAGACCATGCGCAAGAGCGTGTGCGCCGATGCGGGGCTCAACCCTGCCGACCCTCAACAATACTTGGCTTGTCAGGACATCATCGATTCCAGTTTAAGGATCTCCGCTGGAAAAAACAGTCCAGGAGTGGCTTCCACGGACTACATCCGCCAAGCTTACATGGCCCAGGCCTTCGACCGGGTGCTAAGCTCCGGCCCGGATGCGGCAATTGTCACCAACGCCAACCGCAATGTGATGAGCCAAGGCCTGTCCACCCTCCTGGTGGCCAACGAGTATGTCCCGATCATCCGTGGAATGATCACTTACATGGTGATCCTCGCCGTACCCTTCCTAGTGATTCTGATGGCGACCCCTGCCTTCGGTAAGGTGGTTTCCACCATCACCGGCTTTTTTGTTTTCCTGACCTTCTGGGGCATTTTTGATTGTGCTCTGCATGTAGGGGCCATGATCCAAGCCACCAGTTATTTTGAGTCCGTGGCGCTGAACAACACCGGGTACGCCGCTATCATGATGACCCCCGATGCAGCTGGAAAGGCCCTGGGTGTCTTTGGCATGGCTAGACCGATGGCAATTGGGTTTGCCACGCTTTGCGCCGCTGTGGCCGGCTTCCAAACCAACAGCGTCATTGCCAGTTTTGCCAACCAAGCGATGCAGCCGGTCTCCCAAGGTGCAGCTCAGGGGGCCAGCCTTTCGACCCCCGAAGGCCACGGACGGGCTTTGAGCGAGTTGGAGCAAAGCTTTGGGCAAACCACCTATGCCAACAATCCCTTTGAAGGGCGAATTGCCGCTCAAGTGGGGAACAAAATGGATGCCTACGGTACAGGGATGGCTAGAGCAGCAGATCCACAAAAGACCTTCGATCAGGCTGGAGAGAATGTCCAGATTGCCCAAGCGGTTCACAACCGGGAAAGGGAAGCGGCCCAAGCCAATGGCCAAAGCCTAGCAGGGGCCAAGGCCGACTTGGCCGGTTCGGTCCTCAACCAGAATTTGCAAACCAAATCCCAAGAGGACGGGATCGCCAGGGAGCACGGCCACCAAGACCGGGACTCTGCCCAAGCAAATTTAAGTGCTCGGACCATGGACGACCGATTGACCATGAACGAGCAAGAACAAAAGCTAGCCAAGCAACTGCACCAGGGGGACGCTTCTTCCATGAACGCCAAGCAGGCAATCCACGAGAAGGAAGCGGCCTTTGGCCACAAGCAAGCAGACGAAAAACTTGCTCACCTCTTGGGGATCAACAACCAGTCCGAGTTGGCCCAGTGGAGACATTCCGGCGGAGTGCTCAACGAAGAGCAGGCCAAGCACCTTGGCCCTTGGGCTCATGGGGGAATGAGCCTGAAAGACCCACAGGTGAATGCCCAAGGCGAATTGGTTCGGGGAAGGATGGAAGACCAGGTGACGGCCGACAACCAAGCGCATTACCAAAAACTGATCAAAGCCAATGCCCAAGCTGGAGGGATGAGCGAAGAGCAAGCTGACTCCTTGGCCAACAGGGTACAGGTTGGCCAGATGGTTGGAGGACATATTGGGGCCAATGGGCGGGGAGTTTGGGACCTTACAGACGGCGAGAAGATCCACAGCACCCACGCCGGATCGGATACCTTTTCGGACAAACATATCAACCAACGATCCATCGAGGTTGGGAGCCAATTTGGCGGAATATACAATGCCGCCCTTGCTGGAGACAAAAAGACCCTTGGGCTTGCGGTCGATGGGCTCTTTAGCAAAGATGGAAAAATCAACGAGGGCCGTTTGCTTAGCTTGACCGACAGCATGGCCGACCAGATCGAAAAGACCCACCAAGTGTCCCAAGGATCGTCCAAATCGGTGGGAGTTGGAGCCAGCGCAAGCTTAGGCTGGGGTAACCAAAGCGGAGCGCAAGGAGCAGGCGCTAGCCTTCTAGAAGGGCTTGGCGGTGCCGGTGTTCACGGTTCCGCCGATTATAACCGGTCCAATACCGAGCACAACGACATCCTGAGAGCGCAATTGTTTCGAGAGGGCAAGGAGCTTTCCGACAAATACCCCGACCGGGCGCAGTTCAATGAAAAGGCCGCCGAGTGGATGCAGAAAACGGCGCAGGGATACCAGAACCGGGCAGAAAGCCGGGCTGATTCATCAAACGGGTTGGGATTCAAAAACCTTTGGGACGATGGTCGAGAATCTTTGCCGAATTTGCTCGGAGGCAAAGACAAAACCGACTATCACAAGGAAGACTAACCTACAGGTGGCCGCAATCCGGAAGCATTGCGGCCATCAAAAATTTTGTGTTGAATCCTCCAATTCTTTTTGGCGACCCAAAAGACACCGTAGGCAGGAATCCAAAATGCGGGAATAAGTACCCATGGGACACGGCTAAGCCGATATCCTTCCTCGACAAGGGTATAAATACAACCCCAAACAGGAAATATTGCCACAGCGGCAGCAATGCAATAAAAAACACCGGTGACGACCACTAAGCCAACCTTATTGACCTCTAAGGCTTCGTCCACGTCCACCCCAATTCGGTTGGCCAATTCCAGTAAATCCTTGTGCTTCTGTTCGGCCCAATCTCCCCCTTTTTGGGCTTCCTTGAGCGCCCCGATCAGCTCTTCCCGGCTCATTTCTTCAAGCTTTTTTGCTTCCATTTTGACTACCTCGTCCACCGCATGGATTATTTTTAAACTTTGAATTTATTTGCCTTCCAACTCCCTGGCTGAATCCAAAATGGCCATCGGGTGCAGGGCGGCCACCCTCAAGAGCATCTTGGCGGAGCCGGTCGGGTTCCTCCTCCCTTGCTCCCAATTTTGCAGGGAATCCACGCTGACCCCCAGGAGCTTGGCAAACTTGGCTTGGGAGAGCTTGAACCGTTGCCGAATTTCCGTAATGGGAAGTTGCTTCCCAGTGAAGTCCACCTTCGCCGGTGCCAACTTTCCCTTGGCGATCTGCTTGGCCTCCTTGATGCTCTCGCAAAGCTCGTCAAACAGCTTGTCTTCCATGTTATTCCTCGTCTTGGTCCTTGAACCCTTCCACCAGCTTGCGAACCGCCTTGGCTTGGTCTGGGGTTAAATCGTCCTGGTCCGACTTTGAGTAAGCCAGGAGTAGAAAAATCTTCCCTTGGGAATCTTGGAAATAATAGATCACCCGGATTCCCCCGCTTTTGCCCTTTCCCTTGGCTGCCCAGCGGAGCTTCCTTGCCCCGCCGGTGCCTTTGATCACCACCCCGGCTTCCGGGCTGGCGGCCAGTTGTGCCCTCAAGTCCAAATACTCCTGCTTTTTTAGGAGTTTGACGATCTGCCGGGCAAAGATGGAAGTTTCGATGATTTGCATGTGGAGAGCATACGCCATTGGACTTGTTTCTGCAAGTTTTTTTAGACGCAGAGTTTTGGGGCTTCACTGTCTTCGCCTGCCGTCTTTGGGCCTCGTTTTTGCTGGGTGGTCTGCTTTCCCTTTGCTCGTTAATCCTTCCCCGACTGAAAGATGAAAAAATCCAACAAGGCACTTTTGACCGCCAAAGTTCTTCGCCTCATCCGTGAAATCAAAAACCTAGATGCGCCAAACCACAAGGAAATCATGGTTTCCCAGGCCGTTGCCCTTTGGCTGACCGAGCTGGGTTGCGCCCGATCTCCGTCCACCGTGAAGGATTACACCGGATCCGTTCAAAGATATTTTTCCGCAGTAGGGGACCATCCTTTGGAAGGCTTCCAGGTGGACTTTGGAGCAAGGTTTATGGCCTACCTGAACGACCTGGGGTTGGAGTTGCGCACGGTTTACAAACATTTGAGCAACTTGCAATGCTTTTTTAACTGGGCTTTTCGGAACAATCTGACCTCTGTTCAGGTCCGCCTTCCCCGGCCAATCAAGACCAAGAAAGAGCCGAGAATCTATACCCAAAGCCAACTCCGAGAGATTGACGCTTTTCTCCTGGACCAATCGAGGTTGGCGATCAGTGAACGGTTTAAGGCTCTTCGGCACAACCAGCTCCGGGCGTTCCGCATGGCTGTTTATACCGCCATGCGAGGCGGGGAAATCTGGTCTTTGCGACTAGAAAACATCCGATTGGATACCCAGGTGATCCTTCTCCGGGATGTTCCCTGGATCGGCTTTCGAGTGAAAGGAAAAAGGGAAGAACGGATCCCAATTGCACCGGCATTGGGCAAGTTTCTGGAAACTGACTTGGCCAGCCGCCAGCCCAAGGAACAATGGTTCTTGGATGATGGACAAGGAAAATTGGCTTACACCTCTGAAACTCACTTGGCCCGACCGTTCAGCGAGATCAACCGGGCCTTGGGGATCGATGGAGTCAAGCCCTTGCACGGGATTAGGGCTTCTGTGATCACTCACCTCTTGGAACTGGGCAACGAGATTACCTTGGTTCAAAAGCTCGCAAGGCATACTTTGATCACCACCACAAAAGGCTACCAAAACACCGCCAGACAAAGCACAGTCGGGCTTGTGCGCTCTATTATGCTTTTAGGGGCGTAAAAAAAGCTCAAAATATTTTTGGGTCAAGACTAGATAGTGTAGTCACGAGATTGACAATTCGATAAAATGCTGTCATGCCCCACTTATCAAACCTCTTAAGTGGGA
>MFNF01000008.1 GCA_001783715.1 Candidatus Lambdaproteobacteria bacterium RIFOXYD2_FULL_56_26
GGGCATGCGGCGGCGAACTTAAAGGAATTTGGCTTTTGGGAGCCCTTGCTCCGGGCCTTTGAGGCGAAGGTGCCGATCCTGGGGATCTGTGTGGGGCTGCAACTGCTGTTTTCCAAAGGGTACGAAGACGGGGAACACGAGGGGTTGGGGTTGATCGAAGGGGAGGTGGTGAAGTTTTCCCATGACCTCAAGGTGCCCCACATGGGCTGGAATCGGGTCAACTTCAAAGCGCCGGGGGACCCGTTGCTCCAAGGGATCGGCCCGAAAAATTGGTTTTATTTTGTCCACAGCTACGCCTGCTACCCCAAGGACCCGACCCAGGTGATCGGCTCGGCCCAGTATGGCCAGGACTTTTGCGCCGTTGCCAAGCGGGACAAGCTTTGGGGGGTCCAGTTTCACCCGGAAAAGTCCCAAGAAGACGGACTCAAGCTTTTGGACAACTTTGTGAGGTTCTGCTGATGTTGGCCAAACGAGTGATCCCCTGCCTGGACATCAAAGGCGGCAGGGTGGTCAAAGGGGTGAATTTTTTGGGACTTAGGGATGCCGGGGACCCATTGGAACTGGCCCAGCGGTACAACGAACAAAAGGCGGACGAATTGGTCTTTTTGGACATCACCGCCACCAACGAAAAACGAAAAACCCTGATCGAACTGGCCAGCGCCCTGGCCCGCAAGGTGTTTATTCCTTTTACCATCGGCGGGGGGATCAGCACCAAAGAGCAAATCCACGATCTGGTCAGCGCCGGGGCCGACAAGGTCTCGATCAACTCGGCGGCGGTCAAACGGCCCGAATTGATCACCGAAGGGGCCGCCCAGTTCGGCTCCCAGTGCATCGTAGTGGCCATTGACATTAAAAGGGTCGGAGACCGTTGGCATGTCTTTACCCACGCCGGGAACCAGGACACTGGCATGGACGCTTTGGATTGGGCCTTGGAAGCGGAGCGCCGGGGGGCAGGGGAGATCCTGCTGACCAGCATGGACCGGGACGGAGCCCAAGGGGGCTTTGACAACCTGATCACCCGAAGGATCAGCGAAGCGGTCAAGATTCCGGTCATCGCCTCGGGCGGCGGGGGGACCTTGGAGCACTTCAGCGAGGCGGTTTTGGTGGGCAAGGCTGATGCTGTTTTGGCGGCCAGCGTCTTCCACTACGGCACCTATACCGTTGCCCAAGTCAAGGCCCACATGGCCCAAGACGGGATCACCGTCCGGCTTTAACCGGGGCTGGCCAAAGGTTTGACCGGAACCAAGACTGGCGTTCCGGTTTCACCCTCAAGATTTTCCGGCGGGCAAACCTCGTCCACCCACCTTCGGCCTTACTGGGCCAAGTCCTTCTTGAGCAGGCTTTCCAGCTTTTGGGTCTTGTTCTGCAGGCGACCGGTTTGGCCGGTCCTAGCATCAATCTTGACCGTGCCGGTGATCCGGCGGCAGTCCTTCGCCATGGTCTCATAACAGGCCTTCAGCACCGCCATCACCTCGTCCCACTCTCCTTCCAGGGTCGTGCCCATCGGCCCCAAGCGGTAGGGAAGGCCGCTTTTGTCAATGATCTCCAGGCTCCGGGAGACTTCCTTGGACACACTCTCCCCTTTGTCCATCGGGGACAGGGAAAATTCCACCAGTACCGACATGTTTCTCCTGAAGCTTGAGGTTCCAACCGCTCGCCCAACGGACCTAGTTCCCTTTGAGCAGGTGGTTGACCACATAATCCTTCACCCCTTCCTCCAAGGTAGTAAAGGGCCTGCCGAACCCTGCCTCCCGGAGCTTGGTGGTGTCCGCTTCGGTGAAGTACTGGTACTTCGGTTGCAGGCTCAAGGGCATGTCGATGTATTCGATCTTTGGTTCCTTGTCCAAGGCCTTGTAGGTCGCCAGTACCAAGTCCTTGAAGCTCCGAGCCTGCCCGGTGCCGCAATTGTAGATCCCGCCCAGCTTGGGGTGGTCCAGGAAAAACAGCACCACTGCCACCACATCGTCCACCCAAACAAAGTCCCGGAGCTGTTCCCCATCGGCAAACTTGGGGTTGTGGCTCTTAAAAAGTTTGACCTGCCCGGTCGCCAAGATCTGGTCAAAAGACTTGGAAACCACACTGCGCATGTCCCCCTTGTGCCGTTCGTTGGGGCCATAAACGTTAAAAAACTTCAGCCCCACCGCCGTCTTGAGCAGGCCTTGGGCCTCGGCCCAAAGGTCAAAGGCGTATTTGGACCAACCGTAGGGGTTCAGGGGCCGAAAGTCCAACAACGGGCTTTGGTCCGAGTAGCCTTGGGCCCCGTCGCCGTAGGTGGCGGCGCTGGAGGCATAGATCAGCTTGGCTTCTTTTTCCTGGGCCAAGTGGGCCAGGACCTGGGTGTACCGGTAGTTGTTTTCCACCAGATAACTGCCGTCCAGCTCGGTGGTGGCCGAACAGGCCCCCATGTGGAGAATCGCCTCCAGGTCGGTGTCCTCAAACTGGTTGGACTGGACGGCATCAATGAATTCGTCCTTTTCCACATAATCGGCGTACCGGAGGCCGATCAGGTTTTTGTACTTCTCGGTCTTGCCCAGGTGGTCCACCACCAGAATGTCCTCGATCCCTCGTTCGTTAAGCCCATGGATGATACGGCTGCCAATGAATCCTGCTCCGCCGGTGACGATGATCATAACTTTTCCTCCAAATGGGTTTTGATTTTTTCGATAAACTCGGTGCCAAGGTTTAGGCTTTGGGCCAGTTCGGCGAATTGGGACTGCTGCGCTTTTGTGGCCTGGGGGTGCGAAGCGATCAGCCGGTACTTGTAATAACGGCGCTCGGTCGGAGTCAGCCCGCCCAGGTCGGACTGTCCCCCCAGCTCCGGCTCCGTCTGGCCTTTAAAAAGCAGGCCGGTGTCGGCGGTGAATTCTTGGACGTGGCACAAACAGCCCGGCTCGTGGGGCAAGGCGGGAGGGGTTTTGTCCTGGAAAAAGCTGCCGAATTTTTTTTGGTCGTCCAACAGGCAGGCCAAGGGAGTGGTTTTGGAAAGAGGGCTGAGCAACAAGGTCGCCCGTTCCCGAAAGACCGGCGGCTTGGGTGGTAGGCCATTGGGGCCGTTTTTTTTACGGTTTCTTAACACCAAAAAACCCACCGCCCCGGCGAAGAGCAACCAAAAATAGGGGGAAGTGTAATCCATCGAGTCACCTGTTTGATTTTAAATCCGTCTTGGTACCCAAGACGGGGGTAAGTTACAACTGAATCTTGCGGACCAGAAGGTTGTACTTTTGGATCCGGTACCGCAGCTGGCGCAAGGAAATGCCCAGGGTTTCCGCAGCCTTTACCTGTACCCCCTTGGCCTGTTTGAGCGCCTCTTCGATGGCCAGCATTTCCTCATGGATCAGGTTGCCCTTGACCGCCCCGGTTTTGGCCGGAACGGAAGCCTGGGGCCGGGAGGCCGGGGCCTTTTCGGCTTTGGTCCGCCGGGACTGGGGCAAGGTGAACCAGCCGCCTTTTTCCATCAAAAATCCCGACTGGACCAGATTTTCCAATTCCCGTACGTTCCCCGGCCAATCCAGGTTGCACAGGGTTTGTAGGTCTTCGTCCCGGATTTGGATCTTCTTTTGGTCCCGGCTGTTGAAGTGGTCCAAGAAAAAGCGGACCAACAGAGGGATGTCTTCCCGCCGCTCCCGCAGGGGGGGGATTTCAATGTTGATCACGTTGAGCCGGTAAAAAAGGTCCTCCCGAAAGGTCCCTTCGGCAATCGCCAGTTCCAGGTCCACGTTGGTGGCGCACAGGATGCGGACATCCACGCTCAAGGTCTTGTTGCCCCCCAGCCGCTCGAACTGGCCTTCTTGGAGCACCCTTAGGATCTTGGCCTGGAAGCCCAGGCTGGTGTCGCCGATCTCGTCCAAAAACAAGGTCCCGCCGTCGGCCATTTCAAAGCGGCCTTTGCGGGTCTGGGTGGCCCCTGTGAAGGCACCCTTTTCGTGGCCAAACAATTCGGACTCCAGCAGTGAGTCAGACAAGGCGGCACAGTTGACCCCTACAAAGGGGGCTTTTTTCTTGAGGCTGTAGTTATGGATTGCCTGGGCAAACAGTTCCTTGCCGGTGCCCGATTCACCCCGGATCAGGATGGTGGCCTTGGAGGCGGCCACTTTTTTGACGATCTGGGCCACTTCCTTCAAGGCTTCCGAATGGCCAACAATCCCGTCCAGCACGGTGGGAACTCGTTCCCGCTCCGGCTCGGCCTCGGTGATCTCGGCCACCGGAAAGCCTTTGGCGACCATGCTCAAGGCCAAAAAGTCGGACAAAAACTTGAAGGTTTTGTGCACCAGATTGACTTGGTCAAACTCGGTCACCATGGCGCTGAGCAGGCCCAAGGGTAGGTTTTGTTGCCGGTAGATCACCGGCTGGATCAGGTGGACCACTGGCTTGTTGGCCAAATCCTGGGGCCGAGGCAGGTTGAGAAAATCCTGGTCCCCAGGGTAAAGCAGGGTTTCGTGCTGGAGCTTGAGGCCCGAGAAGCTGTCGGAGGTGGCAATCTTTTGGTTCCACCGATTTTTTTCCGCTTCCCCGATCTCTGGGCCGATGTCGATAAAAAACTTGTTGATCACGTTGTCCCGGATCAGAAAAACCGGGTTTCGGACCGGGAGATAGTCCGAAAGCAACATCAAAACCACATTGACCGACCGAATCAGGTCCGAGTTGGAATTGAGTACTTTGCTGATCTGGTTCACCAAGTCTAGGGACATTGTCGCTCCGATCGCTCTTGTGGGCTAGATTTTGGCTACTTTGGTTTAAATTGTCAATTTTGTAAAGCCTCCCTCGACCCTTGATCCTTTGGCCGACTTCAGGCTATAGAGGGGGAAAACCAACGGGAGAGCCATGTTTTTTAACAAACAAAAGTCGGCAGAGAAAAAAAAGCTCAAGGCCGAGGTCAAGCTGGAAGAACAGAAGGCCCAGGAGCTTTCCCAGGAAATCACTCGGCTGCAAAAGGAAAAACAAGATGCCCCCGGCGCATTGACCAAGGACTTACGCTCTTTGGAGCCCCAGGAAAGCGGTTTTTTTTCCGGCCTCAAAAAGGGACTGGCCAAAACCAAGGGAATTTTTACCAACAGCATCCTGTCCCTTTCCAGTGAAGACAAGGCAGACGAGGCCTTTTTGGAGGACCTGGAGGAACGGCTTTTGAGCGCCGACCTGGGGGTCGGTACCAGCCTGAAGATCTTGGAGCACCTCAGGGAAGAAGTCGGCCTGGGCAAGATCCGCACCCAGTCCCAGGCGATTTCCACCTTAAAGGTCCTGGTGGCCAATATCCTGGACCTGGGGTCCAAACCCTTGCCGGTGGCAGTAGCGGGGCCGACGGTTTACCTGTTTGTCGGGGTCAACGGGGTGGGGAAAACCACCAGCATCGGCAAACTGGCCGCCCAGTACAAGGCCCAAGGAAAAAAGGTTCTGGTCGCTGCCGGGGACACCTTTAGGGCCGCAGCGATTGAACAGTTGGTCCATTGGTGTGAACAGGTCGGGGTGGACTGTATGGCCAAAACCCAAGGCTCCGACCCTTCGGCCACCTTCTTTGAAGCGGCCACAAGGGCCAAGGAAGGGGGCTACGACATCCTGCTTTGCGACACCTCGGGACGGTTGCACAACAAAAAGCACCTGATGGACGAGCTTTCCAAAATGGTGCGCAGCCTCAAAAAAGTCCTCCCCACCGCTCCCCACGCCTCGCTGCTGGTGCTTGATGCCAACACCGGGCAAAACGCCATTGCCCAAACCCGAGAATTCTCCGAGGTGATCGGCCTGGATGGCCTGATCATCACCAAGCTGGACGGGACCGCCAAGGGCGGGGTGATCATCGGGATCGTCAACGAGTTTGAAAAACCGGTTTATTTCGTAGGGGTCGGGGAGCGGGTGGAAGACCTGCTCACCTTCTCGGCCCAGGAATTCGCCCAAGGTTTGTTGGGCTGACCCCGGGCCGCAAGGTCCCCTCCCGCCTAACCGCATCCCCGGAGGAATTCTGGCCGGGCGGTGTTACCGGTCTTCCTGTTTTTGCTGGAGCCGGATCTGTTTGTGGATCGCTTTCCAACGTTTTTTTGAGTTTGCCGAAGCCACCTTGTCGCTACGCCGGGCCAAGAAGGCGGATTCCCGTTCCATTTTTTGCCATTGGGCCAAAGCCTCTTGGGGGAGCGTCCCTGCCAAGACCGCCTGTTTGATGGCGCAGCCCTCCTCCCCTTGGTGGCGGCAGTTGGAAAACCGGCAGTTTTGGGCCAACCGGTCCCAAGCTTCGGGCAGCTGCCCCTGCTCTTCCCAAGCCAGCTCCCTCAAACCGGGCAGGTCTAGCAGAAACCCGCCGCCAAGCACCGGAACCAGCCGCCGGGTCACTGTGACATGTTTCCCCCGGTGGTCCAGTTCCCGGACCGGACCGGTGGCCATTTGCATTCCGGCCAGCCGGTTGGCCAGGGTGGTTTTGCCGACCCCCGACTGCCCCAGGAGCAGCGCCGTTTTGCCCGCAGCCAAACGGGCCTGCAATTCTGCAATCCCGACCCCATCGGGGGTGCTGCAAAGCAGAGCCTCCAGCCCCAGGGCGGTCACCGGCGCTATCCAGGCTTGAGGGTTGGGACAAAGGTCCAGTTTGGTCAAGAGCACCAAAGGGGTAAACCCTTGGGACTGGGCAAAGTGACTGAACCTTATGAGTCTGCCCCAGCTGGGTTCCCGGTCCAGGGGCAGGCAAAGCCAGACCTCGTCCAGGTTTGCCGCCAAGTCTTGGGTCTCCCCACTGGTTTGCAGACGGCTCAGACGGTTGGTGCGAGGTTCAATGGCCAACAACCGCTCCCCTTGGAAGCGGATGTGGTCACCAACCAAAGGCCGTTGGGGGAGGTGGGAAAACAAGGTGAGCCGGTGTTTGCCGCCACTGGGGTCGAGCACTTCAAGCTGGCTGCCGAAATCGGCGGAGATCCGCCCGGTCGAGGAAGTTGTCCACATGTCTGTCCTTTCGATTTTTGCACAAAGGCCCCCCTCTGGCGGAATGCCGGTCGGGGAAAATCGGAAAGCGGGTCTAAAAACAGACCCTTAACAGGCAAGCTCCAACACAAAAACCTCCTCAAAGGTACAAGCTGATTTTATTCGGCCAGGGCAACAAATTCAAGTTTTTTCGTGGCCCTTCCCGCCCTTCAGGGTGCCCAACGGTTGGCCTGCAACAGTTCGTAGCTCAACTGGTCGAGGCTCAAGAGCTGCCCTTCCATCGCCGCCCCCAAGGCGGGGTCCACCGGGGCTTCCAACTCGCTCAGGCCTTGCCTGCCCTTGAGGTACACCCGGTTGGCCAAACTGTGGCGCAAGACTGCGTTTTTGGTGATCCACAACATCAGCTCCCCTTCCCGGGCCCAGGCAAACCCCGACCCACCTTGGGCCAAGTCCCGGCCCACCGTGGCATAGTCCCCTTGGAAGCCCATCAACCCGACCAGGGTCGGCAACAGGTCCAACTGGGAGCCCAAGGTCGAATCCCGGCCCGGCTTGAGGTAACCGGGGCTGTAGAGGATCAGGGGAATCCGAAAGTAGTCTAAAAACTGCTTTTGTCCATAATGGGGCTGGGCATGGTCGGCGGTGATCACAAACACCGTGTTGGCAAACCAAGGCTGCTTTTGGGCGGCTTTCAAAAACTCCCCCAAGGACCAGTCGAAGTAGGCCAAGGAGTTCAGAAACCCTCCTTCCGAATCCACCCCATAAGGGTACTTCTCAAACCTCGGTTCCAGCCTGGGGAAGGGGGTGTGGGTGGTGGAGGTGACGATGAAGCCGACAAAAGGCTTTTTTTGCTCCCCAAAGCGGTCCAGGCTGAACATCAAGGTCTCATAGTCCCAACCGAAGGGGGCCGTGGCCCCGGTGGGGTAGGTCAGCCGGTTGGGGATGTCTTCCTGGCCGTAGTAGTCCAAAAACCCGGTGGCCCCGGCAATGGCATTTCCCCTGAAGCTTTCCCGTTTCATCGCCTGGATGAACAAGGTTTGGTAGCCGTTGGCCTGGGCCAGTTTGCCCAGACTGGACACCTTGGCTTGGAACCCTTCGCCGATGGTCGGCTGGCCCAAGAGGCTGGGCACGCCGGTCAACACGGTTTGCAGCCCTTCCAAGCTCCGCTGCCCGGAGGCATAAAAGTCGTCGAAAACCAAGGACTCCCCAACCAACCGGTCCAGCTCCGGGGTCACCCCAAAGGCCTTGCCGCCCAAAGCGTCCAGGTAGTGGGCACTGAGGCTTTCCACCAAAATAAAAACCAGATTCTTGCCCTTGAGAGGCCCGGTCCCGTGGCGCAGCAACGGATAGGCCGCCTGGGGGTCCAGTCCGGGGAGGGCTTGGGAGAGGGCTACCGAAGGTTCATAGGGATGGTGGTCTTGGTCCCGTTTGGAGAGCACCGCATGGCTGGAGGTAAACACCCCGTTGAGCGAAAGGTTGGCCAAGACCGGGTCACCGTCCTTGTAGGCATCAATCACCGCCAACGGCTTGGCCCCCACCCCGCCACGGCCCAGAAGCACCAGGAGCAGCAACATCACCCCATAGCCCTTGAGCCCCATGGCCCGGTAGGGCCGCCGGAAGAACCACCACCACATTCGCCCCCAAAACAGGGAAAAGGCCGTAAACCCCAAAAGTTGCAACAAAAAGCCAATCTTGGCCATTTCGAACATCAACCCCCAGTCCCCCCAGAGGTTGGCCAGTTCAAAGGCGAGGTGCCGGTGGACCTGTCCAAAATAGACCAAGTCCACCAACAAAACGGCGGTAAAAAAGAGGGAAGTCAACCCCAGGAGGACCGCCCAGGGGGCACGCCAAAACTTGGAGCGGAAGGGGCCGGGCAGGTGATACAACAACAGGCCGGGGGCCAAAAAGAGGGCCAAGCTGGATAGGTCGAAACGCAACCCTTGCAGCCAACCCCAAAAATAATCTTTTCCCCCCAAGGCCACAAAGTCCGGCCTATAGACCCAAGGCAGCACCAACCTTGCCAGCACAAAGGGCAGACCGGCGAGCAGGAAGGTTTGGAGCAGACGGATCAAGGGGCCTCCGGGGGCCAGAGTTTGTCTTCTTGCAAGAGCCAATTCTGGGCCTTCACCCAAGCGCCGCCCAGGGATTCCAGGGACCGGGCCAATTCCGGGTCGCTGTCCGGCCCCAGGTGGCTCAAGTGGTCCGCCTCCCGGACGAAGCTGGCCCCTTGGGTCCAAAGCGCCCAATCGTCCCCCGGCCGATTGGTCCTGGCCAACCCCGGCTTGGGGTCGAGCAGGCTGTGGCCCGCAAAGGGGGCAAGGTTGGGTTGGCCCAACATATCCATCACCGTAGAGGCCAACCGGTCCACCCCCATACGGCCCAAGATCAGGCCATGCCCCAGGGCACCCAAGAGGGACAAAAACAGGAAACCCGAGACCCCCAACCGGGAGAGGAAGCGAAAAGACACAAAACCCCTATCATCTGAAGAAAAAAGACCGGAGTTCAAGATAACCGCTTTATCAAGAATCACAAAGTCGCTAGGTTAACCCCCAGAAGGGGCCTTTTGACTTTAGGCCGTAACCAGTAGGATAACTTCTTTCTTCTCCCTTGAAAAGGGCCACATGAAATTTCGTCCTTGCATCGACCTGCACCAAGGCAAGGTCAAACAGGTGGTCGGCTCCAGTTTCGCCCAAGGGTTGGTCACCAACTTCGAGGCCAAGCAGCCTGCCGCTTGGTTCGCCGACCTTTACCGCCAAGACGGGCTGACCGGCGGCCATGTAATCCAGCTGGGATCGGGGAACCGGGAAGCCGCCCAAGCCGCCTTGGCGGCATGGCCACAGGGGCTCCAGATCGGCGGTGGGGTGGACGAGACCAACGCCAAGGCCTGGATCGAGGCGGGGGCTGCGGCGGTGATCGTCACCTCGGCGGTGTTTAAGGACGGCAAGGTGGACCTGGACCGGCTCAACAAATTGGTCCGGGCGGTCGGCAAAAAACGGCTGGTCTTGGACCTCAGTTGCCGAAAACAGGCAGGCCAATACTTTGTGGTTACCGACCTGTGGACCAAGTTCACCTCCAGCCGGATCGAACCCCAAACGCTCGACTTTTTTGCCCGCCATTGCGCTGAATTTCTGATCCACGCCGTGGATGTCGAAGGCAAGGGGCTGGGGATTGATGGGGAACTGCTCTCCCTTTTGGGCCGCTGGGGCGGGCACCCGATGACCTACGCCGGAGGGGTACGCTCCCAAGAGGACATCACCGCCATAGGCACCCTGGGCCAAGGGCAGATCGATTTTACCGTCGGCAGCGCCCTGGACCTCTTTGGGGGCCAGGGGCTCAAGTACAAGGACTTGGTTGCAGCCCAAACCCAAGGAGTTTGATTGTTCACCCTGACCCTGATCGAACCGGAGATCCCGCCCAACACCGGCAACATCGCTCGGCTCTGCGCCGCCACCGGCACCAGACTCGAAGTGGTCGGCCCGATCGGTTTTTCCATGGACGACAAAGCAGTCAAACGGGCCGGGCTGGACTACTGGGACCAAGTGGACCTGCTGCGCATCTTGGACAAAGCTTCATTTTTGGACGGGCTCAACCCGGAGCAATGCCACTTTTTTTCCACCAAAGCCTTGACCCCCTACCACCAAGCGAAGTACCAACCGGGGGACCGGTTGATTTTTGGTGCCGAAACTCGAGGGTTGGGGCCAGAGATTTTAGCCCGATTCGCCCACAAGACGGTTTTGGTGCCGATCTTTAATCCCAAGGTGCGGAGCCTAAACCTGTCCAACACTGCAGCCTTGGCGCTCTACGAAGCGCTGCGCCAAACCGGAGCCCTGGACCAACCATGCTGGTAGAGATTCACAAGGATTCCCCCCAGGCCCGGAAGCTGGCCCAAGTGGTCGAGGTGCTGGAAAACGACGGGGTGGTGATCTTTCCGACCGAAGCGACCTACGTTTTTGCCTGTGCCATCGAATCCAAAAAAGCGATGAAACGGATCGAGGCGCTCAAGCCGACGGACAAACACAAACCCTTCACCTTCGTTTGCTCCGGCCCCAGCCAATTCGAGCAGTACACCAAAGGCATCCCGACCCCCCTGTTCCGCAAGATCCGTTCTTTGATCCCCGGTCCTTACGTGTTTATCTTTGAGGCCAGCAAGCTGATCCCCAAGGTGCTGTTGACCCCTCGGTCCACGGTCGGAGTCAAGATGCCCAACTCCCCTATTGCCTTGGGCCTCGCCGAAGCGATGAACCGGCCCATAGTTACCAGCAGTCTGCCGCTCCAGCCGGACCAGGATATCTGGTACCCCTGGTCGATCGAAGAGGAGTATGGCCGCTTGGTGGACCTGATCGTGGACGGCGGAGACCTGACCATCGCCGAAAGCTCGGTACTCGACTTTTCGGTGGACCCGCCCCAGATCATCCGGGCCGGGGTAGGGGACCTGTCTTGGCTGGAAGAGTACTGATCAACCTTGGCCCCTCAGACCCCACTCTTGGCCCCCCAACCCCCCACTTCCGTTTGTCATGACAGCCCTGACGGTACAAGAAATCTTTCGTAAAGTCGCCTTGGGGATCGAACAGAAGCCCGAAAAGGTCCGGGAGGTGGATTCGGTCTTTTTGTTCAAGATCAGCGGCCCACAAGGGGGAGTCTTTCACCTCGACCTCAAGAATCACCCGGGGGTCTCCTTTGAAGAGAAACCGGCCGAAGTAGTCTTGGAGATGCGGGACAAGGACTTCATCAAGCTGTACAACGGAACCCTGCCCGGTTTTAAGGCGGTGTTGTGCGGGAAACTGAAGATCCGAGGGGAATTGGCCTTGGCCACAAGGCTCAGCGAGGTGTTTTTTGCGGCCAAATCCAACGAAGCGGAGACAAAATAACCGGTCGCCGGACCGAAAAAGCCCGGCGTTGCACCCTGCCCGGACGTTCGTCCGTGGACAGGCTGGAACCCTAAGGCAGGGTGCTCATCAAAAACTCGTCCACCGCCCTCTCGTCCTTGTGTTCCAGGAACTCGGGAAGGTTGGAGTCGGTAGCGATGATTTGTTTGATCTGCCCACCATGTTTGACAAACTCATTGACGGCCATGGCCAGCTCTTCGTGGCCGGGGTTAAAGGAACGAGACTTCCTCCGTCTGGTAATGAATTTCCGTTTCATGCTGCCTCCTTTGGCGGCTTTAGGGTCCAATGTTTTCCCAGCCTTCCTTTTTTCAGGTTCCTCAAAAACGTCTCCAGAAGAACTTTGGGGAGACTGTCGTTTTCGTTAGGCCACCTTCAACGGCTGTGACCCTCATGCTGCAAAGGCCATGCCGCTGTTTATTTTTGTATAATACCAGACATTTAACCGAAACCACCGAAGCCCTAACTTCGACCATTTGGGCGAGCCGATAAAAGTGGCCCGATAAAACTCGACAGAATCGTCGGACCCACTTTGAGCGCTAACCTTGACAGCAAGTCCAAGGTCAAGGCAGGATCAAAGAGTTGGGCGAAATTCTTATTCCTTTTGGGGGAGCCGTGAACAAACTGACCATTGAAGACCTTTCGGTAAAAGGAAAACGGGTGTTTTTGCGGGTGGACTTCAACGTCCCCCTCAAAAACGGCGTGGTAAAGGACGACACCCGGATCAGAGCCGCCTTGCCGACCATCACCTACCTGCAAAAACATGGGGCCAAAATCATCCTGGTTTCCCATTTGGGCCGCCCCGACGGCCAAAGGGCGGAAGAATACAGCCTTCGGCCCGTAGCAGCGGTCTTGGAATCGCTGTTGGGCCAGCCGGTCTCCTTCTCCCCCGACCTCCTGGGCCCGGTCGCCGAAACCGCCATCAACTGCCTCAAAGAAGGGCATTGCCTGTTGATGGAAAACATTCGGTTTTACCCCGAAGAAACCGAAAACGATGCCCAATTCTCCCGAGAACTCGCCTCTCTGGCCGACCTTTACGTCATGGACGCTTTTGGCACCTGCCACCGGGCCCACGCTTCCACCTACGGCGTAGCCAAGCACTTCAAAAATGCCGCCTGCGGGTACCTGATGCAAAAGGAGCTGGAATACCTGGGCTCCCTGCTGACCAACCCCAAGCGCCCCTTTGTCACCATCACCGGCGGGGCCAAGGTTTCCGACAAGGTGGAACTGCTCAGCAACATGCTGGACATCGCCGACCACATTCTGATCGGCGGGGCCATGGCCTACAGCTTCCTCAAGGTATTGGAGGTCAAGGTGGGTAATTCCAGAATTGAGGCGGACAAGCTTGATCTGGTCCAGCAGATTTTGGACAAGGCCAAACGGCTGGGCAAGGGACTGCACCTCCCGGTGGACCACGTGGTGGCCACCGAATTCAACGAAAATTCCGCCCCCAAAGCGGTGGAAGGGGACATCCCCGAAGGTTACATGGGCCTGGACATTGGTCCCAAAACGGCGGCAAAGTACAGCCAGTTGATCGGCCAAGCCCAAAGCCTGTTTTGGAACGGCCCGATGGGGGTCTTTGAATGGCCCAATTTTAAAACCGGAACCATGACGGTGGCCCAAGCGGTGGCCAACAATCCGGGCATTACCGTGATCGGCGGCGGTGACTCGGTCACGGCGATCAACATGGCCGGGTTGGCAGACAAAATCTCCCATATCTCCACCGGCGGCGGTGCCTCCCTTGAGTTTATGCAAGGGAACCCAATGCCGGGGGTTGAAGCCTTAGCCGAGAGGAACTGATGGCTCGCAAAAAAATCATTGCCGGTAACTGGAAGATGAACCTGCTACCCAAGGAAGCTTGGGAGCTGGTGGACGGGCTCAAGGAAGGCTTGGTGATCAAGCCGCTGGTCGAAATGGTGGTGCTGCCCCAAACCGGGCTGTTGTCCCTGGTGGGCGAATTGCTGCAAGATTCGGTGATCTCCTTAGGAGCCCAAACCTCCTCCAAATACCGAAACGGTGCCCACACCGGGGACGGTTCCCCCGACCTGTTGCGAGCCCTGGGCTGTAGGTATGCCTTGAGCGGCCACTCCGAACGGAGGCAAGACCACGGCGAAAGCGACCTGGAAGTCGCCGAACAGGCCCTCTCCCAAATCGCCGCCGGGTTAAAAAGCATCGTTTGTGTGGGCGAATCCTTGAGCGAACGGGAAGCAGGCAGCTACAAAGAGAAAATTGCCGCCCAGGTTAAGGCCCTGTACAGTACGGTCCCCAAAGAACTGATGGGTGAACTGGTCCTGGCTTACGAGCCGATCTGGGCCATTGGCACCGGCAAAACCGCCAGCCCCGAACAAGCCGAGGAAGTTCATAGCTTTATCCGCAGCCAGATTGCCGCTTTGGCAGGCGAAGCAGTAGCCAACCTGACTCCCCTCCTTTATGGTGGCAGTGCCAAGGCGGACAATGCCGCCAGCCTGATGGGCAAACCCAACATTGACGGACTCTTGGTCGGCGGTGCCAGCCTCAAGTCCGATGAATTCTTAAAAATCTACCAAGCCAGCTAGGAGCAAACGTACATGAACGGATTTTTGACTGCATTCCACGTAATCACCTGCTTTTTCATTATCTTTGCGGTTCTGCTCCAGGTGGGCCGTGGTGCCGAGCTGGGTGCGGCGTTTGGCAGCATGGGTCAAGCCCAGTCTTCCCGTGGTCCCCAAAGCTTTATGGCCAAGTTCACCACGGTGATCGCCATTTTGTTTATGTGCACCAGCGCCCTGCTCACCTACCAGTCCAGCCCCAGCCGTCAATCCAGCGTGATGGACAAGGTGGAGTTGCCTGCTCCTGCTCCGGCGGCTGACCCTTCTTCGGTCACTACCGAGACCATGCCTTTGACCAGCGAGGCCCTCAAGACCGCAGCCCCGGTCGAAGCCCAGGCTCCGGCCACCGTACCCCCGGTAGAAGCTCCGGCTCCTGCTGCTCAGTAGTACCGGAACTTGGTAAAACTGATCGTTTACTGCCCCCCGGAGGCCCAAGAGCCGATTTTATCGGCCTTGGCCCAAGCGGGGGTGGGCCGGATCGGGGCCTACGATTCCTGGTCGATTGGTTTTGGGGTGGAGGAACGATTCCGCCCTCTGGAGGGTTCTCATCCCTACCAAGGGCAGACCGGCAGCTTGACCGAGTTGACGGTCCGCAGGTTGGAATTCCAGGTGGAAGACCGCCGGTACCTGGAGGTCATAGATTTGGTCAAAGCCCACCACCCCTACGAAGTCCCGCCCATTGAGGTTTTACCTCTACTCTACCCGACCGAACCCGGTTAACTCCAGGCCCGGTGAGGTAGGTCAGACCAATTTGGTGATGTCCTTTTCCCGGCCCAGCAGGACCAAGGCATCTTTGGCCTCGATCTTGTCCCCCGCCAAGGGATTGAGAACCAGCCCATGCGGATCGGCGTGACGGCGGATCCCGATCACCGAAACGCCGAACTTGGACCGAAGGTTCATCTCCACCAGGGTTTTTCCGACCATCCATTCCAGAGCGGGCACTTCGGCCAAACTGAATTCGTCGCTCAACTCCACAAACTCCAAAACATTGGGATGGGCCAGTTGTTTGGCCAGTCGTTGGGCAATCTCCCGTTCCGGTTCGATCACCTTGGAGGCCCCCAACTGCCGCAGGATCTGGCCGTGCATCGGGGTGATCGCCTTGGCCAGGATCTCGCCGAGCCCCAGTTCCTTGAGCACCATCACCGCCAGGATGTTGGGCTCCATCTCCCCAATCGCCACAATCCCCAAGTCCGCTTCTGCCACCCCTGCCTCGGCCATGGACTTCGGATCGGAAGCATCGGTCTGGACCGCAAAGGCCACAAACTCGGCGATGTCCCGCACCTTGGTTTCGTCGTTGTCGATGGCGATGACCTCCAGTCCCGCCAAGGCGAGGGATTTTGCCAATTCAAAGCCAAACTGACCCAAACCGATCACCGCTGCCGTTCGATTGCTCATCCGATATAAACCGTTTCTTTAGGGTAAGAGATACGCTCTTTTTGGTCCAAAAGCAGCGCCATAAACAAGGTTACCGGTCCCACTCTGCCTAGGAGCATGGTCAAAGAGAGCAGTAGTTTGGAACCTTCGCCAAAACCTCCGGAAAAACTGACTCCCCCCGGCGCTCCGATGGAAAGGCCCACTGTCGCAAAGGCAGAGATCACCTCAAAGAGGGAGTCGATAAAATTGGTCGTTTCCAACTCTTCGATCAAAAAGGTGACCACAAAGATATAAACCCCCGAGAGGGTAACGATCACCATGGCCTTGGACACCAATTCGGGGGCCAAGGTCCGCCGCCAGATTCGGGTTTCCCGGTGGCCCCGTAAGGTGGCCCAGAGATGCAGAAGGATCACCGCAAAGGTGGTGTTTTTTATCCCTCCGCCAGTGGAGCCCGGCGAAGCGCCGATCCACATCAAGAGCATGGTCAAGAGCAGGGTGGCGGGCTGGAGCTGGGCATAGTCCCAGGTGTTGAACCCGGCGGTCCTGGCGGTGACCGAAGCGAACCAACTGAGCAGGAGTTGCTCCCCCCAGGAGGTTTGTTGGTCCAAAAACAAATGCCGGTGTTCCACCAAAAGATAGCCTACGAACCCAAACAGCAGGAGCCCCCCGGAGCTGGCCAAGGCCAGCTTGCTGTGCAGACTCAACCGGATCCGGCGGCCCAAAACATACTCCTTGAGGTCAAAGAGTACCAAAAACCCCAAGCCCCCCAGGATCACCAATCCGCTGATCCACAAGACCACAAAAAAATCGGTCCCATAAGACATCAGGTTGTCGTCCCAAAGGGAAAACCCGGCGTTGTTAAACGCCGAAACGGAATGGAAAAGTCCGTAAAAGGCTGCCTCGCCCCAAGGCATTTGGGCGGCAAAGCGCAGCGCCAGCCCCAGCGCCCCCACCAACTCCACGGTCACTACAAAAAAAACTACCAACTTCAAGAACCGGGCAATGCTCAAGGCCCCGCCAAGGTTCCAGAACTCCTGGAGCCGTTTTTTTTCGGTCAGCCCCACTTTTTTGCCCATCATCAGGCTGATCAGGATACCCAAGGTCAAAAAACCCAGCCCTCCGGCCTGGATCAGCAGGAGGATCACCGTTTGGCCGAACAGGGTAAAGGTTTGGGGGGTACTGACTACGATCAGGCCGGTGACGCAGACCGCCGAGGTGGCGGTAAAAAGGGCATTGGTCAGGCTGATCCCTTGGTAGGTAGCGCCGGGCAAGAGCAGGCCCAGAGTTCCAGCCCCAATCAGGCCGACAAAACTGAGCAAAATCAACTGGAAGGAAGAGAGCTTGGCGGAAAACTTCATTTCCCTCCCGATCTCATGTCAACGAACCTGAATCGGCTGGCCGTCTTTGACCAACCCGGTGATTTCGGCCTCCAGCTTTTGGATCCCCTCCTTGACATCCAAAAACAGGATTTGGAAGGGAATCGGCTGGCTCGGGTCCAGGGTGGGTCCTGGGTCGTTGGGCAAGAAGGCGGAATAGGCCTCCAGCTTGGGGCGGTTCCATTCCCCGATCCGCTCGGGCTTGAGGGAACGGCCCGCCAGGTTGGAGGCGGCGGCAATCACCTTGCCGTCCTTGTCGTACAGCCGCCCCGAGATTTGTACCTGGGCCAACTGTGCCTCCGGGGGATAAAAATTCTTTAAGGTCCCGGAGAGCACAAAAATGGCTCCCACCTGGGAATTTTTGACCCACTTGCCTTTGAGCGGTTCCTGGATGCTGACCAGGACCTCTTGTTTTGGCTGGAACTGGACCGGGAACTTGGCCAAGGTGGTTTCGGCCATAAAGTCGGGGTTTTCCATCAACCACCAACCCCCGGCACCGGCGAGCAGCACCAACAACAAAAGGGCCACCAGCAAAAAACGCCCCTTGCCGGAGCCGGACTTGGCTTCCCCGGTCTTGCCCTTTTTGGACTTGGAGGCAGCTTGGCCTTTTTGGGGAGTGGGGCCGTCACCCAGGAAAAGCCCCTTTTCCTCGTCGGTGATCAGGTCTTCCCCGGAAAGGTCGCCAAAGTCTCCCGGACCGTCCTCGTCCTCGTCTTCGGGAAGGTCCACCTCGTCGATCAGGTCGCTTTGGGCAAAGTCTTCATCGTCCGCTTCGATCCCGCCGGGTTCGGTCGGTTCTTCCTCTTCCAGGTCCCAGGAATCGGCATCCAACTCGCCCAGGTCCATTTCCATGTCCTCGGCCAAGGCGGAGTCGGGCAATTCGTCTTCCTCCAGGTCCAGATCCGGTTGCGGGGCAGACTTGGCAGCAGTGGCGCTGGGCTTTTTGACCTCAAACCGATTGCCACACTTTTTGCAAGTCACCACCAGTTTGCTGTCGGTAAACTTTGCCAAGGGAATGGCGTAGTGGGTGTCACAAGACCCGCAGGTGACCTCTACCGCTTTGGAAGGTTTGGAAATCGAAGTGGCCTTGGCACAATGGGGACAGCGGACGAAACCGGCACCTTTGGGCAAATGACTGGGGTCAACCTCAAACTGGGCGGAACAATGTTCGCACTTTATTTGCATCTGGATTCCGTCTTCCCTGTGGTTCCCGTTGGATCGACCGGTTGGTATAAATATCTTGGTGCGGTTGGGCCATTTTATAACCGGCGGAACAACCGTCTTCCCCAAGGAATACTAAAGCATGCGGACAAAATCAATCCAGAAGCGTTCTTCTTTGCCCCAGTCCCAGAGAGAGGGGGGAGGAGGAAACCTTTGCAAAGGTCCTTTGGTTCCTGATACCTATAAGACAAAACAAGGTTTTTTAGCAAGTTTGTGGGGGCAAAAAGAAAAAGGCCCTTTTTGTGCATTGAGGGAGCCGAACGGTTTTTCCCAAGCTCACCCTCATTATTGAGACCTCTTTAGGAGAGGCGACATGGCAAGCGTCTTGAAATTAGCCCAACGTTGGTTTTTACCCCTCCTGGTTTTAGGTTTGCTGTTGCCGACCTTGGCCAAAGCGCAGGTAGCCAAATCCAGCATCATCAAATCCATCAGCTTGACCCCCCAGGGCGAAGATTATGTCCTCCAAATCAGGGGCATCCTCAATCCGGCGGAACTCGAAAAGATCCGCATTCGCCAGAAGCCCAACAGCAACAAGCTGACTTTGGAACTGCCTTCGACCTTGGTGGACCCGGAGCAAATGCCTTCGGACTTCATCACCTTTGGGGCGGAAGAACCGGTCGAAAACCTGAAGATGGTCCAAAACCTTTTGGAAATCTCCGAGACCGATGCCGGGTTTAACCTGGATCTGGTCATCGAAGGCAAAAAGGCGCTCAAGCCCGAGGTGCAAAAACCGATCTCCGAAACCTTGGTTCGGATCCTCTTGCGGGACTACGAAAAGGTGATGGCCGAGCTGCAAAACAAAAACGACGGTGCCGCCAAAAGCCGCCGCCGGCAAGAACGGTTCACCAAAGAACGGCTGAAGGAACTGGAAACCCAAAAACAACAGGCCGCCGAATCCGCCCAAAAAGAGGCGAGAGAGATCATCAAGCAATACCGCAAACCGACCTTGATGCAGATCTCCATCCTCAACGGCACCGGGTACCCCAAACGGGCCTACCAGCTGAGCGTTTTTCTGGGCAACTTGCAAAAAAGAACCGTTGAAGAGGCCATGGGCATGAAGTTGGACATAGTCAACATCTCCAACAGCCCCAGTGAAAGGCCGATCGATACCACCATCTACTACCGGGAAAACTACCTGAAAACCGCCTTGTACCTCGCCAAGTTGATGGACGGCGAGCAAAGAGTGGTCCCGATGATGGACCAAACCGAACGAGTAGGGGTGGATCTGGAGATCTACCTTGGCAAGGACTACAAGTAAAGATCGGGAACAATCCCATTGACTCAAGGATCAGCGATGAAACCCAACTTCTGGTTCCTCACCATTGCCCTCTTGGGCTTAAGCTTGAACCAAGCTTTTGCGATGCCCAAGTACACCGACAAAGAAAACGCCATGGCCCTGGCCAGAGTTCTGGACAAGGGTTCCTTCGGACGTTTTACCGTCGCTTCCACCTACGTGCAGAACGAGTCGCCCAAGGATTATTACGTTTCGGTGATCCTTTCGGACGGCAGTTCGCAAAAATGGTATGTTGACCAGATCTTCAACTGGTCTCGGGAAGACAAACTCCTGCTTTCGGAGAACCGAAGCCTGTTGTTTTTGGACCCCCGGGACACCCGGTTCGTGCTTTTGGACAAAAACGTCTTTCACCGCCAAGCCTTGCAGGCAAACGTTTACGTGAAGCTGTACGGCAACGGGGACACCTTGGAAGGCCAGAAGTTCCAGTACCAGATCAAGTCCTTCAACTTGATCAGTCCCAATGAAACCGCCTTCGGTCGGGACGAGACCGGCTCGCAGTACAGGTATATCGTTGATTTGATGAACGGTACCAGTGAACTTTTGACCTATGAAGATGCCTACCGGCTGCTCAAAAACAACTTCCTCCTGACCCTCAAGGACCTTGGGGACGACGTGTTGAGTCGGGCCTACCAGGTGACCAAGGTGGTCCCTACCCCCAAAGGGCCGGTGGAAGACGGGGTGGCCCAGTTTGGCGTAGAAATCCAGTTTGACCAAAACATTGCCCTGAGCGGGGAGAACTTCCCGATCGAAATCTACGAACGCAAGCTGTACAACCAAAGGACTAAGGAGTTTACCAAGGAATTTGTGATGGACATCACCATCCCCAACTCCGAGAAAACCAACCTGATCCGGCCGATCACCAGCCTCGAATTTTTGAACAACGTCGAAGTGGTCAAAAGCAGCAAATACCCCAAACGGACCTTCCTGCGGGCCAGCTTCAACCCCGACGTGATGGACATTCCGCCGGTAGTTTACAAAAACTCGGACACCTCGGTGTACGTCAACTTCTTCGCCTTGATCGACCAGACCGTGATCAGCAGAGGGATGTTGCTTGAAGAAAAGGAACGTAAGGCGTTGGAACGGGAAACCTTCCGTACCATCCGGGTCAAAAAGGCCATCAAATCCGATTCCGACTACGGAAGGGCCTTCATTGCCGGTTTGGAAACCCAGAAAAACGCTTTGGCGATCAAAGACGAACAGGCTCGGATCGAGAAATTGCTTGAAGCCATTCGGCAGTTCGAGGAGTCCGCCCTTTACGCCGAATCGGACGCACAGCTCTACAACGCCTTGACGAAACGGAACCAGCTAAGGGAGAATGTCATTACTCTTACGATGGAACTGATCGAAAGCCGACTCAAGCAACCGAACTTCGGGGGCTCTAGTCCCAAGACTTTGTTGGACCAACTGGAGAGAGCCGAATCGTTTACCGGAAACCCTGACGTGCTGAAGTCGATCGAGCAAGCTCGAGAGAAACTGATCGCCGCTCAGGAATAACAACCTGGAGGGCAGGCATGTTTGTTGATGGCAACCACCGCTGCTCGATCAGCAAGGGCGAGTTTTTGGAAAACTTCGTCCAGCTGTATCGGGCAGTCAAGGACTACGAAGCTCTGCTCTCCGAGTTTGCCAAGCAAGATGGTCAGGAGACCAAAAGTCTCCAGACCATGTTGCAAGACCGGGTCAATGGCATGCAGTTCGACGGGCTCAACGTCCGGGCCATGGAGATGATGGGGGCCTACCTCCGTTCCACCTTGGACCACTACAAGGGCGACAAGCTCAATTTTTTCCTTCCCGAAGAACCAAACGACGAATTTTTTAAGGCTGACGACTCCTATGTCGAGCTATCCTCGAAGATCGAAGAGGTCGAGGAGCAACTAGAGGAGATCCAGGCTCGGGTTTTTTACATCACCCGCCTCTTGCCCCCCCGGAACATCGAAAAGCTTCGGCTGATCCTCAAGGGCATCGCCAGCCTCTTTAAGTCCATTGTCCGCAAAGACTTCGATGACCTGGAAGTCAACCTCAACCACCTGCACCACCTGACCGCCAACCGGGAGAGTTTTTTCCTGATCAACGAGATCGGAAAGATGGTCCGGGGCATCCACAACAGCCTCCAGGACTTCAGCGAAACCGTCCCTACCGACAAGCTTGATCCGGGCTTGATGGACGACATGCCCGATGCGGTGGACAAGCTGAATCTGGTCATCCAACGGATGGAACAGGCGGCCAACTCCACCTTGGACCAAGCAGAAGCCTTGCTGGACTTCAACGCCGAAAACAGCTCCAAGACCGAAGGGATGTTGGAAACCTGCGAACAGGTGGAAGAGAAGTTGGCGGCCCTACAGATCGAGAACCCCGCCCTGGCCGAATCCTTGGGAGAGGTGGCGGCTTTGATGCACAACGGCATCAAGGAAGAGCTGCTCAACCGGGCCAAGGTCTTCCAGGAAAGCGAAGCGATTTATTTTGAGATCATTGCCAACCAATCCTACCAGGACTTGACCGGCCAAACGCTCAAAAAGATCATCAACTTCATCGAACAGTTGGAGATCAAGCTGCTGGACATCCTGCAAAAGTACTCCGGCAAGCCCAAGGCGGCAAAAAAAGCGGCCTCCGAAGATGCCGTCTCCCCGTTGACGGGCATCGAACGGGACGGGCTCTTGCTCGAAGGCCCCCAGGACAACCACCCGACCGACATGACCAAACAGGCGGACATCGACAAGATGCTCGCCAATTTCGGTTTCTGACTCGCCCCGCTCCCCTGGAGGCACCTTGGGTGCTCCTGGAGGTTTCGTTTGGCTTAAAAACCCCCGTATTGTCTGACCCTTTGACGGTTCCGGTTAAAAGTGGGTGATCTACCCCGCCGCCAAGCGGCTGCGGGGCAACCATACCGAAATATGACAGGCTCGGATTAACTGCAAAGTGCCTTGGTCCAACAAGCTGGAGACCAAGTTTTGTTTTGGTCCGGCGGAGTATGGACTTGGCTACAAAACTCTCGGTTTGTTAACGAACCGGTGGAGCGAACGGGGGACTAGGTACAGTTCAGGAGAAGACAAATTGAGCAAAGACTTGGGGGGTAAAAACGACGATTCCAAGAAGCGGTTCTACCACGGGACCAGGGCTGAACTGAAGCCTGGAGACCAGATCTTGCCCAGCTTTCCCAGGAGCGGCGGCGTGGGGAACGAGACCAAGACTCGGGTTTACCTGTCCCCAAATCTAGATGAAGCGGTTTGGGATGCCGAGCTCTCAGAGGGTGCAGGTCCCAGCAGGGTCTATCAGGTGGAAGTGACCGGTCCGGTGGGGAATGTCTCCGACTTTCCGGGCGAGCAGTCTCCAGGCCATCCCTCCATGTCCTGCTTTTCCTGCCAGCCGCTGCGAGTGGTTGGCGAAGTCACCGAGTGGCTTTTTTATCACGGAACAAAAGCCGACCTGAAGCCTGGGGAGTTGATTACGCCGGGGCAAACCCCAAACTTCGGCCAGAAGGTCAGGACCTCAATCCATGTCTATCTGACCCGTACCTTGGATGCTGCCATTTGGGGGGCGGAACTGGCCGCCGGTGAAGGTCGAGGCAGAGTTTATACCGTGCAACCGATTGGCCCGATTGAAGAGGACCCCAACCTTACGGACAAAAAATTTCGAGGGAATCCAACAAAATCTTTCCGGTCCCGTGAACCTCTGAAGGTTACCGGCGAGGTCACCCATTGGAAGGGGCACAACCAAGAAACAATCAAAGCCATGAAGGATGGGTTTCGACTTGGCCTCGAACCGATAGACGATTGAACGACCTCACAACAAGCGGCCAGGGCCTCTCTGATCCCCTGCCAAGTCGCATTTAGAGGAGTTTAGGCCGATATTCTTCAGGCCAGTTCAGCGCTCCGACTTTAGGCGGATGATCCAACCGACAGGTGGCTGCAGGGCAGCAAGATCGGTAGCATTAAATACCCTGATCGATATTAGAGCCCTCTAGGGCTGCTTCAGCGTTTCCCCATGAGGCCAGAAACATTGGACTGCGGTTTTGCTGTGCGGCAAAAGGCAGTTCAGGCCGTCTTCGTACCGAACTTGATAAAACTCCGGTCCCTTGCCTTCGGACTTGATCCGTCCGACCGAAACGATGTTGGGCACCGTCTCGCTGCCCTTACGGCCAAAGTTGCAGGAAAGCCCGGTCTTGGCGGCGGTCAGCACACATTCGACCGAACCGGAAAAAACCAACCGGTACAACCCCGGTCCGGGGAGGGTGGTTTGTTCAAACTGCTTGGCCACCAAATTTCCCGGCTTTTCCAGGTTGCTTTGTGTGCCCGAGCAGGACATGGACTGCTTGTTTTTGGTCACCAGACACAACCGGCCATCGGCAAGCTTTACCTGATAAAGCTCCATTGGGTCTCTACCTTCCACCTTCACCGCCACCAAACCCACCTCATTGGCCGGTTCTGCCGCCGCTTCCATTTGGAGGACCTGGGGTTTCTGGTTTTTGCCGAACACCCCCAGTTCGGTGCCGCCGTTGGTGGCAAACAGGCCCCCCACGAAGGCGGCCATCCAAAGCACATAGATCACGTTTTACCGCTGAAAAAAAGGTTACCAGGCTACGCCCAACCCCAGGGGGAGAGCCAATGAAAGATTTTTCATCCTTTGCGGGACAGCCAACCCCAAGGGCGGTGGAGCTATTCCAAAACCTGGATCAAGGTGAAGGCTCCCCTCAGGTCACCTTCCTTGTAGCCTCTCGCCAAGTCGTTGGGGTACAGGGCCTTGATCTTGTCTTCCACCTCCGGGGCAATCACCGCTCCGTGGCAAGCGAGGCACCTGGGCTTGGTTCCGATGGCTTTGAGGTACCGGAAGGTTTTTTTGCCCCCTTGGGTGATAAATTCCCCTTTCTCCAGTTCCTCCAGAGCGACCCCCGAGGCCTTCTGGCGCTCAAACTCCTCCATCATCGCCCGTTCCCAGGGGTCCGGCTGGTTTTTGGGGTTTCTGAGTTTGAGGCTGGTCCGGCCCAAGGTCACGCCCTGTTTGGAGGCTGCTTCGGTCACCTTGCCGGCATTGAGGTTGCAGGTCCCGATTGCCGCCACCGGCCCGCCTTGGGACATGGCGGCCCACATTTGCACCTGTAGGTCGTCGGAAAGCCCTTGGAAGAGGGTCCGGGACTGAAGGATCTTCTGGTCCAGCTCTTGGGCAAAAAGCGGTGCCGAACCAACCAATAACGCCAACAACAGAAGGGGAACAAAGGGTTTGACCATCTTGGACTCAGGGCTGAGGTTGCTGCCCAAAGTTTAGGGCAATGGTCCCATTCGATCAATCTTCCTTTTTTGGGCCAAAGGGGAAAAAAACCAGGCCACCCCCACCCCCACCCCGGCGGCTCGGCCCAGGGAGACCAAGGCCCCGGTTTGGGAAAAGGCCAACAGCCCAAAGGCCAACAGGGTGGTCACCGCCGAAAGCCACACCGCCACCAGCGTCTTGGCGGGGGTTTCCTGGCTTTCCGCAAAAAAGATCCCATAATCCACCCCAATCCCCAAAACCAACAACAGCCCCAGCAGGTCAAAAAGGTTGATCCCCTGGCCCAGCGCCCCGAGCAGTCCCAGGACGGCCAGGGCGGCCAACAAGGGGGGCAGGAGGGTCTTGGAGCCTTGGGTCCAACCGTAGCGGTGGAGCAAAAACAGGGCGATCCCCAGGTAGGCAATCCCCAAGGCCCAGCCGATCCGCTCCCGGTAGCGGCCCAACAACTTGGGTGTGTCCCGGCCCGGATCGATCCAATGGACTCCGGGGCCAACCCAACCTTGGGCCTCTTGGGCAGTGAGGGCCTTGAGCGGAACCAAGGGAGCGTACCACCGGCCCCCGGACTGCCCAAAGAGCCCCGGCAGGGGCAGTTCCTTCAGGTCCAGCGGCCTCCCTTGCGCCAACGTGCGTCCAAAGTCCTCCAGGGTTTTGTCCTCAAAGCCCAGTTTGGCAAGTTCGGTCTTAAGTCCGGCTTCCCAAGCCGAAGCCAGCGCCTGTCGCTGCCGCTCTTGGGCCTCCGGTCCGCTCCAAATTCGGGCCAAGGACCAAGCGGGGAGGGTTTGGGACAAGGCCTCCAAGCGGCCGACCAAAGCCTCCAGGTCCGGGGCCTCCACCAAAAAAAAAGACCCGAACGAAAGCTCAGGGAAGTAAGCCTGGACCAATTTTTCTTCGGCCAACAACCGGGCTGGTCGGCTGGCCAAGCGTTCCAGCTCGTCGTTGCCGTAGAGCTTGGGCAACTGGGTCAGGGAGAGCAACGTAAGCAAGAGCCCCAAAGCCTTGGGCCTGAGTTTGGGGTAAAAAGCCAAGGAACCTTGGGCCCAATCCAGCACCCAAGGACGGTCCACCAAAGGCCCCGGCCCCAGCCGCAACCGAACCCAAAGGTAGGCCCCCAAAAGGCCCAAGCCGGAAAACAGCGCCACCTGCCGCAGTCCGGGAAAGGGAGCGAGCCCCAGGGCCAAGTAGCTGCAAAGGCTGGTCAAAAATCCCCATTTTAGGGCCGGGTACAGGTTTTTCAGCGGACCTTGAGGCGGGTAACGGGTATGGACCAGCCCGTGGAACCCATAATCCACCGCCACCCCGACCAAACTGCCCCCAAAAACCAAGGTCAACAGGTGCAATTCCCCAAAGGCCGCCAGCACCCCCGCCAGCCCCAAGGTCAGCCCGGCCAAGACCGGCAGCAGCCCGGCCCACAGATCCCGTCGGTTGCCAAAGGCGAGCCCCAACAACAAAACCACCCCCAACAAGGAACCCCCGCCGATCCAGTTCATCTCCATCCGGGCCTGCTGGGCCGCTTGGTTGGCATATCGGCTCACCCCGGTCCAGGCCAGTTGGGAGCCCGGCGACATGGTGGCGGCCCAGGCGGACTCAACGGCTTTGGGGTCCGCTTCGGTCGCCTCAAAGTCAAAGGCGCTGTGGCTCAGCTCCAGCACAAAGCCCAGGTGGGACCGGTCAAACTCTCTCAGCCCCGAAGCGAGGGGCAGCAAGGGGGCCAGTTCCCGAAGCAGGGAGGGCAACAGCAGCAAGGGGTCTTGGGCCGGGTGGCTGAAAAAGCTGGCCAGGGGGCTGTAAAGTTGGCGGCGGGTCTGTTCCAATAGGTCCGGCCCAGGGTTGGGGCCAAACAGGGCTTGGGAAGCCGGGGCGGAAAGCTTGGCCCAAGGGTGGGTCAAGTAAAGCTCCTCCAACCCCGCAGGGCTTTTGGGGGGAAGAAACCGGCCGGTTTCCAAAAGGGCGGCCAAAAATCTCCGGCTCTCTGGGGCCAACTCTTTGGGCTCTGTGGCAGAAACCAAAAAATACACCCGTTTGGCCGCCGGTTCGGCCAAATCGGCCACCGCCTGTTCCAGCCCCTCTTCCCGCTCCGAAGGCGGCAACAAGGTGACGATCCGGGTTTCAAGGGTCCCTGGTCGGCTCAAGGCCCACAGGTCGTACCCCAACAGGACCCACAACAGCCCCAAAAACAAACGGCCCCAAATCCGGTGGCCTGGCCCCCAGAGGTTCATTTAAGGTATAAAGTCACGGCGAGGCTCCAGGAAAAAAAACTCCGTTTCCCCGAAACTGTCCTTGTACCTTTGGAAGTCGGCCAACCGGATGGACATCACGGTTTTGTCTCGCAAAAACAGCCGCACCCAATAGATCACCCCCCGGCTGCCCCGGATGCGGAACTCTGCGACATTGGCGGCCAGCACCCCGGACTGGGGTACCACCTTGATCTCCCAAAGCTCCTCTTTGACCCCAAAGTAAAGGGCCGCTTCGGAGCCCAGCTTGGCCATCGAACCTTGGGAGAATTCCTGGAGTTTCCGGTAGAACCCCGGATCGTCCCCGACCCGCTCCTTGCCTTGGCTGCTCAGGTGAAAAACCCCGTCCTGGTTGACCCACAGCGCCTCTTTGTAGGGACTCAAGGTCTGCCACAACAGCCCCTTTTCCACATCAAAGACCACCCGGCCCTCCGAGTTGACCGGCCGCTCGATGCCCAGTTTGTACACCGAAAGGATAAACCTAGCCTGGAAGGCGGCCTCTTGGGACAAGATTGCGTTGAGTTCCTTGAGTTCCTTGGGCGGATTTTCATAGTTGACCAGCGCCCCCGGAAAGTCCTCGGGGGGCGGCAGTTCGGCATGGCAGGGGCCGGAGAGACCCAAGAGCCCCACCAGTATCCACAGCCAAAACTCTTTTTGCCTCATCCTTCCTCCGGCCCCAAGTCCAAGGCCCCATCGGCAATCAGCGCCACCAAGCGCCGCAATTCGGGCTCCAAGGGTCGGTCTTCGGTGACCAGGGGCAACAGGGATTCCAAGGGGGCCACAAACCGTTCCAACCGCTCGGTCAAAGCCGCCCCTTGCCCCATCGCCCGGCGCAGCCGCACCCCTTGGAGGGCGGCCACCAAGGTTCCAGCCAATACCTGTTCGGTCAGCTCCAAGATCCGCATTGCATCCCGAGCGGCAATGGTGCCCATGCTGACCTTGTCCTGGTTGTGACATTCGGTGGACCGGGAAAACACCGAAGCGGGCATGGTTAATTTGAGCGCCTCGGCGGTCCAGGCGGAGACGGCGATTTGCAGCGCCTTGAGCCCGTGGTTGATGGTTTCCCGGCCCAAGGCGGCACCGGAAAGATTGGCCGGTAGGCCGTGGTTCATCCGTTCGTCAACCAGCAGGGCCATCTGCCGGTCCAAAAGGTCCGCCACGTTGGCCACGGCGGTTTTGAGGCTGTCCATCACAAAGGCGATGTGTCCGCCGTAAAAATTCCCGCCGTGCAAGAATTCCTGGGCTTCCACATCCACCAAAGGGTTGTCGTTGGCACTGTTCAGTTCAATCTCGATCCAAGAGGCAAACTGCTCCAAACCGTCAGCCAAAACCCCGATCACATGGGGAGCGCAGCGAAGGCTGTAGGGGTCTTGCAGCCGTTTGGGGCCTTGGAGCGGGGCTTTTGGACGGTAACCCAGGTCCAGAGCGATCCGGGCGGCCACCTTGCCTTGGGCAGGGTGGGGTTTGGCAGCAAAGATTCGGGGGTCAAAGTGGGCCGGGTTGCCCAGGTAGGCGACCACGTTGAGGGCGGTGATCTTCCCGGCCAGCCGCACCACAAACTCGGCCCGCTGCCAAACCAATGCGGCCAGTGCGGTCATCACGCTGGTGCCGTTCATCATCGAAAGGGCTTCTTTGGGCATCAGCCGCAAAGGAGCCAGCCCCAGTTCCTGCAACACTTGGGCAGTAGGCCTCAGGTTCCCCCGGTAGAGTACCTCCCGTTCCCCAACCAGCACGGCGGCAAGGTAAGACAGCGGGGTCAGGTCCCCCGAAGCGCCCACCGAACCCTCTTCGGGGATTCGGGGCCAAACCCCGTGGTTGTACAGGCTGCACAGCCGCTCCAACAACTCCCAACGGACCCCCGAATCCCCCTTGGCCAAGGAAATCAACCGGGCCAAGAGCACCGCCTTGGCCGCCTTGGGCACCAAGTCCTTGCCCAGCCCACAACCGTGAAACCGCACCAGATGCAAGGGCAATTCTTCCACCAAGCTCGGCTCCACCACCCGGCCCACACTGGCCCCATAGCCGGTGGTCACCCCGTAGATTTCCTTGTGCTCCCGCCAAGCGGCCGCCACAAACTCGGCGGCCCCTTCGATCCTGCTGCGGTAGTCCGGGTCGCCGGTGAGCTGGACCGATAGCGACTCATTGCCCAAAGCCCACAAAAAGTCGGCCAACGGGACTGGCCGGTCGGAAAGAGTCAACATCTGAAGCTTTTGGTTCATGGTAGCAGGTACTTTGGTTTTGGGCCAGTTTAGGGGATTGCGGTCAATGGGGCAAGGGTGTCAAAAAGTAGCCTTGGGCCAACAAACGGGGCAACAAAACCGCCAAGACCTTGCTGGCCGCAACCCCAGGGTGGGGGCCATCGTGGAGCAAAAAAACCGCCCCCGGTTCCACTCGGGCTAGGATTCTTTCCACCAGCTTTTCGAGGTTTGTCTCCCGCCAGTCTTGGGTCCGAAAACTCCAGCCCAAGGCGGTCATCCCGGTGGCCTCCAGGGCAGCGCCCAAGTGCGGATTGGTCAGGCCCACCGGCGGGCGGAAGTACCTTGGCACAACACCCAGGGACTCCAGCAGTTGGTTGGTGGGGGCAATTTCCCTTTGCCAACCGGGGGCATTGGAAAAGTTGATCCAGCCGCTGTGGCTCCAGCTGTGGTTGCCCACCTCGTGGCCCCCCTGGACCATCGCCCGGACCAATTCGGGTTGGTCCTTAACCTTTTGGCCGACCACAAAAAAACTGGCCTTGGCCCCGTACTGCTCCAACAGCCCCAAGACCTGGGTCGTTTCCTCCCCGTTGGGGCCGTCGTCAAAGGTTAGGTAAAGCTCTTTGCCTCGGGGTTCCAGGCGGTTGAGGGTCTCCACAAAATAACCTCGTTTGGGGTCCCAAACCCCCCAGACAAAATCCAGCCCCAAGACCAGCAAAACCAAGCCCGCCACCCAGGGGCCGTAGCCGGTCCCCCACAAGCCCAAGGAGAGGATCAGCCCGCCCAAGGCCAGCCGCCAACTGCGCTCGAAGGGCCTCACGGGGCCTCCCAGAAGGGAAAGAAGTTGGTCCATTGGTCGGGACGGGCGCAAACCGCTTCTTCCAAGGCGCTGAGGTATTGTTGGAGATACCCCTCCAGGGCCTGGGTCCGGTTGGCTTTGGGCAGGATCACCTGTTCGGCTAGCTTGCTGATCCGCACCTCAAACCGTCCCTCCCCGGTTTTGAGGGCAAAGACGGTGTACACCGGACATTCCAGCAGAGAGGCCAGGATCAAGGGGCCATGGCCAAAAGGAGCGGAGCGGCCCAAAAAGGGAAGCATCGAATACCGGTCCTTGGCCCCAAAGGTCAGGCGGTCCCCCAGCATCCCCAAAAACTCCCCTTTTTCGATCACCTCCTTGAGGGCAAAGATACTGCCCAGGTCCAGCTTGCTCAGTTCAAAGATGTGGGCAACCGCCTCGGGGTTGATCTTTTTGAGCACCTCCATCACCGCTTGGGCATTTTGGTTGAACATGATCGCATGGACCGGCTTTTGTTGTTCCTTGAGGCTCAAGGCTTTGAGGAAGTCGGTACTGCCCAGGTGGGCACTCAAAAAAATTGCGCCCTGGGGCCGAGCCTTGATTTCCTCCATCCACTCCTGGCCAACCACCTCCACTTCGTACCCTTGGGTTCGGTTCCGCCAGAAGGCGAAGCGGTCCAAGAGCAGGTCCCCAAACCGGTAATACTGCCGCCACACCAAGCCGCCTGGGGAAGCATGGTCTAAGGCGGACCTGGGGTCTTGGGCGACCTGGGCCAAAAACTCCCCCACCGCCCTTCGTCCCCTTTGGTCGGAGAGGTAATAAAACCAAATCACCGGGACCATCACCCCCCTGCTGAGCCGCGGTCCCAGGGCCTCAAACACCCGGATCGCCAGATGGACCCAAAAGGTGTTGGTCCTTTCCTTCCTTTCAAACCACTCCGGGCCCCCTTTGGGTCCAAACAGCCTGCGCAACAGGGTGTAGGGGGACAAGGCCAGGCTCCGTAGGCTCAAAGCCAGGTGGGAACGGGCGACCAAGAGGTTGTCGGACCAATAGTGGTAGTTGGAAAGATTGCCTTCCAGGTACTTGACCTTCGTGGGCAGGCTGATCACCTCCAACCCCTCCCAAAACAACCAAACCGCAATCTCCGGGTCAAAGTCCATCCGGTTGCCCAGGGAGTGCCGGTCCAAAAGCCGCACCGTTGGCCCCAGCGGGTAGGCCCGAAAGCCACATAGACCGTCTTTGATGGCCAAAGAAAGGCACTGGAGCCGGATCACCCAAGTAGTGATCTGGCGGCCAATCAATCTGGCCCTGGGGGCGGTTTGGTCAAAAACCGGCTGTCCCAGCACCAGCGCCTTGGGGTGCGAGGTCAGGGCCTCCAAAAACCGGGGCAGGTCCTCCAGGTTGTGCTGCCCGTCCGCATCCATCTGGATCGCATGGGTAAAGCCCAGCCGCTTGACCTCCCGCAATCCGTCCTTGACCGCTGCCCCCTTGCCGCCGTTTTCGGGCCGGGTCAGCAGGGTCAAAAACTTGTGTTCCAAGGCCAGGGCGGCAAACACCTCCTTGGCCTCTGGGCTGGAGCCGTCGTCCACCATCAACACCGGCAGGCCGTAGGGCTTGAGGCCCTTTATGACCGCTCCGATCGGGTCTTTGTGGTTGTAATTGGGGATCACGACACAAGGGCGCATCATCGCTCCAGTTCCAAAATTCCCGATCCGCACCGGGTCGAGCCTTGGGTATAAACAAAGGACCAGCGGCCCGGTCCGGCCAACAAAATCTGCAACTCACAAACCGCACCGGGCAAAAGGGGAGCGCTGAACTTGAGCCCAGAGACCCTCTTGACCGCCACCAAACGGCCCAGCGCTTGGTTCAAGTACTGGTGAACCCAAAAAACCTCGACCACCCCCGGCAGGACCGGGGCTTGGTCAAAGTGGCCCTGAAAGTAGGCCAGATGGTTGGGGACCCGGAGCCTGACCCACAGTTCCTCAGGCTTGGACCGGCGGCCCAGGATTTGGGGCAACCTAGGGTGGAGCAAAAGTTCGGTCATCCTACTGCGGTCCGGTTTGCCCTGGGGGTCCAAGGGAAGTTGGGGCAACAGCAAAAACCGGCGGGGGACCAGCAGCTCCTCAAAACTTTGCCGCAGGTGGTCCCGCAGAACCTGGGTCAAGGCCCGTTCCCCTGTTTGGTCCACCTGCTCCCACCCGGCCTGGGTCAAACCCAGCACCCCGGCCAACCGGACCCGTCCGGGCGGGCTTTCCAGGGCGGTCAACCAGGCCTGGGCAACCTCGGGGCGCTCCAAGAGCTTCGCTTCCATCCGGGGCAGGCTGACCCGCTTTTCCTCGATCTTGGCCACCCGGTCCGCCCGGCCCAAAAGCTCAAACCCCAAGGGCCGCAACTCCACCAAGTCGCCCATCAAAAACCACTCGGCCTGTCCCTCCAAATTCACATAAGGGGAGCGTACCAACAACTGCCCCTGGTCCGACCGAACCTCCACGCCGGGCAACGGGGTCCAAAGGCGTTCGGGTTGGCCTTCTTGGCGGCAGCGGTAGGCGACCCCTCCGGTTTCGGTGGACCCAAAGATTTCCACCGGAGCCCGGCCCCAACCTTGGGCGACCGAAAGGGCCGTCTCCCGGTCCAAAGGGCCGCCGGAACTCAGACACAGCCGCACCTTGTCGCCAAAGTCGGCCAAGCTGACCAACTGGGGAAACCGTTTGAGGTGTGCCGGGCCACTGACCAAGACCGAAGGTCCCACCATGTCCAAGGCCAGCTCTTCGGGGTAAAGGTGGGCGAACCTCGCAAAGGGGCGGCCGGTCACCAAGGGCCAGAGCAGGCGGAACAAAAGGCCATAGATGTGTTGGTGGGAAACCGTGGCATAGACCCTGGCCCCCTTTGTGCCTTCCCCCCAAAGGGATTCTTGGGCCAAAAGTTCGGTCTCCAGCTGGTCCAGGGTTTTTTCCACCCTCTTGGGCGAACCGGTGCTGCCCGAGGTTACCAGGACCAAAGCGGGGGTTCCGGGGCAAAGGAGGCGGGGCACTGGCACAGCGCCGCTGGAGAGTTGCCGCAAGTCCAGGTGCAGGCAACGGGCGGGCGGGTCAAAATCACTCACCAGCCCCACCGTTTGGGGAGCCAACTCGGCCAAGGTTTCGGGCAAATCGTTGGGCGGCAGGACCACAGTCTTGCGGTTCAACCACAAGGCCAACAAACCCAGCAAAAAGAGGCCGCTGTCTTTGGCAAACAGCAGGTAGGCCCCAGGGGGGGCCGCCGCCACCTTGTCGCTCAAGGGACCCAAGAGGCCCAAAAACCCACCCCAGTCCAGCGTTTGGTCCTTCCAAAAGCACAGGGGCCGGTCGGCGGCAGGGGGACTGAGGAGCAGTCGAGAAAGCGGGGCAGGTCGGTCCAAAGGGGGTCAGCTGGTCTGGTGGGAGGCCACCAAACGAGCCAGACTGGCAACGGAGAAAAAATGTTCCTTGTTTTCCTCAGCGTCCCCTTGGAGTTTTAGACCGTAACTTTTTTGCAGGGCAATGCCCAATTCCAGCGCATCAATCGAATCCAAACCCAGCCCTTCCCCAAACAAAGGTTCGTCACTTTCGATTTCTTCGGGGCTCAGGTCGGGCAGGTCCAAGGTTTGGATGATCAGCCGCTTTAATTCCTGTTCCAACTCGCCAAAAGCATTCATGGGCGCACGATCTCTAGGGGGCCTCGGTGTCCCAGGCCGGTGATTTCACTACAAAGAAGGGGGATTCTCGCCTCTTTTTTTCCACTTAGGCAAGCCCAGATTCCTTATCCCCTGTCCCCGCTCCCGGCCTTGTTCCGGGGGAGAAAATCACCCCCAAGGGGCCGGTGTCATAACGCCGATCCGGCCCAGGTCAACTCCAGTGGCCCCCCCGGTCCGGGCAAAAGGAAGGCACCCAAAGGGGCCTGGAGCCACAAAAGCAGGGGTACCAAGACGGCGGCCCCAAACTCCGAAACCTGGGGCGGAGGGGGACCGGGGAGAAACTTGACCTCCAGACCCGTCCCTGCGCCCAGCAGCAGGCCCAGCCCATAAGGGCCGTCCTGGCAATGGAGCGGCGGATGGAGCCCCGCCGGGACCGGTTCATCGGCAAACAGCAGGGCCACCTTGCGTCCCTCGTAGCGACAGAGAAGCCCCAGCGCCTCCACCAGCCCCGCACCCAAACTGCCCACCCCCGCCGAAACGGCTCCGGCCGGTTGGCGGTTGTCCAAGGCCAGACTCACCCGGCCCACCGGGCTGTTGTGCACCGAATGGCTGAACCCAGCGGGGCTCAAGACCTCACCTCGGGTCAACTGGTCGAGCAAAAGGGCGGTAGTGGTGATCTCTCCATGTTGGCTGGCCAAGAGCAGCAAGGCTTCCCGCATCACCGTGGGCGGAGCCAAACGGTGGGCGAGGTCCAAAGCCAGCTTGCCGACCCAAGAGACCCTCCGTCTGGCCAGGGGAGGCAAAAACTCCAGGCTCGGCTCCGGGGCCGGGCCTTCTGGCCTCACCCAACCGGCCAAGCGGCTGGGGTCGTTGCAGCCGGGCAAAAAAAAGCACCAAGAGATCAGTTTCATGTTTTTAATCTAGGGCCAGCGGGCCAAAAAGGCAACCTCCCAAGGAGATTACCGGAGGCCCCTGCTCTAAGGAGAAATCCTTGTAAAATCAAATTGGGCTTGGCGGAAGCAGGGTTTTTGTTTAGCTTGGATTGACCTGAAAAAACCGATGGAGTTTTGATGTTTCAATGGCCCAAAACCGGCCTGACCTTGGCCCTGCTGTTTTGCTTGACCGTCCAAGGTTTCACCGCCCAAGGACAGTTTTTGGTTCCCGAACGGCGAAGGCTCTTTGAAAACCGGCAGGAAAACGTTTACATGGTTATCCCCGCCGTGGCTTCTCTGCCGGGATTGGGGGTGTTTGCCGGGGTGTTGGGCTCCTTTTCCAACATCATGGGCACCGGAGTGGACGCAGCGGTCACCGAAGCCCGCACCTTTTCGGGCAGCTCGGACATCCGGGTTTCCGCCTACGCCTTGCGGGAAGTCCCGCTCTTTGTCCCCGGCCTGACTGTGGAATATTGGTTTGGAGACATCCAGTTCACCGACTATTTTTCTTACCTCCCTGGCCGAGACTCGCCCAACTACCTGATTCCCTACACCGGAAAATTTAAATACTACTTCTTCAGTCCCTCCTACCGGCTTTGGGAGCGCAGGATCGAGATCAATTACAATCTGGTGTTTTTTAAGGGCTACAGCATCGACAGCAGCGGCCAAGACACCCTGCAAGGTGCGCACAGCGCCAACGGCAGGCTGACCTTGGACCTGACCGACGACTGGGTGGACCCCGCCAAAGGGGTCCGGCTGTCCTACTCCACCAGCCTCACCGCCCCCCATTCAAGCCCTTTGGGGACCGACTCCAGCAGCAGCTCGGCGCTCCGTTCGGACCTCCAAACCAAAAGCTACCACGCCGGGTTTTACCTACCCGTTTACGACCGGACCACCTTGGCGCTGTACCAGGAACTCTCCGAGACCTGGGGCAAAGATGCCGGGAATGCCCAGGGGTTCGGCGGTGAGGCCCGGTTGCGGGGCTACCCGGCCGGACGTTGGACCGACCGTTTCGCCCAAACCGGAATCGCCGAGGTTCGTTACACCTTGCCCTACAATTTTGAAATCGAAAGTCTTTTGGTCCACGGGCACCTTGACGGGGTCCAACTGGCGGCTTTTGCCGAACAAGGCCAAGTTTCTCCAACCCGTGATTCCAGTTTGTGGTCCAACCAACACCAAAGTTTTGGGGTTGGTGCTAGACTCTTGATTGACGCCATCATTCTGCGGCTGGACCTCGCCACCGCCGATGAAGGCCCCCAAACCCACTTGACGATCAACCATGCCTTTTAAAACCACCTTGCTCACGGTTCTGGCCCTGGCTCTCTTGTCGGGCTGCGGCGGCGGAACGGACCTGAAAGAAACCCCCAAAGGCGATTTGGGGACCGGCTCGACCGGCCCCAGCCTCAGCAGCACCCAGTCCACCCAAACCCTGGCCGCCCCTGACGGGACCTGGATCGGCAGCCTGAGCTTGGACCTGGGCTATTTTACCCCCCTGTACTCCGCCGCCGGGCCGACCGACGACCTTTACGCACTTTTGGCCAGCAGTCAATCGAGCCTCCAACTTTCCTTGGTAAGAATCCTGGGCCGCCCGGACACCGCCTGCCGCTACCAAGCGGCCCTGTTGGCCCGAGACCAGGGTTTTACCACTGGAGAAGCGGGGTTCAAGACCAACCGGCAGGGACTGGAACTCTACCAAGCCAGAGCCTCCAACAATGCCGATTTTAGGGTTTTCACCTGCGCCAAGATCAAGGGTCAAGTGGGTGTGATCCTCAGCGCCCAGGCGAGCAGCGCCGCCGACCTGGAGGCGATTCCCTTTTATGGACTCCTTCACTCCCTCAAAGGCCTTTAAAACTCACACCCGGAGGTTTGTATGCAGGTCACCAAGTACCCCGGTCCAGAGCGAGGTTATTTTGACCACCAATGGTTGCAAACCTACCACAGCTTTAGCTTTGCCGACTGGGTGGACCACGGCAAGATGGGCTGGGGGGCGCTCAGGGTTCTCAACGACGATGTGATCCAGCCTGGACAGGGGTTTGGTACCCACGGGCACCGAGATATGGAGATCGTCACCGTCCTGCTGAGCGGGACCTTGGCCCACCAGGACAGCCAGGGGAACCGGGAAACCATTTTGCCCGGCGGACTGCAATACATGTGCGCCGGAACCGGGATCAGGCATTCCGAGTTCAACGGTTCCCCTACCGAGCCGCTGCGGCTCTTCCAAATCTGGATCTTGCCCTCCCGGGCCAACCTGCCTCCCGGTTACCAAACCGCCCCCACCGACTGGCTGACCCCAAAATCCACCCTGACCCTCTGCGCCGCCCCCACCGGAGCCCCCTTACCCTTGCAACAGGATGCCAGCCTTTGGTTGGGACATTTGCCCACCGGGACGCAGACCCAATACCCCCTCAAGGACAACAACCGTAGGGTTTTTGTGCAGGTCGCCGAAGGTCAGCTGAAGTTGGGGGAGGTGGAATTGGAGGCCGGAGACGGGGCCGCAGTCAAGGGAGCAGGGGCCTTGTCCCTCAAGGTCTTGGAGACCTGCAAACTGGTCTTGATCGACAGCCTGGGCCAAGGTCGGGATTAAAAATCTCCAGACACAAAAAAAGGGTTAGCCCCCATTGCTGGGGACCAACCCTAGTACATTATTTTGAGTTGGGCTTGTCTGCAACAACGCCCTGAGATTTTGCCTGAGCGGTTTGCTGCTCTTTTGATTCCTGTTCCAACTCCTTTTTCATCTTTTCTACCCGGTCACTTAGCCAATCCACTATTTCCTCCTCCGAAAGGTCTTGGTTCTTCAAGTTTTCGATTATGCTAGGTTCTATAAATTGGAGCGCCCTTTCTCTTTCGGCATCGGTGCTTGCAATGTGGTAGTCGTTTATTGCAGCAGTTACTCTGTCTATCACAGCTTGTTTTGTAATATCGATTGAAACTTGGGTAGAAAACCTGGTCAGTGTATTCACACTCGGGTTGGAGGAAGAAACCTCAAGTCCAACAGCCGCCATTGACAATAGAATCAAGCAAAACGCCAGAAAAATATGTTTGTTCATCGTCTCTCTCGTAGTATGTTGGAAGCCCAATCAATTTAAGCCCCAGGTTAGCCTAAACTCCGCTCACTCAAGGACTACACCCTCTTTAGAAGAATTGTCCAAACAACTTTTAGGCTTCTGTATCCAACAATGACGATTTCGCCCGACAGCGTTATTGGTCCCAAAATAAAAAAGGGTTGGCCACCATCGCTGGGGACCAACCCTTTTTATTTTCCTGCCACCGATCCGCTACTTCTTGCGTTTCTCGGAAATGTTCCGTTCGTTGGTGTTCAAGATCGCCTTACGCAGACGGACCGACTTGGGGGTTGCTTCCACCAATTCGTCGTCCCGCAGGAAGTTGATCGCCGCTTCCAAGGTCATGGTCTTGATCGGCGAGAGGGTGACGGCATCGTCGTGGCCCGAAGCCCGCATGTTGGTCAGCTTCTTTTCCTTACAAGCGTTGACTACAATGTCTTGCTCCCGGTTGTTTTCCCCGATGATCATGCCTTCGTAAATCGGGTCGCCGGGGACCACAAACAAAATCCCCCTGGGCTCCAGGTTAAACAAGGCGTATGCCACCGCTTCCCCTTGCCGGTCGGAGATGATCGAGCCGGTGTGGCGGGTCGGGAAGTCCCCACGGAATTCTTCGTACCCCGAAAGGTAGCTGTTCATCAGCCCGGTCCCCTTGGTGTCGGTCAGGAACTCGTCCCGGTAGCCGATCAGGGAGCGGCTGGGCACACTGAATTCCACCCGCACCCGGCCAGTGCCGTGGTTGATCAGGTTGATCATCTTGCCTTTTTTGATGCTCAGCTTCTCGGTCACTACCCCAACGTAAGACTCTTCGCAGTCCACATAAAGGTGTTCGATCGGCTCCATCTTTTTGCCGTCTTCAAACTTGTAGATCACCTCGGGGCGGCTGACGTTCAGCTCATACCCTTCCCGGCGCATCTGTTCGATCAGGATGGCCATTTGGAATTCCCCACGGCCCTTGACCATGAAGCTGTCCTTGTCGTCGGTGAACTCCACCTTGAGAGCGACGTTGCGCAAGGTTTCCTTGACCAGCCGTTCCTTGATCTTGGAAGACTGGACCAACTTGCCTTCCTTGCCCGAAAGCGGTCCGCTGTTGATCCCAAAGCGCATGGCCACGGTAGGCTCGTCGATGGAGATACGTTTGAGCGCCTTGCCGGTGGCCGATTCGGTGATGGTGTCGCCGATCTTTACGTCTTCGATCCCCGAGATCACGATGATCTCCCCGGCTTCGGCGAAGGCCACTTCCTCAAAGCCCAAGCCCCGGTAAACCTGAAGCTTGCCGACCTTGACCGGCTCCCGTTCCCCGGCTTCGTTGATGCAGACCAACTTGTCGGCAGCGGTGACCCGGCCGTTGTGGATCTTGCCGATCGCCAAGCGGCCCAGGTAGTCCGAGTAACCCAGGTCGGAAACCAACATTTGGAAGGGCTCGTCCGGCTTGAATTTCGGGGCCGGGACCTTGTCCACGATGGTGTCGAGCAAAGGCCGTAGGTCAACGTTTTCGTCTTCCAGCTTAAATTTGGCAATCCCATCCCGGCCAATGGCAAACAAGAGGGGGAATTCCAACTGCTCGTCCCCGGCCCCCAGGTCGATGAAAAGGTCGTAAATTTCGTTGGTGATCTCTTCGATCCGAGCGTCCTTGCGGTCGATCTTGTTGATCACCACAATCACCCGCAGGCCCAAGGCCAGGGTTTTTTCCAGCACAAACCTGGTTTGGGGCAACGGCCCTTCGGAAGCGTCCACCAGCAAAATTGCACCATCGGCCATCGAAAGGCTCCGCTCCACCTCGCCGCCAAAGTCGGCGTGGCCAGGGGTGTCGATGATGTTGATTTTTACATCCCCATATTTGACCGCACAGTTCTTGGCCGCAATGGTGATTCCCCTTTCCCGCTCCAAGTCCCCGGAGTCCATCACCCGGTTCTCCACCTCCTGGCCCACACGGAAGGTGCCGCACTGTTTGAACAGTTGATCGACCAGGGTGGTTTTTCCGTGGTCAACGTGGGCAATAATGGCAACCGAGCGAAGCTTGTCGTTAAACATCTTTTTGCAAGTAGGGAAGGGTTAGAGAATGAATCTGATTAGCATAACGATTCCATCGCTTCCTAGCCAGCAATTTTTAAGACCTATAAAATCATATTATTACACTGATGATCCTGCTTTGTGTCCCCCCACCGGAACTTTCGGCTTTGCCGCAAACTTCATTTGAGGGGCAAAACTCTCCTGCTCCGCTTGAGGAAATGGGACCTTTTGGTGCTGGGTTTGCTCCTGTCGTCGTAGAAGCATCCAAAAGCGATTGGCAAAAACTTTGTTTTGTAAAAACCCGCAATTATTCGGCCGCAGCACTTTAAATCAAGACATCGTGCCCCAAAAAACGGCCCGGACCCGGCTGGGGGTTAGAAGTAGAAGTTGAGCCGCAGGTCCGTGCCGATTGCGTCTGGGGCGTTGTTGCCCCAGTAGGTGCCTTTGGTCCGAAGTTCCAGGACCCAAGGCAGAAGAATCGGTCCTTCCTCCAGGGCCTTGAGGTTGCCCAAACCCAGCACCGCCCAGTAACGGGTCGAAAGGCTGGCATCCTTTTGGTCCAACTTGTCCACATAGGTTTTGCCTGCCTCCAAGACTCCGGCATAAAGCCCCCAATGGAACCAGCCCAACTGGTGTTCAAAACCGGATTGAAAGTATCGGTCGCCGTTGCCGTACAGATCGACCGACCGACCCTGGGCATCGGTGGTCTTGCCCTTGAAGGCTATGCTGCCCTCGGCTCTGTTGCGAAAAGCCACTCGGGTCCCCGAAAGGTAAATGTCCCAATACAGCCTCATCCCCGCCTTTCTGACCCCGGTACTGGTTTGCAGCTTCCCTGGTTGGTCGTAGGATACCGTTTCGCCCGGTTGCTGGTAAAAGAATTCGGTCATCACCCAGTGATTGTCCGAGTAGTGGTTTAGTTTGGAGCCCACCAGTTCAATGTCCCCCAAGCCGCTTCTGGTTGCGCTCTCTTGGGAGCGCACGAAGTTGTCCACATCGGCATTGCCGGGGTTGGGGTTGGACAAGGAAGAGGTGCGTTGCTCGGTGACCTGGGCCACCTTTAACCCCAGGTTGTAGTCCCGGCTGAGTCCATAGGTCAGGGCGGTCACCTGTTTGGTTTCTGTGCGGCTCAAGGAGCCCTGCAAGGGTACGCCGCCCAAACCGGCTCGGGCCGACTGTTGGGCCTGCAAACTTTCAGTCTGGGTCTTTTTGGCCATCCCTTTGGACCAAGACCAGCTTTCCTGGGCGGCCAACACCCGCACCGAACCTTCGGGCACGAACAGGATCTCCTGGGCCTTCAACTGGAACGGCAGGCCCAATAAAACAAACAGAAACAAAATCAAAGGCATGGTTCTCCTACGTCACCGGGCTCAAAACACCCCAATCGACCAAATCGGCCAGCAGTTCTTCGATGGGCAAGCCCACCACATTGTTGTAAGACCCTTCGATCGACTCCACCAAACAGGTCCCCAAACCTTGGATCGAATAGGCTCCCGCCTTGTCCAAAGGTTCGGTGGTCTTGGCATAGGCGGCCAGAAGGTCCAAGGAACTTTTTTTGAAGGTCACCCGGCTGATCACTTCTTTGATCAGATGCCGGTCCTTTAAGTAAAGGCCATAACCGGTGATCACTTGGTGACTTTTGCCGTTGAGCCGCTGCAACATCGGCAACACCCCCTCTGGCCCCTCCGGTTTCCCTAGAATTTGGTTTTCCAACAGCACCAGCGTATCTGCCACCACCACCAACGTCCCTGACCGGGCCTCCGACAAAAAGGGCTCCGCCTTGGCGGCCACCATCCGGCGGACATAGTCCCAAGGGTCTTCCCCCGGCCAGACCGATTCGTCAATGTCCGCCGAACGAACCTCGAACTTGAGGCCGAACCGAGACAGGTATTCCTTACGCCTTGGGGAACCGGAGCCTAGCAAAATGGGGATTTGTTGGGACAACATCAGGCTGGATCGATGGGCAATTCAAAGGGTTCGGGAGTCAGCCCCGGCATCGGGTCGATGGTGGAGAAATAAAACTGCATGATGTCCTTCATCAGCTTGGCCGCATTGTTGCCTGATTGTCCGTTTTCCAAGAGCAGCACTGCCGATATCTTGGGGTTGTCAAAGGGAGCGTAGCCGACAAACCAAGCATGGTTGAAGAACTTTTCATCTTCCTCCCCTCCCCCTTCGGCCCGCAATCTGGTTCGGGTTTTGTGGCTGACCACCTGGGTGGTACCGGTCTTGCCCGCCACCTTGTAGAAGTCCGATCGGGCCGAATGCCCGGTGCCGTGGGCTCCGTTGACGTTGCGGAACATCGCCTTTTGGACGATTTGCAAGGTCTTCTCCGAAATCTCCACCTTGGTTCTGACCGGGGTAAAGACCCGGGGGGATTCCTTGTCGTAGATGTTGGCGGCGATTTGCGGCTTGACCAGATACCCGCCGTTGGCGATGACGTTGATGTAAGAAAGCAGTTGGATTGGGGTGACCGACAAAAAGCCTTGGCCGATGGAAACCGGCAGGGTTTCCCCAGGGTACCAGGGCTCGTTGAACCGCTTTTGTTTCCATTCCCGGCTGGGGACCAGTCCACTTTTTTCGTGCAACAGGTCCACCCCGGTGAGGCTGCCCAGGCCTAAGCGGGTGGCCATTTCATGGATCTTGTCCACCCCCAGTTCCTTGCCGACCTTGTAAAAAAAGACGTTGCAGCTGTTTTCTATGGCCCCGTAAACGTTGAGCCGTCCGTGACCGGATCGGTTCCAACAGTGGGCCTGGACGTTGCCCACCCGAAAGACCCCTTCACAGACATGTTCGGTATTCTCGTCGATCAAACCCGCTTCCAAGGCGGCGGCGGCCACCAACATCTTGAAGGTGGAACCGGGGGAGTAGATCCCTTGGATACATTTGTTGTGCAGCACATGGTCCGGGTCGTTGATCAACTCGTTCCACATCTCGGTGGAAAGCCCCTGGGAAAACAGGTTGGCATCGTAACCGGGCAGGCTCAACATCGCCTTGACCGCACCGGTGTGGGGGTCCATCACGATGGCCGAGCCGGTGTGATCGCCCATCACCTGTTCGATCTTTTTTTGCAGCTTGGCGTTGAGGTTGAGCCGCAGGTCGTGGCCGGGGACCGGTTCGATGGAGTCCATCCGCTGGATCGTCCGGCCACCGCTGTCCACCTCCACCTGTTCCCCGCCGTCGATCCCGATCAGGACCTCGTTGTAGATTTTCTCCATCCCGTCCTGGCCGATCACCCGAGCGCTCATCAATTTGTTGTCCGGGACATCCTTGACCTGATTTTTGTTGATCTGGTTCATGTAACCGATCACATGGGCAAAGGTCTCGGGATAGGGGAAGGAGCGCCGGGGGCTGACCTCGATGCTGACCCCCACAAATTCCTCCTGGTATGAGGAAATCAGGGCCATTTGGTGCCAGGTCAGATCCTTGTAGATCATGATGGGCGTGTACTTGGATTCCTTTTTACGGGAGGCCAAGGCCTGCTCCATGATCGAAACGGGGATGTTGAGGGTCGCCGAGATCTTGGCCAAGGTGCCGGGAATGTCTTTGGTGTCTTCCCGGACCAGCATCAGGTTGTAGCTGGGGATGTTTTTGGAAAGGATCACCCCCCGCTCATCGTAGATGATCCCCCGAGGGGCGGCAACGCCGAGCAGACGGATCCGGTTGCCCAAGGAGAGTTGTTTGTATTTTTCTCCTTCCTTGATCTGCAGGTCCCAAAGCCGCCACAAGATCCCGCTGAAGGGCACCGCCAGAGCGGTCTTGATCAGCAAGTCTCGGCGGCGGAACAGTTGGAGTTCGTCTAAACTTAGGGGTTCTTCTTTCAAAACTTCCTCAAGGAGAGGCGGATTTGGAAGAGGTCCTCCAGCCGCAACAAAAGCAGGTACATCGGCACCGAAAGGACCCCCAGCGGGATGGCATCCCGGCCCAAGAGGTCTTTGAGCCAGCTCAGCTGGAACCGATGTTCCCCCAGCAGGAGGTACAAGAGAATGTAAATCAATCCGTTGCAGGCAAGAGAGAAAAAAGCCACCACCACCGGCAGAAACAAAACTCCGTCCTGGAACATCTTAAGCCCATACCAGCGCAGAGGGAAAGAAAGCAATAAAAAGGAGACCCCATACACCCCAAAGGGAGCGGAGCTGTAGCAGTCCGCCAACAGCCCAAAGCCTACGGCCAAAAAATGACCTTCAGGACCGCGCCAGTGGAGTACCAACAGGATGGCGCTCAACAAAAAGAGGTTAGGGCCGAACCAAGTCAACATCCCCAGGAGGTACAGTTCCCCCCAGAGGCTCAAGCCGGCAAAGGTGAGGCCTACGATGACCGGTCCCATCAGTCGGTGAACAAAGGAGGTTCCGGGTTGCCCTTGGCCCGCAGGATCACCGCCACTTCCTCGATCCGGTTCAGGTCCACATAGGGGGTGAGGGTGAGGGTCTGGAAAAGGCCAAATTCCTTTTTTTCGATCCCCGAGACAGTGCCCACCCGAAACCCTTTGGGATAAATCCCCGAAAGGCCGGAGCTGATCACCATATCCCCCTTTTCGATGACCATACGCCGTGGAAAATGCAGGATCTTCAGGCCCCCTTCCAGGTTCCCTTCCACCATAGCCTTGGCCCGGGTTTCCTGGACCAAAACCGGGAACTGGCTGTTGGGGTCGGTGATCAGCTGGACTACCGACTCAAAGGGGGTGACCGACTGGATCTTGCCGACCACTCCGTCGGGGGTCACCACCGCAAAATTCTTTTTGATCCCGTACCTGCTGCCCTTGTTGAGCACCAAAAGCCGAGAAAATCCCCGTTCCACCTCTCCGACCACTTCGGCAAAAACCTTTTCGTCTTGGTTCTCCGCAGCAAATTGGAGCAGTTGTTTTTGACGTTCGTAGGCAAAGACGATTTCCTGGTGGTGGGCCACCTGTTCGGTCAGCTCCCGGAGTTTCGCCTTGAGGGCTTCGTTCTCGCTCCTGGCATTCACCAGCCAGACATAGCCCAGCCACAGGTTCTTGACCCCCTCGCCGACCGAATGGGTAACGCTCAAAAGAGGGTGGGTCAGGGTTTGGATAGCGTAGGAAAACCAGTTCTCATTCCTTCTGCTTTCCACTTGCCCCAACAAAGAAAGCATCAGAACCGCCAGGATCAAGCCGATGGAGATACGAAAGCGGTACCGTTTGAGGAAATTGAACATCGCTTTTGGGGCTTAGTCCACCGCCACGCTTTTGAGCAGGCTGATGTTGTCCAACATCGCCCCAACGCCTAAGGCGACACAGGAAAGGGGGTCTTCGGCGTAGATGATCGGCAGGCCGGTGCGCTCCCGGAGCAAAATGTCCAACCCCTTGAGCAGCGAACCGCCTCCGGCCAGGACAATGCCCTTGTCCACGATGTCGGCGGCCAATTCGGGAGGGGTGTCCTCCAGGGCGTTTTTGGTGGCCAAGACGATCTGGTCGCAAACATCGGCCAAGGACTCCCTAATCTCTTCGTTGGAGAGGATCAAGGTTTTGGGGATGCCGGTCAGAAGGTCCCGGCCCTTCACGTCCATGGTCTTATTTTCGTCCACCGGGTAGGCGGAGCCGATGGTGATCTTGATTTGTTCGGCGGTGCGCTCCCCGATCAGGAGGTTGTAACGTTTTTTGATGTACTGGATGATGGTTTCGTCCATGATGTCCCCACCGACCCTGGTGGAATTGGAGTAAACCACCCCGGCCAGACTGATCACCGCTACTTCGGTGGTCCCGCCGCCGATGTCGATGATCATGTTGCCGTTGGCTTCGGTGATCGGCAGACCGGCCCCGATGGCGGCGGCCATTGGCTCTTCCACCAGATAGACCTCTCTGGCCCCGGCGGATTCGGCGGACTCTTTGACCGCCCGTTTTTCCACCTGGGTGATCCCACTGGGGACCCCAACGATGACCCGAGGGCGAAATTTAACGAAGCTGCTGTTGCGCTGCACTTTTTTGATGAAGTGCCGGATCATTTCTGCGGTTACGTCAAAGTTGGCGATCACCCCGTCTTTCATCGGTCGAATCGCTTGGATGGAGCCGGGGGTACGGCCCAACATCAATTTTGCTTCGTTGCCCACCGCCAGGACCTTCAGCTCCCCATTGGGGCCTTTTTTGACCGCCACGACGCTGGGTTCGCGAATCACGATCCCGTGGCCGGACAAAAACACCAAAGTATTGGCCGTGCCAAGGTCAATGGCAATGTCGTTGGAAAAAAACCTGTTGAATTTGTCCAGCATCTTGGGTCGGTTGGATAGGTTGGGGGCCCTGCTCGTCAATAAATGGGCCTGAACTCTTCGAGCCTATCCCAGTCCCAAGGTTAACGCAACTGGCTCAAGAAAAAAAACCTTCCCTAGCCTGCTCTTGGAGCGTAAGGTTTTACCCAACCTTACGACAACCCTGCAAAAAGCCCTTGCAAAAGAGTCAAGACCGTAGTTTATAATGCAACGTCTCCTTGGAAGGGCAGAAGGTTTGTTCGGCCCCTAGTCTAAGGCTCCTGTTTCCTTTCACTCGACAATACGGTGCCGTGAGTCTGCTTCCTTCTTCTCACCCGGTAGTGCAAGCACTCAAACGGGCCAAAAATATCTCCAAGGACCTGCAAAAGGAATTTTTGCAGTTCCTTAAAGACTATGAAGACTGGGAAGCCCAAGCTTTGTACTTGGTCGAGGACAAGGGCACCCCCATTGAACAGGTGATCCACGACCTTTTGGGCGTAGCGATCAAAGACCAGGGGGACTGGAAAAAACCCTCCTTTACCCCCACCTTTGAAGACCCGGCCTTCGACCAAGTCATCCCCCCTCCCCCCGAGCCGGGCAAAGGGGGTTACACCGTCCAGGACTACCCCCAGTTTGGCTTCAAAGACTGGAAACAGGAACATGGTTTTGACACGGTCCCCGTCGAGGTGGGGGACATCCACACTATCATCCGTTTTTACCCGGTCTTCACCCCGGAGCGGGAGGAAAAGTTTCTTTGGTGCTTTAATCGCTCCCGGTATGGAATCCGAGGCTGGGGCAACGAAAAGCCGATCAAGTCGATTTCCAAGTCGCTACTGGATAACAACAACAACCCCGGTTGGGTGGTCAAAACCTTCCTGGACGAAAACCGACTGCTCACCGATGCCGAGCACCGTTTGCGAGAGGCAGGGGAAGAAATCCCCAATCCCCTGGTCTTGTCCTCTAGGGACACGCACGGAGCCCTATTTTTGCTCTTGGGCCACCCCTTCTTGTATTTCGGGGACTCTACCACGCCGATCCGCAATTCCTTTTTGCCGGTCCATTTTGATGTCCAGATTTACGAACTGAACAACCACCGCATCCTGTCCGGGGTGTTTTTTGAGTATGACGAGGAGGGCAACAAGCTGCCCATTGAAGCCGACGACTTTGCCGAAGAAGGGATCATGCTCTTTGGGCTACCCAAGGCGGTGATCTACAAAAACCGGTACCACGAAATCTACCCCACTTCGGTCCCGGCCAAAATGATCCGGGACTCCTTTAAAGGGATCCTGATTCCCCACGACGAATGGGTCGATTTTGTGGACACCTGGACCGAATGGTACCCGGACATCACCTTCACCTACGCCGACTCCGCCCAAAGCCCCAACTTTGTGGCCCGGAACATCAAAAGTTGGCAGTTTTGGCTCAGCAAGCCCGAAGTCAAGGTGGACCTTTTTGCCCAAGAAGAAGACATCATCAAAATCCACCTCCATGAGGAAACCCGCCATTTTAACACCAACAAAATGGCCCTCACCCTCTCCCCAAATTTTGACGGGGTAAACTGCAAGCTGATCAACCCGGCGATGAGCCCCAAAGCGGCCAAGTTGATGCAGGTGATCCGAGCGATCTACCGCACCAAAATGACCGACGGCTACTACACCGTTGAGCGCCACGGAGCCAGTCAGGTATTGATTCTGGCTGAGGAGTACCCTTACGCCTACTCCTACACCGGCGAACACATGGTCAGCCCTGAAAAGCTCGACTTTAGGGTAACCGTGACCCGCAACCCGGAGAATGAGAACCAGTACCTGCTCAAAGGGGAAATTGGCCGGTGGATTGAAAAAAAGAAAAAACGGGATTTTGCTCAGGTCCAAAAAAAGGACGGAATCATGCCCAAGGCGGTGGGCATGGTCCCGGCCTTCTTACTGCAAGAGGGGCGATTCATGCGCACTGGCTCGATGCTTTCGGGCCGATTGATCAACGACACCATGGCCGGAGTGATCGTTGAAGAAAGCGAAATCAGCGATTTTTACGCCGCCGCCCTGCCCTACCTCAAGCAGCGGAACATCGAAATTTATGACCCCCAAGGGGTACTGCGGGTCTCGGCTCTGTTCAATTACAAGCTCCACGGCAAGGTCACCATCTGGGAGGTCAAGGGTGTCTTGATGGGCCGGATGGAGACGGTCATGCTCACCGGCATCGGGGAGTTGGCTTACCCCTTTACCCTCAACGCCGATGAATTCGAGCAGACCCTAGACAAAAAGACCTACAAGGTCCCCAAGGACTTCGCCCAAGAGCAGGCGCTACGAGAAGAGCTGTACGCCACCGGCTGGGTGGACGAAGGGGAATCGGAATACTCCATGCGGGAAGACATGGCCATGGTCTTTGTGCTGGAGGTCCTGCCCAACAAGAATCAGGATTCTAGGATCACCTACTACGGTGGCACCAAGCTCAAGCGGTGGAAAACCAAAAAACTGGTCCCCGAAATCAGCACCAGCATCAAATCGGGGATCGATTGGTTTGACGTGGAAGTGCAGGTGAAGGTGGACGGCCAACTCTTTGACCTGCGCCAATTGGTCAAGATGTGGAAGAACAACGAAGAGGCGGTGGAACTCAAGACCGGCGACGGGATTGCGGTCATCGACAACGCCTGGATCGAGAAGTTTGCCCCGATCTTGAACCGCCTGATCCAGACCACCCGCAAAAAAGGCAAAGACAAGGGCAAGGGGACCGAGGAACTGATCCTAGAAACCATGGAGAAGGCCAACCTCCAGGTGGACAAGTACCAAGTGGGGCTTTTGGCGGAGTTGGAGTCCATCGCCACCCACCTGGACCACGATGAGGAGTGGGAGCAGATCCAACAAAAGCTCTCCAACTTCAAGGGCATCCGCAACCAACGGATCCCCAAAGAGGTCATGGCCACCTTGCGGGACTACCAAAAAGAAGGGGTCAATTGGCTGTGTTTCCTTTATGAATACGGCTTTGGAGGCATCTTGGCCGACGACATGGGGTTGGGAAAAACCCTACAAACCTTGGCCTTTTTGGCGATTCTAAAAAAGCGGTCCAAAAGCAAAAAGCCCAGTTTGGTCATCGCTCCGACCAGCGTGGTGACCAACTGGATGGCCGAGGTGCGCAAATTCGTCCCCCACTTTAACGCCGTGCTGCTGCACGGCCAAAAGCGCAAGGCACTCTTTGACGATGCCGAAAAAGCGGACTTGGTGATCACCACCTACGGCTTGCTGCAACGGGACCTGGACTGGCTGACTTCCCAAGAGTTCCATGTGACCATTTTGGACGAAGCCCAAAACATCAAGAACGCCCGGAGCAAAACCAGCCAGGCGGTGATGTTGCTCAAAAGCGAGCGGCGGCTGACCTTAACCGGTACGCCGATCGAAAACAGCGTGATGGAGCTTTGGAGCCAATTTAACTTCCTGATGCCCGGCTTTTTTGGGCCGCTCAAGGAATTTGAACGGGACTTTGTTAAACCCAAAAAAGACGGCGGCAAAAAGAAACGCACCGACCACGGCCTCCTGCGGCGGCAGACCAAGCCCTTTATCCTGCGAAGGCTCAAGCAGAACGTGGCCAAAGAACTGCCGCCCAAAACCCAGCAGACCTTGTACTGCGAAATGGGCGAGCAGCAAAAGAAGCTTTACCATTCGGTCATGGAAGTGGTGCGCCAGCAGGTCAAGGAACGGATCAACGCCGGTGGGGTCAAGGGAGCCAAGATCGCTATCTTTGATGCCCTCTTGAAGCTGCGCCAAATCTGCTGCGACCCAAGACTCAGCCCCCTGGCCGGACCCAATCCGCCCATTTCCGCCAAGTACCGGTTGTTCATGGAAACCTTGACGGAAATCGTGGGAGAAGGCCACCGTGTCTTGGTGTTCAGCCAATTCGTCAAGATGCTCAACCTGATGCATGAAGACCTGGAACGGGAGGGGATTCCTTACCTGCAACTGGACGGAACCACCAAAAACCGGGAAGAATTGGTCAACCGGTTCCAGCAAAGTGACGAGTACCCGGTCTTTTTGATCAGCCTCAAGGCGGGCGGCACCGGGATCAACCTGACCGCTGCGGACTACGTGATCCATTACGACCCCTGGTGGAACCCCGCCGCCGAGGCACAGGCGACCGACCGGGCCTACCGGATCGGTCAAAAGAACCACCTGTTTGTGTACAAGTTGATCACCCGCAACTCGATTGAAGAGAAGATCCTTGACCTACAAGAAAAGAAACAGGCTTTGGCCGACAACATTGTGGGCAATTCCGACTCTCTTGAAGAGATGCTCAACATTGACGACCTGAACGATCTTTTCGCCCTTTAAACCCCTTAGAGCCCCTTTTGCGCCCATGGACGACAAGCAACCGATAACCGCCGAAGGTTACAAAAAAATCCAAGAAGAGCACCAACAGCTGATCCGGGTCGAACGGCCCAAGATCATTGAGGCCATTGAGGTGGCCAGGGCTCACGGGGACCTGAAGGAAAACGCCGAATACCACGCCGCCCGGGAGAAACAAAGCTTCGTGGAAGGCCGCATCCAAAGGCTCAACCACATCATCGCCAATTCCAACATCATCGACCTTTCCAAACAAGAAGGGGTCAAACAGGTCCGCTTCGGTGCCAAAGTCACCTACAAGGACCTCGACACCGAAGAGGAAACCACTTGGCAGATCGTTGGGGAAGAAGAGGCGGACATCAAGGAACGAAAGATCTCCCTCAAAAGCCCCATCGCCCAAGCCCTGATGGGCAGAACCGAAGGCGACGAAGTCACGCTGCGGGTCCCCAAGGGCAACATTGAGGTGGAACTGGTGAAGGTGGGGTATTAGATAGTGTAGTCACGAGATTGTGGCCCAAAGAAAAATGCACCTGATATGAATTGCCGCCAAGAAGGAATTCGCGTTTTTCGTGTATCT
>MFNF01000009.1 GCA_001783715.1 Candidatus Lambdaproteobacteria bacterium RIFOXYD2_FULL_56_26
GGCCGCTGAAATTTTTGAACGCTTTGCATACCTGTTGAGTCTTTCCATGACTATGTCTAGCAGGTTTTATCTCTGCTATGCTAGTCAAGACCCTTTTTGTTTAATGAAAGTTGAGCAGTCGCATTCGGCTTGATGCTGCGGTAGGGGTAATTTTTGGCCCCATTGGCAAAGGACCTGAAGCCCACAGCTCCGCTTCCAGAAAATACTGAAAAATTCCAATACAATAAGATGGAAATTCGTGAAAATGTGGGACTCGGAGTCGAACCGATCTGAAAAACTTTGCAGACGCACCTAAGTGCTTAGCTGCCGGCTTTAAAGGGAATGTCTGAATTTTGGAGGCGTGGATCGGAGTCGAACCGATCTGAAAGGTTTTGCAGACCTCTGCCTAACCGCTTGGCTACCACGCCGTTTTGGAGCGAGAAACGAGACTCGAACTCGCGACCCCGACCTTGGCAAGGTCGTGCTCTACCAACTGAGCTATTCTCGCACCTTTGACGGTTTTTCACGCTACCTTGCCCAACGACTGCTGTCAATCCCCGAACTTTAAATCTTGTTGGCGACCGGTTTTTGCCCCCTGAAGCCTTAGTGGTAGGGCCGAAAAAGGGGCTACCCCTTTGCAGGGTCGGGGATTAGAACCAGAGACGACCTCTCCAAAACCAAGCCGATCCGGCCAGACCCAAATCCAGGTCTCTTTTGGCTGAACAAGAATCCAACGATTCTTGATTTTAGGGGTTGCTTCCCAAAAGGCAACCCTGTACGTTGGGCGAATCATTTTCTTGGGCGAGCGTGGTGGAACTGGTAGACACGCGGTCTTGAGGGGGCCGTGGGCTTAGCCCGTGAGAGTTCGATTCTCTCCGCTCGCACCAGGGAACTGCTGAAAACAAAGGGTTTTTGAAACAAAAAGGAATCGGGAACAATCGGGAATACCCCCCAAGGTCTGCATCGAATCGGGGATGAATCGGGGATGAAAAAACTCCCTACCTTCAAGGCGAAACCGATGAAGAAGCCCGTAGATAAAAGGCGCAAAGCAGAAGCCCTCCTGCCTGCCCCAATCCAGGGGCTCACCATTGACCAGGCCCAAGGTCGGTACCCAGTCCCAACCATTTACCTCAAGCAAGCAGAGCAGACGATCCTGGACCTTTAACAGGGGATTGATCACTTCGAGGCTAGCTCCAAGGTCAAAATCTACCAAAAGCCCTGTCTGATCTACCGGCACCGGTGCATCCCCAAAGGGGCAGGGAACAAGCCCTAGGCCATTGAGACGGCGAAGAGGCTGCACCCGGCTCGGCTGGTCAGGCGGTCGTTGGTGACCTGGACATCAATCGGTGATCTCGTGGGGATTGTAGGACTTGGATCGATTCCAAGGGGAGAGGCACCAACAGGGCGACGCAAAACCTTGCGGTTGGTTTGCCCCTATGGTAGAGAGAATCAGAAGCTAAGCAAGATCGTTCAGCCCAGAAGATGGGGCTTAGCGCCCAGCTTAGGAGGTAATCTCAGGTTGTCTAAAGGGACCAGACCATCTCAGTATTCTTTGCCCAGCTTCTGAACCGCCGATTGGCAATTGACGATGTCCAAACCCGAAGAGAAAGCCAGAGCCAAGATTGACGCCCTACTGGTGGCTGCGGGCTGGGCGATCCAAAAATATGCTGAGTTCAAGGCCAAATCCAGCCCCAAGCTGGGCGTGGCTGTTTGCGAGCACCCGGTTGCGGCTGGTGACGCAGATTACCTCCTGTTCGTCGGGGGTAAAGCGGCGGGTGTCATCGAGGCCAAGAAAGCTGGCGAAACGCTGAGCGGCGTTGCCGGGCAGTCGATGAAATACCTGAACTCTTTCCCGGACGACCTCCCCGCTTGGTACAATCCACTCCAGATTCACTACGAGTCCAACGGCGAAGAAATCTACTTCCGGGACCGCCGCGACCCCAAGGCCAAGTCCAGGGCCGTCTTCGCCTTTCACCAGCCCGAAACCCTTAAGGCCCAGCTTGAGGAGGACCAGACAATCCGGACACGCTTCCAGTCGCTTCCGGCTTTGGTGACCGAACCCCTGCGAAAATGCCAGGTGGGGGCCATCAACGCGATTGAAGCCAGCATGGCCAAGGGGAAGCAAAAAGCCTTGGTCCACATGGCTACTGGCTCCGGCAAAACCTTCATGGCCTGTAACCTTTCTTGGCGGTTGATCAAACATGCTGGCATCAAACGGGTTCTGTTTCTCGTGGACCGCCGAAACTTAGGAAAGCAAGCTCTTAAGGAATTTGAGGCATTTCAGCCCCCTGGAACCGCTCACCGGTTCGGCGAATCCTACATCCTCAAGCGGTTGACTTCCAACAGCTTCGACAAGGATGCCAAGCTGGTCATCAGCACTATCCAGCGGCTCTATTCCATGCTGCAAGGCGAAGTGCTTACCGAAGACGAAGAAGATACCTCCGGTTTTGAGCAGGATGAACGGGAAGACGGCGCACCCGTTCCGGTCACCTACAACCCCAAGCTGCCGATTGAGGCCTTTGATCTGATCATCGTGGACGAATGCCACCGCTCCATCTACGGACGCTGGCGGCAAGTGCTGGATTATTTTGATGCCCACTTGGTGGGCCTGACGGCGACCCCCTCCCCCCATACCCTGGCCTTTTTCCAAAGGAACCGCGTCTATACCTACGACTACGCTCAGTCGGTACTGGATAAGGTCAACGTCGATTACGAAATCTACCGCATCCGCACCAAGATCACCGAGCAGGGCAGCGAAATTGAAGGAGAACCGGGCTTTCATGTGCCGGTCCGGCATCTGCGGACCCGGCGCAAACGGTTACGCAAGCTGGATCGCAAGCTGGCTTATACTGGGAAGCAACTCGACCGGGCCGTGGTGGCCCCCGACCAAATCCGGCTTGTCCTGCAAACTTTCAAAAACAAGCTCTTTACCGAGATGTTCCCCGACCGCTCCGGTGAATGGGTGCCCAAAACCATCATCTTTGCCAAGGACGACAACCACGCCGAGGACATCACTTTGGCCGTTCGGGAGGTCTTTGACGAGTCCAACGAGTTTTGCCAGAAGATCACCTACAAAATCGGCCAGACCGACCCTGAGACCCTGATCAACTCCTTCCGGCTCGACCCGGAGTTCAGGATTGCGGTCACTGTGGATATGATCGCCACCGGCACCGACATCAAGCCGGTGGAAGCCCTCTTGTTCATGCGGGACGTGCGTTCCGAAATCTACTACGAGCAGATGCGGGGCCGGGGCGTCCGCACCTTGCCGGATACGGACCTCCAGGCGGTTACGCCGGACGCCACCACCAAGACCCGGTTTGTTTTGGTCGATGTGGTGGGGGTTTCGGAAACCAACAAATCCATCCCCCAGCCGATGGAACGCAAGCGAAGCGTCTCCTTGGAACAGCTTCTCAAGCTGGTGGGCCAGGGCAAGGGGGACGAGGAGGACTTTGTTTCCTTGGCTACCCGACTGACCCGCTTGGCTGAAGAGAAGGGGGAAGACGCCGAACTCCAGGTTTTTAAAAAATGTGGCCGCAGGCTCTCCGATCTGGCCCAAGGCCTGTTCTTTGCAGTCGATCCAGACAACATCATCGAGGAAACCAAAAAGAAACATGGGGTTCTTTATACCGAGGCCCAGCTTACTGAAGTAGCTGCCGAGCTTCGGGGACGGGCGGCAAAGCCCTTTGAGGACGAGGGGCTGATCACCCTGATCCTAGAAATCAGGAGCGAAATCGTGCTGGACGAGTTCAGCGAGGACAGCCTATTGGAATCTGGGTTTTCCCAAAAGGACGCCCAGGAGCGGGTGGATAAGCTTTCCAAGTTCCTGGAGGAAAACAAGGATCAGCTTGAGGCTCTGCAATTCCTTTACGAACTTCCCCAAGCAAAAGCCAAGCTCACCCATGAGGCCTTGCGGGAATTGGCCGAGACCCTTACCTCTCCCCCTTGGACGCTGAGCGTCGAGGGGCTTTGGCGGGCCTATAAGCGACTAGAGCAAGCCAAAGTCAAGGGGGAACCCACGTTGGGCCTTTTGACGGAGCTCATTGCCCTAGTTCGCTTTGCCATCGGGAAGGCTGAATCCCTGGAATCATACTCGATCCAGGCAGAACAACGGTACAACCTCTGGATCGGACGCCAGAAAAAGGCGGGGCGGGAATTCGATGATGAGCAGTTGGCTTGGCTGGAACGGATCAAACGCCACCTCATCGCCAACGGTGAAATTGTGCCCGCCGACTTCCAGGAGGTTCCCGCCTTGAGTGGCGAGGGTGGCATCGTCCAAGCCAGGGCAGCCTTTGGGAAGGACTTGCTGCATACCTTGGAAGACCTCAATAAGGCCTTGATCGCATGAACCAGCCAACGGAACAAATGGAGCAACTTCCTCTGGGATGGGTGGAAACAACGTTGGAGGCTGTGTCCTTACCGTTTCGGGCAAAGATCAAGCCCACTCCCAGCTCAAAGCTTCCGTTTATTGGGATGGAAGACATCGAAGCTGGGTCAATGACTCTGAGTAGTGTCGGTCACTTCGCGGAAATGAAAAGCGCAGCAGCTCCCTTTTTTCCAGGGGATGTCCTCTACGGAAAGATGCGACCGTACCTGAATAAGGTCCACGAAGCCAAACAAACCGGAGCATGTTCAGCAGAGTTCTTGGTTTTTCCCTCGAACCCGCAACTGAATAGCTCCTTTCTGCGTTTCTTGCTTCACAGCCGGGCCTTTGTTCGATTCGCCGCCCACCCCGACAAAATGACTGGAGACCGCCCCCGCATCGACTTCGATGACATCAAAGGGTACCAGTTTTTGCTGCCCCCCCTGGATGAACAAGCCCGAATCGTAGAGCGGATTGAGCAGTTGTTCCAGCAGGTGGAAGAGGGCGAGAAGGCCCTCAAGGCCGCCCAGAAACTGGTGGAAAAGTACCGGCTTTCCCTGCTCAAGGCCGCAGTGACAGGGGAATTAACCAAGGACTGGAGGGAGAAAAACCCGCCCAAGGAAACCGGGGCCGACCTTCTCAAACGCATCCTCAAGGCCCGCCGCGAAGCCTGGAAAGCCGCCGAACTGGAAAAGCTCACGGCCAAAGGCAAGTCCCCCAAGGACGACGCCTGGAAGAAAAAGTACCAGGAACCGGCTCCCCCCTCCCCCGAAGCCATCGCCGATCTCCCTGAACTGCCGGGGGGCTGGGTTTGGGCTACTGTTGATCAATTGTCTCATTTCATAACAAGCGGCTCACGTGGTTGGGCCAAATATTATGCTGATGATGGGGCTATTTTTTTGCGAGTAGGGAATTTGAACCGTTTGTCGATTGATCTGGATTTGGAAGGCAAGCAATATGTGCAGCCACCTAAGACACCTGAAGGGACAAGGACACGGCTTCAAACTAAAGACATTGTACTTTCGATTACTGCCGATGTCGGCATGACAGCTGTGGTCTGGTCAAGTGATGAAGCGTATATAAATCAGCACCTTGCTCTAGTGCGTTTAGCATTGCCTAACCTAGCTGAATGGATAGCTTGGGCTTTTGCTTCCGATCTACTCCAGGCGCAGATACGTGAAATAAAACGTGGAATGACCAAAGATGGACTAACCTTAGACAACGTGCGAGGCCTCATCGTTCCCATACCTTCGATAGAAGAGCAGTCGGAGACCTTGTTTCGCATTACTACAGCAAAGGATAAGGTGACGAGGCTTTTAGCGATGTTCGACCTTGAAGGTAGGCGCGCGTCTGCCCTTAACCAATCCATCCTAAAGGACGCCTTTTCCGGCAAGCTGGTTCCTCAAGACCCGGAGGATGAGCCTGCCTCTGTCCTGTTGGAGCGCATCCAGGCTGAACGGGCCGCTAGAGAGGCCGAAGAGAAGCCCAAGAAGCCCCGCAAACGCAAGCAAAAAGGGAAGAAATGAACACCTGTCTTTCTCCCGAAGAGCTTCAAAAAGTCCCCAAGGAGCTGCTGCCCTGGGCTTGGGCTGTATCGGCAAGGCTCCAGTATTTCTATGACCATGACCAGAAACTACTTGAGGCGGCCCGCAATAACTGGGGGGTGATTAACGCATCGGGGCAATTCCCAGCCCTGAACCAGATGCTAAGGGCATACGGGCTTCGCCGTGGGAAATCCGCCACCTATTTCAAGAACCATAGCCTGGATTTTGTCGAGGTAGGCAAGGAACTGTTCAGCAGGCAACTGCCAGCGGGAGACGCTGAAAAATGGGAGCAGGCCCAAGAGCGTTGGTTGTTTGCCGTTAGGGAGCTAAAGCGGTTGGCAAGAAAAAAGGGGCATTCGGCCCCCCGGCTCTGGTCGGCCACCTGCAAAGCATATTGGTTCTATCACCCTTCCGAGCTGACCATGTACGACCAGTATGCCCAGGGACAATTAAGCATCGAGTTAGGTGACCAAATAGGCCCCGAGGATTTCCTGGTTGCCTTCGGGGAATTTTGGCAAACCAAGGCTCAAAAGCCATTAGCCGAGTTATTCCAATATATTAGCAAAGCCTCTCCCCATCAACCCCGCATTGCAGATGGTTACCTTTGGCTGCTGGGTAAATACTCGGAGTCGGAGCTGGAGGACATCTACAAGGATTACGTCCAAACCGGTCAACCCTTTGCATCGTTACCAAAACGTAGAAAATAATATGAGCGAAACCCCTTCTTCCCTGGTCACGAAGGTCTGGAACTATGCCCACGTACTCCGCGAGCAGGGTATCAGTTACGGCGATTACCTGGAACAGATTACCTACCTGCTCTTCCTCAAGATGGACGAGGAGCGTACCGCCCAGCTTGGGCAACCCTCGATCTTGCCCAAGGGCTACCAGTGGGAGGATATGGTGAAGCTGGATGGGGATGCCCTGGAAGCTCACTACCGAAAAACCCTAGAAAAGCTGGCAGCGGAAAAAGGGATCATCGGGACCATCTTCCGCAAATCCCAAAACAAGCTCAGCGACCCGGCGAAGCTCAAACGGGTGGTCTCCATGATCGCTGGTGAGACTTGGATGGGCATAAAGGTGGACGTGAAGGGGGCGATCTACGAGGGCCTACTGGAAAAGAATGCGTCTGAGGTCAAATCCGGTGCAGGGCAGTATTTTACCCCTCGTGCAGTGATCCAAGCGATGGTTGAGTTGGTGGCCCCAAAGATCGGGGAAACCGTCCATGATCCGGCTTGCGGTACAGGGGGGTTCCTGCTGGAGGCTTACGAACAAATGCGGGATCAAACCGCCGACAAAACCAAGATCAAGAAATTGCGCGAAGAAACCTTTAGCGGAACGGACATCGTTCCCGATGTGGTCCGCTTATGTGCGATGAACCTATATTTGCACGGTCTGGGGGATGGAAACAGTCCTATTGAGGAGGCTGACGCCCTGCTTTCCGATTCAGGGACACGATTCGATGTAATCCTTACCAACCCGCCCTTTGGCAAAAAATCCAGCTACCGCTATGTGGACGAGGAAGGGGACATCCAGACGGAATCCGAGGAATACTCCAGGGAAGACTTTCGGTACAGCACCAGCAACAAGCAACTGAACTTTCTCCAGCACATCATGACGGTGATGAAGCTGACCGGTCGGGCTGGCGTAGTGCTGCCGGACAACGTGCTTTTTGAAACTGGCCAAGCCGGGGAGGGCATACGAAAACGGCTGCTCCAGCAGTTCGATTTCCATACCCTGTTAAGGCTTCCGACAGGTATCTTCTACAAGCCGGGCGTCAAGGCCAACGTGCTCTTCTTCGACCGAAAACCGGCTGCCCAAAAGCCTTGGACCAAGGAACTTTGGATTTACGATCTACGGACCAACTTGCATTTCACCCTTAAGAAGAACCCTTTGCAGCGGGCCGATCTGGACGACTTCGTAAATTGCTACGCGGCCAAGGATCGGAGCCAACGCAAGGAAACCGAGCGATTCAAGAAGTTCACCTACGAAGAGTTGATTGCCAGGGACCATACGGACCTGAACATCTTCTGGATTCCCGACGAAAGCCTAGAAGACCTGGACAACCTCCCCAGCCCGGACATTATCGCCCAGGAGATCGTGGACAACCTAGCGGCTGCCTTGGAACAATTCCGGGGTGTCGCCGAGGAACTGGGTGGAGAGCCAATTGAGGAAGCTGAGTAGCTGATATTTGACCAGCCTCCAGTCCAACAGTGGCAGGGTGAAGTGGCCCCCATCGTCAAGACACTGTTTACGGCTTTTTGGATAGAGCCGAGTTTTTATGTGGCCAAACCCTGGCTTGGGTTTTAGCCAAAGCGAGCCTCCGGTCTGTCCCGTGGCAACCCCCTCCGGTGATCTCTTTAACGAAGAGGCTATTAAAGATCAAGACCACGGCGTTATGCCGATGGCGCAAGAAGGGCTCGGGGAGGTCTTGGGTTAGGCTGATGGTTTTCGGCACGGGGAGGACCTAGGAATTTGTAATTAATTTCTGCATAACTTCTTTGTCAGGCTCGCCTCACTTTAGCGTAGGTGCCTGCCACGCTCATGAAATAGCTGCCACCATTTTTATAGATGTATGCCTTCGGTCTATGGGCGTATTTGTATTGGTACCGGTATTGCGTTTGAGTCCACACCTGACCGTTGGTCAACTTATAGGTTGTTTTCCCATCCCAACCCTTAAAAGTTCCCTCAATATAGCTTTCGATAACTCCGGCTACCTGGCGCACCTTTACCCATTCCGTGATTCCCTCTACATTCAGGAATAGTGTACCTTGACTTTCAACAATGGAGACTCTTGGACAATAAAAGTAATAATATAAATACTTGTATTCGTCTTGGAGCCAATAGGTTCCGTTTGAAAGCTTAAAAAATTGCATTTCATTAAACCC
>MFNF01000010.1 GCA_001783715.1 Candidatus Lambdaproteobacteria bacterium RIFOXYD2_FULL_56_26
GGTGATACAGCCCAAGAGCCTCTGCCCCTCGTCCACCACCAACGCAATCTGCGCCCCCCCGGACTCGATCACCCCAATCGCCTCCGCCAACCTCGCCCCCGACCCCACCAACGTCTTCTTGTACTCTTTCATCTCCTTCTCTCCCGTACAGGCCCCTCAGGTGAGGGGGAAAAAGGATTTTTTGAGCAGTTGCCCCTTGTGGTACAACAGAGGCTCCAAAAAGGCCAACAAACCCAAGGCAATTTTTTGGGCGGCATGGCCGTCTCCAAAGGGACTTTTGAGTTGCTTGCAGGCCCCTACAAATTCCGGGTCCTGCACCTTGGCCAGCCCGGCCAGGATGGCTTCCAAACGGCAGTCCACATGGAGCACGTTGGCCGGGCGAAACCGGCCCTTTTGCCGGTCCCCGATGTCCAAGGTCGGCAGGCCAAAGCTGGGGGTTTCGATCACCCCCGAAGAGCTGTTGCCCACCATCAAGGCCGCCCTTCCCATGGCGCTCAGGTAGCCCCGTTGGCCCAGGCTGGACCGGAGCACCAGCCTTTCCGGGTGGGCCTGGGCCGCTTCGGTCAGTGTGCGGGCAATCGGGTCCGAGCCGGGGTCGGCGTTGGGCAGGGTGGCCAAGGTCACAAAGTCTTGGACCAACACTGCGTCCAGCACCTCGGAGATCTGGCGCAACGCTTCCTCTTCCCCGTCCAAGGTGACCGGGTGGAAGGTGAACAGGGCAATCTTTCGGGTAAAGTCGAGACCGGTCAGGGCTTGCAGTTCCTCAAGGCTCATGGGTTTGACCTGGGTGATCCCGTCCACCCCCAAGGCACCGACCGCAAACACCCGGTCCGGGGCCTCGCCCATACTCAGGATCCTCTGTCGGTAGGCCTCCAGACTGGGGAAGTGCAGGGTCGCCATTTTGGTGACCCCATGACGGATCGCCTCGTCTATCGCCCCTTCGGTGGTTTCGCCGCCGTGGATGTGGGCAATGGGCAACCGGTGCAGCAAGGCGGCACTGCAGGCGGCCAACAGTTCAAACCGGTCCCCCAGGACCACCATCAAGTCGGGCTTGAGCTCCAGGATCGTTTGGTCGAACCCCTTGAGCCCTTCGGCCAGGGCGGCCAAGGTCCCGGAAGCATCGTGCCGGAGCGGGTTGATCTCCACCTTGCCGGAGATCACAAACCCGTCCTTTTCGATCAGTTGGGCGGTGTAACCATGTTCGTGGCTGAGGTGGGAGCCGGTCACGCACCAGTGGGGGTCAAACTCGGGCCGGGATTGCAGCTCCCGGAAAAGGGGGGTCAAAAGTCCGAAGTCCGCCCGAGAGGTGGTGACCAAAAGGACTTTGAGTTTCATAGTTCGATCAACTCGTCTGGCACAAAGTCCCGCTGCGCCTTGCGGCCCACCACTTGGTCCCACAACATGGGGCTCAGGCCGTTGCCGGGCCGCTTGAGGGCCAAGTTGTGTTCGGAAAAGACCTCTCCGGCCTTGATTACTTGGGCGGCCACAATGGATTTTCGGGCAATGGCCTTGTTTTTTGCTTCCGAAGGGCTGAGCCGTTTGACCCCGTCTCCCAAGGCCAGCTCAATGTTGCGAATCCCCCGAACCATGGCCACCAACTCCGCAGGCTCCAAGCTCGCTTGGTGGTCCGGGCCGGGCAGGGTCTTGTCCAGGGTAAAATGTTTTTCGATCACCCGAGCCCCCAGGGCGGCGGCGGCGATGGGCACCTCAATGCCCTGGGTGTGGTCCGAATAACCAATTTGGGTGCCAAAGGCTTGGCCCAAGGTGACCATCGCCTTGAGGTTGACCTCGGCCAAGGGGGCCGGGTATTCGGTGGTACAGTGCAGGATCGTCACTTGGTCCCGTTGGTACCCTTGGGCCAAAAAGACCTCCAGCGCCGCCTCTACCTCACCCAACAGGGCCATGCCGGTCGAAAGGATGACCGGTTTTTTTAAGCTCGCCACTTTGCGCAGGTAGGGTAGGTTGGTCAGCTCCCCCGAAGGGACCTTAAAGATGCTCAGGCCCAGGCGGTAGAGCAGGTCGATGGACTCAAAATCAAAAGGGGTGGAAAGGAAGCCGATACCCATTTTTTTGGCATGGTCGATCAAAACCTCATGGGCGCTGTGGTCCAGCTCCAGCCGCTCGATCATCTCCAGTTGGCTTTCCACCTTACCGGTGTTGGTCTTTTGGTATTCCGCCTGGGGGGCATGGTGGGCGACCAGCTTTTTGGCCACGAAGGTTTGGAACTTTACGTAGTCCGCTCCGGCCTTGGCGGCCACCTCGATCAACTCCTTGGCCATTTCCAGGCTGCCGTTGTGGTTGACCCCCGCTTCGGCAATGATCAAGATCCGAGAAACACTACTGTCCATAACGCATCCCAATGGGGTGGACCTTCAAAAGACCGGACTGGGTCACATAAACCACGCTGCCCATAGGGATCACCACCTGGTCTGGGGTTTCGATCCCCTGCTCGTAAACGCTGCGGCTGCCGACAAAACTTTTTCCCCCCACCTTGACCGCTCCGTTGAGGATCACCCCGGTCGAAAGGTGGCAAAAATCTCCGACCACACAGTCGTGCTCGACCAGTGCCCCGGAGTTGAGGATGCAGTTGACCCCCACCTTGGCCCCCGGCCCCACCATCGACTGGTGCATCACGATCGTCCCCTCCCCCACCCAGGCGTGGGGGGAAACCCTGGCCCAAGGGGAGACAGGGGTGGCCAGTTTTCCTCCTGCCGCCTTGATCCGGCCATAAAGCTGGGCCCGAGGTTCGGGGTTGAGGATCTGACCTAGGGTGACCAAAAACAGGTGGCCCAAGCCGACATGGGCTTCTATCTCTTGGTCCGTGCCGACCAGAGGATAACCCAAAAACATCTCCCCCACCCGTTCGGGCCGGTCCAAGAGGCCCCTGATCCGGTAGGCCCCCTGGGCTTCGATCACATCGATACAGGCTTTGGCGTGGCCTCCGGCACCGATGAGGATCAGGTCTTCCATCTCAGCTCCGTACCGAACTGGGCAGGTTTACCATCCGCTCGTAAAGCCAAAGGCTGGTGGCCAAGCCGTCATGTCGGCATTGTTGGTTGTAGGGCAACAGGTTCAAGGGAGTCCAGAGCGGGCGGGTCATCACCTTGGCCTCGTTGGTTTGCTCCAAAAACCGCTCTCGGTGAGCCAAATCGGGCAGCTCTACAGCGTTGAGCCAGTAGTTGGCCCGGTCTCCCGGCGCTTCCTGCAAGAACTTGAGACCCGTACCCAGCAAAATCCCTTGGTACTCCAAGGCCAACTTGCGTTTGGACTCCACAAACCGGTCCATCTGCTCCATCTGTGCTACCCCCAGAGCCGCATTGAGGTTGGGCAGCCGGAAGTTGTAGCCCAGTTGGTCGTGGAAAAATTCCCACTTGTGGGGCCGTTTGGCGGTGGTGGTCAAGTGTTTGGCAGCCTTGGCCAGGGCCGGGTCGTCGGTGACGATCATACCCCCGCCTCCGGTGGTGATGATCTTGTTGCCGTTGAAGCTAAAAATCCCCAAGGTCCCGAAGGTCCCGGTGTGCCGCCCTTGGGAGAGACTGCCCAAGGACTCGGCTGCGTCTTCAACCAAAGGCACCCCATAGGCCGCACAAAGCTCGGCGATTTGGCGAATTTTGACCGGAAAACCGAAGGTGTGCATCGGTACCACCGCCCCGACCCCTTGGCCGGTGGTTTTGTCGTACCTTTTACCCCCTCGTTCCAAGGTCTCTTCCTTCAGGTACCGCTCCAGGGCGACCGGGTCGAGGCCCAGGGTCTCCGGGTCGGCATCCAAAAAGTAGGGCTCCGCTCCGGTGTACCAGATGGCGTTGCCGGTAGCGGCAAAAGTCAGCCCTTGGGTCAGCACCAACTGTCCGGGACCAACTCCCACCAACTGCAGGGCCACAAACAGCGCCTGGGTCCCGTTGACCACGGCGACCGCATGTTTGGCCCCGACGTAACGGGCCAAGGATTCCTCAAAGGCTCCGACATATTCCCCGACACTGGAGACGAAGGTGGAGTCGATGCAGGCATTAAGCAGTTCCTTTTCCCGGCCCCCAAATACCGGCGCATGAAGGGGGATGAACTCTTCGGTGCCAAAAAGCCCTCTAATCTTTTGGATCAACGGGCCATATTCCCCGGCGGTCACACTAGACATTGTAGATTTCTCCCTTATACCGAGCCAAATTTTTGGGGTCTTGGAACCAAGCAATCGTCTTTTTGAGCCCTGCCTCCAGGTTGTGTCCGGGGGTAAAGCCGGTCAGGCTTTTGATCAGACTGTTGTCGCACCAAAGCCGGAAAACCTCGGAGTTTTCGGGCCGTTTGCGGACCTCGTCAAAGACCAGCTCCACGTCCGAACCCATCAGGAACTTGATCAATTCCAGGGTGGCCTGGACCGTCACCTCATAATTGGAACCGATGTTAACCGTCTTGCCGATCACTTGGTCGCAAGCCATCAGCTGCACCATACCTTCGCAGGTGTCTTCCACATAGTTGAAGTCCCTTGTGGGGGTACAGTCGCCCAGCTTGATCTGCTTCATCCCCGAAGCGATCTGGGTGATGATGGTCGGGATCACCGCACGGGCCGACTGACGGGGGCCGTAGGTGTTGAAGGGCCGTGCGATGAACAGGGGCAGGTTAAAAGCGTTGTAGTAGCTCATCGCCATGGCATCCGCCCCGATTTTGCTGGCCGAATAGGGCGACTGGGGCTGGAGGGGGTGCTTTTCATCGATCGGGACGTACTGGGCGGTGCCGTACACCTCGCTGGTGCTGGTCACCAAAATTTTCTCCAGGCTCCGGTCCAGAGCCGCTTGGCAGAGGTTCAACGTCCCGATGACGTTGGTTTCCACATAAGACTGGGGGGCAACGTAAGAGAAGGGAATGGCGATCAGGGCCGCCAGATGGAACACCAGATCCACGTCCTGGGTCACTTGGTGGCAGAAAAAGGGGTCCCGCACATCGCCGGTCACCACTTCCATCTCCCCCAACAGGGGGCTCTGGTCCAACCAGCCCCAGCTGTTGAAGCTGTTGTACTGGCAAAGGGCCTTGACCTTGCCGACCCGGCTCACCAAGTACTCACAAAGGTGGGAGCCAATAAAACCATCGGCCCCGGTGACCAGGACTCGTTTTTCTTTGAGGTTCATGCTAACCTGATTGGGGGTTTTTGCCCCACTCTAACCTTGGGCACTTGGGCCTGTAAAGGGACTTTTGCCGTTCCTAGAGCTTGTGGGGACAAAACCGGCGCAAAACCTCAAACAACTGCTCCCGCTCCAAGGGTTTGGCCAAAAAGGCATCCACCCCCGCCGACTGAGCTTTGGCCCGGTCCTCTTGGGAATCGTTGGCGGTCAGGGCGACCACCGGCACCTTGGGGTCCTTAGCCCGGCCCAGGCGAATCTGCCGGGTCGCCTCAAACCCGTCCATGACCGGCATTTGCAGGTCCATCAGCACCAGATCGTAGCTCTCGGTGCTCCCTTTTTCCAAAGCCTCCAGCCCGTTTTTGGCGAGGCCCACCTCCACCCCGACCTTGCCCAACATCTTGAGCAACAGCTTTTGGGAAAGCGGGTTGTCTTCCACCACCAAAATCCGCAGGGGCTGTTTGGAAATGGGGGCCCAGACCGGGGCGGGTTGGTGTTCCGCCAAGTCCAGCGCCAAAGCCACCTTAAACCGACTGCCCTGCCCCAATTGGGAGCGCAGGCACATTTCCCCGCCCATCAGCCGCACCAGCCGCACCACCAAAGGCAAGCCCAACCCCAAGCCGCCAAAGCGCCTCGTAAAACCTTCCTCCCCTTGGGTAAAAGGCGAAGACAGGTACTCCAGCCGCTCCGGGTCGATCCCCGGGCCGGTGTCCCAAACCTCCAAGAGGAGCAACAGCTGATCCCCCTCCACCCCGCCACAGCTCACCTTGAGGCCAAAACTCCCCTTGGAGGTAAACTTCAAGGAGTTTTCCAGCAACTTGGCGGCAATCTCCCGGATCTGCCCGGAATCACCGATGCAAGCAACCGAAAGGCGAGGGTCAATTTCGCAGTCAAATGACAACCCTTTTCCCTTGGCCAGCCCTTCATAAACCGAGGCCAGAGGCTTTAATTCCTCAGCCAAATCCATCACCTTCGGTTGTAGTTTCAGGTGTCCCGATTCCAACTGGGCCAAGTCCAGCAGAGCATTTAAGATCCCCAAAAGCTCCCGAGAAGCCCCCAGCGAACCATTGAGCATCTCCCTTTGCACCTCCTCCAAGTGGCCCTCCAAGGCCAATTGGGTCATCCCGATGATGCCGTTGAGCGGGGTCCGAAGCTCGTGGCTCATGTTGGCCAGCAGCACCGTTTTGGTCCGGTTGGCCCGTTCCAGGTCCTCAATGGTCGCCCGGAGTTGGGATTCCACCTGGACCAGCTCGGTCACCTCGTACAAACACAGCAGGAGATGGGTCGGCTTGCCGCCCGGCCCAAAGACCAAGCGCCCCTTGTTTTCCACATGGTTCACCCGGCCGCTGGGGGTCCGAATTGGGTGGGTGAGGATGTAGGCATAACGGATTTCCTGCACCACGTCGTTGATGGCCGATTGCACCTGGGTCCGGGCCGGTTCGGGGATTTGGTCGTAAAAAAATTGTAGGCTCGGCGGGGCATGGTGGTCTTCCAGGCCTAAGAGGAACAAAAATTCTTCCGACCAAAAGACCTCCAAGGTCTCCAGGTCCAGTTCCAACATGGCCAAGTGGGCGGTTTCTTGGGCTACGGCCAGCCTACGGTTGCTGGTTTCAAGCAGCGTTTGGGTCTGGGCTTGCTGCAAGGCCCGTTCGGCCAGTTCGGCCCGTTTTTGCCGCAGGTCCCTCCGGTCCTCCAGGATCACCTTGGCCGACAGATAAACGCACACATAAACACAGGACAAAAACAGAATTTGGTCCCGAAGCTCCAAGAGGCTGAGCGAAGCGGCAAAAAAACCGAACAGCAGCGCCAAGTTGGCCAGATAAACCAAAAAGGCCCGTCGGGGGGTCAAAAACAACCCGGCCGGCAACAGGGAAATCGCTTGCCAATGGAGGAAAAAAACCATCTCCACCCCCGCCACCACCGCCGAGAAGGGCAGGCTCAGGCAAAGCAGGACCAAAAGGTAAGGGGCCAGCAGGAAGTACCGGCTCCGGTTCAGCCCGTAAACCAGCCACAGCACCAGATGGACCACCCAAACCACGACCTTGAGCGACTCTGGCCCCACGTTGGTGGCCACCTGGAGGCCGGTCATCGGAATGGCCGCCACCAGGAGGACCGCCAGGATTTTGGCCCGGAGCCGGTCGTTTTCCCCCAAGGCTCCGGGAGGGGCCTGGGTTAATTTCCCCAAAAGAGTATAAAACATTTGTTTGGTCTCACCCTAAATTCCGCCCCTGATCCAAATTATTTCACCGCCTCTGAACTATCGCCCACTTCTTGCAATTCGTAAAGGTGAAGTACCCTGGGTGCGGTGTTTGGCAGTCAAGACGGCTTGTCAGGAAGCTGTGGTGTTGGTACCCTGAGCCCCAGATTTCAAGGTCGCCTGCAGAAGGCGACCCAACCAAAACGGAGTTTTAACCGATGAAAACTTGGATTCTTTCCGCCCTGGCCCTATGCTTGGTTCCCTTGAGCGCCTTTGCGATCGAGGAAGTCAAAAAAAATACCGACGGCAGCATCAGCTACCGCTGTGAGTTTGGTGGCACCAGACACGAAGTGCAGGTTAAATACTTGGGCAAGGGGGAATACTTGGTCCTTCGCCACGGCAGCGCCGCCACTGGAATTTCGGGCAAGGTAATCGCCGGAGCACCGGTGGATGCAGCTCGGATGGGCTGCGGAGAGTAGATGGCCGGCGGCATCCTCCTCGCCGGAGGTGCCTCGAAACGGATGGGCCAAGACAAAGCCGGCTTTGTCTATGAGGGGAAAAGTTTGCTCCGCCGGGTCGGGGAAGCGGCTCTGCCCTTGCTGGACGAGCTGTGGGTAGTCTTGAGCCCCACCCAGCCGCCGCAGTTGCGCCAAGAGTTGCAAAGCCCCAAAGTCCATTACCTCACCGACCCAAACCCCCACCTGGGGCCGCTCTACGCCTTGGCCCAGGCCCAGAAGGCGCTGGTCCAAAGCCATCCTGGTCCAACCCTGGACAGCGAACCGGTCTTGGTCTTGAGCTGTGACCTGCCCTTTTTGACTACCCAGTTTCTAGCGGAACTTTTTGCCCTCTGGCGGCAAACCTCGACCACCACCACCACAGCGACCATCGCCACCGCCCAAAACGGCCCCTACCCCAACCCGCTCCTGGCCATCTATCCGGCCCCGGCCCTGGCGGCTGCGGAAAAACTCTGGGCCAAGGGCCGCCAAGATGCCAAAGCCCTGTTTGGAAGCTACCCCCTCGCCCCCCTCAAAGACCGCCCCGAGGCCAGAGGAGTCAACCAGAGGGGGGAGTTTGGGGTTTCAGACATTACAACGGAATCATAAAATCTTAGGGAATGATTCACTTTAGGGCTAATTCGATAGCTAAATTAGATCTGTGAACTAAGAATCTTTCCATAAATAGAAGCCGCCTTTCGATACGCAATGATTGCGGCACCCAATTGCAGCAAGGCCAGGTAGTTGCTCGCCTTCTTTTCGTATCGGACTAGATAGTGTGGTCACGAGATTGACAATTCGATAAAATGCTGTCATGCCCCACTTATCAAACCTCTTAAGT
>MFNF01000011.1 GCA_001783715.1 Candidatus Lambdaproteobacteria bacterium RIFOXYD2_FULL_56_26
GGGGTTTAATGAAATGCAATTTTTTAAGCTTTCAAACGGAACCTATTGGCTCCAAGACGAATACAAGTATTTATATTATTACTTTTATTGCCCAAGAGTCTCCATTGTTGAAAGTCAAGGTACACTATTCCTGAATGTGGAGGGAATCACGGAATGGGTAAAGGTGCGACAGGTAGCCGGAGTTATCGAAAGCTATATTGAGGGAACTTTTAAGGGTTGGGATGGGAATACAACCTATAAGTTGACCAACGGTCAGGTGTGGACACAAACGCAATACCGGTACCAATACAAATACGCCTATAGACCGAAGGCATACATCTATAAAAATGGTGGCAGCTATTTCATGAGCGTGGCGGGCACCTACGCTAAAGTGAGGCGAGCCTGACAAAGAAGTTATGCAGGAATTAATTACAAATTCCTAGGTCCTCCCCGTGCCGAAAACCACCAGCCTAACCCAAGACCTCCCCGAGCCCTTCCTGCGCCATCGGCGTAACTTGGTGTTGACCGCCGTGGTCTTGATTTTTAATAGCCTCTTCGTTAAAGAGATCACCAGCCTCAGCATGGCGGCGGTCCAGGTCAAGCTCTGGTGAAGCGATGCTTTGCCCTTTATTTTGTTCACAGGGTCGGTTTTCCTGAGCTATAGTGCCGCCTTTCCTTTGTTGATCGGAGGGGGTTGCCACGGGCCAGACCGGAGGCTTGCTTTGGCCAACCCAACTCCTGGCTTACCTGCTTGAGTAAACCCTGACTCTCTCTTAAAGCGGAGAAGTTCGTCTGGACAATGGAGGCCACTTCACTCATCAACGCAATCCCCTCTTCTGAAGGAGTCGCCGCACCTAATGCCCCAAGCTACTTTCAGCGACCTGCATTCGGTGCTCCAACAACCGATAAAGCACTGGCAGGACTATCAAGGTCAGGAGGGTCGCCAAGACAATCCCTCCCACCACTACCGAGGCCAGAGGTCTTTGGACTTCCGCCCCGGCACCGGTGGAAAACATCATGGGCAAAAAGCCAAAGGCGGCGGCGGTCGCCGTCATCAGGACCGGACGCAAGCGCAGTCTGGTCCCCTTACGGATCAGTTCATCGCCGGTCAGGCCGTCTAACTTGAGGCGGTTAAAGAAGCTGATCAAAACCACCCCGTTGAGAACGGCGATCCCCGAGAGGGTGATAAAACCAATGGCTGCAGAGATGCTGAAGTCCAACTGATTTAACTGGAGCCCCAGCACCCCGCCGACCAAACTCATGGGGACGCAGGTAAAGATCATCACCGTTTGAATCAGGCTACGAAAAGCCATGTAAATCATCATGAAGATCAAAACTAAGGCAATGGGGACTACCACCATCAGCCTCTCCTTGGCCAAAGCTAAGTTTTTAAAACTCCCGCCCCACTCGACAAAAACACCAGCGGGGAGTTCGATCTGACTCTGTACCTGGGCCTTGGCTTCCTCCACAAAACTCTGGGTGTCTCGATTCCGCACATTGATCAACAGAGCGGTTCGTTTGCGGAAGGCATCCCGCCGAATGTCGCCAGAGGTTTCCCGAATGCCGATGCTGGCGACTTCCTGTAAGGGGACCGTGAGGTTTTCAGAGACCCCCACCGGCAATTTGCCAATCTGCTCCAAATCTTGCCGATCCCGCTCGCTCAAACGAACCACAATAGGGAAGCGCATGACCCCCTCGAAAATATCCCCCACCTTCACACCGCCGATAGCCGTTTCCACGGTGCTGAGGATATTGTCCTTAGGAATCCCAAAACCTTGCAGGGCCGTAATATCCGGTCGAATCTGCAAGACCGGGGATTTCCCCTGCACCTCCTTTTCCACATCCCCCGCACCGGGAATTTTGCGGATGATTTCCTCCGCTTGCGAGGCGATTTGGTCCAATTGTTCCAGGTCATCTCCGTAGATTTTCAGCGCCACATCGCTACGAACCCCTTCCAATAGTTCGTTGAACCGAAGCTGGATCGGCTGTGAAAAAATCATCGTTTGCCCTGGGATGGAAAAATTGAGCTTGGTTTGAATCGCTTCCAACAGTTCCAGTTTGCTCCAAACTGCCCCCTCATGCTTGGGCCATTGGTCGTGGGGTTTGAGCAGCACATAGGTGTCCGAAAGGTTCACCCCCATCGGGTCCGTGGCGACCTCCGCCGTCCCGATCCGAGAGAAGGCCAAAGAGACTTCCTCAAACTGGCCGATCAAGCCCTCCGACATGGCCTGCATGGCAATGGATTGATCTATGTTGATGTTGGTGGGCCGAACAAACTGGATGGCAATGGAGCCTTCATCCAACTGGGGCAGGAAATCCGCCCCTAACTGGGAAAACAGCCAGACCCCCGAAACTATGGCCAAAAGCCCCAGACCCAGGACTGTCTTTTTCCAACCCAAAGCTAGGTTGATCATCTTCCCATAGCCCCTCTCCAACAAACCCAGCAGGCGGTTCGGCCTTTGTTTGGGTTTTCCCCGCAAGAATTGAGCGGCCAGGGCGGGGATGGTGGTAAAGGAGATCAGAAAGGCGGCCCCCAAGGCGAAACAAAAGGTAGAGGCCATTGGGACAAACATCTTGGCCTCCACCCCGGTGAGGGCAAAGATCGGCAAAAAAACAATCAAAACTATCAATTGCCCAAACCCGGCGGCAGCCCGAATTTCGGTGGTCGCCTCGATCACGGTCTCACGGATTTCACTACGGGAGAGTTGGCGATCCCTGGAAATGGCCTTTTCATCGACCTTGCGGATGCAATTGTCCATCACGATCACGGCCCCATCGATGATGATGCCAAAATCCAAGGCCCCCAAGCTCATCAGGTTCCCCGAGATATTAAACCAACGCATCAGAATGAAGGTGCTGAGCAGGGCGAGGGGGATGGTCGCCGCAGTGATCAAGGCCACCCGAACCTGCCCGATCAATAGCAGGAGGATGACCATCACCAAAAAGGCCCCAAAGGTGAGGTTTTTTTCAACGGTGGTCAGGGTTTTATTCACCAATACCGAGCGATTGTACAAAACCTGTAGCTCAACCTCTAGGGGGAGACCCTGCCGAATCTCCTCTACTTTGGCCCCAACCTCCAGGGCTACAGTTCGGCTGTTCTCGCCAAAGAGCATCAAGACGGTCCCAATCACACTTTCCTTTCCGTTGACCAGGGCCGCACCAGTCCGCTGCTCCTTGTCCAAACCAACGGCGGCGACTTGGCCGATGGTGACAGTCTCTAGGTTCGAGAGTCTTTTGATGACAATGGATTGGATGGCATCTGGGCTTTCGATCATGCCCTGCGCCTGGACCAACAATTGCTCCGCCGTCTGCTGGATATAACCGCCCCCGGTGTTGCGGTTGTTTTGCTCCAAGGCTTGGACCAGCTCCCGCAAATGGATGCCGTAGCGGGCCATTTTTTCCAGGTCCGGCTTCACATAAACCGACTTTTCAAAACCCCCAATGGTGTTGATCTCGGCGACTCCCTTGACCGTGAGCAGTCGTGGCTTTATATGCCATTCGTTGAGGGCCTTTAACTCCATCAATTGTGCCAGCCGCTTTTGGGGGTCCTTTTCAGGATTGCGAGACTGGAGGGAATAAAAAAAGATTTCCCCCAACCCGGTGGTTAGAGGGCCAAGCTGGGGTTGAACCCCTGGAGGCAATTGATCTTTGACATTTTGGAGCTTCTCGCTCACCAGTTGTCGAACCAAGTAAATATCTGCATCTTCGTTAAAAATCAGGGTGACTTGCGAAAGGCCAAACCGGCTGATGGAGCGCACCTCTTGAAGCCCTGGAATGCCCCCCATCGCACTTTCAATGGGGAAGGACACATAACTTTCGATCTCCTCTGGAATCAACCCCGGTACGGCACTGTTGATCTGTACCTGTTTATTAGTAATGTCGGGCACGGCATCAATCGGCAGGGTTTGGAAGGAGAACCACCCGAGCAGAGCCAATGCCAAGGTCAACACGAAAACCAATCCCCATTGTTCGACGGAGGCACGAATCAGTTTATTGATCATTGCTTTTTAGGGATTGTTGTTAGTGACCGTGGCCGCTGCCACCTTGCCCGCTGCCCTGCAATTGGCAAATACGGAGCCAGGCAACGCCTTGGGTCACAATCTTGGATTGGGCAGTCAGTTGGCTGGAGCGAACCCGCCAGGTTCCATCTTTTTCTTTGAGGGCCTGAACCTTGACAAGCGTGGCCCAGCGGTCCTCCCAGAGGTACAAGCCCTGGTGTTGCTGGTACTGCAATAGCGCCTGATCGGGGATCACAAACCAACCTTCCCGGCTTTTTCCTATGGCCTGGGTTTGGATGTTGAGTAAATCCGTGGCCGCCGGGGAGAGACGAAAGCGCTCTCCTTCGTCTTCCACAGCCTCAATGGCTCCCGGCTCAAACTCTCCCTCATGGTCGTCGTGCCCGGCTTTCTCGGCATGTTCTTGAGGGTTCTCATCGCTGTGGGAATCGGTCGGTTCACTGGGAGTGGGCTCTTCTTCGTGGTCATCATGGCCGGGGTGGGCTTCCGGGGCGGGCTGCCCCAGGGCCGTTGCCGCCGGAAACGGAGACCAACGCCTTGCATTGTTCCCGCAGGGGCCGAACCAGAAAAACAGACAAAAACCCAGGCAAATCAGACGGGTTGTTTTCATGGGAGTTGAAACTCCAAAAGTTTGTGTTGCATCCCCTTCAGTTGGATCAGGTGGGTAACCCCGTCCAACTCCAAGGCATGACGCTGTTCCAAGAGCGCTAACAATTGGCGGTGGATTTCGATGACCAGCGCTGTGGGCAAGACCCCCCGCTGCATCCCGCTGTGCAGTTCCTCATGTTGCTGTTGCACCTCAAGATGGCTGGGCAGGGTCGCCCACTGGCGCTTCATTTGCTCATAATCCGCTAGGTACTGCCGGTAAAGGATGCTCAATTCCTGTTCCTTCTGCATCGCCAAATCTTGGGTCAAGTCCTGCTGATACTTCGCTTTTAGTTTCCCTGCTTGATTGCTTTGGTACAGCGGGAGGGGAATGCTGACCTTGACCCCCACGTTGTTGTAGGTGGTGCCGTTTTGAGTCTCCTGAATCAAGGTGGGGGCGATCTCCAGATTGCCCCAGGCAGAGGATTCGGCGGCTTGAAGCTGCCCTTCGGCCAGGGCAATGGCCGCCTTGGACCACTCTAATTCTGGGCTTTGCAATGGCAACAGTTCCACCTCTGGCCAATTTGCGACGGGCCGGGGCAGTTGGGTCTTTTTCACTTGGAAATCGGAGCCGTGGATGGCGGCAAAGTAACTTTGCATCTGCCTGCGTTCCTCCAGAAGGCGATGCTGTTGTAACCTCGCTTCTTGGAGGGCAAAGCGGTAGGCTGAGGCGGAGAGTTTCTGCTCCGCATTGAGTCCCTTGAACTGCTGCAGCTTGGCCGCAAGGACATCAAAGCTTTCAATGTTCTCTTGAGCCTGGACCAACTGCTCTTCGATCTGCCGGACCCGATAAAGATTGTGGGCCACCTCCAGGGAGATTTGGGCACGCTGCCGTTCTGCGTCAGAATCGGCAAGCCGTTGCTCCGCTCTGGCGATGGACAGGCGGGCTTCTTTGGCTCCCCCTAGCTCAATGGGATGTACATAGCTGATTTCTTGACGACTGTTCTTGCTGCCTAGGCCTTCCAAGGCGAACTCAACCCTGGGGTTGGACCTTTGTCCTGCAATCGAAACGCTGGCCTCAGCCCCCCTTGCCAGTCCCTCCGCTTCCAAGATTGCCGGGTTTTTCTCCAATGTACAGAGCAGTAGTGCCTTAGGCGTGTCTGAGGTTTGGCAGTCCATCCCAAGCAGGGCCGAAGACAGCCAGGTCCCACTGAGCAGACAAAGCCCTATGGTTAAAAAAAATATTTTCATGGTGCCCCTTTGGAATTGGCTATTTGAAAGATCGACGGCCTTTGTTGTCGCTGCAACGAACCCCATAGGTTACATTGCCAACAAAGGCTTCCTGATAGCCGGACTCTTTAGGGAGTAGAATCGATTGGATTTGGGCGCTCTTGATCTCATACCCGCCAACCTTGCGGCAGTGAATGAGTTTGTGGGTCCCTTCCTTGATTTCGCTGACCAGCTGGTCGGTGGCGGCAACGGCCTCCGCCCGGTTGGAGAAAGGTTCCGTTTGTTTGGTAGAGGATTCCCAGCCTGCAAGAGCGGGCAGCGCCCCTAAAACCAAGGCGCAAAAAAAGACGAGAAAGGGCATGATGTCTCCAAATTGGTTTAGAAAGGTGAAAAAGGACCTAAACCAGGAGAGCTAATTCAAAAGAACAATGGTGCGTTGCGCCCGAAGAATCGGCGCAGAGGAGAGATGGAGAGCGAGAACCTCCCTGTGGGTAAGAATAAATCGAAGGGGGGCAGGTTTCAGGGAAGGGATCAAAAGCAGCGGAGCTGCATGCTTGAGGTCCGTAGTACTGGAGTAGAGCACCGTCAAGGAAAACGGTTGGTCCAAATGCCCTGCCTCTGCCTGCCTGACCTCTGTCTGGGAGTGACTCCTTTCTGCCGGGTCCAAGACATGTTCTATGGCCTCGACCAGACACTCCAGCTTAACCGTCCCCCCTTGTTCGTAGCAATAGACCAGCTTCCCCTGGGCAGCATGAGCCACCACGGGCAAGTAGGCCAAGAGGCCAAAAATCAGGATGAGCGTGCGGACGCTGGACAGGAAACGGATCATAACCCTGCTATTGAGAGGTTGGGCGAGGGTAGCGGATCAGCCAGCCGTCTGTCAAGCAGCTTCTCTTCTCGGGAATGGTTGTCAGGATGAGAGCTTTTTATTGTGTAAGATGGCTGCAAGGCCGTAGTCCCTCTCTTGAGCCAGTAAGGCGGTTGCCTCCTTGCGATGGATCAGATCGGCCTTTAGATCGGCAAGGGAAAGGCGGGCTTCCTCCAGGCTGGGCATTTGGCCGCCCGGCTGGGTTTATGGCTCGGTCAGCAGCCCTTCATCATACCGTTGCAAGAGCAAAGAGGTCTGGGCATAGCGGGTGACCAGTTCCACCAAGCCCCTGCCCGCTCCCCCTCCAGCCCGCACTCTTCGCAACCCTTTGAACCAGCTTGAGCGCCGCCTCCAGCTCCTTGGCGTGAAGTGGACCCCCTTTGTCCAGGCACCGACTCCAGCTTTTTAAGATGGAGCCGGGTTTTTAAGCGGTCAAGCCCAGGATTGGGTTTTGGCCAAAGTGAACCTCTGCGGGGGTTCTTCCCTACGGTTTTTCTCTCCTCCTGCCCGCCTTGATTTCCCAAGTCTTCTCCCCGATCCGCTCAATCTCATCCGGGGTAAACTCCCGAATGTAGGACAAAAGGGCCTTTCTGGCGGCTGTGTCCCGAAGTTCAATCGTCAGGACATTCCCAGACACCTTGGCCCGCATGGCCGGGAACCGGAGATTTCGAGTCCATTCCGGGCGACCGGGCCGGGCATCCCTGGCTTCGGTGATCTCGGACAAGGCAACATCCCGTTCCATCATCTCTTGCTGCTTCTTGTCTGGGAAGTTTACCAGCTCCTTGAGCTTTTTGACAAGGTTTCCAACTCGCTCTTCGGCGCTGAATCGAACCAAGGCATCAACAACTCTGAAGTCTTGGTAAGCGGTGGATTCGGCGACCTGAAAAATTTCTCTGATGTAAGCACCAAAGGCCTTGGCGTGTTTTTCCTCAAGGAGCCTGTCCCGGTGCCGGTAGCTCAGGCAGAGCTTTTGGTAGATTTTGACCTTGGAGCTGGCCTCAAAGTGGTCAATCCCTTGGTGAAGGCCAGGATCACCTGTTCTTCCTGCTTGAGGTCAATGCTTGGGACTGGATACCGACCTTGGGCTTGGTCGATGGTGAGCCCCTTGATCGGGGCTGGTAGGAGGGTTTTGACTTTGCGGCTTTTATTTATAGGCTTCTTCATCGGTTTTGCCTTGGAAGCTAGGGAGTTTTTTCATCCCCGATTCATCCCCGATTCGATGCAGACCTTGGGGGTATTCCCGATTGTTCCCGATTCATTTTTTGCCCTCATTTTTTCCTAACTCATTGTTTTTGGTGGTAGCTCCATGTGGAATCGAACCACAATCTGAGGCTCCGGAAACCTCCGTTCTATCCATTGAACTATGGAGCCAAAACACCGGCCCAAACCCTTTTGGGGTTGGTCTAGTGTGGTTAAACCTTTTGGTTGGGTTTGTCCAGCAGCTTTGGAATTTTTTGGTGATAATTTGTGGTTGCCCAAAGCTGCAAAAAGGGGCCGGACCGCTTTGGATTTGACACTTTCCCAGGGTTTCTGTTCTTTTGGACCAAAACCTTTGGAGACCCAAATGAACCCCTTGACCGGCAAACAAAACGCTCACCTTAGGGCGTTGGGCCACCACCTAAAACCTCTGTTACAGCTGGGAAAAGCTGGGCTTTCCCCGGAATTCCTGCGCAAAACCGCTTCGGCGTTGGAACAACACGAATTGATCAAGGTCAAGCTGTTGCAAAACTGCCCTTTGGGCAAAGACGAAGCGGCAGAGGGGATCACCCAGGCCTTGGACTGCGCCTTGGCCCAAAGCATCGGCAAGACTCTGTTGCTGTACAAGCCCAACCCCAAAGAACCGGTGATCGTCCTCCCCTAAAGTGCAGGCTCCACTTGGCTTGGCCGTATGAGGCCCAAGCCCCGGAGGCTCCCGACCCCAACCTTGGGACTCCCAAACCGGGGACCTCTTTTCCCCTAACCTCTCCAAGGGCATGAACTTTAAGGCTCATTTGACCGGCGGTGTCTTGGTCGGGTTCGGGTGTGTGGCGGGCGCTACCGCCTTGGGCTGGCTGCAACCGGAGCAAATGAACCTAGACCGGCCTTGGGGCGGTCCCGAAGGGGTCAAGGGCCTGTTGCTGTTTACCGCCACCTTGGCCATGAGCCTCTTTCCCGACCTGGACCAAGCTTCCAAACCCCAGCGTTGGTACTACCGGGCGGTGTTTGTGCTGTTGGTGGCCCTGTTTGTGGGCAAACAATTCCCGCTCTTTGCGGCAGTGACCTTTTTTTCCCTGCTGCCGCTGACCCACAAACACCGGGGCTGGACCCATTCCTGGGTGGCTCCTTTGGTGGTCTTTGGGTTCTGGTGGGGTTTTTTGGCCTTGCACCAACAAATCTCGGTCACCCCGGACTGGGGGGCTTTGGGCGGCAAGCTCCGGGCCGACCTGCCCTACCTCGGTGCCGCTTGGCTCGGCCACAGCACCCATCTTTTGCTCGACCGGTTCAAGGCGGGGTAAAGGCTGCCCCTCAAAGGGGCCTGCCGGTGCCGGTTTTTTTGAGCCACAGCAAAGCTTCAAGGTTGCCGGATTTTTTCCCTTCAATAGGGCTGTCCATTTCCCCTAAAACCCCAAAGCCCAGGCTCAAGGCCGCTGCTTTGACCTTGTTGATGCAGCCTTGGCGCACCTGAGGGTCGGTTACCAACCCGCCTTTTTCGATCTGCTCCCGGCCTGCCTCAAACTGCGGTTTGACCAGCACCACCGCCTCCCCGCCTTCGACCAACAACCCCCACAAAGGGGGCAGGATCAGTTCCAAGGAGATAAAGGAGACATCCACCACCGCCAGATCCACAAAGCTGCCCAGGGTAGCCGGGGTGGCGTGCCGGAAGTTGGTTTTTTCCAAGCTCTTGACCCTCGGGTCTTGGCGCAACCGTTGGTCCAGCTGGTTGGTCCCGCCGTCCAGGGCAAACACAAATCCCGCCCCTCGTTGCAGGAGACAGTCGGTAAAGCCCCCGGTGCTGGCCCCCACGTCCAGGCACAGCTTGCCCCTCACCTCGACCCCAAAGCCGGCCAGCGCCGCTTCCAGCTTCAGCCCCCCTCGGCCTACAAAGGGCGGGTCCTCCCCCCGGAGCCGGATTTGGGCCAATTCGTCCACCAAGGTCCCGGCCTTTTCGACCGGTCGGTCGGCCACCAGCACCCGTCCGGCCATCAAGTAGGCCTGGGCCCGTTCCCGGCTAGGGGCAAGCCCTCGGGCCACCAGGAGTTTGTCGATTCGGCTTTTGGTCATGGTCCATTTGGGGGGTTACAGGGGCCGGGGGATTTTGTTATCCCCTAAGGGACAAGGACAGCCTAAAACGATCCGACCAGACCCACAAGCCCCATGATCCAAGAAATCTATTCCCAACTGGCACCGGAGAAACGACGGTGGGTCGAGCAGGTGATCGGGACCTACCAGAAAGCGGGACACCAGTGTTACTTGGTGGGCGGATCGGTACGGGACCTGGGTCTAGGCCTATTGCCCCAGGACTTTGACTTTGCCACCAACGCCCCCTTGGAGGCGAGTTTCAAGCTTTTCCCCAAGGTGATCCCCACCGGGGTGGCCCACGGCACCGTTACCTTGCTTTTGGGTGGCATGACCTTTGAGGTCACCCGTTACCGGCTGGATGTCCAGACCGATGGTCGGCATGCCGAGGTCCGGTTTGCCCAGACTTTGGAGGAAGACTTGGGCCGGCGGGACCTGCGGATCAACGCCATTGCCTTTGAGCCACTTACGGGCCAAGTGATTGACCCGGAGGGGGGGCTAAAGGATTTGGCCGAGCGGATGATTCGTTTTGTCGGTCCGGCGGCAGAGCGGATTCGGGAGGACCACCTGCGGGCCTTACGGTATTTGCGGATGATCGCCAAGTTGGCCCCCTACGGCTTTGGTTATGAGCCCGACGAACTGGCAGCGGTGCTGCAAAGCTTTGACCCCAAGGTGCTTTCCTTGGAGCGGATTTACGACGAACTGGGCAAGATGAAGGCCTTGCCCCAATTGGACCCCCACTTTTTGGTGCAACAGCTCTCGGCGCTACAAATTTTTGCCCCCCGGCTCAGCCCCCAAAGCCACCCTTTGGCGATCGAGTTGTTGTTGACCTTTGGGGACCGGACCGCCCTGGGGGCCTTAGTTTCATGGGAGCGGGGGGCCAATCGGGCCGAGGAGGACCTACGGTTGACCCGCCGGGAAAAACGGCTGATCCAACTTTTGCTTACCCGTTGGGGGGAGCCCTTGGAAAGCGACCTGGACCTCAAGGCCTTCCTCTCCCCCTGTCAGCCCGAAGACCGAGAGGAACTGGCCCAACTGGCCCAGCGCCTTTGGGGAGCTAGGGGCATAGACCGGGTAAAACTTTGGGAAAAGGCCCTAGTCCCGCTTCAGGTTTCCGACCTAAAAATTTCCGCCAATGGGCTGGCAGAGCTGGGGTTCCATGGCAAGGCGTTGGGGGAAATCCAAAAATTTCTGCTCACCCAAGTCTGGGCCGACCCCAGCCAAAATCAGCCGGAAAAGCTTGTCCGGTTGGCCCTGAACCAACGGGAGGAAAACCTCCTTAAATGAGCAGACCAAAGAATCTTGTGCTTTTGTCGGCCAACTGGTAGGTTTGGCCCGTTGCAACAACTTTTTCCAGACCTAACGATGCTCCAGGAACTGCGCCAAGCCTCCAACAGCTATGTCTCCATCGCCAACCATTACGACCAGTTGGTGGAAGAGTGTGCCTCCTTGGAGTTCATCGCCATCAACGCCGGGATTGCCTCCAAGCAGGCTAACAACGACTCGTTCATGAAGCTCAGTTCCGAGATTCAGATCATGTCGGCCAACGTGACCGAATCGGCCCACCTGGGCCGGGCCACCGCCTTCACCTGCCTGGACGCTACCGCCCAAAGTTTTGGCCAACTGCTCACCATGATGCGCTTTTACGGCCTTTTTGAAACCGCCTACGCCGAACAGGCCAAACTGGGCCAATGGGTGGACTTGGTCCGGGTGGGGATCGAACAGTACGACATCAGCGGCCTCAAGAAGGCGACCTCCCAAATGGCCCGCTCCCTGGGCAACCTCATCGCTCTGGTCAACATCGGCAAAACCATGGCCATTGGCGGTAAGATCAAGGCGGTGTACATCGCTGGGTCGGAGGAAAAGTTTCGGATCATCACCGAAACCATGCAGGAGTCCATTGACCGACTCTTTGAACTGCTGGAAAAAATCAACATTGAATTTGGCATCATCCAGAATCTGTTTTCCAACATGACCAGCGAGGAAGTCTAGGGCATGAAAAAACATCACCTGCTGTACGAAAAAGGGGAGGCCCGCTGGACAGTTCTGTACAAGGACCCGGCCAAAAAGGCGGATGTTTTGGACTCCAACGAATACCTGATCAGCTACGGCGACCGGCACCTGCTGCTCGACCCGGGCGGGTTCACCATCTTCCCGGCGGTCTTTTCCACCTTGGTCCAGTTGATCGACCCGATGAAGGTGGAGGCGATCTTCGCCAGCCACCAGGACCCGGACATCGCCAGCTCCCTGACCTTGTGGCAAAAGATCAACCCGGAGCTCAAGTGTTATGTCTCATGGCTCTGGAAGAGTTTTGTGCCCCACTTTGGCGGAACCGAAGAGACCTTTATTGCCATTGAAGACCGTGGGCAGACCATCGAGCTGGGGGAATACCGGCTCCAAGCCATCCCGGCCCACCATTGCCACTCGGCGGGCAACTTCCACCTCTACGACCCGCAATCCAAGATCTACTTCTCCGGGGACGTAGGGTCCGCCTTGTTGCCTGACGACCAAAGGCACCTGTTTGTGGAAGACTTCGAGTCCCACATGCCGGCCATCGAATACTTCCACCGCCGCTGGTTTGGCTCCAACGAACACAAAAACGCCTGGGTGGACCGAGCCTTGGAGCTGGACATCCAACTGCTTTGCCCCCAGCATGGTTCGATCTACCAAGGGGAACAGGTGGGCCAGTTTCTCAGTTGGCTGAGGAACCTCAACGTGGGGACGACTTCCAACAAGGGGCACATGCCATGAAGAAGTTTCAGGCCTTTTACGAAAAAGGCGAGCACAAGTGGTTTTGTCTGTACAAGGACCTGGCCCGTGGCAAGCACCTGATCGGCACCAAGGAGTATCTGATCCAAAACGGGGAAAAGGTTTTGCTCACCGATCCGGGTGGAACCGAGGTCTTTCCTGAAATCGTGGCGGCGATTGCCGAAATTTCCGATTTCGAGAAGATCGACCGGGTCTTCTGTTCCCACCAGGACCCGGATATCTTCAGCGCCATTGCCCTTTGGCTGCAGATCAAGCCAGAGTTAAAGGTCTATGTTTCCAAGATTTGGCTGGGTTTTATGCTGCACTTTGCCGGAACCAAGGCCACCTTTGAGCTGATGTCCGACGAAGGTGCCGTGATCAACCTGGGGGGGCTCAACCTCCAGGCGATTCCCGCCCACTTTATGCACAGCTCGGGAAACTTCCACCTCTACGATCCGGCGGCCAAGATTCTGTTCTCCGGCGACACCGGAGCGGCGATCATCCCGGTGGACCAGGACGATTTGTTTGTCCGGGACTTTGACAAACACCTGCCTTTGATCGAAGGGTTCCACCGCCGTTGGTTCGGTTCAAACGAACACAAAAACCAATGGTGCGAACGGGTCTCGACCCTGGAAATCGACATGCTCTGCCCCCAGCACGGTTTGATCTACCAGGGCGCAGACGTGCCCAGGTTCATCGACTGGCTGCACAACCTGAAGGTTGGGGTGATCAACTACTGACCGCTCACTGGCCCAAAGACTCTGCCTGGGCCTTTTTCCAGGCGGTGACGGCGGCCAGAGAGATGGCCCCCGAGTAGTCCCGCTGGGCCTTTGGGTACCGGTGGGCGAGCCCGACGGGGCAACCAAGCCGAGAGAGACAACCCTTGGCGCAAGGGGATTGCTCCTGGGTCCGGTAAGTTATGCAGTCTTCCAACCCGAAAGGGGATTCCCACCGAGGCGCTTGGGCCGGGCAGCAGTCCAGACAAGGCCGATCGGAGCAAGACAGGCAAGGATTTTCCCCCAACTCGGGGCTCAACCGAGGCAAGGGAGTAGAGGTCCAAAGCAAGGCTCGGATAGCGGTCCAAAGTCCGAACTCGGGATGGATGGTGATGCCCAACGGGCTGGAGTAACCGAACCGGGCGAACAAGGCCAGGGCCACCAAAGGCCGGGGCCGAGCCTGACCGGGGAACAGCGGCACCAAGTCCTTGAGGCCCCTGGCCTGTGCTGCTTCGGTAGTCCAAAGTTTGGAAAGAAAATCGATCGGCTGCGCTTCTTGGGGCCAGGACTCTTGGGCGACCTGCCAAAACTTCGCCCCTCCCATCCCAAAAAGCAGCAACGTCCCGCCCGCCGGGAGATCGGCAAAGGCCGGGGCCAGTTCGGGCGGCAATTGGGCACAGGGGAACTGGGCCTGCAAGTTGATTCCACGGTCCGCCAGCGGACCGAACCCGAGTTGGGTCATGGGGGACCTCGAGGGAAGAGCGTTTGAAGAAAAAAAAGGACTGTTTACCCTTGGTGTTGGAATTGTGGCCCAAACCTTAGGTTCCGGTCAAACCAGAAACCCTTGAAGGCCCATGTCCGAACTCAAGCGCACCAGCCTCAGGCACCAGCTCCTGGTTTCCCACCTCAGTCTGGCGGGACTGGGGGTAGCCCTGTTGATGGTCACCTTGATGACCACCATCTGGCTGCGCAGTTCCACCCACAAATTGGCCCTGATCAGCCAGCCCCGGATGGAGGCCTTGGACCACATCGACCGGGGCATCTACCAAAGCGCTGCCAACCTGCAAAACTACATCGCCGACCCAAAACACCAATTCCGGGTGGACCGCAATCAGGTCTGGCGGAACATGGTTTTCCCGGCGTTGCAGCAGCTCCAGGAACTGACCGGCAACCATGACCCCAGGATCGTCCCGCGGCTGGAGCGGCTGGTTGAGCTGTTGGCCAAGCTGCACAGCCTGCAGGCCCAGATCGAGGACCTCGCCCACCGGCCCGAAAACCGGCCCGCCCAAATGGGTTACGATGCCAATGGGCTGGCTTGGGTAGAAAAAATCTCCCGCCGGGCCGGCGAACTGGCGACCCAAGAAAGGCGCTCGGGCCGAACCGAGCTGGCCCGTCAGCTGAATCTCTTTTACCATGATTTTGAAAAGATCCACCTGCGGATGCAGGCTTTCCTAGAGCAAGGGAGGCCCCAACAAGCCAAGGAGATCGACCAAAACTTTGTCCAGGCAACCGTCTTGTTGTCCCAAGCCACCAAGATGGGCAACCCCGCCTTGGCAGCCCAGCTGGAGACCTTGGCCTTGGACCTGGACCGGTACCTGGAGGTTTGCCAAGAGGTCATGCAGGAACGGCAACGGATCACCTGGGACCAGACAAGGTACCTCCAGGAATTCCACCTCCGACCCCTCCAGGTGGACCTGACCGCCGAAATTGCCGCTTTGGACCAGATCCTGGCCGATGAGATCCAGGCGGACGCAGCCGAAGGGACCTTGGTTTCCACCGCCTCTTTGGTGCTGACCTCCCTGTTGATCCTGGTGATGGTGGTTGGGGCGGTGGTGATTTCGTTGCGCCGTTCCGCAGCCATCACCAAACCCCTCTTGGGGCTGGCCAAGGCCTCCAAGGCCTTTTCCAACGGAGAATTGGGCGGCGACATTGTCGTTGAAAGCAACGACGAACTGGGCGACCTGACCCAGACCTTCAACCAGATGAAAAACAGTCTGGTTGAATCCTATGGCCGGTACCGGGCCATCGTGGACTCGGCGGTGGACGGGATCGTCACCCTCGACCCGCAGGGGACCATCGAATCCTTCAACAAGGCGGCCGAGCGGATCTTTGGTTATCAGGAATCCGAGGTGCTGGGGAAAAACGTCTCCCTGTTGATGCCCCAATCCGAGGCAGATTTCCATGACGAAAACCTGCTCAACTACCTCAAAACCGGTCAAAAAATGACGCTCGGCAAAGGGCGAGAGGTGAACATCCTGCACAAAAGCGGGGAACTTCGCCCGGCCTACATCGCCATCAGCGAAACCCGCTTTGGGGAGGAGATGATTTTCACCGGGCTGATCAGGGACATCCGGGAACAAAAGGCGATGGAGCAAAACCTCATCCAAACCAAAGAAGAAGCCCAGGTGGCCAACAAACTGAAGTCCAGCTTTTTGGCCAACATCAGCCATGAGATTCGGACCCCGATGAACGGGATCCTGGGCATGACCGAACTGGCCCTTGAGACCGACCTGATGCCCAACCAAAAGCGGTACATCCAGGCGGCCAACGGGGGAGCCAAGGCCCTCTTGAAGCTGCTCAACGACATCCTGGACCTTTCCAAAATGGAGGGGTCCCACATGGAATTGGAGTCCTTGGACTTCAGCCTAGAAAGGCTGCTTGAGGACACCATGGAGACCCTTTCCCTGGATGCCCAAAAGAAGGGGCTGGATTTTATCTTGAGCATCGATCCTTTGGTCCCCTCCCAGATCAATGGCGACCCGACCCGTATCCGGCAGATCCTGGTTAACCTGATCGGCAACGCCATTAAGTTTACCCACGAGGGGGAAGTGGTGATCCGCCTGAGTCTCAAGGAAAAAAATGAGAACAACCTGACCTTGTTTTTTAACATCAAGGACACCGGTATTGGCATCCCCCAAGACCGCATCGCTCGGGTCTTTGAATCCTTCACCCAGACCGACGGTTCCACAACCCGCAAATACGGCGGCACTGGCCTGGGTACCACCATCGCCAAACAGTTGGTTGAATTGATGGGTGGCACCATTTGGATCGAAAGCGTGGTGGGCAAGGGCACCCAGTTCCTCTTCACCCTCAAGGTCAAGGAAATCGAAGGCCAAGTCCCGGTTCAGGTCACACAGGTGCAGGACCTTTCGATCCGGCAGGTTTTGGTGATCGACGACAACCCCAGCAACCTCACCAACTTTCGGGACATCCTGGGCAGCTGGAACCTGATTCCCAGCCTTGCCGACGGGGCTTCAGCGGCAAGGGCGGTGCTGGAGCGCCGGACTCAGCCCTTCGACCTGCTGGTGGTGGACGTACAAATGCCCGAGACCGACGGGATCACCTTGGTCCGGGAGATCAAAACCAACCCGCTGCACCGCTTCACCCCGGTCATCTTTTTGTTTTCCTTCATCACCCCACAGCACCAAGCGGCTTTGGCCAACCTGGGGGAACCGCTCTTTTTGTTCAAGCCGGTCAAACGAGAGGAACTCAAAGAGCGGTTGTTCGAGGCGGACCAAAGGGTCAACCCGGTGGCTTTTTTGCCCCAACCAACAACCGACCAAAACCGGGTCCGCAACTTTGCCCTTTGCCGCAAGGTCTTGGTCGCCGAAGACGACGGCACCAACCGCCTGCTCATGCAAACCCGGCTCAAGTCCAAAAAGATGCAGGTCAGCTTGGCCAAAAACGGTCTTGAGGCCGTGGAGCTTTACCAAAAACGGGACTTCGACTTGGTCTTGATGGACCTGCAAATGCCCGAGATGGACGGATTTGAAGCCGCCCGGGCGATCCGGCAGTTGGAGGCCCAGACCGGGAAACAGCGAGTTCCCATCTTGGCCTTGTCGGGAGCGGACGAAAAGGAAATCGCCCAAGCGATCCAAGAGGCGGGGATGGACGGAGGCAGCCCCAAACCCCTGGACTTCGAGAAACTTTACAACCAGATCGAAGTCCTGTTCGGACGGCTGGAACCGGCCCCGGAGGTGGAACTGACCCCCCAAGCGGAGATGGCCGAGCTGGAATTGCCCGGTCTGGAGCTGGCCAAAGGGCTCAGTCGGTGGGGGGATTCCCAAAAAAGTTACCTCAACGCTTTGTTTTATTTTGCCAAAAGCCAACAGGACACCGCTTCCCGGTTGGCCAAGTTCAAGTTCCCCCCCGAGCCCGCCCAGATTGCCTCTTTGGCCCACAAGCTCAAAGGGGCGGCCGGCAACATCGCCGCCACCGACTTGGCCCAAGCGGCATCCATCTTGGAAGAGGCCGCCAAGTCCCTCTCTCCAGAGGCCTACGGTTTGTTGTCTGACAAGGTCATTGAGGAACTGCAAAGGGTCCTGCGCAGCATAGAAGAGTTGGGCCAGATTTACAGACAAACCGACCGGGTCCTGCCAGCCGGGCCGTTGCAACTGGAAGAGGCCAAAGACAAGCTGGAAGAGCTCCGCCCCTTTGTCGCCCGTGGCGAGGCGATCCACGCCGAACGGCTGGCCCAGGAGCTGCAATTCTTTTTAGGGGCCCACCCGGCCGGGGCCTTGGTTTCCGAGGTGATCGAAGAAATCGACAACTTTGACTTTGAAAAGGCCTTGAGTAACCTAGAAGAGGTCGCCAGAACCTTGGAGAAGGAAGATGTGAAATAATTTTCACTATCTTTCCTTGGTCCAAATGATTACCGTGATCTCTGCTACCAAACGCCCTGCTTGCCTGTTCACTATGGGTCCTAAGCTTTTCAGTCGGTCAGTCCTTCCCTTTTCGGGAGCTTTTTTGGCGTTGATTCTCGCCACGGTGCTCATCGACTGGTTCCTCCACAGCCAAGGGCTCGCTTATTGGGGCCGCTGGGCCGGGCCTTTGGGGGTCTTGGTTTTGGCGCTCTCCTTTGGGTACAGCGCCCGTAAGCGCAAGTTTCTGTTTACCGGTAGCCTGCCCGGATGGTTGCGTCTCCACGAATACCTTTCTTGGATCGGAGCATTGTTGATCATGGTCCATTCGGGGATCCACCTCCACGCTTGGCTGCCCTGGGCGGCAACCCTGGCGATGTTGGCGGCAACCGCCAGCGGGCTGATGGGCAAATACCTGCTCAAAACGGCCAGAGATAAAATGAAAGCCGCCAAGACCAAACTTGCGGCACAAGGGCTGACCGATGTGGAGATCGAAAACCAACTCCTCTCCGATTCCTTGACCCTCAAAGCCTTGGCCAACTGGCGCAAAGGCCACATGCCAGTGACCTATACCTTTTTCTTTCTGGCCCTCTTTCATGTGGTCTCCATCTGTTTTTTCTGGATGTAGGTGATGAACAAAGGTCTGGTCATCGCTCTGGTGCTGGTAGTTTCCGCTGCCCTGGGGAGCCTGTTGAGGCCCCACCAGTTTTTGTCCCCCGGTCCGCTGATCCAAGGGCACGCCAAACTGGACCAGGATTGCCTCGCCTGTCACCGGCCCTTTGAAGGTCCAGGCAAGTGTGAGAACTGCCACAAGCCCGAAGACTTCCTCAAAAAACCAGTGGCCAAGGCAGAGTTTCACCACAAACTGGGCCCTAAAACCTGCATCAGTTGCCACACCGACCATGGGGTCCGGCACGTCTCCCACTTCAGTCACAACCTGCTGGATTCAAAGACCAACCAGGATTGTTCCGGCTGTCACAAGGCACCGACCGACAAAAACCACATAGGGGTCAAGGAAAGCTGTAGCGCCTGCCACGGCCAAGGAGCCTTTAAACCTGCTTCCTTTGAACACGGCAAGTGGTTCCATTTCGACAAAAACCACAAGGCCAAGTGTATCACCTGCCACCAAGGAGAGGATTACACCTCCTACACCTGCTTTGGTTGCCACGCCCACGGAATGGGCGAGATTCGTGGGGAACATGCGGAAGAAGGAATTTTGGACCTCCGGGACTGTGTCGGCTGTCACCCCAGCGGCAAGGAATATGATGCCAAAATGCGCCGTAGCCGTCCGGTCAAAGACAATGGGATCCAAGGACCAGTCCGCCAGTATGACCGGGCCGAAGCCTTGGCCGGGATGAGTGCCTTGCCCGGCCAAGCAGGTACTGCCGTAGATTCTGCTGGTGGGCAAGGGGTACAAGAATCCGGCGGCAGGTCGGAGCACGAAGGAAAGGGGGAACATGGCTCGGAGCATCACTCGGAGCATGGGGACGACGAGGAAGAGGAAGACGACGACTGAGCCCCGGCGCTTGCCAAAGTGGCCAGAAAGCCCCAAAATCGGGTTGCCTGTCGGGAACCCTCGGTGGGCCGACGGTCCCCCGTTTTGGCAGACCCAACCTTAGCCCCGCTCTCCCCCAAAGGCCCGATGTTGGAGGTTTCCAACCTGACCTACCGCTACCCCAAGGCCCAACAACCGGCCCTAGAGAACGCAAGTTTGAGTCTTGCGCCGGGACAGATCGGAGTGGTGGTGGGTGCCAAAGGCTCGGGCAAAAGCACTCTGGTCCGGTTGGTCGCCGGGCTGCTCTCTGGCTTCCAAGGACAGATTCGCTTCCAGGCGGGAGCGCTCAACCCCACAGACCTCGACTTCTACCGCTACCTTGGGGTGGTCCTGGAGGATTCGGGGCTCTTTGGCCGTTTGAGTCTGCTTGAAAATCTCCAGTACTTCCAAGGTTTTTACCCCACACCGGGCCTCAACCTGTTGGCCCTTTTGGGCCGTTTAGGTCTCGCCAAAGAAGCGAACAGCCCCGCCCACCAGCTTTCCCCCGGCATGACCCGGCTGGCTGCGGTCGCCCGAGCGCTGGTCCATGATCCACTTTTGCTGCTCCTAGACGACCCCGGTCTGCACCTCGACCAGGAGCAGACCGGGCTGCTGTTTGAACTGCTCTCCCAAGAACGGTCCCAGGGCAAAACGATCTTGCTGACCAGCCACAAACTGGAGGAAGCCAAAGCCCTGGCCGACCGGGTGGGGTTCCTGGATGCCGGTCGGCAAAAGGCCTGGGAAAGCCCCGAGAGCCTGATGAACCGTTTGGGGCAACGGCAGTTGGAGGTCAAGGTGCTGGACCAGGACCAAGTGGTCGCCCGGCAGTTCCCCTTGGAAGGCCTGGGCCAAAACGAAGCCTTCCTGGCTCTGCTCGACCACCCCCGTTTGGTTTCGGTCCACAGCGCCGAAGCGGATCTGGCCCAGGTCTTCCAAAAGACCACCGGCAAGGAGCTGCCATGAAGGGGCCAATCCTGCACCGGCCCCCGGCGGTCCGGGTTGCCAAAGCCAGGGACCGCCGATGAAACGGCTGGTCAACCAGGTGTTTTTGGAAGCCCTGTTGTTGTGGCGCTACCAAGTGATCTGGCTCTCCTGGGGGTTGGGTTTCCTGTTGGCCTTGGTGTTGCGTTATTTTGTCCCCGAACCGGAACGGCTGTTCAGCCTGGGTCTGGGGGTCAGTGCCGCCTTGGCTTCCACGGTGGTTTTTCTGGTCGCCGGGTTGACCTGGATCGAACGACAGGGAGGCGGGTTGGTAGGGTTGGTCTTAACCCCCTTGCGGCCCCAGGAATACCTGCTTTCCAAGGGGCTGTTGGTGATGTCGCTCACCACCGGACTCTTTGGGGTGGCCGAGCTGGCGGGGTTGGGTTTGGACCGGCAAAGCCTCTTGCTGCTGCCGGGGCTTTGGCTGACCGGCTGGACCTTGGCCTACCTGGGCCTCGCCCTGGTCTGGATGCGGCCTAACCTGAACCAATTTATCCTGCCCAGTTTGGGACTGACCGCCCTGGGCCAACTCTCCCTTACCGCTGCCTTGGGCCAATGGCCGGGCTGGTTTTGGTCGTTGCTCCCTCTCTACGGTGCAGGCAGAGTGACCCTGGCGGCCCCCGAGTCCACGAGCCTGTTGTGCGCCTTGGGTTGGGCGGGGCTGGCGTACCTGCTGGCCCACCGGGCCTGCTGCCGAGCCTGGAAGGCCCTATGAGGGAACTGCAACTGTTGGCCCACCTCATCCGTGGGGACCGCCGCCGGTCCAAGGGGGACTTCGGTTTTTTTTGGGTCCGCCTGGGGCCTTGGGTCAACGCCTTGTTTTTCTATCTGCTGGTGCCCAGATTGGTGTGGCTTTTAAAAGATGACCTGGACCTCACCCCTTACCTACCCCTGGTGCTAGGGTACTGGTTTTTGTGGCTCACCCCTTTGGGGCTGGGGCTCGGGTCTGCCTTGATGTTGTTTGAGGAGCAAGAGGTCGGCTTTTTGGCGCTGGCGGTTCTGCCGGTCAGCCAACGGGGCCTGTTGGCCTACCGGCTTTGGCTGCCGGGGTTGTTGGCTTTTTTCACCCTCTTGGGCACCCTTTGGATCGTCTCGCCCGGAGGAATACCGCTGCACAGGCTGGCTTGGCTCAGTTTGGGCGGGGCGCTCTTGACCCCGTTGTTGACCTTTTTGCTGTTTGCCTTTGCCCACCACAAGACCCAAGCGGCCAGCCTCGCCACCTTGTTCCGATTTTTGGGGCTGTTTGCGTTGTTTGGGTTTCTGCTGCCCCCGGAGCAACAGAATCTTGCCGGGCTAGTCTTCCCGCCCTACTGGTTTTTTAAGGCCTACCAAATCGCCCTGACCGACGGGCCAGGGTTTTGGGGCCACTTAGGGCTGGGGTTTTTGTTTTTGCTGCCCCTCTTGGGTTGGGCGAGGGGAGTGTTTTTGGAGAAGTACGGCAAGGCCCTTTTGGCCTAACGGCCCTCAAAGCCCAGGATGACCTCTAGGAAGTCCGGTCCGTAGTGCTCCAGCTTCACCTCCCCAACGCCGTTGATCCGGCCCAATTCCACCAGACTTTGGGGCCGGTATTCGGCCATCTCCCAAAGGCTTTTGTCCAAAAAGATGATGTAGCTGGGCACGTCCTTTTGCTTGGCGATCTCGGTCCGCAAACGGCGGAGCGCTTCAAACAAGGCGTAGGAATCGGACCGGCGGAAGGGAACCGGGGCTTTGGATTGGCCGGATTTTCCCGTTTTGTGCCGCTGGGAATTGTCTTCTTTGGGTCCTTCGTGCCGGGCATACAGGTGGATTTTCCCTTGCCCGCCCAGCGCCGCCTTGGCTTCAGGCAACAAAAAGACCCCGCCTTGTTCGTTGACCCCCAAAAGCCCTTGGGCCAACAACTGCCGGTACACCGACTTCCACCCCTCTTGGTTCAGTTCGCTGCCGATCCCAAAGGTAGAGACCTGGGCATGTCCGGCGGCCCCGACCTTGGGGCTGGCAACCCCGGTCAGGACCTGGGCCAGATGGGTGAAGCCGTAGCTTTGGCCGGTCCGAAAAACGTTGGAAAGGGCCTTTTGGGCCAACCGGCTCGGCTCGGGCAGACCGGTGGGGGGCTCCAGGCAGTTGTCACAGGCCCCGCAAGGGCCGGTGTAGGTTTCCCCAAAGTACCGCAAGAGGCCCACCCGGCGACATTCGGCGCTCTCCAAAAACCGCCAGAAGGAGAGCCGTCGTTTGGCCTCGGCGGCCTTGAGCTCCTCCTTGGCCTCCGGGTTGTCGAAAAACCGCAGCTGGGTTAAATAGTCCGCCACCCCATAAAGCAGGAGGCAATCGGCCGGCAGCCCGTCTCGGCCCGCCCGGCCGGTTTCCTGGTAGTAGGCTTCCAGGTTTTTAGGCAAGTCCAGGTGGGCGACAAAACGGATGTCCGGCTTGTCGATCCCCATTCCAAACGCAATGGTCGCCACCATCACCACCGACTCTTCCTTGGAAAACCGCTCCTGGTTCCGGTCCCGCTCCAGGGGGGTCATCCCGGCGTGGTAGGGCAGGGCCTTGATCCCCTCTTTGGAAAGCCACAAGGCGGTTTCATCCACCTTTTTGCGGCTGAGGCAATAAACGATCCCCGACTCCCCGGGATGTTCCTCCAAGATCAGGTCCAAAAGCTGCCTTCTGGGGTTGTGCTTGAGCTTGAGCCGGTACAGCAGGTTGGGCCGGTCAAAGGAGGAAACAAAAAGTTTGGCCCCCACCAACCCCAATTTTTCGGCGATTTCTTGCCTGGTCGCCGGGTCGGCGGTGGCGGTCAAAGCAATCCGGGGCACGTCGGGAAACAACCGGGGCAAGGCTTCCAGCCGCAGGTACTCGGGCCGAAAGTCGTGGCCCCATTTGGAGACGCAGTGGGCCTCGTCAATGGCAATCAGGCTCAGGCGCACCTGCCGGAGCAACCACAAAAACCGGTCGGCAAACAGCCGTTCGGGGGCGACATACAAAAGTTTCAGCTGCCCTTGCAGCAGGCTTTCCTCCAGCGCCCTAGACTCCCCCGCCTCCAGACTGGAGTTGAGGAAACCCGCCTGGACCCCCAATTCCTTGAGCCCCCCCACTTGGTCCTTCATCAAGGCGATCAGGGGTGAAACCACCAGCGCCACTCCTTCCAAACACAAGGCGGGCAGCTGGTAACACAAGGACTTGCCTCCCCCGGTGGGCATCAGGACCAAGGCATCCTGCCCGCCGATCAAGGTATTGCAGATCTCTTCCTGGTCCCCTCTGAACTGAGCGAAACCAAAGACCTGGGCCAAAAGCTTTTGGGGCACCAGCGGGGGGGACAGGGATTCCAAGGGAAGGCTACCTCAAAGGTCGGGCAGGAAAGGCGAAACCGGGGCTAAAGCTTCTGGCAGTGGGGACAATAAAAACTACTCCGTCCGGCCTGGATGATCCTTTTTATCCCCCTGCCGCAGGTTCGGCAAGGTTGATCTGTTTTGCCGTAAACCTGCAAAAACTCCTGGAATCCGCCGGTTTTGTCGTCCACCCGGCGAAAATCGGAGATGCTGGTACCGTTGGCCTCCAAAGCGAGCCCCAGGATCCGCCGGGTTTCCTCCAGCAGCCGGAGCGCTTGGGTTGGCCGCAATTTGTTTCCGGCCAACAGGGGACTGAGCTTGGCGGCAAACAGAATCTCCGCCGCATAGATGTTCCCGATCCCCGCCAAGGGGCTTTGGTCAAGCAGCAGGGTTTTGAGGGGCCGTTTGGTGTGGGACCAAGCGGCCTGGAGCGCTTTGGGCTCTATGGCAGCGGTCAGGGCATCGACCCCCAGTTTGGCCAGTCTGGGGTGCTGGACGTTTGGGTCCAAAAGCTCCAAAAACCCGAAACACCGCAGTTCGCTGAACACCAGCCGCCTTTGGTCCGAAAGGGTAAAAACCACCCGGTCATGGGGCTTGAGCGGCTCTTGGGCCTTGGTGACCACAAATTTTCCGCTCATGCCCAGGTGGGCCAGGAGGCTGTGGGGGCCAAACCGAAACAGCAGGTACTTGGCCGCTCGGTCGATCCCCTCCAAGGTCTGCCCCTCGATGGCCCGGCACAGTGCCTTGGGGGCACCTCGTACCACCGAAGCCCGGTGAACCTTGACCTGCAACACCTTTTGGCCCAACACCTCGGCCAACAGCCCCCGCCGCACGGTCTCGACTTCGGGCAGCTCAGGCATCCGCCCCTTCCTCTTGCCCCAGCTCGGGCAGGTCCGGGGGTAGGTGGGCGAGGCTGCGGATCACTTCCCTGACCTGGGCGGTCAGCTGTTTTCGTTGGTTTTTGGGCAGGTTTTCGGTGGAGATGGGCGTGCCGACTCGGGCCACCACGGTTTTACCCCGGTGGATCTTGACGCTACCTTTGTGCATCACCTCAAAGGCCCCTTCCAGCCCCAGGGGGATGATCTTGGCTCCCATGTCCATGGCCAGCTTGACCCCGCCGGTTTTAAACAGGCCCAGCCGCCCGTCAGGGCTGCGGGTGCCTTCAGGGGCGATCCAAAAGACCAGCCCGGTTTCCATCAGTCCTTTGGCCCGTTCGATGTCCTTGGCTGCCTGGTGCCGGTCCTCCCGGTCGATAAAAACGAATTCCGCCCGGCTCATCGCCGGCCCCCAGACCGGGATGGCAAACAGTTCTTTCTTGGCGATCATGCGGATCGAACAATGGTCCTTAAACACCTGCATGGACAGGGGGATGTCGTAGTAGCTGGCATGGTTGCACATCACCACATACCGCTCCCCAGGAACCATGTTCAGGTTTTCCAACCCTTCCACCTGCAGGTTGACCTGGGCCAAATCCAGGACTCTCTTGGCCCAACCGTAGAGCCGCCGGTTCATGCCGGGCCGGTCGATCCCACCAAAAGGCAGTTCCAAGAAGGTGACCACCGAGATAAAAAACCCGGCCCAAAGGGACCGGAGGATCAAATATAGATTCAGGGGCGACATAGCCGACACTCAAGGGATTTTCAGCTCAAAGCTGGACTGGGCTGGGTTTAGGCAGACCAAATTGTCACAAAGTTGGTAAAAAAGATAGCCCCGGATTGGCCCTTTTAGCTTCCCGGGGTTCTTGAACTCCTGGGCCACCCAAAATTCTTTTTCGTGCACCCACAAGGACAGACCCAACGCTGAGTCCACCTTCAACAACGGCGGTGACTCCCCCAAAGCCCCGACCGGCTCCAAGCCTGAGGTTTGTACCACCAGGGCGGTGGGTTTGGGGCCAAATTTCCCTTGGGGTTTGACCGAATAGAGGTGGAACTTGGGCTCCAGCCGGACCGTCAAGGTCAGCTTGAACCCCTGGGGGGTAGGGGTAGCCTGGGCCAAGGCGACTATCTCTGGAGCCGAGTTGTAGGGGGTTGGGTTCAAAAAAGCACCTTGCCCGGCCCCTCCGCTCAGGGGATACCCCAAAAAAAAGAACAACAGGAAAAAAAACTGCATGACCCTCCCGAATTGGGAACCAATCTAGCATTCCTTACTGATGTAGCCAAGCCTTGCTTGTGGTCTTTGGCTCTAGCAAAAAAAATCCGGTTGCCCAAAGCCAGACACCTCTCTATACTGGCCCGCGAGACCCAAAGAACAGGGATTATTCTTTCGGCTCAACCGGAGATTTAACTTAAAACCGCTAGAGGTTTCAATGACCAGGATCAAAGAAGACATCATCCGTGACGTGATGACCAAAATCACGTTGGACCGCAAGTATGCCAAGGCTTTGGTAGAATCGATCTTAAGAATCATCAAGGATTCGCTGGAAGCAGGCGAAGAGGTTATGATTTCCGGGTTCGGCCACTTCAAGGTCCGCCACAAGCGCCCTCGGATGGGTCGGAATCCCAAGACCAAGGTGGCTTACGAGATCTCGGAGCGGGTGGTGGTGACCTTTTACCCCTCCAAGGTTTTCCGCAAGGAACTGAACCCTTAAGGGTTTGTCCTCCAGGGAATTGAACCCCCGCCGTTGAAGCGGGGTTCAAGATCTTAAAGCCCCTTTCACCCAACCTTTCTCTTTGAAGGGCCTATGGCAGTCAAAAGGGCTTTGCTCTTGTTGTTCTTGTTCCTTTGTTTCTTGGTGCCTCTACCGGCAAGAGCCCAGCAACAGGCCGCCCCGGCTCCGGCCCCCTCAAGCGGTGGTGGTGGCGGGTTTGCCTTCGGCGGCTCGGGCCGAAATCCACCGATGCGCAACGTCTTCTTGAACGTGCTTTGGGGCTCGTTCACCACGGGGATGGTCTATGTCAGTTGGAACTTCCTAGACAACACCCGGACCAAGGGCGAGCGGTACTCCTTCAGCCAGATCACCGCCAAATTCGTGGAAGGGGCGACCTACGGCTCGGTCGTGGGTTTGGCCACCGGGGTTTATCTTTCCTTGGCCAACATCAGCTTCGACCCAGGCCGGTCTCGAATCGCCGAGGCTCCGATCCTCCCCCAGCGATTGCATGGAGACGAGATCCTCTTTGCCAATTACCAATTCCAGTTTTAAATGCCAAAGGTCTTTGTCGTTTTGGGTAGCAACATTGAACCCAAATCCCGCTACCTGGACCTCGCCCTGGCGGAGTTGGCCCAGACCTACCCGGTAGGTTTTGCCGCCTCTTCTGCCTACCGCTCCCTGCCCTACCAGGGGCTGGAGCAGGCCGCCTACCTCAACCGGGCCTGCACTTTTGAAACCACCCAAACCGCCAACGTCCTGCTGGAAAGCCTGCTGGCCTTGGAGCTCAAGCTAGGCCGTAAGCGTACCGGGCTGCATTGGGACGAACGGACCTTGGACCTTGACATCGCCTTGTATGGCGATTTGGTCTTGTCCAGCCCCGACTTGACCCTGCCCCATTACGACTTGGCCAACCGGGATTTTTTCCTGGTCCCCCTTTTGGAGCTGGACCCCCGGCTGGTGGACCCCAGGAGCGGCCAACCGCTGCGCCTACTGCTCGAAGCGCTTCCCCCCTCCCTCAAAACCCAACTGGAACCCTGGCCTGACCATGATCAAGGTTGAGCCCCTGGCCTTTGAAACCAACTACGACTATTTGGTCCGGGACCTTGCCACCGGAACCTTGGGTGTGGTGGATCTGGCGGATGGGGCCGAGTTGACCCAAAGGTTTAAGGCCCAGGGGCAAACCCCGGATTTTCTGTTTTTGACCCACCACCACCACGACCATGTAGAGGGGCTGGAGGATTTTTTGGCCGCCTTTCCCCAAGTGCAGGTGGTCAAGCCCCTAGGGGAAACCAGGATCTCGGTTCCCGCCCTGGAAATGGGCCCAACCGATTCCCTCCTTTTTGGTCGAACCTCGGTCCAAGCCCTGTTGACCCACGCCCACACCAAACATTGCGCCGCCTACCTGTTTGACCAAACCCACCTTTTTGTGGGCGATGCCTTGTTCCGGGCCGGGTGTGGCCGACTCTTCGAGGGGGACGGCCCCTCTTTGGAAGCCGCCATGGACCGATTCGGTTCATTGCCGCCCCAGACCCTGCTTTATTTTGGCCACGAATATGGTCTGGCTAACCTTAAGTTTGCCGCCACCCTGGAGCCGCTAAACCAGGCCATAGGGTTGGCCCAATGGGAACTGCAAGCCTGTTTGGAGCAAGGGATACCGGGCGCTCCGGTGTCCCTGGGCCAAGAATTGCGAGTAAACCCCTTTTTGCGGCTCGATTTACCGGGCCTCCAACAACACTTGAACCCATTGGGAACAATCCCCCGGTCAGAGCAGTTTTTATTGCTCCGTCGGCAAAGGGACAAATTTTAAGGATTCCGATCCGGGACCCTTTTTGGTCTGGAGTTTTTCCTGCAAAAAAAGTACAATTACCCTGAGCTTTGGGAAGCCCCAAAGCAGCTGTTCACTAGGGCACTTGCAAAGTCGCCCCTTTTTTACCTCCGGAGGAGAGCAAATGGATATCTCTATCTCTGCCAAACACATGGAGTTGACCGAAGCCTTGAAGGCTCACGTCAATGAACGGATGATTCGGGTCAAAAAATACTCGGACCACCGCCTGACCGCAGAAGTACACCTTGGTGTCGAGAAACATCGCAACATGATCCACTGCACCGTGACGGGCAGCGGCACCACCTACAACTCTGAGGCAGAGGACCCCCAGAACATGTACAAGGCCATTGACCTGTGCGTGGAAAAACTGGAAAAACAAATGGCTCGCTCCAAAAAGAGCCAAAAGGCAGGCGAGAGTCTCAAAGACGGGGCTCTTGGGTAGAGCCTCTTAAGATCGTCTCCAGCCAACGGGGTCGGCCCAAGGTTTTAAAACCAAGGTCGGCCCTTTTTTTTGAGCCCTATGAAATCCCTACCCCGCTACCCTGGCCAGTTGGACTGGCTCAAACGGCTTTTTGAAGAGTGCCACCAAGCCTTCTTGGCCGACAGGCCTGTGGACAAGGCTTTGGGTGCCGCCTTTCGCCGTTTTCCCAACCTGGGTGCCAAAGACCGCAGGTTTTACGGCACTGCCATTTTTGGGCTCTACCGCTATTGGGGCTGGCTTCGGGGCACGGTTTCCCCCGACCCTTTGCTGGGCCTTTATCTGGCCTATTTTTTAGAGGAAGAACCCCCCTCCCAGCTTTGGTCCGAAGCTTTGGGCCTTCCGGCGGCCCCGGATTTTCCGCCCCGGGGGCTCAATGCCAAATTGGCCTGGATTCGGACCTTTGTGCCTCAGGCGAACTTGGAGGACTTGACCCCCAAATTTCTGCCCCCCTTTGGGCCTTCCACCTTGGAAGCCTTGAGCCAACGGCCTCCCACCTGGATCAGGCTGGCCGGTAACGGCAAGTTTTCCCTCCAACTGGGCCAAATCAAGCACCACCGGCACCAGCACCTCAATACGGCGATTGCCTTGGAGCAACCCTTGGACCTACAGCCCTATTTGGGGGAGGTGGAGATCCAGGACCTGTCCTCCCAAGCGGTGGGCCTCGCCTGTGCCGCCCAGCCCGGCCAGTCTTGGCTCGACCTTTGCGCCGGTGCGGGCGGCAAGGCCCTGCACCTTTGGCAGCAGATGAAAGGCAAGGGCCGTCTGGTGCTGACCGAAACCAGGGAGTCCACCTTGGCCGAAGCTCGGGAACGGTTTGGCTCCACCAAGGGGGTAGAATTTGTTTGGCTGGCCACGGACCACAACTTGGACTTGGGCGGAGGTTTTGACGGGGTACTGGTGGATGTCCCCTGTTCAGGGTCGGGTACCTGGGGCCGAGCCCCTTGGCTCCGGTGGCAGTTGACCCCCAAAGTGCTCGCCGAACTGGCCCCGCTCCAGAGCGCACTTTTGGCACAGGGGGCCTCCCAGGTCAAGCCGGGCGGGGTTCTGCTGTATGCCACCTGTTCCCTGCTGGAGGTCGAGAACCAGGGGATCGTCCAGGCCTTTTTGGCCCAACACCCCGAGTTCTCCCTGGCCCCCTTTGCCGACCCCTTGACCGGAAAGCCTACCGCTGGAGAGCGTTTGGTCCTGCCCGAAGAAGAGGACAGCAACGGCATGTACTTTTGCCGGATGAAGCGGGTTGTTTAGGTTCCTTTCCCCGGTGCTGCTAACCGCCCTGGGGCTGGGTCTCGCCTTGCCTGCTTGGGCGGCAGGGCCAGTGTTCCTGTTCGGCTCAGACCTCAAAGGCCAGCTTTCCAACCAGATCCAAAACCCCCAAAGCCCTCCGGCAGGACTGCTACACCTCAAAGACCAAATCTTGGCGCAAAGAGCGCAAGGGCCGACGCTTTGGTTGGACGGCGGGGAGAGTTTGGAAGGCTCGCCGCTCTCCCAGGAGCTTGGGGAGCAAAGCCCCTTTGTGGCCCTGTTTTTGTCCCTAAAGCCGGACGTAGTGGTACCGGGCGAGCGGGACTTGGCCCACCTCAAGCTACCCCTCCCTTGGACCGCCGCCAACCTGACCTTGGAAGGCCAACCGCTGGTGCCTCCCTACCGGGTTTTTGAACGGGCGGGGAAAAAGATTGTGGTCCTGGGCCTCATCCACTCGGCCAGCAGTCTTTGGCGGACTTTGCCGCCAGGGTGGAAGATCGAAGAACCCCTGGAAAGCGCCCGACATTGGGTCCCCTTGCTCCGGGCCCAAGAGCACCCGGACCGTTTGGTGCTGGTGCTCCACGCCGGACGGTACGAGGACCGGGACCAGGAAGCGGCCCAACTGCTCAAGACAAAGCCACCCCTGGGAGCCCAGGCGATCGGCGAACAGGTTCCGGGGATCGACCTGATCCTCCATGGCCACGACGGTTGGCTGTACCCCAAAGGGCCAAACCTGGCTTATGCCGGGACCACGGCTCTGGCGGGCGGCGGTTCTTTGGGCAGGGGGATGTTGGCCTTGGACTGGGAGGAAAAGGGCTGGTCCTTGCGGCAGCTTGCGCCCCGGCCTTTGCCCTTAGAAGCGGTAAAGGCGGCCTTCCCCCCGGCGTTTTTGGAGCTTTGGTCCCGTCCCCTGGGCTGGCGGATCCGAAAGAGTTCCAAGGTGAAACTGGCCGCCTGCCTCAACTCTTTGGCCGCCTTGGCGGTAAAACAGCCTGGGGCTTTCGGCAGTGCCCTGCCGGAGGTGTACCTCAAGGGGTCCCGCTTCGGACTGCTTTATTACGCCCAGCTTTACGACTGGTTCCCCTTTCCCGACGGGGTGCAAACCCTGGCTCTCTCCAAACGAGACCTGAGCCTTTTGGCCCGGCCTGCCGCCCCCTTTGGCCGCCGCAAGGCCAACCCGGCCCGGCGGGTCTTTTTGTCCCTCTCCTCGCCGCTCGACCTCAGCCTGGACCCATGGCTGGTCAGCGGCTCGGACCAGGAAAGGCGCTACAAGATTTTGCTTTCCGACTACCACCTGCGAGGGGGCAGCGGGATCCTGCCGATGTTGTTTTTACCGGCCCAGCCGGAAGTGGGGGGCAAACCGCTGCGAACCTGGGTTTCCTTGTACCTTCAGTCCCACCAGCCCTTGCCGCCTAGCTGCACCATGTTGGAACCGGCGGGACCGGAGGCCTATCAAATGCGACCTCGACCCAAGCAGGTCCGCTTGGCCAAAAAACCCAAGTCTCCAGGGAAAGGGGCGGGAAAAAGGACCTCGACAAAACCTGCCGAGAGCCGGGAGAAAAGCTAGGTTCCTTGCCCGAGGATTGGGTAGGATTTTGGACTGGTGCTCCCACAGCCGACAGTCCTTAAGGCTTGCCCAGATAGGCCTCAATGGCCTTGGCCTGTTTGGCCGACTGCCGGGAATAGGGGTTTTTGGTTTTGCTCAACTGTCGGTACTCCGCCAAGGCCCCATGCCAATCTTCGGCGGCCTGAAGGACCTGGGCTTTACGGAACCGGAGCCGGGTTTCCAAGGGCGAGGGCGGCTTTTTGGCCAAGCCCTGGTCCAGCAGGGCCACCGCCTGGAGGTAGTCCTTTTTCCCGATCTTCAGCTCCGCCTTCAAGGCCAGAGCCTCGGCCCCCACCGCCCCCGGCTCGGAGGACAAGGCCTCCAGCTCCGGCGCTTCCTCGCCGACCTTGAGCTTGAGTTTGGTGATCTCCAGACCCAAGGCCAATTTCTTTTGGGGCTCCGGCTCCAGCAGCGATGCTTCCTGGTAAAGGCTGATCAGGCCCCGGTCGTCGCCTTCCAAGAGTTGGCGGCGCTGTTCCAAAACAGAGAGTTTTTCGGAGACACGGGAAAACCGGGTTTGGGCCAAGGCCAGCAGCTCTTCCGCCCTCCGGCGGTTGGGCTTTTGGGCCTGCCGGTGTGCTTGGCCCAGGAGCAACAGATATCCCCCCTGTTTGGCCAACTCAGGTTCCGCCGCCAACTGCTGCTCCCCCCAAGTGATCACCAACGGGTCCTTGGCCGCCAGCTTGAGCCGCAACTGGGTTTCCAGTAGGACCGGCCTGGGTCCGTACCGAAGGTCGGTCAAGGCTTGGTCCAAAAGGCGCACCGCCGCAAGGTAACTTTTGAGGGCTTCCAGGGCCGCCAGTTGGTTGGCAAAGGCCTGGGGGGCCCAATTTGCATCCAGCTGGCCATAGGCTTTGAGCGCCTCTTTGTACCGCTTGGCCGCAAACAGACAATGCCCCAGACTCAAGTTGCCCTCCTGAGCCGCAGCTCCGGCCAGGGTGCGTTTTTTGGCCCGGTCCAACAAGCCAGCACAGTCCCCGCTGGTTTGCAGGTAGGTCCAAAGCCTCGCCTCCAGCGGGCTGGTCTCCCCCTTGACCCGGCCCAGGGCGGCAAGCAGGATCATCTTGGCTTGGGCCGGGTCGCCCAGGGTTTGAGCCAATTCGGCCCGGTGCAAGGCCAAGGCCGCATCTTGCCCGGCTACGGGGTCCAGGGTTTGCAGCCGCCCGTAGCTCCCTTGGGCCTCGGCGAGCAGACCCAGCTGCTCCTGGAGCCAACCGATCCCCCGCAAGGTTTGGATCGGCTCCATTGGTTTGGGGGCCTTGAGGTTTTCCTCAAACAGCCACAGCGCTTCCTTCTGCCGCTCCGGCCCGGCGGCGTTCCCCCAAGCCAGGACCGACCGGGCGCTCCAAAAACGGCTGGTTTGGTTTAATTCGGGCAAGGGCCAGCGGGTCCATTGGTCCTTGTAGGCCCCGTAGGCTCCGGCGTAGTCCTTGGCTTGGTAACGGTCCACGCCCAGTTGGAAGCTGATTTTGGCCTTTTGGTCCGGGTCGATCGGCTCCTTGAGTAAAGCGGCAAACCGCTTGTTGGCCGCCTGGGTCTGGCCAGCCCATTCTGTGGCCCAAGCCAAGTCCAGCTGGAGGCTCAAGTCTTGGGGGGTTTTTTCCAGCCCCTTTTTGAACAACACCACCGCCCCGGCAAAGTCCTTGAGCCCCACCTTGGCCCGGCCCATCGGCTGGTAGGGGAAAAAGGCGCTGGTGGGGTAGTCCCGGACCAAGGCCTCCAAGGTTTCCAAGGCCTTTTGGTAGGACTTGGCCTCCAGGTACCCCAGGCCCAAGAGATATCGCCCTTCTTCCCGGTAGGGGCTTTGGGGGTAGGTCTTGGCCAATTCCTCCAGCGCCGCTTGGCCCTCCTTGGGCTTGCCGGTTTTGGCCCCGATTCGGCCCAAGGCAAACAACATTTCATCGGCAAAAACCCCGGCCGGGTAACGGCCCAAATAGGCCTGGGCCTCCTCATAGGCATAAGCCCATTCAGATTCCTGCACCAGATTGACCACAAACTGCCGGTCCTTGGCTTCCTCTTCCCCGGCCTCCCTTACCCCTTGGTCCTGGGCCGCCAGGACCCCGACCAACCCCAGGACCACCAAGAGAACCAGCCCCATCTTTTTGGCCAACCCTGCCTTCATGGAGCCTCCAAAACTTTGAGGCAAGCTTCGTCCCACCGTTCCAGCAGAAACAGTTTCTCCCTCGCCTTGTCGCCCTTTTTGAGGTGTACCGCCGTTTTGGGGCATTTGAAGGTCTTGGAAAGAAAGGTTATGGCCGCCTCGTTGGCAGCCCCTTCCACCGGCGGGGCTGAGACCTTGAGCACCCACAGGCCGTTTTTGAACTCCCCTAAGCCGGTCTTCGAGGACTTGGGGGCCAAACGAACCGAGATCCAAAGCCCTTCCTGGTCGATCTTGTAGCGGTTCACCTCAACTCTTCCAGCAATTGGTTGACATCGTTGATCCCCACCAGCTCAATCCCCACCCCCCGTTCGGCCATCTTGGCCTTGGCCTTTTGGGGCAGGTAAAACTTGGAGAACCCACAACGTTGGGCTTCCTGGACCCGCTCTTCAAGGCCCGGCACATTGCGAAACTCGCCAGTCAAGGCCACCTCCCCGACAAACAGGGATTTTTCGGGCAACAGGGTCCGCAAGTGGGAAGACAACAAAGCGGCGCAAACCGCCATGTCCAAGGCCGGTTCGCTGGTCTTAAAGCCTCCGGCGAGGTTGAGGTAAATGTCGTTGCGGGAAAAATCCAGGCCCAGGCTTTTTTCCAGGACCGCCACCATCACCTGCAACCGGGTCTTCTCGGTGCCCACCGCCATCCGGGCCGGGGCCTTTTGTTCGGTGTCCCCCACCAGCACCTGAACCTCCACGAACAGGGTCCGGGTCCCTTCGGCCAAGGCAAACACGCTCATCCCCGGATGGGTCCAGTGGAACTGTTCCAAAAAGACCCGGTTGGGGTTGACCATTTCGGCCAGACCTTTGGGGGTCATCTTGAACAGCCCCAGTTCGGAAATGGTGCCAAACCGGTTTTTGACCGCCCGCAATATCCGAGCCGGTTCGTTTTTCTCCCCTTCCAGGTAAAGTACATAGTCAACCATGTGCTCCAAGGTGCGGGGCCCGGCAATAGCGCCGTCTTTGGTGACGTGGCCGATCAACAGCAACGCCGCCCCTTTGGCTTTGGCGTAGCGCATCAAAATCGCCGCCCCTTCCCTGACCTGGGTCACCGAGCCGGGGCTGGCGGAGAACTGGATGGAATACAGGGTTTGGATGGAGTCGATCACCACAAAGTCCGGGTTTTCCTGCTCCAGTTTCTCGACGATCCCCTCCAGATTGGATTCCACCAGGACCAGCAACTTTTCCTGGTCCACCAACAGGCGACCGGCCCGGTCCTTGATCTGGCCCAAGGACTCTTCCCCGGAGATGTAAAGAGTCTTTTTGCCCAGGCCCACGATCCGGGACATCAATTGCAGGATCAAGGTGGACTTGCCTACCCCCGGCGTTCCGCCCAAAAGGCCGAAACTGCCGGGCAAGATCCCCCCGCCAACCACCCGGTCAAATTCCTTGACCCCGGTCACCCACCGTTCCCGCAAGGAAAGGTCGTCCACATCGGTCAGTTTGTGGACCTCGCTTTTGGGCGGTACCCAGCCCAGGGTTTTGGCATGGCTGGGGCTCGCCCCTTCTTCGACCAAAGTGTTCCATTCACCGCAGGCCGAACAACGGCCACTCCACTGGAGTTGCTTGGCTCCGCAGTTTTGGCAAAAAAATTGGGTCTTGTTCTTGGCCACTCAGGTCCCGATTTTGATTGATTCAAGGCCCACCATTGGTTAGATTACATTCCGGCGGGGTTCGACCTACCCTATCTCTTTTTTGGTTTCCTTGCACTACCCTTAAAGCGGAAGGCCCCTGAGGCCTCATTTCACAAAGACCCATGGCAAAAAAGAAAAAGTCCCAAAAGCAGGGCATCCAAAAGCGCAAACTCAACAAAGTCAACCAACGCAAAGAGGCCAAACGCAAGTTGGCGGCCAAGCAGGCCCCGCAACGGCGGCCCTCAATGGGCAAAATCAAGCGGAACCTCAGAGCCCTGCCCGGCCTGATCTTTGAACCGGAAATGGCCGCCTTGGGCTTTGACGGTCCCGCCTTGGCCCAGGCCCAGGCCGCCGCTGCCATCGAACCCGAGCAGATTGAAGCCGCCGCTGCGGGGGACTACCTCGAACGGGTGACCGCTGCGCTCAAGGTCCTGGATGTCCGGTTTGCCAAAGAAGGCAATGCGGACAAGCGGATGATGACCCAGGCGATGATCTATTTCATGGACCAGGCCCACACTCCGCCTTGTATGAACCAACTGGTGGTGGCCTTGTACCTCAATTCCAAACATCGCTTGGAAACCGGGGCAGACTTTGACTTTGCCACCTTGGATCAGGCCCTCAAGGCCTACGACTTGAACCACGAAGCCTTCCTGGAAGCCAAATCCAAAGAGATGGAAGCCGCCCAGGCCGCCGCTTCGGGCACAACCGCCGGGGAGCAGGAGGAAGAGGACGAGGACGACTCGGAAGGGGACGAAACCCCCGAGGCCTTTGCCAACCTGCTTTCGGATATCGAAGATTGGGCCCAAACGGTTGAATCGGATACGGACGGCCAAGAAAGATTGGTGGAGGATTTATCCACCCTCTTTGGGGACTATGCCACCGAAAAGGGCTGGACCCAACTGGCCGAGGTGGAGCCCAAAAAGGTCCAGGCCTTCCTGGTTTGGTTTGAACGGAATTTGAACCCCACCCAGGCGGACTTGCAGTTGATGAAAGGCTCCTTGACCCGGTTTTTCTCCAGCACGCTGGCCCAAGACCGTTTGGGTGCGGCAGTTTGCACCCCAACCTTAGCCTTGGTTTAACCCCCAAAGGACTTGTGAACAACTCTTCTGCGTTGACCGGGAAAAAGGTGCTGATCGCCGATGTAAGTCTGGCGGTACGCAAGTTGATGGTCCTCAAACTCAAAAAGTTTGGGGCCCAGGTCCTGGAGGCTGGAAACGGTCTGGAGGCCCTGGAGGCGGTCGGCAGGGAAGAGATCGACCTTTTGATTTCCGATGTGGACCTGCCCGGACTAGACGGCTTGGAGCTTTGCCGCAAGCTCAAGTCCAACGAAGTCACCCGGCAGATCCCGGTGATCCTGGTTTCCATGCTCGACACCGATGCGGACTTTGAACGGGGCTATCAAGCCGGGGCCTCGACCTACATCTCCAAAAACATCAGCGAAAACGACCTGCAAGAGCAGATCGAAAGGGTCATGGCCCAGGTGGAACGGCAAAGGCAGAGCCTAATCCTGGTAGTGGACGATTCGATCACCATGCTCAAACTGGTGGAAACCGGGCTGGCCCGCTCGGGCTTTAACGTGATCACCGCCAAAAGCGGCAGGGAAGCCATCGACAGGCTCCAGGAAAGCAAGCCGGACATCATCGTCAGCGACCTGGACATGCCCGAGATGAACGGCCAGGAGTTCCTCTCCTGGCTCCTGACCCAACCCCAGTTCGCCAAGATCCCCTTTATGATCATGTCGGCGAACTCGGAAAAATCGATCATGAAAAAGATGGTCCAACAGGGGGCCGCTTCCTACATGGTCAAGCCCTTTAACATCGACCAGTTTATCTTCACCGTCGAGCGGTTGCTTTCGGAACAATTCCAGCTGCTGCTCAAGGAGCGGGAGCGGTTAGAGCTGGAGCGTTCCGGCCTGCTGGGGACCATCACCGCCCTGGTCCAGGCGCTTGAAGCCAGGGACAACTACACCAGCGGGCATTCCAAACGGGTTGCCGCCTACTCTCGGCAGATCGGCGAACACATGGGCCTCGACCATGACCAACTGGACACCCTCTTGATCGGCGGTAAGCTCCACGACATCGGCAAGATCGGGGTTCCCGATGCCCTGCTGCTCAAACCGGGGAAGCTGAGCGATGAGGAAATCGCCCAATTCCGGTTCCACCCCTCCATTGGGGCGGAGATCCTGACCGCCATTCCCAGTTTGATCCCGATGATCGAAGTGGTCTTGTACCACCACGAAAGGATTGACGGGCTCGGGTACCCTCGAGGCCTGACGGGTGACCAAATCCCCTTGCTGGCCCGGATCTGCGGGGTGGCCGACTGTTTTGATGCCCTCACCTCCGACCGGCCCTACCGGAGTGGCTTTGAACAGGAAAAGGCCTACGAGATCATCCAAGAAGTCCGGGGAACCCAACTTTGCGCCAACTGTGTGGACGCTTTTTTTGACGCTAAAATCCAGGTGATCCGATGAAAGGATGGTTGTTGTTCTTGGCCCTGCTGCTCCCCCTGGGACTTTGGGCCGACCCGCTTTTGGAAGAGTCGGACCCGGTTGTCGGCAAAATCAACGGCCAGACGATCCACCTGAGCCAGTTGGAAGACAAGGAGATCAACGAACTCCGGGTCAAGCTGTTTGAAGGGCTCAACGACCGCCTCAAGGACCGGGCGTTGCGGGAGCTTTCCAAAACCGACCCCGCCTACAAGATTAAACAATCCTTTGATATCAGCGATGCCAAGGCTAGGTCCTTTTACGACAAAAACCAGCTGGCCAGCCGTGGGGCTTTTGAAGCCCTCAAGCCCCAGATCGTCCAGTACCTGATCAGCCAAGAGCTGCAGGCCGAACTGGAAAGGCTCTACAGCAAGGCCCAGGCGGAAAAGAAGGTCCAGCTTTCCTTGGTCGAACCTTCGGTCCTGTTGGTGGACCTGCCGGTTGAGACCGCCTACCTTTGGGGGAACGAGAAGGCCAAGGTGATGTTGCTGGAGTTTTCCGACTACCAATGCCCCTTCTGTGGAAGGGTCCAGGCCACCCTGTCCGAGATCAGGAAGGATTATGGGAAAAAGGTCCTGTTTGGCTACCGACACTACCCCCTGCCGTTCCACGAACAGGCCGACGAAGCGGCCATTGCCGCCGAATGTGCCCGGGACCAAGGGAAATTTGAGCCGATGCACCAGTTCCTGTACCAAAACCAACAAGCCCTCCAACCGGCGGACCTAAAAAAATACGCCGCCAAGGTGGGGGTCGCCAACAAGGCCCAGTTTGCCAGCTGCCTGGACCAGGAAAAATACCGGTCTCGGGTCACCCATGACGGCAACCAAGGCAGCTCGGTAGGCATCCGGGGCACACCCAGCTTTTTGATTGGTCGCTACGATGCAGACAAAAAATCGGTCCACGGTGAGGTGATTTCGGGAGCGCTGCCCAAAGAGCAGATTGCGGCAGTGCTGGAGAAATACCTGAAGCCATGAGCCGTTTCAAGCTGGCCGAGCCGTTGTTGGTCTTGACCCCGGCCAAGATCAACCTGCATCTCTACGTCCAGCACCGTCGCCCCGATGGGTACCATGAACTGGCCTTGGACTTTGTCCCCATCTCCTTGTACGACCAAATCGAATTCTTTGATTTTGGCTCCCCTGGTCTGTGGTTTCTGAGCGAACCGGAGCTTTGTCCGCCGGAACAAAACTTGGTGGTTAAGGCCATCAAGGCTTTGGAACGGGAGATCGGCGAGCCCTTGGACCTGGGGGTCAAGTTGACCAAACAGGTGCCCAACGGAGCCGGTCTGGGCGGGGGCAGCGCCAATGCGGCAGGCACCCTGGTGGCACTCAACCGGGCTTTGGGGCTGGGCATTTCCGGTCCCAGGCTTTGGGAAATCGCCACCGCCCTGGGGGCGGACGTGCCTTTTTTCCTGGACCCCAAACCCCAACAGGCCAGCGGAATCGGAGAGATTTTGCACCCCTTGGAGGGGGCCTTGGAATGGCCACTCTTGCTGGTCAAGCCGCCGGTTTCCATCTCCACCGCCCAAGCCTACCAACATTGCCAACATTCCGCCCGCAAGCTGCCCCGCAGCCCCTATGACCGTTTGGTCCTGGAGGCGATCAACCCTCGGCACAACGACTTTTTTGCCCCCTTGAGCCTCTTGTACCCCGAACTTTTGGCCTTGGAGCAGGCGCTTACCCAAGCGGGAGCCGCAGCGGTCCAGATGTCCGGTTCGGGCAGCGTGATGTACGGGCTGTTTTTGGAGGTCCAGGTGAGGGATTTGGCGAAGGAAAAACTGGCACCCTTGGGGCTGGGGACCTTGTATACCGCTGAAATTTTGTTGTCCCACCAGTACGGCCCTTAAAACAAAAGGCCCCACCCAACCCCCCGCCCTGGGCGGTTGCCCAAGAGGGGAGGTTTGGTTTGGGTTTGGTGAGAAGCCTCACTTGAGGAGCCGCAAGACCTGGGTGGGAAGCTGATTGGCTTGGGCCAACATGGCCGTTGCCGATTGAGTCATGATTTGCCCTCTCGTGTAGGCCGCCATTTCGGAGGCCATGTCCGTATCCCGCAAAACCGACTCGGAACTGATCAGATTCTCGTTGGCGACCCGAAGGTTGTTCAGGTTGCTTTCCAGCAAGTTCTTTTGAAAGGCCCCCAATTCCCCCCGCAAAGAGGAAACCTCGGTAATCGCCTTATCAATCAGAAGCATTGCGTCTTGGGCACCGGTAAATTGGCGGAGGTCCAGGTCGTTTAAGCTCTGGAATCCGCTCTGGTTTTCCACTCCCCTGGCAAATTGTTTGGAGTGGACATCCCCTACATTCAGGCTGACCGACTGGCCAAAGTTCCCGCCGACCTGAAACCGCAGGGCATTCTGGGTCAGGTAGATCCTTCCGGCTTCCACCCCTTCGGGGGGCAGTTCGCCGTTTGGTTTTCCCAAAGGTCCCTTGACCCTAACCGAAAGCCCTTCCACCTTCTCTGCCCCCTTAACTCCGGTCAAAATCTGACCGGTACCCAAGGCGGATTCGCCGTTGATCGTCCCGGCGACATCCAAACCCGGCTTTGCCGATTCCACTACCCCAGCCTGGGAGGACAACACCCCGGCGCTGGAAGAGAAGACCTCAAAGGTAGGCTTGGAGCCAAATTGTTCATGCCGGACCAAGAGTTTTCCCGTTTCGTCCATGGACACTACAATCTGGAGCCCCTGTTGGGCCGTTTCGCTTTGCAGTTTCATCACCACCTGTTCGACCGTCTCCTCCGGCCCGGTGTGGTATTCGATGGTTTTTCCGTTTTGGGTGATCCGTAAGGTTTCCCCCTGTTCGATCAATTCCCGGCTTAAGGCTACCGTGCCTTTGGCTTCCGCTTGGGTAGCGGTTTGGGTTACCTTGACTTGAAACCCTTCCTTGCCGCTGGCCTGGGTCCTGAGCCCGGCTCCTACAAATTCGAGCGCCTCTCCGGCCACCGCACCGCTCACGCCATTGGTGCCGTCCAGGAGCTTTTTGGCCCCAAATTGGGCCTGGGTTGCAATCCGGTCAATGCCTTCAATGGTGTTTGCTAGCTCCCTTTGGTCGGCAAGCAACATGGACTCGTCATTGGCCCCTTCGTTGGCTGCATGAACCGCCAACTGCCTGAGGTAAACCAACATTCTGTTGATCTCCGCCAGGTTTGCCTCCGTGGTCTGCACCATCGAAATGGCCGACTCGGAGTTGTCGATCGCCTGGGTCACCCCGGCGATTTGTCCGCGCATCTGCTCACTGACCACCAAGTCCGCCGGTCCATCGGCGGCTTGGTTGATCTTGAGCCCGCTTGAAAGCTTCTCTAAGGTTTTGGAGAGGCTGTGGTCGTTTAAAAGCAGGTTCCTGTGGGCGTTGAGCGCGTTTACGTTGGTATTGATCCGTAAAGACATCTCAACCTCCTTGTTGGACTTCTTCCTTCCAAGAGTAACCCAGGACCTGAGACGGGTTGCCCCGTCTCAGGTCAGAGCTTCAGCTTACTGCAAGAGCCGCAAGATCTGGTTGGGCGACTGGTTCGCCTGGGCCAACATTGCGGTTGCAGACTGGCTCATGATCTGGTTCTTGGTGAAGGTGGCCATCTCGGAGGCCATGTCCACGTCCCGAATCACCGATTCGGAGCTGATCAGGTTCTCGTTGGCGACCCGAAGGTTGTTCAGGTTGCTTTCCAAGGTGTTCTTCTGGAAGGCACCGATGTCGCCACGGATCCGAGCAATCTGGTTGACTGCCGAATCCACCATCTTCAAGGTGTCCTGGGCCCCTTGGAAGTTGGTCACGTCGATCTCTTCTAGGCTCTTGAAACCGGAGCTGTTCGAGACGTTGTTGGCCAAATTCTTAGAGTGGGTGCTGCCGATGCTGATTCCGGCAGTTTGCCCATAGTTCCCGCCTACTTGGAAGTTCAAGGAGTTTTGGGAAACATAAGCCCGACCAATCGCCACTCCACCTTCGGGGATCTCCCCATCGGTACCGGCTTGGCCGGTGTAGCGCACGGTCAGACCGTCCACGTTCAAGGCCCCGGCAATCCCGGTCAACACTTGTCCCTTACCGGTAGCAGACTCCCCGTTGAGGGTCCCTTTGATGTCCATCCCTTTGTTGGCCACTTCGATCTGACCAGCTTCTTTGGACAAGACTCCGGCGGTCGAAGAAGAAACCTGGAAGCTGTGGTCCGAACCAAACTGGTTGTGGGCCACGGTCACCTTGCCGCCCGCATCAAGGCTGACGGTCACGTCCAACCCGTTGCGGTTGATCTCGGAACTCAAGTTCTTGATCGCAATGTCGGCAGTGTCGTCCGCTTTGGTGGTGTACTGGGCAGTCTTGCCGTTTTCGATCACCATCAAGGTTTCCCCACCTTTGATCGCTTCTTCGGTAAGGCCTACGGTACCTTGGGCATTGGCTTTGGAAGCGTTTTGCAGGATTTTCACCTCAAACCCTTCCTTGGAAGAGTCCTTGGTTTTTAAACCTGCGGTCACAAACTCCAAGCCGTTGCCGGTGATACTGCCCAAAGCTCCGTTGGTTCCATCCAGCAGTTTCCGCTTCCCAAACTGGGCTTGGGTCGAGATCCGGTTGATGGTGTCAATGGAGTTGGCAATCTCCCTTTGGTCGGCTTCCAACATCTCTTCGTTGTTCACCCCTTCGTTGGAGGCGTGGATGGCCAACTGGCGAACCGAGGTCAAAAGACGGGAAACCTCGCTCAGGTTGGCTTCCGTGGTTTGGACCATACTGACCGCCGTTTCGGAGTTGTCGATCGCTTGGGTTAAACCGGCGATCTGGCCCCGCATTTGCTCGCTGATCACCAGCGAAGCAGGGCCATCGGCGGCCCGGTTGATCTTGAGCCCGCTGGACAATTTTTCCAGGGTTTTGCTCATGTTGGCATCGTTGGCCTGCAAATTGCGGTGAGCGTTGATTGCAGCCAAGTTGTGGTTGATACGTAAAGTCATGATAACCTCCTTGTCATGGTGAATGTCCGCCCTTCCTTGGGTGGGTGCGGAACCGATTTATGAAAAGGTAACCTAAAAAGAATTGGCATCCTGCCGATTCTTTGGCGGTCCTTTATCCCCCTCCTTTTTTGCAAAAGGAATGAGCCCCTTGTCTGAGGAGTTTTCCCCCCGGCCCACTGGTCCCCTTACGGGACCGCCGGGCTGGGTCGGTTTTGGGGCTACCAAAATCGACCCAGCCCTAGGCTTGCCTTAAATCTCCGAACTTGTCGGTTTGGGTTAAAAGGCGCATCCATGCTCCATTTTTGACCCAACTGCTGCCTTTTACCCCACTTCCTTGTGGGCTATCTGGCTCCCGCTGCCTCCTGGCTGCGGGTTTGAACTCTTTCGGCTTCCATGCCGAACCTTTGGACCTTGGGCCTCCTGGCCGACTGGTCCCCCTGCTTGTTGTGCTGCAGGTTTAAAACTGTGGCCAGTCCCAATCCATTGGCACCGGTCTGATGTTTTCTGCCCTCTATCCCCTCCTGAAAAACGGGTCGCAGTTGTTTTCTTCACAATAAGGACTGACTGAAACCCCAATCCAATTGAGGTTGAGGTCCAAAGGGGCCGAAGCCACCTCTTGGGCTCCCGAATTTGGGAGCCGGACCCTTTTTTGGGCATCCATGCCCTTCAAACCGCCTTCGGGTGGCCTTTGACCTCCCTGGGCCTTTTGAACCCTGAAGTCCCTGGGGGCATCCCCCAAGCGGACCTTCGGCGCTTGGCCGAATCTTTTTTTGCCACTCCAAAGGGAGGAAGCGACCCTCTTGAGGGGGTCCTCCCGTCCCAACCTTTGGTGGGCTCCATTCTTTTCCACCCGGAGCCTCGGCTCGGGGAGGATTCAACCTGCCTCTTGGGGACCCTCAACGGGATTGCCCCAACCCGGTGCCGCCGACCTGCTCCCCTCGTTCTTCCCTGGCTGACCAAGACCTGCGGTCCTGGGTGGCCTGGTTCCAGTCCAAACTGTCCAAGATACAAGGACCTTCGCTCTACGAACCTACCTCCGGCCCCAATCCTGTTTCTGTGGTCCTTAAGGACCTTCTGCCCACCTCCAGACCTAGTCGCTCACCGGCGACCTCGACTTCCGGGTCCTTCGGCCCGTCTTTCCGGGAGTCAGTTCTGGTCCTTCGGCCTCACCAACTCCAGCGGTCGGTCCTTCGGCCTTTCACCTTCCAGCGCTCGGCCCAGTGGGTCCTTCGGCCCGCTGTTTTGTGCTACCCCAAAAGGGTCCTTCGGCCTAGCCCCTTACCGGTGCCAACCGGACTCCTCCCTTGGCCTTCTGGCCTCAAGGGGAGGGACTCCCGGAGCCTGGGCTCCCGTTAGGGTTCTACCCTTTTGCACTGCCGGGGAACCTTGTGTTCCCAAACTGATCCAGCCTCCACCGGCGGCTTTGGGGGGTTTGGGAAAGGTCCTTCGGCCTTTTCCCTTGCGCCCCTAACCGGACTCCTCCCTTGGCCTTCTGGCCTCAAGGTTAGGGACTCCTGGAGCCTGGGCTCCCAACTTGGTTCCCTTTACCTCAAAACTGCCCGGTCCGATTTGCCTTTAAGGCCCCAACTCTGAGGGGCGTTTGCTCCCACACTCGGTGGCACAAACTCCAAACCTCCGGCCCTTCAGCCTTGGATGCCTTTTGCGGCCCCGACCCAACTCCCTGGGGCAGGCTTTGCTCCTTTGGTCCTCCGGCCCTCATTCGTGTTTCCCTCTCCCGACCAAGGCCAGTTTTGCCCTGGCAGTCCACTTTTGCGCCTGTGCCCCTTGGAGACCTCTTCAGGTCCAGGGGAGGAGGCTCTTCGCCAACCCCGTTCTACCGGAGACACACCTTCACCCCTGGCGGGACAAGCCGTTTTGGCCGTTCCCTGAATCCTTTTCACACCTGCCCAAACCTACCTCCGGCGGTTGCTTTTTCCGAAGGCCAAGGCAACGAGCCGCCTTTGGATTTCCAAAGGGGATCAACCGTTGATCCCTCCCTTTTGGGACTGCTCTCCCCGACCGGAACCCCTCCGTTCAAGGACCGCCCCTTGTTGGGCTCATTCCCTTAAAGCTCAAAACAGCGGGCATCCGAAACCGGCAAGAGTTTTCTTAAACCTGCCCCTCCTCCACGAAACAGCGCCTAAAGCAACGGTTCGGTCGGATCTCCCAATGCCCCCTGTTCTGCCTTTAATCTTCTGCCACAAACCCTGGACCACCTGGGGGTCCCCTCTCTCCAGGCGGCATTCCCCCTCCCCATCAGGGCGGGGGAATGGTGCCTTTTGTTCCACTCTCAGGACTGTCCCAAAAGCGGTGTCTGAACCTCAAACCCTGGGTCCAAGGGAGCCTACAGAGGCCCCCTTAAACCCCAGTTGCCTACTTGAGCAACTGCAAGACCGTAGCGGGGGTTTGGTTGGCCTGTGCCAACATCGCCGTAGCCGACTGGGTCATGATCTGGTTCTTGGTGTAGCTGGCCATCTCGGCAGCCATGTCCACATCCCGCAAGATCGACTCCGAAGAGGTCAAGTTCTCGTGGGCAATCCGCAGGTTGTTCAGGTTGCTTTCCAAGGTGTTCTTTTGGAAGGCACCCAACTCCCCCCTTCTGGCGGAGATTCTGGTGATGGCATCGTCCACCATCCTCATTGCGTCCTGTGCTCCTTGGAAGGTCCGAACGTCCACCTCCGAGAGGGATTTGAAGCCCGACTCGTTTTGGATGTTGTTGGCCAAAGAGCGGGTGTTGACGCTTTCCACCGAGATCCCTACGGTTTGACCGAAGTTCCCGCCTACCTGGAAGTTCATGGCGTTCTGGGACACAAAGGCCCGTCCAACCTCGCTCCCACCTTCGGGGATTACGCCATCGGCATCGCCTACCTGTCCGGTGAACTTGACTTTGAGGCCGTCCACGCTGGCGGTACCTTCTTGGCCGGTCAATACTTGGCCTTCCCCGATAGCGGATTCGCCGTTGATGGTCCCCTTGATGTCGTTCCCTGCACTGGAGACTTCAATCTGCCCGGCTTCGCTCGACAGCACCCCGGCGGTCGAAGAAGAGAACTGGAAGCCGTAGGCCGAACCATACTCCTTGTGCTTGACGCTCAAGGTGTTGTTGGCATTCAACTCTACATCCACGTTGAGGCCGTTGCGCCGGACTTCGGACTTCAGGTTTTTCACCGCAGTATCAACGGTGTCGTCCATGGTGGTCCGGTAGGAAGCCATCTTTCCGTTTTCGATCAAGGTAAAGGTTTCCCCGGCTTTGATCGTTTCATCGGTCAGGGCGACTTTGCCGTCCACAAAAGACTTGCTGGCGTTTTGGGTCACCTTGACCTCAAAACCTGCTTCCCTGCTGTCCTTGGTTTTCAGGCCGGCTTCCACAAACTGGAGTTGGTCGCCGGTGGTCGAACCGGAAGCCCCTTGAGAACCATCCAAGAGCCGTTTGTTGCCAAATTGGGCTTGGGCGGCAACCCGGTCGATGGTAGCCAAGGCATTGGTGATCTCTTGCTGGTCGGCTTCGAGCATGGTCTCGTCGTTGACCCCTTCGTTCGCTGCGTGAACGGCCAATTGGCGAACCGAAACCAACAGACGGCTGACTTCGTTCAAGTTTGCCTCAGTGGTTTGCACCAGAGACACGGCGGTTTCCGAGTTGTCGATCGCTTGAGACATCCCGGCAATCTGGCCCCGCATTTGTTCGGAAATCACCAAAGCGGCAGGTCCATCGGAAGCCCGGTTGACTTTCAGACCGCTGGACAATTTTTCCAGAGTCTTGCTCATGCTGGTGTCGTTGATGTTCAAGTTCCGATGAGCATTGATGGCAGCGATGTTGTGGTTGATACGTAAAGACATGGTGTCCTCCTTGAGTTACTCCCGTCCTTCCTAGGTCGAGAGAGAATTTTTTCTTGGGGAGTGGCTCGCCCCTAAGGGGTTTGCTTTCCCGTTTCGTTTTTTTTTGGATCCACTTCGGTTTTGACAAATCCATTTGCCTCCCCTTCCCCACCTTCACCGGTTGTAGCGCCTCAATCCATGAGACGGCCCTGGGTTTCCCCGCTTGGTGTCGGCGGACCTGCAAAACAGGCCAGATCGCTGAGTCTTGCCTTGGTTTCCCAAGGTTTGTGCTTGGGCTTGCGCCCGGTTTTGGCGGGGGCTTCCTGCCCTGCCGTTTTTGGTTTTTAGGCCAAAGGCCCAAAACCTTAAGGTTTGTGTCCCATCCTTGGGACTGTAGGCCGACTTTGGATCGGCCCCGCTCCTTCCTTAGAGGCGAAACAGGGGCCGTCTTCCTACGCTATGCGAAGGCGGCCCTTTGGGTTCTTGTTGAAGGAACCTGAGCTTGTGGGCTCAACGCCATGTTTCTCGGAGGCTTTCTCTAGAGCCCGGCCTTGCGGCCGGGCCCCTGAGGAGGAGAAAGAAAGCGTTGGACCCACAACTTTTGTCCCTGCATCTTCTTGGACCTGGATTGCTCCGGGGCTTTGGGGTTTCCCTGTTTTGCCCCGTTCCCCTTGGCCGGGAACGGGACGTTTGCAGGGTTTACTCTGGTTCCGGCCTGGGCCGGGTTGCTTGTGTTTAGACCGGGTAGGGTCTGTTTTAAAGGGCCTGAGCCCTTGTTTTTGCCCCTTTTTTAGGGGGGCCTGATGTTCCCCCGGTGTTCAGGGGGGCTGCGGGTCGAAGCCTGGGATAGGGCTTCGATGGGCTTTCGCCCCGGTCTGGCGGTTTAGGCCAGTTTTTTAAAAAGGGTTTTGAGGTCGAGGGCCATTTGTTGGGCTTTTTCGGTTGAAAGGCCCAAGAGGGCTTTGGTGGCGG
>MFNF01000012.1 GCA_001783715.1 Candidatus Lambdaproteobacteria bacterium RIFOXYD2_FULL_56_26
AGTTCCCCCCAAAAGAAGACGGACCGGCGAAAAGGTCCACTTAGTACTCAAGTGAAGTAGTACATTCAACCTGAACTTGCAAGAAATTTTCTGCCCCCTGACCAAACCTACGGTTCTTCGCTTTCCGCCCTCATTTTTCCGGGTAACGATTTTTTCCCACCCAGGCTTTGTGGCACAAAATTTTAGACGGCTTTGGTTGCCGGGCAAAAGATTTTTGTTTAGGATGGCCAGAAGCCGTCCCGATCCAGCAGCAAAAAGCACCAACCTCCTTTGGAACACAAGGCATGAGCGACTCTGAAAAGGATAAAGAAATCAAGCCGGTTAAAAAGAGGCGCAAACCCAAAGCAAAGCCCGACTCGGAGGTCCAACAAGGGGAAGCTATCCCCATGGAATCGGGAGAGGTCATCTTGGACGGCGGCTCGGATGCAGGCAACTTCGGGGTGATCCTGCCCAAAGGGGAGTATCTCCCCGAGCAACTGGGGGTCATCGCCGTACAGCACCGCCCCTTGTTCCCACACATGGTGATCCCCTTGGTCGTGGAAGGGGACATCTACCAGCAGACCCTGCTGGAGGCTCAAAAAGGCTTGGGTTATGTAGGGATCTTCCTTTCCACCGCCGCCTTTGATTCGGAAAAACCCAAGGTTGCGGCCCTCCATAAATATGGGGTGGTAGCCCGGATTGCCAAGGTCTTTTCCCAGGACAACCACGGTTCTCAGGTTTTGCTTGATGTATTGGAGCGGATCCACATCGTTGAGGCGCTGCCTTCCAAAGACATCATGCGGGCTCGGGTGGAGTACATCCACCAGATCCGCCCCAAGGTCAACGACGAGATTAGGGCCTACTCTCGGGAGATCCTCTCCAACATGAAGGAGTTGATCCGGCTCAACCCCTTGATCAAAGAGGAGCTCAACCAATTTATCAGCCAGATTTCCATGGACGACCCTTCCCGTCTGGCCGACTTTGCCTCCACCTTGACCAGCGCCGACAAGGAAGAACTGCAGCAGATCCTGGCCACAATCCCGATTGTGGACCGGTTGGGCAAAACCCTGTTGCTGATAAAAAAGGAATTGGAGCTGTCCCGTCTGCAAGCGGAGATCAGCCAAAGGATCGAAGACCGGATCAGCGAGCACCAGCGGGAATTCTTTTTACGGGAACAGCTCAAGGAGATCCAAAAGGAACTGGGCCTGAGCAAGGACGAAAAAACCCAGATCATCGAAAAGCTGCAACAAAGGGCCAAAAAACTCTCCTTTTCCCAGGAGGTCAAGGAGCGGTTTGACGAGGAAATGGGCAAGCTGGCGATTTTGGATGTCCAATCCCCGGAATTCAACGTCAGCCGCAACTACCTGGAATGGATCGTAGGCCTCCCTTGGGGGGTTTACTCCAAGGACAACCTAGACATAGTTCGGGCCGAAAAGATTTTGGAAGCCGACCACTACGGCTTGGAAGACATCAAGGAACGGATCATCGAATTCATCGCCTCCATGGCCTTGCGCAAGGAAAATGCCGGAACCATCCTCTGTTTTGTCGGCCCTCCGGGGGTCGGAAAAACCTCAATCGGCAAGTCCATCGCCCGAGCGATGGGCCGGAAGTTCTTCCGTTTTTCGGTGGGCGGCATGAAAGACGAAGCGGAGATCAAGGGCCACCGGCGGACCTACATCGGGGCCATGCCGGGCAAGTTCATCCAGGCACTCAAGGGGGCCAAGTTTGCCAACCCGGTGATCATGCTCGACGAGATCGACAAGATTGGCAACTCCTTCCAGGGCGACCCGGCCTCGGCTCTTTTGGAGGTTTTGGACCCGGAACAAAACGGTAGCTTTTCGGACCATTACCTGGACCTGCCCTTTGACCTTTCCAAGGTCTTTTTTATCACCACCGCCAACCAACTGGACACCATCCCCCCGGCATTGCTGGACCGAATGGAGGTTTTGCGCCTCTCAGGCTACATCGCCGCCGAGAAGATGCACATCGCCAAAAAATACCTGATCCCCAAACAACGCAAGGCCCACGGCCTGACCGGCGAGCAGCTGGCCTTTGCCGACCCGGCCATCCGAGCGGTGATCGACGGCTACGCCAGGGAAGCGGGGGTCAGGAAGTTGGAAAACATGATCCAAAAAATCTGCCGCAAACGGGCCACCGAAATCGTCCGGGGCTCGAAGCTCGAAGGCAGCCGGATTGGCTTGGCCGAGGTCAAGAAGTACCTGAAAAACCCGATCTTTGAAGACGACGAGATCCACGGCGAAGGCCGCTCCGGGGTCGCAACCGGGCTGGCTTGGACCAGCATGGGCGGCTCTATTTTGTCTTTGGAGGCCAACTGGGTTGCCTCTGCGGCCAAGTCGTTCCAACAAACCGGCCAGCTGGGCGAGGTGATGGTGGAGTCTTCCAAAATCGCCTACAGCTTTGTCATGGCCAATGCGGCTCGGTATGGTGGGGACCAGAACTTTTTTGACAACAAGGCGGTCCACCTCCACGTCCCGGCCGGGGCAACCCCCAAAGACGGGCCTTCCGCCGGGGTCACCATGGCTTCTGTATTGATTTCATTAATGTTGGACCAACCCCTGATCCCCAAGTTGGGCATGACCGGAGAGCTGACCTTGATCGGCGAGGTGCTGCCCATCGGCGGGCTCAAGGAAAAAATGATCGCCGCCCGAAGGTCGGGCCTCAAGACCATCATCGTCCCGGCGGCCAACAAAAAGGACTATCTGGAACTGCCGGACCACCTGAAGGAAAAGTTGGAAGTCCATTTTGCCTCAACCTACGACGATGTCTTTAAGGTCGCCTTTGGACGCAAGCCGGTTTTCCCCCGGCACAACCGTAGGCAGACCGACCATGCTGAAGCCCCAACCGGTCCGCCTGCCAAAGGAGGCGGCAAATCCAAGTTGGCCGGTCCGATCCCTCTGGTGGCCCAGCTTGAAGTTCAACCCAAGCGCAAACCGGGTAGGCCCAAAAAATCGGCGGCACCGACGGCACCAAAGGGCAAGCTCCGCAAACCGGGCAGACCCAAAAAGGTGGACTTGGCCAGTCCCTTGACCGGCAACCTCCCCTCGGAAGAAACGGCCCAACCGCCGGTCGGCAGAAAGCCCGGTCGGCCTCGGAAGTCGGAGGTTTCTACTCAGTTGACCTTGACCGGAGCGGAGAAACCCCAATCACCGGTAAAGCGCAAGCCGGGCAGGCCCAAAAAGACTGCTCCAACGGCAACGATTTTGGGAGAAAAAAAAACGGGGACCCGCAAACCCGGTAGGCCCAAAAAGGCGGAGCAGCCCGTTGCGTCCAAAGGCAAGCCCAAGAAGGACACCGCCGGACAACCGAAGCGCAAACCGGGCAGACCCAAGAAGTCTTGACCGTAGGAGCAGCGGGGAGGGTCAACTGCTCCGCTGTCCCAGCCGGGCCAACCGCAACAGCAGGCCCGGCACTCGGGCGGGGGAGACGGAAAACTGGGTCAAGCCCATTTCCAGGAGTTCAAGCAGCTCTTCTTCCCCCAAAAGCTGTTCCCCACAAAACCTTCCGCCCAGGTCGGGCCGAATGCTCCGTCCCTCTTCCAGGCTCAGGCCCATCAGCCTCGCCACTTGGGGGTTGAGCTTTACGAAGGGGTCGCTCATCAAGTCCAACTGAGTGTAGGCGGTGCTGAACCGGCTCCAGTCTTCCCGAGAAAGGCCCAGGGCCGCTTGGGTCAGGTCGTTGCCTCCAAAGCTGAAGAAGCTGGCTTCCCTCGCCAGGTTGGCCCCATCCAGGGCCAGGGAGGGCAGCTCCACCATCACCCCCAATTCCAGTTCAAAGGGGGGCTTGGAAAAACCTCGCTCCAAGGTCCAGCGGTCAACCACCGCTTCGATCCCCTCCACCTCGTTGCGGCCCCGCCGTAAGACCTCAAACTCCGAGCCCAAGGCCACAAAGGGGACCATCAACTGCAACCGGGGCAGCCTTGGGGTTTTGCGGTGCAACAGTTCGGCGGCCTCCAAAAAAGCCATCACCTGCAACCGGACCAAAAAGAAGTGGGACAACAACAGCCGTGCGCCCCGGTAGCCCAGCATCGGATTGGTTTCCCGGAAGGCCTGGAGGGAAAAAAACCAGTCTTGGGCTTCGGTGCCGGGGAAGTGGTCGGCCAACCGGGCGGCCATTTTGCGGGAAGGGTCCCCAGGGGCGGGCAACAACTCGTGGCTAGGCAGGTCCAAAAGCCGCAAGCAAAAGACCCCGGTCCCCACCGGCTCCATCCGGGCCAACAGCGCCCGGCTCAGGGTTTGGGACAGTTGGGTCAACATCTCGGTCCGGCCTTGGTCGCCGTTTAAAACTAGGCCGAGTAGCAGGGGAAAGAAGGGTTCTTGGACCAACAGATTTTCCATCCGCACCAATCCGGCCCCTTGGGCACCCCAAGCCATGGCCTGGGCGATCCGGTCCGGCTCGTCGCCATTGACCAGTACCTTGGCGGGCAAGGGCAGGGTCAACAGCCGAGCCGCCAACCGTTCCAGCACTTCGCTTTTTCCTTGGACCAACCGGGCCTTCCCCCGGAAGAACTTGGCCGGACCTTGGGTTGGTGCCTCCAGGCTCAACCACTGGCCTTCTTGGACCATCTGTCCCCCAATGCGGACCTGGGTCGCTTCCAGTTTGGCCTCGGGCAACAACAAGGCCGGCTTGCCCAGGCTCCTGGCCATCACCGGGCCGTGGGAGCTAAAGCCCCCTTGGGCGGTCAAGATCCCTCGGGCCACTTTGAGAGCCGGAAAGTCCTGGGGAAACGTTTCGGCAACAAACAGTAACTTTGGCCCCGGCTCAGCGGCCAACAAGGCTTTGGCACTGAAATAGACCTTTCCTACTGCGGCTCCGGGCGCTCCGGTCAAGGCCGAGCCCTGCCCCAAAGGCTCCAACAGGTCCGTCTCTTCCAGCCGGTCGGCCATCAGGCCTTCCACCTCCTGGGGGTGCAGAGCCATCGCCAGTCCGGGGGCATCCAAACGGCCCTGCCGGTTGAGGTCCAGCAACATCTCCAACCTCGCCTCCGGGGCCGGGTTGGCCGGGAAACCAAGCCCCAAGGGCCAGAATCTCCCGGAACCGGCCACAAAAGTGAGGGTAAAAAGGTCCAAACACTGGCCTTCCAAGGTGGCTACGGTTTGCTCCAAGGCCGGGGCAAAGGCCAGGGCTTCGGTCGGCGGCCAAGCCTCGAAGGGCTGAGGGACAAAGTTGCAGGAGTCAAAAGGCAAAAAGGGTCGGGCCCAAAACACCGGGGCCCCCAAGCCTGTTTCCTCGGCTCTGGCCCGGAATTGCCCATAAACCCAGTCTTCCCCTGCCGGTACCCAAGGTGCCGGTTCAAGCAGCAACAACCCCTCTTCACCTGCTTGGGCCAACAATAGACCCAACAGCTCTTCAACCTGCCGCTTCGGCCCCACCGGGAACCCTTTGGCCCGGCCCAGGAGCAACAGGTTTTTTTTCTCTTCAAAGGTCCCGGTCAGCCGGGAAGGCTTTTTCCCCGACAGGTCGCCGAACCTTTCGAGTAAACGAAGCCAAGCTTCCTGAGCCAAGGGGCCGGGGAGATTTTTTAGTCCCCCTTCGGTCAGGCCCAGGTATTCCAAAACCCCCACCGGCTCCGGGGAAAGGGGGCCAAAGCAGCGAGCCAGCAAAAAAAGATTCTCCCCAAACTTGGCCCCGGTTGCCTGCTCCAACTCTCCGAGCCACAAGGCCACTTGGCCGTCCCGCTCCCTCCGCTCCTTGCCGTTCCATTCGGCCCCAGTGGTTGAATAGACCGGCAGACCGTCGGGCCGTTGGCAGTACAGATTGAACCACACCGGTTGGGACGGGTGGGGCTGGGCCAGGGTGAACAGAGTCATCGGAAAAACCTTTGCCCCGATTTGAGCATCACGGAGTAATTGCCGCTACAGGCCTTGGTCATCCAGGCCTTGAGCCGGGAGAGGTCCGAAAAGGCCGGGCCTTCCACCCAAAAGGAGATTCGGTCCCCCATCCTGACCCGGCCCCACTGGAAGAGATTGTAAAGGTCTTGGACCGGTTGGCCTTGGTGGGAAAGCCGCACCTTGAGCAGGGGGTAGGTTTCTTCGTAGTCTCGCAGCACTTTGCCCAACGCCTCCAGGTTGCCGTGGTGAAACAGCTCGTTGGTCACCTCCACCAGGTGTTTGGGGCTTTTGTTTTGCAAAACCGCCGGGGCCTTGCCAAACCCCTTTTGGGGCCAATCGACCGGCTCGGCTTTCAGGTGCTCCAGGTCCAAAGGGGTGCGCAGCCGCAGCAGGTCGGACAAAGCCGCCAGCAGGGTGCCGGGGGAATGTTTGGGGTCGGGGGTTGACTCCTTGAGGTAAAGAACCACCAACTCCAAGGGCTCCAAGGAGACCCGAGAAGCGGCCAAGGAGGGCAGGACCCAGACCAGCCCGGTCGTACGGGGCAGCAAAAAACAAAGCTCGAACCCCGCCAAGCGCTTGAGTTCGACCCACAGGGCTTCCCAGGTCAAAAAAGTGGATTTGAGGTTCAAACTCCGGCAGGCAAACCCGGAGGCACAAAGGTAGCGGTGGACCGCCCCCTGCCCTTGCCCGGCCAGTTGGGCCAGGGCATCGGGTAAGGAGGGGCTGGGAGGGAGGTCGGGACCTGTCGGTGCAAAAGCAAGTCCCGCCGTCACGGTCTCGGAACCCAACCGGTCAGGTCCGGGCAGTCAACCCGGGAGAGCCGACGAAGCTGGGGGTGTATTGGTCCGCAGTCGCCGCTTCCAAGTGTTTTTCCCGAGAAAGATCGGAGAAGCCGGTGCTGACCGAGGCCAAAAACTCGGTGATCACGTTGCTGACCGCCTGCATGGTATTTTCCTTGCGCTTGATCGTGGTCAGGTTGATCTCCAAGAACAGCCCGGCCCGCAAATGGTAGGGGTTCACCTGCCGGTTGTAGGTCTCGAACTGGCCTTCCAGAAAGTCCAACCGCTGGTCTAAGATCAGCCGCTCCGGCGGGTTGTCGTACTTGAAGGTGTCGTGGATCTTGCCCCGCAACAATTGGAACTTGCGGGTCAAGTATTTGCGGCGCTCCGCAAAGGTATCGTTGAGCTTTTCCATCTCGCTTTTCTTGGGCTGGACAAAAAAGACTTCATCCCATTCCTTGACCGGTGCAGCTTCAACCGGTTCGGCCACCGGCTGTGGGTCCGAGCCCCGTTTGCCCCGTTCGTCTTTGGCCGCAGGTTCGGCTCCGCCCAAAAACATCTTGGCTACCGATTGGTAATCCAAAAAGCCCTGTTCCGCTTTGTGGGCCTCATGGACCCGCTCGTAAACGTCCCAAAGTTTTTTGGCCTGCTGATCAAACTCATCGATCTGGACGCAGTAGGCGTTCCTTTGTTCCCGGAGTTGTTTTTCATCATAATAGACCAAGGTGGCCGAATACCGCTCATCGGGCAGGTTGTGGATCGACAGCTCCGAATACTCCCGGATCACCACCTTCCTGGCCTGTTTGAAGTTTTCGATGTGCTGGTAGCCCAGTCTGGTTTTATCCAGGATCTGGGTCAAGGCGGTCACCGCTTTGTTGAAGCCCCGGTTGCGCAGGTTTTCCCGGTCCACGATCCGTTGGATGTTCTCCCGAACGTTGAGCGGATCGGGCTGCCCGGCTTGGGAGTCGGAACCGATCCCCACCAGGGTCTTGAGGAAATCCTTAGAGACCCATTTGTACTGGGGGGACTCGTTGTTGTCCTCAAAATCGATGTATTTTTCCAGCCGCTTGAGCTTCTCGATGATCTGGTCCGCCTCGCTCAGCTCCACCTGCCCATCTTCGGCCAGCTTGCGGTTGAGGCTGCTGATCTCTTGGTCCAGTTGGCGGGTGATGTAATCGCTCAAGATCTCCCGGACAATCGATTCGGTACCGATCTGGAAGTGGAAGATCGGGTTGAGCAATTCCGATTCGGCCACGTTGATCGAAAGGCAAACATCGGTCACCGTGTCCGGCTTGATTTTGTTGTCCGAGTAGTGGCCTTTGACCAGGGTGAAGGCGTTTTCGGTGCCCACCATCAGGCCGATATCGGTTTTTTCCCGCAGCAGTTTGTTGGTCCGGGCTTGCAGGTCGGTCACCCCGTGTTCCAAGTGGCCTTGGAGGTGGTTGTAGATGTTGACGATCGACCGTTCCAGCGCCGTGTTGTTGAACTGTTCGAGACCACCGATCTCGTCGATCAGTTCGCCCACTTCCTGGGGGGTGTAGCGGTTGAGGTTCTTGAGTTCCTCTTGGTCCACCAGATCCCGCAGCTTCTTGGACATCTCGTCTTCGACGGTGACCAAGTAGCGGCTGTACATGTTGTGGAAGCCCTGGTTGAAGTAGTTGTGCAGGATTTCCTTGATTGAGCCACTGACATGCAACTTTTCAAGCACCTCGGGGGGCAGCTTGGAGTTGACATGGTTGAGGATCTTATCGACTTCTTCATCGATAATCCTTTGACTCTCTACATACTCGTCCCGGTTGTCTCGATTCAGACTGTTCCTAGAGCCCACCGCAGAGGGTTCTTCGGGATGGAACCGGTTAGAGCCGTGAGCTTTTTCGTCTCGAATCATTTCAACCTCGGTTGCTGTTCATGCGCAATCATAGCGCACCCCATAAGGACTTTCGACCGATGATAGGGACCCTTTTGGGCTGAGTCAAGCCCAATCCTTTTTTGGGGTTTTGACTTTTTCCCCACATCCTGTGCACAGTGGAACCAAGGTTCAGCCGGACAAGGGCTGGGCGAAAGGATGGGGCCTCTCCTCAAAGGACCTTTGACCTACCAGCCTCGTTTTCCAAAATGGCCGTAAATCCACTTGACCAAGCCTACAAACCAACCCAAGATCCCAAGTTGCTCAAGCAGCTGGAGGAGTGGATTTTGTTGGTCCTAGAGGGCCACAAAGATTTGGTGGAGAAGATCCAGCCCCACATTTGGCGGCTTGAGCAGCCCGGGTACAAGCTGCTGCTGGTGGTCACCCACCTTTTGGTCCTGTTTGACGTACCTATGTTCGTCCAGCTGCCCAAGGACAAAAACGGCCTTTTCGAGGAGCTTTTGTCCCTCAACTCCCATCACGTTAAAAATGCCAAGCTCTGTTTGGTCAAAGGTCAGGTACATTTGAGGATCGTTTGTGAACACAAGGAGCTGAACCAAGGTTCCTTTGAGGCCTACTTGGCCGAACTCAAGGACCTGTTCCCGCTGCTCTTTGAGCGGCTGGTCAAGCGGTTTTACCCGGACGGCTACGATGAGGAGGAGGTTTGAGCGCCCCTTTGCTGTCGGTCCAGGGGGTCGTCAAGGATTTTGGCTACCGCAGGGTGCTCAAGGAGGTTTCCTTTGACCTCCACGGCGGGGACTTCACCTTGCTTTTGGGGCAAAACGGGGCCGGCAAATCCACGTTGCTGAAGATCCTTTGCGGCCTGATGCGTCCCACCTCCGGCCAAGTCCTCTTTGAGGGCCGTTCGGTCAGCGAAAACCCCGATGCCCTGCGCCAAGCATTGGGCCAAGTGTCCCACCAACCCCAGGTTTATGGAGACCTGAGCGCCAAGGAAAACCTGCGCTTTTTTGCTTCCTTGCGCAACATCGAGGACGGAGCCGCCAAAGTGGACAAAGCGCTGGCCCAGGTGGGGCTGGAGAAGGTGGCCAATGCCCAGGCCAAGAACTTCAGTTCCGGCATGTTCAAACGGCTGGGCATCGCCAAGCTGATGCTCGCCAAGCCCCGGCTGCTGCTCCTTGATGAGCCCTACACCGGTTTGGACTATAAGTCGGTAGGGTTTTTCAACCAATTTTTGGGCCAATTCGTCCAAGAAGGCGGAGCCGTGCTGATGATCACCCACCAGCTGGACTGTTGTTTTGAGCTGGCCAGCAAAGTGGCGATTCTCGAACAAGGCAAAATCGACTCGGAACATGGCCGAGCCCAATTCAACTACGAAACCCTGATCGAACACTACCAACGGGCCACCCAATGATCCGTGCCATCCTGGCTATTTTGCGCAAAGACCTGACCTTGGAGCTGAGAAAGGCAGAGAACTTCATCGCCATGATGTTTTTTGCGGTGATCATCCTTTTGATCTTCTCCTTTGCCCTGCCACCAGACAACGACAACCACAAGAACTTGGCCCCCGGCGTTTTTTGGGTGACCTTCCTGCTTTCGGGCATCCTGGGGCTTTCCAAGAGTTTTGCCCTGGAGAAGGACCTGGGCTGCATGGAGGCCCTGTTGCTCGCCCCGATCAGCAGAGGGGCGATTTTTTTGGGCAAGATGCTGGGGACCCTGGTCTTCCTTCTCTTGATGCTGGCGCTGTTGATTCCTTTGTTTTCCCTGCTCTTTTACCCCGAAGCATTGCCCTACTTTTTTGAGGTCCTGGGGCTTTCCATGGTGACGGCGCTGGGCTTTTCCAGCCTGGGGACCCTGCTTTCGGGCCTGACCACCGACGTGAGGTTCAAGGAGATCCTGCTGCCGATCCTGCTGTTCCCCCTTTTGATCCCCCTCCTGCTGGCCTCGGTGGAGATTTTGGCCGGGATTTTTGCCGGTCGGGGTTTCCAAGGGGAGCTGGATTGGTTAAAGTTACTGGTCGGCTTCGACCTGATCTTTTTGATTGCCTCTTACCTGACCTTCGACTTTGTGATGGAGCTTTGATGAAACTGGTTCGTATTTTGGGTCTGGCCTCGGCCCTGGGCCTGGGGATTACCGCTTGGCTGGTCTTTTACTGGGCTCCTCTGGAGCAGGCGATGGGCTTTGTCCAAAAGATCATGTACATCCACGTCCCCAGCGTATTGGTCTGTTACCTCGCCTTTTTTATCAGCTTCCTGGCCTCGGTAGGTTACCTTTGGAAACGTACCGAAGGGTACGATGTGGTGGCCCTTTGCTCCGCCGAGATCGGGGTGATCTTTTGCGGCATCACACTGGTAACCGGAGCCATCTGGGGCAAGCCGACCTGGAACACCTACTGGACCTGGGACGCAAGGCTGACCACCACCTTGATCCTGTTTTTGATCTTTGTGGGATACCTTTTGCTCCGGCGGTTTGTGGAGTTCAGCGAACAGCAAGCCCGGTTTGCCGCCATCATCGCCATCATCGGGTTTTTGGACATCCCCTTGATCCACCAAGCGGTTACCTGGTGGCGGACCTTACACCAAACCTCGACCCTCTTTTCCATGAAGCCCGGCGGAGCGATTGACGATCCGCTCAAATGGATGTTGTACGTTGCCATGGTGGCCTTTTATCTCTTTTTTGCCTATCTTCTGACCAAACGGATCCAACTGGAGCGGCAAGAACGGGAACTGCGGCGGACCCTGGCGGCGCTGGAATAAAGGACAAAAAAAAGGCCCCCGGCGGGGCCTTTTGGGCAGGTTATGTTGGCCTTCAGCAAAAGCACCGGCCCCCTAGGGCAGGAACTCCACCTTTTCCACAAAGGCCTTTGCTTCCCCTTCGGTATCCCTGGTGTCGATCTCCAGGGTCAACCCGGTGATCGGCGGCATGGTCCTGCCAAATTGCTCCATAAACGTTGCCGCCAAGTCCACCTCGGTGGTCACCGCTTGGCCCACAGGATTTTGGCAGGGCCGACAGAAGTACCTGCCCCCCTTCTTAAAATAGTTGCCCAGGTAAACCTTGGTGCTGTCCTCTTTTTCGCCCAGGAAAAAACCCAGGAAGTACGGCACGTTGGGCACAAAGCTGCTGCCCGAATCCATCTTCTCGTCTCCAAAGGAGACCACTAGGCTGATCGGCTCTCGGAGCTTGCCTTGCGCCCAATTGGCCCCTTTGGAGTAAGCCAGGACCCCCCAGGTGACCCGCAGCTTCCTGACCCCTACCAACCGCAGTTCCTTGCCAAACAGGCCCAAGGTGCCCTCAGGGGTCGTAAAAACCAGCCGCCCGCCCTCAAAGTTGGTTTTGATGGAATCGGCATCCCGTTCCATCTTAAAGCCTTGGGCCTTCAACCAGCCGTTGGCAGGGCCATTTTTTTGCCCGGAAAAATCATAACTCGGCAAAGCTTGGGCCCACAGGGCGGGAGTCCAACCAAGCAACAAACCGACCAGACAACATTTTAAAGGACTCACTTAGGTGCTCCACAAAAAATTTAAGCTGTTTCATCCACTGTTGCAAAACGCCCTTGCACTCTAAGGTACCAAGGTTTTTTCCACCTCAAAAGGCAGAGCTTTGGGGTCAAAAAGATGAGCCCGAATCTGTTTCTTCCATTTTTTTGAGCTGCCGTCCCACCGAAAGCCCAGGTCCTTGGCCTGTTGCCGGTTCTCGTACGACACCAGAGCTACCAACTCCAACTTGGGCGAGGAAGCGTTGGCCCAAACCTCTTCGATCTTGTAGTGACTCAAAACCCGAAACATGGAAAGCACATCGGTCACCGCCCGGTGGGCGAAGGGGTTCACAAATCCATGGACGGCACTGAGGTAAACCAAACTTTTGGAAGAAACCGACTTTGGGTAATCTACATCCAAAAGGGTACAAATCCAAGTCTTTTCAGGCAGCTCACGTCCCCAGCGGCTGTAGAAGCGGGTTAAAAAGCCTTTGTCAAAAGCGGCATTGTGGGCCACACAGCCATCGGCCTGTTCCAACAAAGAGCCCAGGGCGGAAAAAAAGAGGTCGTCCGGGGCCTTGCCAAACCGGTGCAACATCTGGGTCCGAATCCCGGTCAACTCTTCGATTTCCTTAGGCAAGGCCAAGTCCGGTTTTTCCAGGATCATCTCGCTGAACAGCCGGACCGGTTGGTTGGCCTCCGTGTCCCAGAGCACCGCCCCGACCTCAATCACCAAGTCTTTGTTCGGGTCCAGCCCGGTGGTTTCCAAATCCAACCCCAACAACAACATCAATCCCCCTGTTTTTTAGCCTGTACAGCAATCCATTCGATCCATTCGTCCATCCCTTCGCCGGTCTCAGCCGAAAGCTCGATCAACTCCGCCTTGGGATGCACCAGCTTCAACGCCCGGACAAAGGCCGACTTGTTGAAGGACAGGTAAGGCAGAAGGTCGGACTTGGTGAGGATCACCAGATCCGAGCCCTTGACCCGGTGGCTGAACTTAAAGGGCTTGTCTTCCCCTTGGGTGGGGCAAAAGAGGCTGACCTTGGCGGTCTCGCCCAAGTCCAGGTCCATAGGGTAGGCTTTGGCTCCGATCCCTTCGATGAAGACCATCCCCTTGTCCTTGAGCGGTCTGGCCAAGATGGTCTGACCGACCAGCTTGGCATCCAACCGGCCTTCCTCGCTGGCTTTGACCCCCAGGGCATTGATCCCGGCCTTGGAGTACCGCCCGGCATCCAAACCGGCACAACCGTAGGAATCGATGACATTGATGTAATATCTTTTTTTGATCCGCTCGATGGTTTTGAGCAACAGCTGGGTCTTCCCGGCACCAGGGCAGGAGAGCAGGTGCAGGGCCAAAATCCGGTGGACCTGGAAAAATTCCCGGTTCAGCCGAGCCGCCCGGTCATTGTACCGCAGGAATTCCCGCTCAAAGCGTTTTAGCTCTTTGCGCCCAAAATCTGTGGGGCCAGTGGATTCACTCATTACAACTCTTCTTCCTGAAGGATTTTTACCGGCATTTCCAAAAAGGGGTCCAACGCCTTGGACCAAGCCCGTGCCAACCGAGCCAGACCCGGTTTGTCGCTCCCCTTGACCCCGACCAGGGCCTGCAAAAAGACTCCCTTGGGGCAAAGGTTCCACTGCTGGGGAGAGATGATCTGGTACTGCAAGATCTTGTCGGCCTCCACCCTCAGCCGGTGGACCAGCCTGCCCCGTGCGGACTCGACCTGAGCCAGCCCCAGGCCACTTTTTTTGCTCACCCCGGTAGAGGCTACCGCAATCTCCAGACCTTGGGACAAAAATTTAAGACTTTGCCCCAAATCCACCAGCCTCGCCAAGACCCGGCTGACCGCCAGATTGGGGTTGGTCTTGAGGTATGCTTGCAGCAACGGGCTTTTTTCGGTCCGGGCAAAGGCCCCGGTTTCCTGGGGTTTGCCTGCCAAAACCGGGTGGTACAACATCCCCACCGCATCGGCCGAAGAAAGCACCTTATGCCATTCCTGCTCCGATGCCCAGGGCAGAATGGGGACCAACGGATTTTTTAGTGCCGGAAGTTGCCGGTAGTACCGGAGCACCCTGGCACCCAAGGCAGAGTCGTTTTCCAGCCATTGGGCCCACTGGCCTTGGGTCCATTTGAGGAACAAGTCCAGCGAGGTGCCCAAGAGCCTCTCCTCAAGCCCAGTCCTGGCCTCCAAGGCCACCTCGCCAATCACCCGGACATCCGCCTTGGGGGTGAAGTCGCCAAAGAAAAACGGGGGGTGGTCTCCGTACAGCGCCCGGGTCAACCGTTCTTCCAGCAGCCCCACTGGCGGCAAAACCGGGGCCGGATTACCCAAAAGTTTGGCCCAGTCCTGCTCTACCCGGACCCAGGTTTGGGCCAGATTCTCAAAATGGACCAGCAAGGCTCTGGCCTTGTGGTGGTAAGGATTGGGATGCAGGCCATAGGCCTCTTCCAAGGCCAGCAAGGCCGCAAACACCTGGGCCTTTCCCCCGATGGGGTACAGCCGGGCCAACAGCTCCAAAACCTCTTCGGGCCCACGACCGACCAAAAGATTTTGGATCTCCAAAGGCCGTTTGCTGTGCAACACCGCACGGGTCACCTGCCCTAAATTTTGGTAAAGGACCAGTTCAAAACTGTCGTCAACAAGCAACATTCCCATGACCCTGTTTTGGCCGTTTGTATAAGACCCAGGCGACATTAGTGCAATTTCCTCAAGTTGGGAAGGAGGTTTCTAGCCCCTTCTCCCTAGGGCCGGACCGGGGGCTTTTTGGTTGCTCCACCCTAGGATTTGGGCTAGAGTTTTAGAAGCTTGGAGCCCCTTCCCCAGGTGGGGAGTTCGGGTTGTTCCCTTTGGGTTTTGCCCAGGATTCGGGGTTTGTATGGATCGTTTGTTTATCATCAATTCCAAGGGTTCCAAACGAACCGCCCGGTTTTTCCGGCGCAATCAGGCCCAGTTGCAGGCGGCCTTTGCGGGCTGCGAATTTTTGCCGGTAGATGCGGCAAAGCTCCAGGGGCTGGAGTCTTACCAGGAATTTGACCAACTGGTGCTGATCGGCGACGATGCCTTTTTCCACCAGGCGGTCAACCAGTTCCACGGTGCCCTGTTGGAGCGCAACGGCCAACAAAGTTACGCTTTCATCCCCGACCACAAGGACGGCTCGGTGGCCTGTTGCCTGGAGCTGCCTTCCTCGCTCAAGGGGCAAATCGAGCTGTTGAAAAAATCTCCGACCCTGCCCTTTGACCTGATCCGGTGCCACTGCATCGGCACCGACGGGCTGCCGACCAACCACCTGATCCTCAACGATGCCCTGATCCGCATGCCCCAGCTCAAGTTGCCCTTGCTGTTTAAAACCCTGGTCTCCTGGTTTCGGACCTACTCGGGGCTCTTTGACCGCCGGACCCCCACCAGGATCACCTTGTTCGAGAAAGGGGAAAAACGTTTTGAAGGGCATTACCTCTACGCCATTTTGCTCTTGGGCAACAAGATCACCGACGGCCCTCGGTTGAGCCACAAACGGAGGTTCCTGCAAAAGCGGTTTGCCTACTACCAGTTGAACGGACAAGACCTGATCCGCTCCACCGCCAATCTGGCCCAGTTGTTTGCCGATGATGGGGAGGAAAATCCCAACCTCTTCCGAGGCCAATTTTCCGACCTGGAGATCCGGGGCTTGGGGGACGAGAACACCATCGTTGCCGATGGAGTACCGCTGGGCCGTTTGCCGGCGAGCTTCACCCTGCTGCCCAAGGCGCTCAATGTGGTCAGCCCCATGACCCCGGTCCAAAAACTGGAACCGGCGGGGGTAGAGTTGGGCAAGGCGGTCAAGACGGTCGGCAACTTGCGGATGAAAAACCCCCCAATGGGGGCCTGAGCGTTTGGAGCTTTTCCAAGGCGAGGTGGGCTAAAAAGAAAAGACCAGCCCCAGGTAAAGGCCGGAAGAAACAAGGGCCTTTTTGCTGCCGCTTTCGGTGGTCACTTGGATGGCGGTGTATTGGAAGGCCGGGATCACGGTAAAGCTGTCCCCAAAGGCAAACCTGCCGCCCAATTCCCCTACCGGCCCCACGCCGGTGCCGCTGGTCTTGCCGACCGAGCTGCCCGGATAGGTATAGTCCAAGGCGTAAGAGATCACGTTGACCCCAAAGCCCAAAAAGGGCTCGATGTCCCCTCGGTCGTCCAAGGCAAACCGGTATTCGTAGCCGCCGGTAAAGGTCGTGGTGGCGGCGGTCAGGGTGTAGATGCTGCCGTTTGGGCCGGGGAAGTTTTCTTGTGCCGAACCGTCGGCGGCGGTCACAAACCAAGCCCAGTGGGGGTCATACAGACGTTTCACCCCCAAAGCCACCCGAGAGCCCACCAGACTGTGCTCCCCATCACTGAGCTGGTAGGAGCCAAAGGCCAGATGGGTGATGGTGGTGGAGCGGTAGGCAGCCCACAGGGGGGCCGAAAAACCGAAGGTTGCCAGCAAAAAGACCAGGACCAGTTTTTTCATCTTCCGGGGGAGTAAAGGGTTTCCTTGGGTTATAAGGCTTTATTTGGAAACTGAAAAGCCCGGAGATTGACTTGCCCTCCCACCCCCGCTATCTTGGCCCAAACCTAACGGCTCGAAGGCCCGACCATGACCGACCCGCACATCAAAGACCGTCTGATTCGCTTCATTTTGGATTTCAAGCCCTTGACCCTGTTGGTGGTCGGGGACCTGATGTTGGACCAGTATTCCTGGGGCGAGGTGGAGCGGATCTCCCCCGAAGCGCCGATCCCGGTGGTCAAAATGGGCCGCCAGGAGCACCGTCTGGGCGGAGCGGCCAGCGTGGTCAAGAACCTCCAGGCCCTGGGCTGCAACCCGATTGCCGTGGGCCTGTTGGGCCAGGATGAGCCGGGCCGCCAGTTCTTGGACATCTTCCGGGAGTCCGGCCTAGACCCCAGCGGACTGGTGGTGGGCGAAGATTTGACCACGGTGGTCAAGATCAGGGTACTGACCCGCCAACAACAGATGATCCGGCTGGACTACGAAGGGGACAAGACCGTGCCCCAAAGCGCCAAGGACCGCCTCAAGGCCAAGGTCGCCGAGATGCTCCCCAAGGTCTCGGCCGTGGTGCTTTCCGATTATGCCAAAGGGGTCCTGGACCCGGAGCTGATCCGCTTTTGCATCGACCAAGCCAACCGCCTCCACATCCCCATTGTCGCCGATCCGGGCAAGGGCGTACCCATCGAAACCTACCGGGGGATCACCAGCATCAAGCCCAACCGCACCGAAGCCGAAGCGGCGGTCGGAACCAAGATCACCGGCCCCGAATCGATGCTCTCGGCGGCTCTTTTGTTGCAAGAAAAGGTCTCAGCCAAATTCCTCTGCCTCTCCCTGGACAAGGACGGCCTGCTGTACTTCCAAGACAGCCAAAGGCACCAGCTGCACCCCACCGAAGTGCGGGAGGTGTACGACGTAACCGGGGCGGGAGACATGGTGGTCACCATCTTGGCGGTCATGTTGGCCGCCGGAGCGGAACCGGAGTTGGCCTTCCCGATGGCCAATCTGGCGGCGGAATTGGAGATCGGCCACATGGGCGTGGTCCCTCTGCCTTGGTCGGAGATCTTGGCTCGGATCGAATCGGGGGAATCTTTGGTCAAGCTGCGCAGTCTGCCCTTTTTGCTCAAGGAAACCCCGGATGCCCCTTCCTCTTGGGTCTTTACCAACGGATACTTTGACCGGATCCACGCCGGGCACCTCCGGTTTCTCCTGGAAGCCGGGAAGATTCCAGGCCGTCTGGTGGTCGCCATCAACTCGGACCGCACCATCACCCGGCAACGGGGCAGTGAACCTCTGCTCGGCGAGATGGACCGGGTCAGGCTCCTGGCCTCGCTGGTCAACGTGGACCGGATCCTGATTTTTGACCAGGAGGATGCCTCGGAATTGATCCTGGCCCTCAAGCCCAAGGTGGTGGTCAAGGGAGAGAACTTCAGGGGGGAAACCCTGCCCGAAGCGCAAGCCATCGCCACGGTTGGGGCACAAGTGGTTTATATCCCCCACTTTCCCTTTTCATGAAGCCCCCCAGCCTTAGGGTCATCGCCGGGCGGTTGCGGGGCAGGCGTTTTTTGGCCCCCAAGGGACAGGACACAAGGCCCAGCCTGGAAAAAACCCGAGGCATGATCTTTGACGTATTGGCGGCAAGGTACGACTTGAGCCTCTACCAGGGGGCGGACCTCTTTGCCGGGTCCGGCGCACTGGGCCTGGAGGCCTACAGCCGGGGGGCGGAGCCGGTGGTTTTTACCGAAACCGGCGGGGCCTTTGGTCCCCTGAGCGCCACCTTGAACCAACTCTTACCCCAGGGAGCGTTTTTCCTGGCCAAACAAGATGCCCTCAAGTGGCTGAAACTCTGCCCACCAGGGGCGGCCAAGCCCTGGCTCCTGTTGCTCGACCCGCCTTACCAGAGTGGGCAGGGCCACATGGCCTTGCAGGAGATTTCTCGGCGGTTCGAGGTTTTTTTGGGCGCTCTGGTGGTTTTGGAGGCCAGCCGGGCGACCGAGCCTCCCGCACTCGACCACCTGCACCTTTGGTCCTCCAAGCTGGTGGGCCAAAGCCGGGTGGACTTTTTTTTGGTAGAACCATGAAACATCTTGGGCTGTTGCTCTGCTTGACCCTGTTTCTGCCTTGGGGTGCCAGGGCCGAATTGGGGGCTTTTTTTGCGAACAAGTCCACCTATGGCCGGACCGAGCTCAATGGAGGGCAAAAAAAGCTCATCCCCGCCAAGTCGATTTACCCGGTCGTAGCGCTGGAGGTGGCGGAAAAGAACCATGTCCTCTACCGGCTGCTCTACCCCGACACTTCGGTCAGCACCGGTTCGGGTTTCATCGTGGAAACCGACCAGGAATTGCAGGAAAAAAAGGAAGGGCTGATCAAGGTGTACAAAGAGGTACCCAACAAAAAAACCGACCTGACCCAGTTCACCTGGGTGCCCTTAGAAGCCCTCCTGGTCACCGGGCGGCTGGAACAGTCCCCGGACTTCCCCAACCTAGTTTTCCGGGCGGCCAACTACAAGGGGCAACTCCCCTTGCAGCTTTGGGTAGAAGACTGGGCGGGTATCTACAGGCCGGACAAGGATGCCAACTACCTCACCTTGACTTGGGCGATGTTAGAGCAAATGCAAATCTCCAGGGGCAAAAAGCAGCGTATCCTGATGGGCTTGGTGGAAACCGGGTTCAGCAAGGACGAGGTCAAGCTGGCTTTGGGCGCACCGCTCAAAGAAGAGCCCTTGCCTTCGGGGGAGTTGCAATGGCTCTACCCGGACAAAAAGGTGATCTTTTTGAACGGCCAAGTGGTCCGGGTGCTTTAACGGTTCCTCTCAACGTTTCTTGAAGTGTGGCTTGGCCAATTTGGGCGGAGCCGGGTCCACCACCAAAACAAATTCCTGTTTGGGCGGCTCTTGGCCAATTTGGGCCAACAGTTCGGTCAAGGAGCCAACAAAGATTTTTTCCTCCGGTTGGGTCAGAGCCATAAAAAGCCTGACCGTCCGGTCCGGGTGCAGCTCGGCCACCAAGTCTTCTACCAGCGCCTTGAGACGGTAGGGAGCCTCATAAACCACCACCGGACATTTGAGCGGGGTCCAACGACGGATCGCTTTTCTTCGCTCTTCCCGGCTTCGGGGCAAAAAACCTGCATAAAAGAACTCTTTGAGGGGCAGTCCGCTGGCCGAAAGTGCTGCCGTTAAAGAGCTGGGACCGGGAACTGGAATCACCTGCACCCCTTTTTGGTGGCAAAGATCGACCAATTTGGCACCAGGGTCGGCAAAACCGGGGGTACCGCAGTCGGAAACCAAAGCCAGGGTCTGGCCCTCCAACAGCAGTTGGATCAACGCTTGGGCTCCCTCGGCTTCGTTGTGCTCGTTGAGGGGAAACATTTCTTTGAAGACCCCCAGGCTTTTGGCCAGTTGCCTCGCCGCTTTTGGCTCCTCGACGATCCATTGGCTCGCTTCTTGGAGCAGTCTTTGGGCACGGAGGGTCAGATCCTCGGGGTTGCCGATGGGGGTGGCGATTACATAAAGCGGCATGGGCTCTCCCGGCTAGCTTGCTTAAACGCAAACCAATTGTTAGATTGGGCTTTTGAAGCGAAGGCCCATCTTTGCCACAGCAAAAGGTTTTCCACAATCCCCAGGGGGATGCTTGATGATTCGTTTGTTCCGCCCCGTTTTGGCCCTGATCTGTTTGGGCCTCTTTGCCATGCCCGCCCTGGCGGTGACCTTGGACACCGAAAAGCTGGCCGATAAAATCGCCAAGTCCATCGCCCAGGTGGCTAACCCCAAGTACGCCACCGTTGCCTTTTCCCGAATCCAAGGGGGGCTGGACCTGGAAACCAAAAACGAGCTGATCGACTTCACCAACGTCTCGATCGTCCGCAGCCGCTCTTTCCGGGTGGTGGACCGCAGCAAGCTCAACCTGATCATCGCCGAGCAAAAGTTCAACCTCTCGGGCATGGTCAGCCAAGACACCTACAAGGAATTGGGCAAACTGCTGGGGGTGGACCTGTTCATTTATGGCCGGTTCTACAAGGATGTGCTGGTGATGAAGGCCATAGATACCGAGCGCTCCACCTTGGTCTGGTCAGAGATTTTCCAACTCACCGAGCTGACCCCCCAAACCGTGGCGATCAGCCAGCTGGCTTCCCAGTTTTCCGACTCCCTCAAAAAGGATGCCAAACGGCTCAAGTCCTCCAAGATCGGCCAGCTCAGCTTTTGGAACATCGCCAGCCCCTTCGACGGGGACCTGATGGTGGACTTCCTCTCCGCCGCCTTGACCAAAGACGGGAACTTCCAGGTAGTGGACCGGGAGAATCTGGCCCTGATCCTGGAGGAACAAAAGCTCTCGATGTCCGATTTCATCGATGAGCAAAAGGCCAAAAAAATGGGCGAGCTTTATGGGGTGGACGGCTTTATTTACGGCAACATCACCCAAAAGCGGGGCCAGTGGGTCGCCTCCTTCAAGTTGCTCAACATCTACAGCGGGGTCATCGAATGGGCGGACCTGCTGCGTTTTGGGGAAGAACAGTCCGATGACCGCAAACCGGTAGCCACCCAAGTTTCCCAATCCAACCTGGAAATGGCTCTAGTTCCGGCCGGAGAGTTCATCATGGGCAGCGATGAGGGGGACCTTGTCTCGGCCCCAAAGTTTCGGATGCAGTTGGGCAGCTTTTTGATCGACAAGACCGAAGTCAGCAATTCCGCCTACGCTGCCTACACCCAACGGTTCCAACACCGCACCCCGCCCCATTGGCAAAACGGCATGGTGCCCAAGGGGCAAGAGGATTGGCCGGTGGTCAACGTCAACTGGCAGGATGCCAAACGTTACTGCCAAACCGAAGGCAAACGTCTGCCCACCGAATCGGAATGGGAAAAGGCCTACCGGGGGACCAACGGCAACACCTACCCTTGGCCGGGCTCCCAGTTTGACCGGGATGCCGCCCGGACCGTGGAATCGGGGGTGCTCAACCCGATGGGGGTGGACGAATCGAACAGCGACATCTCTTCCTTCGGGGCCAAGCACATGGCGGGCAACGTCCGGGAATGGACCGAATCCACCTTGCTGCCCTACCCCAACAGCAACTACCGCAACCCCAAGATGGGCCGGGAAAAGGTGATCCGAGGGGGCTCCTGGGCGGAGGTCCAGGCTGCGGCGGTAGGTTGGATGCGGGGCAGTTCGGACGAGAAGTTCGCCTGGAAGGATGTAGGCTTTCGGTGCGCCAAAGACGCTTTCTGACCGGACCTAAGGCACCAAAAGCCTATTTGATCGGCAGGTAACGCAAGGGGTTTTGCGGCTTGTCGTTGAGCCGGACTTCAAAGTGCAGGTGCGGACCGGTGCTGCCGCCGGTGTTGCCGATCTTGCCGATCTCCTCTCCCTGCCGAACCCGGCGGCCTTCCCTGGTTTTGATCCGAGACAGATGTGCATACAGGGTTTTGATGCCCCGGCCATGGTCGATGATCAAGGTATTGCCGTAGCCGCTTTTGCGCCCCGCAAAAACCACCCGCCCCGCTCCGGCGGCGATGACCTCCCAACCCAGGTCCTTGGTCAGATCAATCCCTTCGTGCATCTTGCCGTGCCGGACTCCGAACCCGGAGGAGATAGTCCCTTTGGCGGGCCAAACAAACCGCTTCCCGCTGTTGAGGACCGGGTCCTTCTCGTCCAGTTCGGGGTAATTGGCCTCCCGCTTCTCCCCGGCCCTGGATTTGGCACCAGGGATAAAGATCATGTTGCCCGGCCCTAGATCTTCGGGGTCGTAGATCTCGTTGCGTTCCAAAATCGCCCGAACTTCGACCTGATAAGAGGCAGCGAGTTCCTCCAGCCTGTCGCCCTTTTGAAACTCAACCCAAACCCCCGGCTCTTTGGGGTTGAACCTGCGCCCCGCACAGCCGCCGACCAAGGCCCAAGCCAAACCAAGGATCAGCAGAATTTGGCCAAATTTTTTAAAGGAAATTCGGGTCATTACCTTAGGGTCTGAAGTAAAAAAAGAGACTCATCGGCCCGCTAGACGTTGCAACTTCGCTAGCAGAAAGGCTAAGATTTCTCCCATGTTCCCATGGTCTGGCGAGGAGGGCAAGGGGATGGGCCTAAAAATTGAATGGTCTTTCGTCTAATTTTGTTGATCTGACCCCCACCGGCCATGAGCGAATCGACCCCCAAACCGACCGAATCCCCGTCCAAAAACGGTGATGCGCCCAAGTCCAAGGACTTGTGGATTCGTTTTGTCAGCCTGACCGACCGCCGGTTGGTCTCGGGTATGGACTTGATCCAAAAGGTCCTGGATGCCCAGGGCTTTAACGTGGATTTCCAGGAATACAAGGTCACCACCAAACGGGAAATCACCCGGCCCATCAACCCAAAAAACAAAAATGGCCCTTCCGAGAAGGTACTCCTGGAGGAAAAGGTCAGTGTCTCGGCCCACATCAAATACCTCCGGCAGCTCCAATGGCGGGCCGCCAAAGACCCGGAAAACCTGCTTTTGGTGCAGATTGAGCGGCTCAAGGGGGAGCCGGTTTCCGTTCCCTTGATTTTTGGCAGCCTCTTGGCCGAACAAAGGCCGATCTTGGTCACCGGGCTGACCAAAACCGTGCACAGCCAGCTCCTGGCCAAGCCGGACCCCAGCTTTGCGACCATCCCCGAACCGGTCGCCTCCGACCCGGTGGCCTTGGAAGAGATTTTGAGCCGGAGCAAACGCAAAAAAGGCATGCAGTCCACCGCCCGGGAGATCATGGACCTACAGGGCTTCAAGCCGGAAGTGGCCCAGATCATCGTCAACGTGGCTACCGCCAAACCGGTCCCCTTGAGCGACGCAGAGGCGGTCAACCTGATCCTGATTTCGGACCTCTTTTCCCGTTACCAACCTTTGTTGGTCCAGTTCTTCCAGGACCTGTCCCAAAAAAGCCAACCCCCCCAAGCGCTGGCCAAGCAGTTTTCTCTGCTGTTGGAAGGGGTGCCGGTGGCGGGGTTGGTCAAAAAGTTTTCTCCCTACCTGGAGGTGGAGAAAAGCTACAAGACCTTGGAGGCGCTGTTTGGCGGGCTCTACGCCTGGCTCCAAGCGATCAAGGACAAACCCAGTAAGGACAGCAAGCTGTCCCCCACCTCCTTGTTTTCCTGGATCAAAGGCCTGAGCGTCTTGGCCCGGTGCCAGCAGGACCCCGACCTTTGGAGCCAGTGCCAGTTCTTTTTTGCCCTGGACGACGAACGAAGCCCCAACGCCCAAAGTGTCGAAGCCTTGGTGCAGGTGGCCCAGAAAATCAAAAACGAGGCCCTCAAAGCCGCCGCCACCGGCAACCAAAGTCTGCAAGACCTCTATGATGCCGGGAACGCCGACCGTTACCTCCAGGAATTTGGTCTCCACTTTGCCCAGGCGAGCCCCGAAGACCGGGGATTTTTGGAGCAGGTTTTGTCCCGGCAGTTTGGCTACCACCTCGCCGTGGCCGGGAACCCGATCCTCCAACTTTTTACCGCCGCACAACCAGCCTTTCCCGAGCTGCAACACCCCTTGCCTAGCTTGGGGGCCGTTTATGGGCACCTCCTGTTCCGCCGACTGGAGGCCTTGACCCAGACCTTTTTCTCTCCGGGACTCGAAAGCCTGACCCAACGGTTTGGGGATGAGTTTTTTGACATCTGTTACTTCAAATGCGTCTTTGAGCAGGCCTTGCCGGTTTCCAGAAAGCAGTTTGCCGGTTGGCTCCGGCACCAGGGACTGGTCACAGATTTCGGTGCCCTGGGCTACCAGGAAGACCTGGAAGAAAAGCCCCTGGACGAATGGATCACCGATGAGGTCCTGCGGGGCAGCGGTGATTCGATCGTGGCCAAAGAGATCGGCCCCGATGAGTTCAAACAGGGGTTCCTCAAAGCCGAGCAGAACTACCGGGGATTTTTGGCCAAGTTGCAGAGCTACCAGTTTAAGGGCGGAGAGGAACTGAATCCGGCCAAGATTCTGCTCCAAACCTTTGGCCAAGGACTGACCGATATCTCCAGCCCCTTGTTCCGCAAGGCCCTAAAAGGGACCTATCTGGCAGAAGAGTTGGAAGAGGTGATCGAGAACAGCACCACCGAACTGCGGGAGGAAATGGAGCAGGCCGCCAAGGCCCGGAAGTTGGTTTTGGTGCTGCCCGAAAGTCTGTGCGGATTTTTTTATTTGGCCCAAAGGTTCAACCTCCGTGGCCCGACCGGAACCATCAAGGTGCACCTTCTGATCGGCTCCCAGAAAAAATCCGGCCACCTGTCGGGGCTGAACAAAACCTTTGCCGCCAACCTGACCAAGTACCTGCAGGAAAGCACCGATCCCTACCGCCAGGGATTAGTCCAGTGTATCTCGATGCTCAACGAGTACCAAAAAAGCTCCCAGGAATACCTGCGTTATTTGGGGATCCTCTTTTTTGACCGGTTTTTGAGTTCCTACCACGAACTGCAAACCAAAAAGTCCACCCAAAGCCCCGAGCACATCAAGTTTTGGTTCCCCGATGGCCGCAAGATGGTGCTCGGCCACACCAAGCAGTTGGCGTTGGGCAAACTGATCACCCCAGGCGGCGAGCGGGCCGCCAAAGACGGGCAGCCCATTGCCAACCAATCGCTGGCCCAGTTTTTACAAGGAATCTATTATTACCATGCCGCCCAAAAGGGGCTCAACAACTGGCGGAAAAAAGTCGGCCAGTTGCGCAAGTTGTTTGGCCGGTTTTCCCAAACCATGCGGGAGTCGGAGGAATACATCCAGTACGACAAGCTCTTGGCCAACTTCGCCGAGCGCCTTTCCAAACCGATCCCGGAGTTTACCGACCGTTACCTCACCGACCTGGGGGACCTGACCAGCGCAATGAAAACAAAGCTGGAAAGCTCCGAAGGGGTAGATTCACCGGTCACAAGGCTGTACAAGGAATGGATGGCCCGAAACCCCCAAGACGAAGTGATCATCAAGCCCTACAAGGCATTCAGCCACGAGCGGCACAAAGGGGATAACTTTTTGATGGAATTGGCCAGCGCCCGAGACCTGCTCGGCCAGTTGGCCAACAAACGCTGCTTGATCTTTGCGCTGGATGGGGGCAAAAAAAATCAGTTGGACCAAGTGGTTGAAATCCTGCCTTTCCTGCGGCAGGTTTGCCCGGAAGCGGCTTGGTACCTGGAAGACTCCAACCTGGACCCAGAGGCCAAACGGCACTTGGCCAAGCACATCAACCCAGCCCACTTCTTTGCCGGCACCAAGCTGGAGCCCAAACCCAAGCCCCAGCAGGGCTAGGCCATTGCCGGCCAAACCAGGAAATGGTGGATTTGGTGGGGCGCAAGCCGGAAAAACAAGCCGTTTTGCTTTAAATCCCCGTTACGGTTCAGGTAAACCACTGCCTTTTGGTTCAGGTCACAAAAGGCGTGACCGCCAAAATTGCCCAAGTCCAAAACCCGGTCCAGCCGCAAAAACCCTTGGACCGTATCTTCTCCCAGGTTGGCGATCACCAGTTCCCTCAGCCCCGGCCTAGTTCGCTCCGGCCCCCGGTAAAGCTCCCACTGCCCTTCGCTCAGCTGCAGAATCTCCCTGCCGGTAGGGTCGCCAAACAAAACCTCCAAGGGCTTCTGGACCTCCAACGTGACCAAAGGTTCAAAGGGTTTGAATCTCCTTTGGCCCAGGCTGCGCAACGTTGCTTGGAGTTCCGGTTCTTCAAGCAATTCGATGGGCGGAGAGAAAAAGGACCAATTCCCCTCTTCGTTGCCCACTTCCCCGCTGGTGCCCGGCAGCACATTGATGTTGTTTGTTTTGCTGGGGTTGCGATGGGCCGGGGAAAGCCAGCTCAAAAGGCTGGGCAAGGTCATGACAAACTCCTGGGCCGGGCTGCCCAAAGCTAACCTAGCCAAGATTTCCCGGCAAAACTCATCGGTCAACTGCTCCAAGGACAAAGGCACCTGGGGCAAAAAGACCGGCAGACCCAACACCTGCCGACAAAACTCCAGCAGGTCCCACTGGCTCACAAACTCCTTGTGCCGCCCCTTTTGGTTGATCAGGTATTGCAGCAAGGTCGAGGTGTCGTGGGTTTCGACCATCAATAAGGACTGGGCCGGGTAGTCCTTGAGGGCCAACATTTGTTTCCCTTCCCGCTCCCACCGGGGGACCCGCATCAGGTGGATCGGCGCACCCGCCTCAATCCGTTGCAACACCCCTTGTTGGGTGGCCTGGACCCGGGCTTGGTCTCCGGCGACTTCGCCCAAGATCCGCAACCCCTGGGACAGCACCAGATCCAAATACCACAGGATGTTGGCCTCCCGCTCTGCCGGGTCTTGGGTCAAAAAAGATCCGCTTTGCTGACCCGGACTGGGGACCACCCCTTTGTCCAATACATATTGACCGCACCAGCCGACCAAGTGGTCGATAAAGATACCGTCGCTGAGCCGGGCCAACCACCCCATCCGGGCCTTGAGGTACCGCTCCAGCCCAGCGGAGCGCTCTTTGTACACCGGCATGCCCCAAGCCTGTTCGGGGTATCCGTGTTCCGGCTCCGGGGAGCAACCGACTTGTTTGCTCAGGTCAAAGGCTTCGGGGTGAAACAGAGCATCGGGGCTGTAAAAATCCACCCCAAAGGGCAAGTTGACGATCAACCCAATGCCCAAGGCTCGCAAATCTTTGAGCAGCGCCAGCCGTTGCTCGAAACAGAGAAATTGGACGTAACGGTGGTAGCCGATCCGATCCGCCTCTTTGAGTTCAAAGGCCTCACGGACCACCGGAACCTCCATGGTCTTGAGGGCCGCCTCGCCCAACCCCGCTTCTTTGGCCGCCATAAACAAGGCATAGTCCTTGAGCCAAAAATCGGCCTCGGTTACAAAAGTGCGGTACTGCTCCGCCCGTGCGCCCCCCCGGTGGGCGGAAAACACCTGGAAGCAGCCTTCCAAAATCCAGGGCCACAAGGTCCGCTTGAGTTGGTAGGAGAGAGACCTTTGGCCTCGGAAACATTGGTTGTAATTGCGGCTCAGCGCCTTGAGGGGCTCAAACACCGGGTTGGACGGGTTGAGCTCTGGGATCTGGTTGAGGTTCAGTTCGTCGGGGTTCAGGGCAAAGCCGCTGTTGATCGAAAAAGGGCTGGCCATGCCCGGATTGCGACTGCCGTTGGGCAGGTCCAGGATGTCCCCCTGGATCCCCGCCTTGGCCAGCAACTCGCCCAAATGTCGCAGCCCATCGGCGCTACAAGAACCAAAGGACTTGGCCCGGAGGCTATTGATCTGGGAGGTCCCAACCAAGAGATTGAACTTCATGGATTCTCCCTTTTTTTCTTAGGTTGTACTCTATGATCTTAAGCTCTAAATCAAAGGGCCCCAATGAGTCCAGCCCCAACCGTTCGATCACGGCGGGAAGGTTGGTGACCGGTGCCCCTGGGGGCAACAGGGCGGCCAAAGGACAGAGGCCCACCAGCTCGCTGCCCCCCAGCTTCAGACCCATTCTCTGCGCCTCTATACCCACCAGCTCGTACAGCTGCCCTGGGTCCATAAGAGGGTAGTCCAAGAGGTTGGTGCTGATTTGGGCCATCTGGTGGGAGTCCAAATACCAGCCCAGGAACCGCACCGACACCAGCCGTTTGTCGGTCTGCCGCAGGCTGCGCAACCGCCGGGCCAACGCTTTGGCGGCGGGCAGTTGGGCACCCGGAAGATTCAGGTTGTAGGCAATCAGGATCGGTCTGGCCCCGACGATCGAAGCCCCCAGTTTGGGCTGGAACGAAGCCGGACCAAAGTCCGGTTGCCACAAAGGGTCGGCCAACCGTTGGGCCAAACCTTCGTACCCTCCACGCCGGAGGTCGGCCAGCTCCCGTCTCTTTGGGTCTTTGGCGGCAGCGGCATACAGATACACCGGCAGAGAGTGGCGCAACGCCAGTTCTTGGGCCAGTTGACAAGCGAACTGGACGGTTTCCTCCAGGTCGATCCCGGCCAAGGGAACCAGGGGGCAGACATCCAAGGCACCGATCCTTGGATGGTTGCCTTGGTGCCGGGTCATGTCGAGGTAGCGGAAGGCAACGGAAGCCGCTTCCAGGAGAGCCGCCACCACTGCTTCCGGTGGCCCCACCAGGGTGTAAACCGTCCGGTTGGCCGATTGCCCCACATCCACATGGAGCAGGGTCACCCCAGGGGCACGGAAAAAAGCCTGGGCAATCGCCTTTACGGCCAAAGGGTCTTGGCCTACGGAGAAGTTGGGGACCGCTTCGATCAAACGCATCGTTACGGTGGGGGATCGGGGGAAGAGAAGGAACAAAAAAAAAGGCTGCCGTTTTGAGGCGGCAGCCTTTCCTTTGACCTTAGGCTTTCAACTCAGACTAGAAGCCAGAGAAGAGAGACAAGGTGGTCATAGAGGTCTTATCACCGGTGCCGACAACATCACCGCTGAAGCCCGACTGATAGACTTCCAACTTGATGTTTTGGGCAATGTGGTAAGTGGTCCCCAGGGTATTGCGGACATCAGACAACTCAGAGGAGTTCTTTGCACTGTTGGTTGCAAAGTACACTTGCCAGCCTTCACCTACACCCAATTTAGCAGCCACAGCGGTAGCCGATTTGGCAGCACCACCCTGGTTGTAATAGGTAGTGGTAGCATCATCCCCAGCTTTGGGTACGGAACCGGTGGAGAAGTAAATCCCCAAAGGCATCCCAGCAACTTCACCTTGAGTTTGAGCATCAATCACTTGGCCAGCCAAAGCAACCTTGGCATCGGTTTTGTGGTCGCCACTGTCCAATTTAGCAGTCCCGGTCATCATTTGGATACCAACGGCGGTGTCCAAACCAGCCAAGTCAAACATGTAAGCACCGCGGAGGTAGCCAGCCAAACCGGTCAATTTTACGTCCAAGTGACCGGCACCAGGGCCCCACATGGAGTAGTTAACAAACCAGTTGGGAGCAGCTGCAACCAAGGCGATACCGGTAGCAGCACCGTCAAAGCCCAAGTATTGAGCGGCAGACATTGCCTTGCGCTCTTCCATCGGGCGCTGTGACCTTTGAGCGCCGGTGTTCAGCAACTCGAAGCCATAAGCGACACCCAAAGCGTCAGTTTGGAAAGGGATCACAGACAACTGGACATCCCCAGCCTTGGCAGCCAAGAAGGCAACTTTAAAAGACAAGAAACTACTGGCTTCAACAGCGCCATCAGTCAAGTCAGCTTCACCTGCAACGCCAAACAGGGCGACTTCAGTCAAGAAACCTGCGTTGGCAGAAGCACGACCACCGATCAAAAGAGCGGCTTCGTCAGGCCATTGAAGTTGGCCGTAGTCGGTCGCTTCAGCAGCTTCACCATTGGAAGACTGGTGCCGAATTTTGGTAACCAAAGACAAGTTTAGGCTAGCGGGCAATTTCAAGGCGTTTTCGCCTTCGATCGAAGCCTGAGACCCTTCCATGGTATAGCCTTCAGCCCTAAACCCGCGACCCATAGCGTTCAAGGATGGGAAACCTTGAAAGTGGCAAGCGTCACAAGGCATGCCAGTTTGGCGAGCGAATGAAGGAACCGCTTGAGCGTCGTTAGCCGAGAATGCCCCAGCAGCAACCAGGCCAAATGCGGCCAAGGAAATGCTTAAACTTTTTTTGAAATGATTTCGCATCGGATACCTCTATGATACCATTGAAAGGTTTCTACTCCACCGAGCTTTGCTCGAAGGGTAATTGGAACCTGTGTGACTGAACCAAGGGCGTTATGCACAAACTAGCCCATTTCGCCTAAAATCACACGGTAGTTTGGGATCCTTTCCCCTCCATCCCAAGAGGAGTCCGTTTCCCAACTCAAAGCTCCTGAAGCGGATTCCCGTCTTCAGGTTGAAAGCCAAAGCACATTTTCTTTGGTTCCAAAGAACCAACCCTGCAATGATCATATGCTTTGAACATCTTCTTTTACGCTCAGGCCAGAGACTCAACCAACTGGGTGCCAGTTGTCAAGCTTTTTTCAAAACCGACCTCAACCAAAAGTTAGCCATAGCTAGCACAACCATATTTCTTGTTCCAGAGGTTTTTTTTGCCTTCCCTAGGTTTTTTTCCATAAAATCCGCTGTATCCCTTTATTAAAGGCGGTTTATGGGCTTTTCCCCCAAAACAAAAAATTTGCCTTTTTGGGGATTTTTTGGTGGTTTTTAAAAAAAGCCGGGAAACCGCCGGTTCTTTCTCCGGTCAAAGACAAGCTTGGCACAGATTAAGCTTTTCCTCTGCCAGACCGGTAAAAGGTGCTGCCCCGCAGGGGGAATGGCCCGCCGCAACACTTATATATGTAACCCTATGGGAGTGACCATGAAAGCAACCAAACCTGTCCTTTTGGGCTTTTGCCTTTTTCTTGCTGCCGGGCCAGTTCTGGGCTTTGAAAAAAAAGACTTGGAAGAATTCAAAAAAAGCAAAAAATGCGTTGGTTCGACCTTTTCCAGCTGCGACCTCTCCGGGGCTACCTTCAGCGGCCTAACGCTCAACGGGGCGGTGCTCGACGGGGCCAACCTGGAGGGAGCGAAGATGGAAAACCTGGACCTCACCAAGGCGAGCCTGATCGACACCAACCTCAAAGGGGTCAAGATGGTCAAGGTCAACCTGGACGGCTCCATCTTCAAGACCGCCAACCTGGAAGGGGCCAGCCTGTTGGCGGTTTCCTGCGAAGGCTGCGACCTCACCGAAGCGAAACTCAAAGGGGTGGCACTCAAGGGCGTGAGCCTAAAAAACTCGATCCTCAAAGATGCCGTCTTGGAGAATACCGACCTCAAGGAAGTGAACCTGACCGGAGTAACCGGGATCAAAGAGGAAGCCTGCAAAGCCCGTTCTTTCGGGATCTGCAACTGACCGGGGACTGCTGTTCTTTGACCGGAACAGGAGGGGGGGGCGTTGGGCCAACCCCTCATTTGCCGTGGAAAAATTGGTTGACCACCTGCAAGGAGATTTGCTCCGCAGTGGCCCCAAAGGTTTGGTCGATCAAAGCTTCAAAGATCGACTCCCGGTTGTCGTAAATCTCGACCCCGTCCACATCCACAAAGACGTTGCTCATAATCGCCAAGTGGTACTGCTCTCTGAGGGCCGCATCGTCCCTAAGCTTGTGGGTCGGCAGCTTGCCTACATAAACCAGAACCAGGGAGTTTTTTGACTTCCTCGGTTTGGGCTCCTTCATACACAGCTCTTCCTTGTACCGGCACAGCTCCAGCGCTTCCTCAAAGAGGGTAACCGCAGGCAGGTACAACACCCGTTCGGACAACTCTCCGTTCCAGATCCGGTTGATCCGCCCCTTGATCGTCTCGATTCCCTTTGATTCCGCCTTACCCAGCCCTGCCCGTTCTTCGTAAACCAGAGCCGGGGTACAGCCGACCGGGTATTTCTCCACCAGCAGTGAATAGGCGGCGGCAATGTTTTTTTCCGTATGGCTTTTGGTGGGCTTGGTGGTTTCCAAAATCACCGCCCCCAACACAAACTGGGGAAAGGCATGGCGCTTGCGGAAAAATCCGTCCACCAGTGCGGTTTTCAGCGCTTTTTCCTTGCTGATCACCTCGCCCAAAAACTGGTTGGCCCGAGAGAGCATCTTGGTCTCCCGTTCCAAAAGCGGGATGTATTGGGTTTTAAGCAAAATCCGGGTCGAAGGCAGGGCCTTGGACATGGCGACCTTCTCCAGGTTGCCTTCCTGGGAGGCCAGATAGGCCAACTCCGCCTTTTCACCGGCGATCTCTTGGCCAATCGCCTTGAGCCCTTGCCGCCAGTTGACCATCTCCTTGGCCAGTTCGTTGATCTCTTCCCGCTTGGCGGCTTCTTCCAACAACTCCACATAGTTGAGCACCTTCAACTGCCGTTCCGGGCGCAGAGCCTCCTTAAAGGCGGTTTGGGCTTCGTTCAGCTTGGCCCGCAGCTCATTGAGCTCTTGGCGGATCTCCTTGGGCACCTCCTCCTTGGAGGTCAGCAGTTCCTGCAACTTGGGCAACGAGGTGGGGTCCTGGAGCAGGGTTTGGGCGGCTTTGAGCCTGAATTTGTTGTAGTCGAACTGGACCCTGGCCTCGATCCAATCGTTTTGGGCCTTGAACAGTTCGTTTTCCAGCTCCCCCAACCTTGCGGTCACCTTGTTTTGCTGCCCGGCCAGGGCAATCAGCCGCTCGGTTTCAGCTTGGTAGTACTTCATGAAGGCAAAGAGGTTGCCTCGCTCTTTTTCAGGGTCCTGGAACATGCCTTTGATCGAGATGTTGCGCAACTCGGTCAACTGGGCCTTCAGCTCCTTGGACAGGGCCAAGACCCTTTCCTTGGCCTGTTCCTGGGTTTGCGGTTGGTCTTGGGCGACTACGGCGCTCAGTTTTTTTACCTGCAACTCCAACCGCTCCGCTGGCATGTCGGCCAACTCCCCGGCAAAGGCCTTGACCTGCTCGAACATCTTTTGCCGCTGCCGCACCCAAAGGGCCTTTTGGAACAGGCTGGTGTAACCCAGGACCTTGTCAAAGTACTGGAAGGCAAATCCATGGGCCCGAGAGAAGGGGTTGTAGATGTTGACCACCTGCAACTTCTTGGGTTTGTGGGCCTCCAGGATGGCTTTCCGCAAGGCCTCCAGTTCCCCGGTCAGCTGGACCAAAAAGGCCTCCAGTCCCTCAGGGGTCAAGCTGCGCCCCAAAAGCTGCTCCAGCCTTTGGTGCCCTTGGTCGTGCCGGGTTTGGATCTCCGCCTGCTCTTCCGAGAGCTGGTCGATGTTTTTTTGTTTCCCCGCCAACTGGGCCAAAAAGATCCCCTTGATCTTTTCGAGCAGCACCACATAGGCCTGTTCCTTGTTGGCCGGGTCTTCCAGGAAGGACAGCTCCTGGGCCAAGTGGTGCTTTTGCTCGTCCGCCAGATAGGTCAGCTCGGCCAAGGTGTGCTTGTACTGGTGGTGGAAGCTTTGGTTCAGTTCCTTGGCCTTTTCATTCACCTTTTGGGTGAAGCCCCGCATGAACTGGATGAAAAGCAGTTCCTCCTCTTCGCTTTCCGACAAAAAGATCTCGGTGTTGAGCACCCCGTTCAAACAAAAGGCCGGGTAGGCGGTATTTTGGTAGTGAGTGATCAGGTCCTTGCGTTTGGTGAAGACCACCAAGTCCGGGTGGAAGTCCGGGTTGAGCGCCAGCTCCCGGATGTTTTTCAGGTAAAAGTACATCTTTTCGCACAACAGCCGAGCCCGCTGGACCAATTCCCTTTTTTTGAAAAAATGGAAGTTGCCACTGATAAAGTCCCGAGAGGCCGGATCCAGACGGAACTCTTCTTCGTCCTTGGCCAAAAGGTCGGAGTCCTCCACTTGGTCGGTGCCCATCTCCTGGTCCACCTGAAGGTCGTCTTGGAAACGGTTGTGCAGGTTCAACTTAAAAAAGTCGTCCATGTACTTGGTCAGGTCGCCCAGCTCGGTGACCATGCCTTCCAAGACACTGGGGGTGGCTTCCTTGGGGTTTTTGAGGCCCAGGTAGGCACGGGTGTTTTTGGTGAGCCGGTCAAAGTCGTGGCGGGTAAAATTGGGGCTTTGGCTCAGGTCCAAGATCTGGGTAAACAATTCCTGGATGGTCTGGTGCAGTTTGCCGAAGTCCTCTTCCATCTTGCCGGGGTTTTTGAGGTCCAACGGATCAAACCCGACGCAAGGGGAGGAGAGGGGCAGCACCTGCAAGGTGTTGAGCGCCGACAAGACCAACTGGGCCGAGAGGTCCCCGGCCACCACCTTGCGCTCCTTGAGCATCTCCAGTTCCAACCCGGACCGACGCAGCAGCCGGGCTTTTTCATATTCCACATACCGGGCGGCCAAAAACTGTTCGGCCAAGACGAAGTTGGATTCCCCTCGGTTGAAGGGGACCACCTTGTGGATCACTGCCGTTTCTTCCTCCCGCCAAAGCTTCAGCCGCTGGACCCGAGCGATGTGGTAGTCCTTGGAGCCCACCCCACGGGTGAAAAATATCTGTTGGGTGTCCAGGTTGACTTCGATTTCGGTGATTTCGGCCGGGGTCAAGTCCAGGGTCTGGTTGCCCACCCGGACCCGGAAGAAGTCGATCTCTTCGGGTTTGTAAACCTTGGCGCTGATGTTGGCGGTGACAAACTGCCCGGTGCCAATGAACTCCCCACCCACCGAAACGCCCAAAAAATAGCGGCTTTGGGCCGAGGCAATCTTGAGCCCAGCGATGTCTTTCCAGCCCAGGAACAAGGAATGTTTGGTCTGGCTCAACATACCCGAGGAGTCCTTCTTTTTGCTGAAGTACCCCAGAGCGGTTCTCAACTTGCCAATGGGGAACTGCATCTCCTTGTCCACCCCCCCTTGGGTCAGTTTGAGGTGGATGTCCGAAAAAAAAGGTTTGTCCAAAATGGCCGGTGGCCGTTTGCCCCGCTCCAGGTTGCCGAACTCTTCGGGCTTGAGGATCGACTTCCAGGGCTCGGGTTTGTTTTCCTCATAAAAGTCCACCCTACGGTTTTTGCCGTTGGGATGGGTCAAAAAGGCGCTGAGGTATCCGAGCAGGTCGTCGTCGGACATGTGGGTCAGGACAAAGGGAGGGAAGTTGAAGTCCCGGTCCAGCTGGAAAGGCAATTCAAAGTAGGAGACCACTTCCTTGTTGGCGATGTTGCCCAGAATGTAGGCCAGCACCTTCTCTTCGTTGGCCTTGAGGGCCTTGATCATCTCCAGCTTGGTCTTGCCGTCCACCTCCTTGCCCACCGCCAGACTCTTGGGCACAATCAGGCTTTCCAGACCTGCCGGGACATATTCGTTGGTGTTTGCCCCGTTAAAAACCACCAGTTCGCAGGCGGTCTCCATCTCGCCAATGGGCAAGGGACGCTCCTTCAACTCCTTTTTGGCCCGAGAGAGCAGCAGGGCTCGGTCCGCCTCTTCCAACCTTCGTTGGGCCTCAAAGAAGTGTTTCATTGGTCCTGGCTTTTCAGATTTTCGCTACCGTACCTTTTGTGGTACAGGTTTACAAAGGTCAAAAAGATCGACATGACCAGGGGGCCGTAAAAGATCCCCAAGGCTCCGAAGGCGGTCACTCCGCCGATGATACTCAAAAAGACCAAGACCGAATGGATCTTGACCCTTCCCCCCACAAACCGGGGTTTAAAGCCCTGCTCCACTGCAATGGCGATCAAACTGCAACCCAAAAAGACCCCGACCGCCTCCGTCTGTTTGCCCACCATCCAAAGGTACAAGGAGGCGGGGATGAAGCCCACGCTCATGCCCACCATGGGGACAAAGGCCAAAACGATCATGGTGGCGGTCCACAAAAAAATCGACTGGATCCCGGCCATCCAAAAGATCACCCCGGCAGCCACTCCTTGGATGACCCCGCCGATCCCGTTGCCCACCAGGGTAACATAGTTCATTTGGTTGAACTTATCGATCACCAAATCTTCCTCGTCCGCAGGCAGAGGACTCAGTTCAACAAAAAACCGCTTGATTGCCTCCCCTTCGGCCAGGATGCCGTAGAGGGTCACCATCATCACCATAAAGTTGACCAAAAACCCCAGCAGGTTGCCCAGCCAATTGTTGATCGAATCCAAGAGGTAACTGCTGGCGTTGCGGGCCCAATCCAAGATCAGGCTTTGCAGGCTGCTAACATTGTACTTGAGGTTGAAGACCTCGAAGATCTGGGCCAACAACTTGGGCAGCAGTCCTTCCCCAAAAAACAATTCTTCGATCGTCTCTTCGGTGACGTTGGTCTTCACCTCCCCAAACAGGATCACCGCCTCGTCGGTCAGCTCCAAGGCCAGATAAACCATCGGTGCAAAAAAGGTGCAGACAATCACCAACATTACCAGAACCACCGCCAACCGGTGGGGAACCTTCCAGCGCCGTTTGAGGTACTGGTGCATGGGCATGAAGGTCCCGGCCAGGATCGCCCCGAAGACGATAGAATCCAGATAGGGGTAAAAGATCAGGGCCATCAGATAAAACAACGCCCCATAGCCGATCACAAAGGCGATGTTGGACTGGAGGCTGTGTTGTTTTCTCCGTTCGGTCGGCAGGTGGCCCAACTGGGGAGCTTCGTATTCTTTCAGGTCAGGCATTTGGGGTCGGGTCTAAAGATCAATATTTACCCTAGGCTTGGAGCCTAGGCCACAAGGTTAATCCAAGCCGGAGCGAGGGGGCAAGCGGTCTGTCCCGGTTTTTTTCCCTTCGATCAATTCCTTCAGTCTAGGCACGCCTTCAGGCAAGGTGAGCATCACCACCTGGTTGCCCGCTTCGATCACCGTCTCCCCATCGGCGATGATTGCCTGGTTCCCCCCTCGCAACAAGGCCCCCACCAGAGAACCGGCCGGAAGCCGGAGATTTTTGAGCGGCATCCCCAGGATCGGTGCCCCCTCTCCGGCGACCATTTCGTGGACCTCCATGTGGGTCTCGCTGATGGTGGTAAAGTTCAACTCCCCTTGCCCGCCGTACAGGGCCTTCCTAACCTTGCGGGCGGTGGAAAGCCTGGGGCTGATCACCCCGTCGATCCCCGAAACTCGGGCCACCCGAGCGATGTCCTCCCGGTTGACCAAGGCAATGGTTTTTTTTGCTTTGAGGTACTTGGCGCAAAGAGCTGCAGCCAAATTCAAAGGGTCGCTTTGGGTGACGGCGATAAACAGGGCGCAAACCGGTACATCCAACTCCAACTGGAGCTTGACCGAGTCCGCCTCGCCACTGACCATCTGGAAGTGCGGATTCCCGTGGACCTGCTTTTTGATCTCCAGCGGTTCCCCTTCCCCAACGATTTGGGTCACTTCATAGTGGGACTTCAACAACCCGGCCACCACCCGAGCGGCAACATGCCCCCCCCCAGCCACCACGGCCCTACGGCTGAGCGCCACCTTGACCTGCAAAAACTCATTGAGCGACTCCATCTTTTCCTTGAGTACCAGGATGTAGATGTAGTCTCCGGCCTTGAGGGTGTCCCGGCCCGAAGGGATGAAGGACTCCCCGTCCCGGACGATCGAGGCGATCAAAAAGTCCCGTTTTTGCGCCCCCCCGCGGAGTTCGTTGAGCGGACGGTTCACCAGATGGGATTCTTGGCGCATGTTGTAGCCGATCAACATGACGTTTTTCTCCCCAAAGGCCGAAACCTCCGCCGCCGAGGCAAAGGCCGCCAAGTCCAGTATCTCCTTGGAGGCAACGATGGAACTGTTGATGATCTCGCTGATCCCCGATTCCAGGTACTTGGCGATCAGGTTTCGTTTGACGAAGGATTCGGTCTTGGTCACCGCAATCTTGGTTTTGACCCCATAAAGCCCCGCCAACAGGCAGCAGATCAGGTTGGTTTCGTCCTGGTCGGTGGCGGCGATGACCACGTCGGTCTCGGCGATTCCCGCTCGTTCCAAGACCGTCAGGCTGGTCCCGTTGCCCCGAACGCAGGCGACGTTGAGTTCCTTTTGGGAGTTGGCCAAATGGATGGGGTTTTCGTCCACCAAGGTCACGTCCAAATGTTCTTCGCTCAACTCCTGGGCGATGTGGTTTCCGGTCTCTCCGGCTCCGATGATCAACAGTCTCATGGTCCGGTCTCGATCAAGTGGTGCATAGCCTCTTCGTCCAAAATCGGGACCCCCAATTCTTGGGCTTTTTTCAATTTGGAGCCTGCCTCAACTCCGGCCAACAAGTAGTTGGTCTTAGCCGAAACGGCGCTGGTGACCGTAAAGCCCAACTGTTCCAGTCGGAACTTCCAATCGCTCCGTTTTTCCTGCAAGGTACCGGTGATACACAGGGTCTTGCCCGCAAAGGGCTGGTTCTTGGGCCGTTCCAGCAAGGCGGGACGTAACCCCAGGTCCAACAATTCCCGGACCAGGGCTCGGTTTTTTTCTTCCCCGGTCCAGCGGAGCAATTGGCCTCGCAACACCTCGCCCAGGTTGGCCACCTTCACCAGGTCCGCTTCGGTCAAGGCCAGCAGGCCCTGAAGGTCCGGGAGCTCTTGGGCCAACAGTTTGGCCGCCTTTTCGCCGACCTGGGGAATCCCCAACCCGTAGATCAAATGGTTCAAGGGCCGGGTCTTGGAAGCCTCGATGGCTTCCAAAAGCTTGGTCACCGAAAGCTTGCCCAGCCCTTCGATCTGTTCCAAGATTTCCCGCTTTTGCGCCAGCCGGTATAGGTCCGCAATGCCGCCGATCAGCCTCTTTTCCAGCAGCAGGTGGCTCATCTTTCCGCCCAAGGTTTTGATGTCCATGCCCTTCTTGGAGACAAAATGTTCCACTTGTCCGTCCAGGACCGCCGGGCAAGCCGGGTTGACACACCGGAGGTCCACCTCCAGTTCCGGCTCTTGGCCTTCCTTGGGCTTGGAGCCCGCCTTGGGCAGCCGGGTCAAGGCCGTAGCGCAGGAGGGGCAAACCACCGGTGCCTCCAAGGGTACCGCTCCGGGCACCCGGTCCAAAACCTCCACGGCCAAGACCTTGGGGATGATGTCTCCCCCCTTGACCAGATAAACCGAATCCTGTTCGTGCAGCCCCAGGACCTCACAGACCTGCTTGTAGTTGTGCAGGCTTGCCCGGCGCACCGTGGTTCCGGCCAGCTCTACCGGGGAGACCACCGCCACCGGCGTGACCACACCGGTCCGGCCGACGCTCTGCTCCACCTTGATCAACTGGGCCTTCGCCCGCTCTGGCCGAAACTTCCAAGCCCGAGCCCAGACCGGGAACTTGGCGGTCCGCCCCAGCCTTGCCCGTTGGCCCAGGTCCATGATTTTGATCACCACTCCGTCGATCTCAAACTCCAGGTCCTTGCGTTTGGCCTCCATTTGGGCGCAAAACTCCAAGACCTGGGCCAAGTCCCCGGTGACCAAACGGTGCGGGTTGACCGGCAGGCCCCAGGACTCCATCTTTTTTAGGTTCCCTTCGTGGTTGGACTCAAAGCCGGGGGTGACCAGATCATACAGCAGGATCGAAAGTTTTCGTTGGGCCACCGCTTGGGGATCCTTGAGCCGGAGCGAACCGGCGGCGGCATTACGGGGATTTTTGAAGGGCTCCTCTCCCGCCTCTTCCAAAGCTTGGTTCAACCGTTCAAACTGGGCTTTTTTGAGCAACACCTCCCCCCGCAGTTCCAGGTCCAGCGGTTCTTGGAGCGCCAGGGGCAGTTCGGGGATGGTAGAGAGGTTGGGGGTCACCAGATCCCCTTGTTCCCCGTTGCCCCGGGTCACTGCCTGGGCCAGTTTTCCCTTTTGGTAAACCACCGAGATGGAAAGTCCGTCCAGTTTGGCTTCACAACAAAAAACCGGAACCAACCCCTCCAACTCCTTGTTCAGCCTCTCTCCCCAGGCAAGCAGTTCCTCAGGAGTGGAGATATTTTCCAAGGAAAGCATCGGGGTCTGGTGTTTGGCCTTGGGGAACAGGTCGAGAGGCTCGGTACCGACCCGCCGGTTGGGCGAATCCGGTCGGGCCGCCTGGGGATACAAGGCTTCCAGCTCGGCCAGTTGGCCTGCCAGCAGGTCATATTGGTCGTCGTCGAGCAGGGCGGTACCGGTATTGTAGTAGGCGCTCGCCGCTTGGGACAAGAGGTCGGTCAGTCGGTCGATCTCTGCTTTGGCCTGGGTTGCAGTCAGCATGGATCGGAAGTCGAGGAGCGGGGTGCCACTTGGGTTTGCTTTTTCGTTTCTTCCGCTCTATAGTTCGGAAGCACTGGACCGATCTTATTGTATATAAGAGAGGTCGATTGACTTGTATCTGATCCGTCTTTGACCCGCAACCAAAAAGCCCCAAGCGCCTGGGCACCCTTAGGCCAACTGTGAGCTAGGCCCGATGAGCAAAAAACCGACCCGCAGCATCTTTTACCTCCCCTTTGACCTGATCAAAGCCTTTTTGTTTACCTTTAAGGTTTTGACCGCCTTCATGAAGGAAGCCCGAGAGGTGACCTTTTCGGACACCGAAGAGCAGAGCATCGACGAACAGATCAAGCTCAAGGCCCGAAAACTCCTGCAAACCCAGGTGGAAAACTACGGTTCCAAGGTGATTACCCCCAGGGTGGAAGACGAGGTCAAGGAAAAGCTCAACCAAAGGTTCCTGGACTATGCCAACGACCCGGACAACCAACCGATCAAAACCAAGATCGACGAACTGTTGCGCAACTACCTCAAGGGCTTTGACCTCAAACGGTTGGCCAAGGAAACCGGGGAACAGTTCGAGCTGCACCTCAACGCCAAATTCTTAGAAGTCAGCTGCCAGACCGACCCGTCGGAACACAAAGCGGTAGCCGAAAAAATCGAAAGCCTGCTGCTTGAGTTGCTGACCCAGATCGGCCAACAGGACATCTTCAAGGAAACGAGGCTGGAGATCGACCGGCACCTGAACCAAAAGATCCTCACCTTGGCTTGTGCCACCCAAAACCCGGTGGTTACCCAGAAGATCGAAGAGTTGACCTCTGGGTACATCAAAGGTTTGACCCAAGTGATCTTGACCGCCGAGACCCTGGAGTCGATCCGCAAGATGGTCAACGAAAGGGGCTTGGGCTGGACCGCCTTGGCCGGGATGGTGGAGATCGAGAAAAAGTCCCAGGAACTCTTTACCCATTTGATCGGCTCCCTCCAAACCCAGGCGGTTTCGGCCGAAGTGGTGGAGGTGATCAAGGCCACGGTTTCCACCGCCATCCAAAAAATCGCCAGCCTGCCCGAAAACGCCGAGGTTTTGGTCCGGGCCAAGGAGCTTTCGGCCCAGATCATCGGGCAACTGACCCAAGCCGAGGTGGCCAACACGACCCAGGCTTCGATCATCACCCATGTCAACCAAGAGCTGCTCAAGTTCGCCTGCGAACAAAGCAACGGCATCATCAACAACCGTCTGGTCGGGATTCTCCAGGAACTGGTCAACGGCATGGGGCCCCATTCACTCTACCCGGAAACCGAAAACGCCATTCGGCTCAACCTCAACACGAGGGCCGTGGATCTGGCCCAAATCCCCAACAACCCCGAGATGATCCAAGGGGCCGAGGAGCTGCTACACATCTTCCTGCAAAGTTCGGAGAACAAGGAAGTGGTGGAGCAGGGGTCCTTGGCGGCCATCAAGCGCACCCTCAACGAGGTGCTGGTCGAACTGATCCAAGAAACCGGCAAGATCGAAAAGGAAGCCAAACGGGTTTTCAACGAAATCCTGGAAAACTGCGGTCCCGGCAACATCGATCCTTTGGTGCGTATGAAGGTCGAATCGGTGTTGTACCAAGTGCTGGTCAAACAGCTGGCGGTTTACGGCAACAAGGAACTGACCCACAAGGCCTTGGAACTGATCCAAGAGGTGGCCCAGAGCCTGCCCCATGAATCTTCGGTCAACGACCTGATCATGAGCCACAAAGTCCGGCAACCCAGCCAAGTTTAAGGTCCGGCAGACCGTTTTCAGTTGAGTTTTTTGTAGTCTAAGGAAAAAAAATGGAACCACTTACCGTCAGTCAACACCCCAGAAAATCCAACCTGGGCAAATGGATTTACCCAGTCAACAGCCGTCGGGCCGGGGGGCTTTCCTTGGGCATCAACCTCAATGGAGACCAACGCTGCACCTTTGACTGTTCCTACTGCCAAGTTGAGCGCAAGCTCCCCTCCCAACTGGAAAACCCTCCGGTGCAGCTTTTGCTCAACGAGGTCCGGGTTTTTTTGACGGAATATGTCAAGGCCGGGCACTGGCATGAAATGCAGCTCAAGGACATCGCCCTGGCCGGAGACGGGGAGCCGACCTTGTTCCCGGAACTCCACCGGCTGATGGAAGGGCTGGTGGCACTCAAAAAAGAATTGGCCTTGGACTGCCGACTGGTGTTGTTCACCAATGGCTCCAACCTACACCGCCCCGACTTGCAGGAACTTTGGCCCCGCTTTTTTGCCGCCCAAGGAGAGGTTTGGGCCAAGTTGGACTTTTGGGACCAGGAGAGCTTCCAACGGATCAACGGCAAAACCTTGGACCACCAAAGTATCTTGGACAACCTGCTCCACCTGGGGACCCAACACCCGCTCACCTTGCAGGCCTGTTTTTTTAAGACGAGGCCCGACCAAGGCCCCAACCTGGAGGAGGTCGCCCAGTGGGCCGTTCAGTTTGACCGGCTGGTCGCTTCGGGGTTGAAGGTGGACCGCATCCAGGCCTACACGGTCGCTCGGGCACCCAGAGACCCCCAGGTCCTGCCCTATTCGGACCAGGAAATGGAAGAAATCGGCAATGACCTTTGCCGGTTGATTGGCCACCGGGTCGAGCTTTTTTTCTCTCACTAATCACTCCCTTTGTTCCGCCCAAAACCAATGTTCCGATTCCTCAAGCCTCTGCTTTACCAGTTGGAACCCGAATGGGTCCATGAGGCCACCTTGGGGGTTTCTCGTGCGGTCGGCTCCTCCAGGCGGTTGGAGCGGCTGGTGGAGATCCTCTACGACTTTGAGGACCAACGGTTGGCGGTGGAACTGGGTCCGCTTTCCTTCCCCAACCCGGTGGGTCTGGCTGCCGGGTTCGACAAAAATGGGGTGGCCCTTTCTTTGCTCTATGCCTTGGGTTTTGGGGCGGTCGAGGTCGGCACCGTGACCCCCAGGCCCCAGCCGGGTAACCCCAAGCCCCGGCTCTTCCGGTTGGTGGAAGACCAAGCGATCGTCAACCGCATGGGGTTCAACAACCACGGGGTGGAAGCCTTAGTCGCCCAAGTCCAAGGCCGCAAGTTCGGCCGCCCCTTAGGGGTCAACCTGGGCAAAAACAAGGACACCCCCAACGAACAAGCCGCCCAAGACTACTGCATCGGCCTGGAAAAGGCCTACGAAGTGGGGGATTACTTCACCATCAATATCAGCAGCCCCAACACCGTGGGGCTCAGAGACCTGCAATCCGAAGAAAGTTTGGTCCCCTTGCTCAAGGCGATTTTGGAGCATCGGCAAAAGTTGGCCAACCGGAGTGGGAACAAAAAGCCCCTGTGGCTCAAGGTCGCCCCGGACCTGAGCCAAGAAGCGCTGACCGTCGTCTGCCAGATCGCCTTGGAGCTGAGGCTGGATGCCTTGGTCCTGACCAACACCACGCTGGAGCGGCCTGGACTTTCGAGCCTCAACGGCTTGCAGTCCGGCGGCCTTTCAGGCAAACCGCTGGGCCCTTTGAGCAACCAAGCGCTGGACTTCGCTTTTGGACTGACCGGGGGCAAGTTGCCGTTGGTGGGGGTAGGCGGGATTTTCTCCGCCCAAGATGCCTGGGCCAAGCTGGCACTGGGGGCCAGTTTGGTGCAGGTTTACACCGGGTTGATCTTCGAGGGGCCCGGTCTGGTCCGCAACATCAAGCAAGGGCTGGTAGAGCGGCTCAACCAACAGCGGGCCTACGGTTTGCCCAAAAGAGTTGTGCAAAGCAAAGGGACGGTTTAGGCTCAACCTCAAGCAACTTTCAGGGACCGGTATGGCGACCTACCAAGAAAACTACGAACAACTCAAGGTGATGCGCTTTTCGGTCGGAACCATCGGTTTCGCCATCGCCATCACCGAGATCAGGGAAGTCATTTCCCCCACCGAGATCCGCAAAATTCCCAAGGCCCCCAACTTCATCGAAGGGGTCTTGAGCCTGCGGGGCGAGATCATCCCCGTGGTGGACCTGCGCCGCCTCTTTGAGGTGGATTCCCAAGGCACCGATTACCGCATCATCCTGCGGGCGGTCAAAGGGGTCACTATCGGCTACATGGTCGATCAGGTCTCCAATGTAGTGCAAATCGAAAAAAAGAATATCCTGCCAAGGCCACCGGTCATCATCCAAGGGCTGTCCAAGGAATGTATCTACGGTTTGTTTGACCAAGAGGAAGACAACGTCCTTTTGATCGACCTTTCCAAGGCCATCAGCGGCAAAGAGGTTGAGGCCTTGAACTCCCTTGTAAACCAACACTCATGAAGAAACTGATCCTGATTGCCCTGATGGGGCTGAGTCTGGCCGCCTGTGAAACCAAACCCAAGCCCAACAGGGATTTTGCCACCTTTGCCAAAGAAGCGGGCATGGCCCCCGAAGAGCCGGGGCAGTTGGCGATGGATTTTGAATACAAACTCTTGGGCGGACCGACCGAAAAACTTTCGGACAACCGGGGCAAGTTTGTGTTCCTGAACTTTTGGGCCACTTGGTGTTACCCCTGCAAGCAAGAGATGCCGGACATCGAAAAGCTGCTGGCCCACATGCAGGGCAAGCCCTTTAGGGTCTTGGCGGTCAGCGTCGGCGAAGGGGCGGAAAAGGTGGCCCCCTTCAAACGAGACTTCCCTTACAGCTTTGACTTTGTGTTGGATGGGGACGCAAAAATTTCGGACCTGTACAAAGTTCGTATGTTGCCCACCACCTTGTTGATCGATCCCCAAGGCCGGATCATCGCCAAGGCCGTTGGCCCCCGCCAATGGGCGGCCGAAGAGTTTTACCGTGAATTGGACCCGCTGGTCTTGTAGGAGACATCAATGTTCAACATTGGGATGACCGAATTGTTGTTGATCGGGGCCATCGCCCTGGTGGTCCTGGGGCCTTCCAAGCTGCCCCAGTTTGCCCGGGCCTTGGGCCGTGCATTGACCGAGTTCAAACGGGCGACCAACGAGTTCAAGACCACCCTCAAAGACGAATTCGACCAAGCCACAGGCCCCCAGACCAAAGATTTGGCCCTGTTGGCCAAAGAGGTGACCCAAGGACTGAAGCCTCACAAAGACATCACCCATGCCTTGGAAACGGCGGCCAAAGTTTTGGAATCCGGGTCCACCGCTTTTGAACGCAGGCCCCTGGTGGCCAAGGAAATCCCCAATCCGCCGACCGAAGAAACCCAGCCCCTCCCGACCGAGGTTCCAACCAAGGAACCGAACAACCAACCCTCTTAAGGTTTAACCAAGATGGAAGAACTCAAAGGTTTTATTCGTAACATTCCCGACTTCCCCAAAAAAGGGATCCAATTCAAGGATGTGACCACTTTGTTCCAAGACCGCTACGGCTTCCAGATGTGTCTGGACGCTTTTGAGTCGATCTTGCGCTACATGCCCATCGACAAGGTGGCGGGGATCGAATCCAGGGGGTTTGTGTTGGGTGCCGCTTTGGCCGACCGGCTCAAGTGCGGGATGGTCCTGGTCCGCAAAAAAGGCAAACTGCCTGGAGAAACAATCCGGCAGTCCTATGAATTGGAATATGGCACCGACGAGCTGGAAGTACACCTAGGTGCCGTCAAACCGGGGGAACGGGTCTTGTTGGTGGACGACCTTTTGGCCACCGGCGGGACTTTGGAAGCGGCGGCCAAGTTGATCGAAAAGTTGGGCGGCAAAGTTGAATCCATGGCCTGCATCATCGAGCTGACCGGCCTCAATGGCCGCAAGAAGCTGGGCAAAACCCCCTTCATCTCCTTGATCAGCTACGACGAAGATTAGCAGTTTATTACATTTGTCTAATTAGGCCAACCTCCGGGTTGGCCAAATTGTGGACGGGGGAAATTAAACAAAAATCAAAGGTTGACGATCGTCAACTGAATGAGAGAATATGGTGAGACCAACTAATCAGCTAAAAACGGTTCGCGATTTGCTCAATCAGGGTCTGTACCGGATCAATCCAGATGTACTACAGAAAGCCAAAGTGGATTTCGGTTGGGAAGAAGGAGAGATCATCAAGGCAGTCAAAAAACTTAACGTCTCGCAATGTTACAATACTGTCCCTCACACTCTTGCCCCTACCTGTTGGGTTGACTATTATCGGGCCAAAAACTTGCATTTAGAGAGGGACGTATATCTGCACTTTTACGTTCATGCGGGCACCGTGGTGATCAACAGTTTTAAAAAAGGGTCTTGACTAGCATAGCAGAGATAAAACCTGCTAGACATAGTCATGGAAAGACTCAACAGGTATGCAAAGCGTTCAAA
>MFNF01000013.1 GCA_001783715.1 Candidatus Lambdaproteobacteria bacterium RIFOXYD2_FULL_56_26
CCTTTGGCCAATTGGGGGCTACGGGCCTTTTGCTCCTGGATTCTTTGGTTTTCCCGGAGGGCAACGTATTCCATCTCCGGGGTGATGATCCCGGCCTTGGCGTAGTGCATCTGGCTGACCCGTCGGCCCGGTTTGGCGGTCAAGGGCCGTTTGAGGTTGGGAAAGCGGATCGGGTCCTTTTGGGGGTCAAGCAGCGCCTCTTGGCCAAACTTGGAACTGGGGCCGGAAAGAAGCTCCACGTCCGCTCGGCTTTTAATCCACTCTGTCCTCAAGGGCAACAGGCCTTGGGTGATGTCGATCTCCACCGCCGGATCAGTGTAGGGGCCCGAGGTGTCGTACACGGTGACCGGCGGGTTGAAGCCGGGGTCTTGGGGGGAGAGGTCCTTGGGGTTGGTCTGGGCGATTTCCCTCATGGCCACCCGAACGCCGGGCAGGGAGCCTTCCACGTAAATCTTGGTGGAGCCAGGAAAGGGTTCTTTGGTGATCATTCGCCCGGTCGGGTGGGTCGATTTTTTTTGCAGATCGTTCATTCCCTTTAGCCCCCTTGGGTCGGTTGGATGATCAAGATTTGGTCCCCCGGTTGGAGCGCAAACTGTAGCCAGTCCTCTTTGGCGATCACTTCTTCGTTGACCGCCACGGCAATGCCCTTACGTTCACAAGCCCCTTGGAGCGCCAAAAATTCAAAGAGGTTTTCTCCCCCAAAAAGCACCTTTTGGGAATTGAGCAAAAGTTCCAAGTAAAGCCCCGCTTTGGGTTGGATCGGACCGTAAAACAGGACACTTGTAAGTGCCCAATCCCCCGGCAGTTTTCCTCAAGCCTTGGGTCCTTGGGCATCATATCCAAACCGGTCGATTAACGCAACGACAAGGACCAGAAGAATCTTGCCAGTCCAGTCTCAAGGGTTTAATCTTGGGCGAACCCTCGAAGCGATGCCCATGGACTACCAACCGTTGTACCAAAGATTTCCGTTTTTAAAATCCCTGGCCGGGGAGATCGAGTCCCCCCGGCCCAACCAGCCCCAGATGGCCTCGCTGCCCAAGGGACAGGTGATCTTTGAAACCGGGGACCCTTGCACCATCATTCCCTTTTTGATCGAAGGGGAGATTCGGGTTTACAGCCTGGGGGAGAATGGCCGGGAGATGACCTTGTACCGCATCTACCCTGGCGAGTCTTGTATTCTGTCCATCTCCAGCCTGATGAGCAAGACCCAGATTCCTGCCATTGCCCAAGTGGAAAGCGACATCACCGCCTTGGTGGTCCCCGCCCCCTTGTTTTACCAGTGGATGAACAAATATGAACCACTCCGGGGCTTTACCTTTGGCCTGTTGGCCCAGATGCTTTCCAATGTCATCACCACTGTGGACGAGGTGGCCTTCCGGCGGCTGGACAAACGGATCGAAGAACTGCTCGAAGAACGGGCGGACCAGACCGGTCAGGTGTACCTGACCCACCAGCAGATTGCCGTCGAATTGGGCAGCAGCAGGGAGGTAGTCAGCCGCATCCTCAAGGACTTTGAACACAAGGGCCGGGTCGAGCTGGGCCGGGGGTTGGTGACCCTCAAGGATCTTTGAGGGCCGGGGGTTGGTGACATTGTCACTGTTCCTTGGAGTCGCCTTTTGGTAGGGTACAGTCAAAAGGGGGAATCCAAGGTCCCAAAATTAAACCATCGTTACACAGGAGTTGACCATGAAAACCAACGTAGGCGGGATTGACCGCATCATTCGTCTGATCGCCGGAGTGGCCATTGCTGGTGCCGGGGTTTATTTTGAAAGCCTTTGGGGGTTGGTCGCCTTGATCCCCCTGGGAACCGCAGCGCTCAAGGTTTGCCCGCTCTATTTGCCCCTGGGTCTTTCGACCAAAGGCGCAGAGTAGGCTTCGGCGCAACGCTCCCACCAAGTCCCCTTCGTCCTTTCTTTTTAGGGACGAAAATCCTTTGGCCCCTGGACCTTTTTTTGTGAAGGTCTCCAGGGGCTTTCTTTTTTCCCTCTGTATTTTACATTTGCAAAAATAAAAGCCATACTTCCCCAGAGAAAGAACCCCCAAAGAATCGGAACAGGCAGGTTATGGTTGCGATCCGTAAAGACATTTTCTTGCGCCTCAAAGCGGAGATTCCCTTTTTTAACGACTTCTCCGACGAAGAAATGCTTTCCTTTTTGCGGCTCATGACCTCCCAGACGGTGCCGATGGACCAGGTGATTTTTAAGGAATTTGACCCTTCGGACACCATGTACCTGCTCTTCTCGGGCGGGGTCGAGATATCAAAACGGGTCGCCAAACAAGACGGGGTGCTAAGAGAAGCGGTGATCGCTAGGCTCAAGCCGGGGGAAGCCTTCGGTGAGCTGGGCCTGCTGGACCACCGGCCCCGGTCCGCCACCGCTAGGACCACCGAACAAAGCCTGCTTTTTTCCATCTCCTCCGAAAAGCTGGAGAAGATCGCCCGCAACCCCAAGCTGTCTTTTTTGAGTTACAAACTGTTCCGCAACTTCTCGGTGATGTTGGCCACAAGGCTCAGAGACACCAACCAAAAGGTTGTGGACCTTGAAGCACAGAGGCTAGGCTGACTTGATGAAGATCTTGATCCTCACCTTGCAGATCCTCCTGGCCGCCGTTTTTGTCGGCTTTACGCTCTGGGCCTTTGAGCTGGAGCTGGCCTTGGGGCTGGTCAGTCTGGTCCTGCTGGCCTTGGCCCAGGTGGTCTTTTTGTCCAAACGGATTCGGCCCCGGTCAAGCCGCAATTCCAGTTCCCATCCCAACGTGATGGAAGCCCAGCGGGCGGCGGCGCTGCTCAAGGGGCTGTCGGCCAAAAGCCAGGGGCAGAGGCGCAAGATCATTGCCAAGGTGGCCCCGGACCTGGAGCCGGAGTTGACCGTTCCCTCCACCGCTCCAACCAACATTGACCCTTCGGTGTTCTCCAAGTTCCAAAAGAACCTGGATTCGACCCAAGGGCCGGGCGAGCCGGAGGCGGAAGTGGTGGTCAAGCTTTCCGGGCCGCCTGCGGGCAAACCCAAAAAAGCCGCCCCCAGCCCGACCCCTGCGGCCCCGACCCCGGCCCAACCCAACGCACCAAGGCCCCGGAACCCCTACGCCGGGGGTGCCCCGGCGGCCCCGGCTCCAGTGGCGGCCAAAAAAACCGGCCCCGGTGCGGTGCCTTTGTTTGAGCAGACCAGGACCAAAGAGCAGGAGGAAAACAAACTCCTGGAAAAGGTGCCCGCCGCCCCCTTGGGCGACCTTTTTGAAGGGGTGGACGAAACCTTGGAAAAGCCCAAACCCCGGACCATCACCCCCAAGCCCCGGCGGCACCAGGAGGTGGGCGTAAACCCGCCCTTGGCGGCCAACGAGATTTTGGACTTTAAGTCCCTGGAAGAAGAATCGGAGCCGGAGGAACTCAACAACCTCCAGCTCAAAACCGCCCAAAAGGCCTTGGCTGAAGGGGAGCTGAAGCGGGCGGCAGATGTGGCCCAACGTTGGCTGGCCGGGGACGGCAAGAAGTCCAAGGACCAGACCTTGTCCCTCCAGTTTGTGGCCATTGCCTCCCAGGCGCTATTTGGGCTCAAGGAATACCCGGCCCACCTGAAACTTTGGGAGAAGGTCTTTGGCGGTTTGGTGCCCAAAACCAGCGCCGAATACCTACCCCTGTTGGAAGAGCGGATCGAGCAATACGTCGCCGCCGGGGTCGAGGCCCAGGCGGTGCCCTTCCTGCTGACCGCTCTGTCCTCCTACCAAGCCCAGGACGACAGCCTGCGGATGGACCAGACCTACCTGAGCCTCGAAAAGGCCTACCGGGACAAGGGGGACCAGCGGGCCTTGGCCCAGTGCCTGGAAGGGCACGGCGGGGTCAAACGGACCTTAAAGGACTATTCGGGGCTGCTTGAAATCCTAGACGAATTGGGCAAGCTGCTGTTTAACCAAGGGGACCAGGAGGGCAGCAGCCGGTGTTACGAAGAAAGCCTTGTAGTCAAACAACAATTGTTGTCCGCCAAACCCTGATCGGCACCTATGGACTATAAAATCTTAGAAAACCGCCGGATCTTCCAGGAATTTTTTCGTGTGGACCGGGTTACCTTGGTGCACGATTGTTTTAACGGAAAACCTCTGGAAGTGGTAAGGTATCACCTGGAACGGCCCGAAGTGGTGGCGGTGATCCTGGAGAACACCGACCGGGGGACCATCGTGATGGTCGAACAGTTCCGGTTCAGCTCGGTCAAGACCTCCAAGACCAACGGTTGGACCTTGGAGATCATCGGTGGGTTGATCGACCATGACGAAACCCCCGAGGCCTGCGGCAAACGGGAGAGCCTGGAGGAAAGCGGGTACCGGGTCAAGGACCTGGAATACCTGACCGCCTTTTACCCCAGTTTTGGGGTCTCGGACGAACTGGTCCACCTCTACTACGGCCAAGTGACCGACCAGGACAAGGTCGAGGCGGGCGGCGGGCTGGCCCATGAACATGAGGACCTGAGGGTCTTGGAGATTCCGACAGAGGAGCTGTTGGCCAAAACCTTCACCGGCGAGCTGACCGATGCCAAGAGCATGATTGCCCTTTTGTGGTTGGGCCTCAAGAAACAACAGGCTAGAGCAAGGCCATGATGGAACACTTCCGACTGCTGGGCCAATACAACCGGTGGGCCAATCGGCGGCTCTACCGGACCTGCCGGTATTTGAGCGAAAGCGACTACTTGGCCACCCGGCCCATGTTTTTTGGGTCCATCCACGCCTGTTTGAACCACATTCTTTTGGTGGACCAGATGTGGAAGGCGAGGTGCCAGGGCCGGGAGTTTCGCCCGGCCAGCCTCGACCAGGTGCTCTACCCGGACCTCTCCAGTCTGACTGCCGCCAGGATGGTCGAGGACGACCATTTGATCCAGTGGCTCGAAGAGACCCCTTCGGAGGCCTTAAAAGAGCAGATCACCTACCACAGCGTCACTAAGCCCGACCAAGTCCAAAGCCGTCCGTTGTGGGAGATCTTCTCCCACCTCTTTGTCCACCAAACCCACCACCGGGGCCAGGTCCACGGCCAGCTGGCCGGAACCTACGCCCAACCCCCCGAACTGGACCTGATCTATTTCCTGATCGACCGAGAAAACGGGATCGAAGGGTAGGGGCGGCGGGGCTTGGTTCAAAGGCCGGATTTGCTCTTCCGATGCTACGGTTTTTTTGCCTTCTTCTGTTCCCGCTCCTCCTGTTCCCATTTCTCTTTTCGTTCAAACCACTCCAGGTGTGCCTTGACCCTGGGGTGCGCCCAGGCCTTTTCCAGCAACGGTTTACGTTTTTCCAGGTCATAGGGGATCAACTGGCCCTCTCCAACCACTTCGTTCCAGACTTCGGTGAGCGGCAAAAATTCTTCGGCCCCTTTGTAGGGCAGGTAGGGGCCGGGGCAGGGTTCTGCGGGTTGTAGCCTAAAAACTTGGGATTCGTCCGTTTCAGATAAAAGTTTTCCAAGAAAGCTTTCATTTCACTCCAAAAGGGGTCGTTCTCAGAGGCACCCCCTGGGGGGTTAATTTCCCAGAATTGAATTTCTTCCTCTATGGTCCGCTCCCAGCCACCCCCGCTCATTTTGGTATCTCCAAATATTTCTTCCCTCCCAAAGACAAGCGCTAGCCCCTGATTCCCTGCCAGCTGAATAAGCTCTTTCAATGGAAAAATATTAAAGTATGTCTTTCTGTTGAACAATAAAAACTGCTGCGGCGGAAACTGAGTCAACAAACCTAGCCCCTCCGGGGACAAGTAAAAAGGGGAGCCTTGGTGTTGAAAAGATTCCATATAATAATTCAGCGCTGGGTACTGTTTTGGTCTGGAATTTTTACCAAACCAAAGGTGGCGGGTCAAAACATGAAACGCAATCTCCCGTCGGAACAGTTGGGCAAAGGGCAGAGCTTGGGTCAATCCATCTCGGGTCAAATTTAACGGCAAAACTCCGTTGGGGTCGGTCACCAACAGGGTACCTGAGGTAAAAACACCAAGGCTTTCCTCAAAGTCCCCAATAACAATCCCGTTGCAAAAGAGTGAGCTAAAAAGCTTTATATCAGGAAAAAAGAGGACCTCTGGGAAACCGGTGTCCTCCAGGGGGACCGCTCGGTCGGGGGTTAAGTGGACCCATTCTGCTTGAGGTGTTGCTAAAATCTGCTTCATCCGCTTTGCCTCGGCCTTTTTATCCAACAGCCGTACCTCCCGTTTGACCTGGGGGTCGGGAAGAAAGTACCAGAACCAATCCGAATCGCTATAATTTTCTTCTGCCCACTCCGCCGCCCGTTCATGCAACCGGATTTTGATTTGGGTGCCAAAGGGCAGGTTGCGGTCTTGGGTGACCTGGATCGGTTGGTTCTCCAGTCCGGCGGAGAAACGGTACCCGGTCTCTGGACCCAGTTTGCGGGTTTCCACCTCAATCTGGTGGCCCAACAAAAAGGCCGCAAAGGCCCCCACCCCAAACCGGCCCGAACGGACCACCTGGGACTGGCCCTGTTCATCTTGGAACTCCCCCTTCCAGGCGGTGGAATACCGGTAGGAGGCCCCGGCCTTGAGGAAATAATTGTCGAGCACCTCCAGGTCCATGCCAATGCCTTGGTCGGAAATGGTAAAAAACCATTCTGGCCCCTCTGCCCCGGCTTTTTCCTCCAAAACCATCCAGACCTCCGCCTCCTGGGGGCGGAATTGGCCAAAGGCCTGGTGTTGTTCTTTACCCCCCAGGTGCTTCCGGGCTTCCTGGACTGCGTCCAAGGAGTTTTGCAGCAGCTCCCGGATCCCCACCGCCGGTTTTTCCCCATACAAGGGGCCTACCAACAGCTTCATCACCTCCCCGCCCGCCACATCCCACTGGAGCCGTTGGGGCACCCAGTCCACCGTTCTGGCAAATTTTTTGGAGTCGTCCAGGTTGGACCGGACCCGGCGGAGCCGGAGGCCCAAGGGGTGTAATGTTTGATGGGCCCCGTACCGCTCCCCAAAACAGGCCCAACAACGGTCCAACTCCCGTTGTAGGTCCGAAAACAGGGACTGTAGGGCCAAAAAGTCCTCCACCTGGGTTGGTTCTGCGGTCACTTGGATGGATTGGGGGTCCCGCTCGCTCGGTCGCACATTTTTGATGGCCAAATGTTTGCGGTGTTCGGACCGGGAAAAGGGGCTGTGGAGGGTTTTGATGGCAGGATCTTTGCCCCGGCCCTCCAGGTCCAGGTAGTCGGCGATGCGGATCAGGCCCATCAGGTACAACAGGTGCAGCCCCTGGCCGTCTTCTGCCTCTTGGTCCACTAGGTCATAGGCTTTGCGCAGGTCCAAGCCGTGGCTCTCGGCCACTTGTCCCGTGAGCGCCAAGAGTTCGCCGTCAAAACCCTTTAGCTGGATTGGCCCCCCTGCCAGCAGTGGGAATCCCTGGGTGCAGATTTCTTTGGCCAATTGGGTGTGGTGACGACGGAGAAATTCACCGATCAGGTTCTTTTGTGCCTTGGTCCAACCCACCGCAGCCTTCTCGGTCAAGGACGGCAGCTCAACCGGTTCCGTCTGGCCCAGGACATTCAGGTTTTTTACCTCGTCCCAACGCTTGGCTTCGGCGCAGTATTCCTTCCATTTTGATTCCCAACTTTTGTCTTGGAGCAAGGCCAAAAAGGAGGGGACATCAAACTGCATGGCCAAAAAGGAGGGGACATCAAACTGCATGGCCAAGTCGTGGAACAGACAGGCCAGGGACAACACCGCAACATCCTCGGGGCTGAGCAGGGGCAACGACTCCGGGGTGACCAAAAAAGCGGCAGCCTCCAGTACCCGTTGGATGTGCGGCTGTCCGTGGTCGGTGTAGTCTTCAAAAAAAAGTTGGTGGTTGTACTTGAGGACCGGTTTAAACTGGCTGAAACCGGTGGTTACCAAGGCCGAAAGCGCTGGTTTTTTGTCCAAAATGGGTTTGAACGGCAGGGGGAGTTCAAGCATCACAACCTCAAGGGCAAAAAGTGGATTCCAGAAACAAAACCAAGTTGGCCCCCAACCGGGGCACCCCAAGGGTTTCAAATCCCAACCGGTTCTACAATCTTTAAAAACGCCTTTTTTTTGCCGTCCTGGACAAGGTTGGCCCCCGATTTGGTTTGTGCCGGTACCCAACCTAGATAGTGTAGTCACGAGATTGTGGCCCAAAGAAAAATGCACCTGATATGAATTGCCGCCAAG
>MFNF01000014.1 GCA_001783715.1 Candidatus Lambdaproteobacteria bacterium RIFOXYD2_FULL_56_26
TCACTCTCCAGGTCCATGGAAAGGTCGAGCATTGCTGCTTGGTAGCCGGTTTTTTCCGCCACCACCGCCAACAGAGCCTGGGCAATCTGCCCTTGGGCCGGGCCGGAGGTTGCGGGGGCCGCTTTGGCTGCTACCGGAGCAGCTGGGGCCGCTGGAGCCACACCGGCATTTTGGCCGGTGATGTGGTCGGCGATTTGTTGTAAGGTCCGCAGGGCGCTCAGAGCTTCCGGTTTGAGTTCCTGGAGCCCCGGCAGTCGTTCTTGGATGCCGTAAAGAATCTCTACCCTCTTGATCGAATCCACCCCCAAGTCACTCTCCAGGTCCATGGAGAGGTCGAGCATTTCATGGGCGTACCCGGTTTTTTCGCTGACCACCGCCAGGAGGGCAAAGCCAATCGCCTCCTTCAGGTCCTTCGAGGGAGGCAAGTGAGCCGGGGCCACCGCAGTGGGAGCAACGGGTTTAGGGGCTGGAGGAGCCATCACCGGTTTGGGCGCAGCCATTGTCTGCTGGGGCGCTGCCACAGCGGGTTGAGGAGCGGCCAACACCGGCTGGGGAGCCGGGGGGGCCACAATCTTTTGGGCCACCGGAGCCACCGGTTGAACCTGGAGAACCGGGCGCAAAGGAGGCTGGGAGGGGGCAAGTTTCATCCCGCCCAACAACGCCTGTTGTTGCCGCACCACCTCAAAGGCCTGGGCGGCAAACTGGGCTTGGTGGTTCAAGTAGGCTTCATGGACCCGCAGAGTTTCTTCCTGGTGCCGACTGAACCCGTCGATCTGTTTGGCCATTTGGGGTGCATTGGGGCTTTGCAGCAACCCAAAAAAGGCCCGAGAATATTCCGCCTGGGCGACCAAAAACTGTTCGTGAACCCGGATGGTCTCCGACTGGTGGTTCTGAAAATCGGTCAGGCTGTGGTTGACCGCTTCTACAATCTCAAGGTTCGGTTGGTTGACCGTCATGGACAAAGCTGGGGAAGGGGTAGGCTCTAGGCGCACCGGTGCGGGAGTAGAGGCGGGGACAGGGGGCCTGGCTGGAGCCGGAAGGACCGCTTGGGTCTGGGGCAGCCGGAATCCGTCTTGCAACGCCGCTTCAAAAGCTTGTTTGGTTTGGGGGCTGACATAGTTGGCACCGGTCAAAATCACCGCTGCGGGGTTGGGCTTTTTGACCTCCGGTTTGGGCCGGTGGCTCCAAGGGTCCAGGGCTCCAAGTTCCAATCCCCAGACCTTGAGCTGGGCAAAGCCGCTGCGCAATTGTCGGTCTGCCGGAGCCTTGGGGTTGGGGTTGAGGCTCAAGGCCACAAACTCCTGGCCTTCTAAGATGTTGCCCACCAGTTTGGTCAGGATCCCCTGGGGGCCGAATTCCACAAACACCCTGGCCCCGTCTTGGTGCATCTGGGTGATCTCTTGGGTGAACCTTACCGATTCCAAAATGTGCTCTTCCAGGGCCTTTTGGATCTTCTTGGGGTCCTTGCCGTGGGCTTTTCCGGTGCCGTTGGAGTAAACCGGAATCTTCGGGGCTTTAAAGTCCACCGCTCCAATGGCCGCCGCAAAAGGCTTTTGGGCATGACCCACCAAGGGAGTGTGGAACGCCGCTGAAACTCCCAGCATTACACAGCTAAATTTTTTGGCTTTCAGGTGAACCGCTGCCTTTTCCAGTTCCCCCTTGGGTCCCGCCAAAACCACTTGTTTGTGGCTGTTGTAGTTGGCCGCTTTGATTCCCTTGAACGCCTTCAGTTCCGGTTCAATCTCCGAGACGTTGCCCATCACCGCCATCATCGAACCGGCATCCACGCCGGGAATGGCCTTCATCGCCTGTCCCCTAGCCTTGGCAAGGCTCAGGTAGTCCTCTTCTTCGAGCACCCCGGCTGCCCACAGGGCGGTCAGTTCGCCAAAGCTGTGCCCGGCGGTCATCTCAGGGCTAAGGCCCGCCTGGGTCAATATTTTGTAAAGCCCCAGGGAAAACGCCCCAATCGCCGGTTGGGCGTTTTGGGTTTGTTGCAGCCTCTCTTCCTGGGCCTTTTTGTCTGCCTCGTTGAAGACGGAGATCGGGTACACCACTTGGCTCAGTGGCAGAGGTTGGTCTTCAAACTGTTGGTCCAGTTTGGAAAAGCCTTCTTCCATGGGTGGGAAGTTCCAAACCAAGTCCTTGCCCATGTTCAGGTAAGGGGAACCTTGCCCGGCGAACAGCGCCGCCACCTTGCCCGCAACCGCCTTGGCCCCGTAAAAAGCCCCTTCGGCCAAAGACAGGGTGGTGACCGACGGATTTTGGCTTAACCCTTGGATCAACTTGTCCAAGAGGCCCAAGGCTTCTTTGGCATCCATGGCCACCAAACCCGCCCTGCTGTGGGTTTTGGGGATCTTGAGCCGGTCCGAATCTTCTGCCCACTGCCAGAAGGCAAGTGCGCCGTCCGGGGCGGAAAGCAACCGTTGTTTGTCCGCTAAGGCGGCCAGAACCGCCGGGCCACTTTGGGCCTCTACAAACAGGCAGCTTGGGGTAGTCTGGCGGCGGAAGCCCAATTGCGCTTGGCCGTATTCCTCCAGGACATAATGGAAGTTGGTGCCCCCGAAGCCAAAGGCGCTGACCCCTGCCCTTCTGGGCTCTGCCCCCTTGATCCAGGGGCGGGTGCTGGTGTTGAGGTAAACCGGGCTGTCTTCGAGGCCTAAATCGGGGTTGGGTTCTTCGATGTTGATGGTGGCGGGCAAGACCTTGTGATGGAGCGCCAAAGCGGCTTTGATGATCCCGGCGGCACCGGCGGCGTTTTTGGTGTGGCCCATCTGACTTTTGACGCTGCCCAGGGCAACCAATTTTTTCCCTTGGTTTTTACCCAAAAATTGAGTCAAGGCGGAGGCCTCGGTGGCATCTCCAGCTTTAGTGCCGGTGCCGTGGGCTTCCCAGAGGCCAACGGTCATCGGGTCCACCCCGGCGTTTTCGTAGGCCCGTTCCAGGGCCAAGAGTTGGCCTTCGGCCCTGGGAGCGTAGATGGATTTAAATCTGCCGTCCGAAGCGGAGCCCACCCCTTTGATTAGGGCGTAAATCTTGTCCCCATCCCGTTCTGCGTCCTCCAGCCGTTTGAGCAAAAGCATCCCGATCCCTTCGCCGATCATGATCCCGGCGGAGTTTTTGTCGAAAGGTTGGAGCTTTTCTTTGGCCGTAAAGGCAGGAGTTTTGGAGAAACAAAGGTACATGTAGATACTGTTGTCCGTATCCACCCCGCCCGTGATCATCAGGTCCGAGCGGTATTCCAACAGGTCGCTGACCGCCATCCTGATCCCAGCCAAGGAACTGGCGCAGGCCGCGTCCACCACGCAGCTGGTGCTACCCAGGTCCAGCCGGTTGGCGATCCGCCCGGAAATAACGTTGCCCAGGGTGCCGGGGAAACTCATTTCTTCCCACCGGACGTAGGCTTTTTTCATCTTTTCGATCAGCACTGCCCGGTCACTCTCAGCCACCCCGGCCGAAGCCAGGACTCGTTCCCAGATCGGGCTTTGCAGCCGACTGATCAAGGGGGTCATCAACTTTTGCCCCCCCCCTACCCCCAAAATACAACCGGTGTTTTTAGAGTCAAAAGGCTTGAGCCCCTCTCCGTATCCGGCATCGGCCAGCACCCGTTTGGCCAACACCAGGGACAAAAGCTGGCTGACATCGGTGATTTCGAGGATGTTGGGCGGCAGGCCCCATTCAATGGGGTTAAACTCGGTGCCCGGTAAAAAGCCCCCTTGGTTGGAGTAGGATTTGTCGGGGTTTTTGGGATCTTTGTCGTAGTAGTCGTCCAGGTTCCAACGGTCCGGCGGCACTGGCCTGATGCAATCAACTTCCCCCAGGATGTTTTCCCAGTATTGATCCAGGTCCTTGGATTCGGGAAACAGGGCCGAAAGGCCGATGATGGCAATGGGGGTGTGCTGGAGCTTGCGGTTCAGCTTCTTGAGATTCGCTTTAGCAGCCATGGGCCTGGGTCGTTGGGTTCAAGTTGGCCCCGTTTTTCCCTCGGGGACTTGGACCACAACCTATCAGGCTGGGCCAAGAAGGGCAATCCTTTATCCAACCTGCAAAAAACGTGTTTACCGTTCAACAGGTTATACACATTTTTTGGATCCGCAAGGGGGCAAAAATCCCCTCATTTTCCAAAAATTATGACAGGGCGGCTGTCAACAATACAAAGCCCCTACAACCCGGTCAGAACAGAGCGGGGAGCCGATGCAAAAGAATTTCTTTGGCCTCCGCCACCATCCTTTCGATCAACTCGGCGCAGGTTGGGATGTCCTTGACCAAACCGACCGACTGGCCGCAGGCAAACAAAAACCCTTCCGGGTCCCCGGATTCCAAGGCAGCAAGGCCCAGACGGCCCGACAGGTGGGGAGCCAATTCCGCCAGTTCCGCCCCTCTCGCCTCCATGACAAGCACCTTGTCAGCCTGCCGGTTTCGCAGGACCCGCAAACTGTTTTTTAGGCTCCGTTCCACCAGAATGGTCGAGGTTTCGTCGGCACCCAACAAAGCTTCTTTGATCCTCTGGTGCACCGGGGATTCTTGGGTCGCCAAAAAACGGGTCCCCAGGTTGATACCCTCGCAACCCAAAGCCAGCGCCGCCGCCAATCCTCTGCCATCAGCCAATCCACCCGAACCTACCACCGGGATCTTGAGCGCTCCGGCCACCACCGGGAACAGCACCAACCCGCCTACATCCTGCTCCCCCGGATGTCCGGCACATTCAAAGCCATCGATGGAAACCACGTCCACCCCAATGGCCTCCGCCTTGAGGGCGTGTTTGAGACTGGTACATTTGTGGATCACCTTGACCCCCGCTTGTTTGAGCAGAGCCATGTAGGGTTCCGGGTTGCGCCCGGCGGTTTCGATGATCTTCACCCCGGTCGAAAGAATGGCCTGGGCGTAAGCTTCGTAGGGCACCGGCTTTAAGGTCGGCAAAAAGGTCAGGTTGACCCCAAAGGGTTGGTTGGTCCGCTTCCTGATCTCGGCGATTTCCTGGATCACCAATTCGGGGCTGGGCAGGCTCAGGGCGGTCAACACCCCCAAGCCCCCGGCGTTGGAAACCGCTGCCACCAACGGGGCCCTCGAAACCCACATCATCCCCCCTTGGATGACCGGGTAACGAATGCCCAGAAGCTCGGTCAGCCGAGTTTTCATTGCAGGGCCTCGGTCAAGGCGGGCAAAAATTCCATCAGGTCGGCGACTACAAAGTACCGGGCCACCTCCCCGATCGGGGCTTCCTTGTCCTTGTTGACCGCAATGATCAACTCGGATTTTTTCATCCCCGCCAAATGCTGCACCGCCCCGGAAATCCCGCAGGCCAGATACAGCTTGGGGGCCACCGTAGTGCCGGTGCTGCCCACTTGGTGGGAAGGGTCGATCCAGCCCGCATCCACCACCGGGCGACTGGAGCCCAGTTCCGCCTTCAAAACCGCCGCCAGTTTGCGGGCCAGTTCAATGTTCTCTTTTTTTCCGATCCCCCGGCCTACCGAAACGATCCGCTCCGCCTTGGAGAGGTCCACCCCGGTCTTGGGTTTGGACTTGTAGCCCACCAAACCGGGGCCGGGCAGGGAGGGCAGGGTTTTGTTTTCCACCGTAGGGCTACCGCTCTCTTGGGCTGGGGCAAAGGCCCCGGCTTGCAGGGTGAGGATCGTCAACCCTGGGTTGGGGGCCAGTTGGCGGACCAATTTGCCGTTGCAAACCCCCACTTGGTAAACCCCGTCGGTTACCTCCTTGACCTCGGAGATTTGGGGAGCCGAGAGCGCCACCGCCAAACGGGGAGCCAAGTCCCAGCCATAGGCGGAGTGCACCAGCACCACCAGATCGGGCTTTTCGGCGGCTACCAGCTCTTGGACCATCGCCTTGTGGGCTTGGGGGGCATATTCGGGGCCAGCAGCCAAGACCAACTTCCCGGCAAAGCTGGGCCGGTCAGAGGTATCGCCCATCACCAAGCCGACCACCTCGGCCCCCAACCGGCCCGCAAAGCCCAACAATTCGGCAAAGCTGGGGTTGAGCTTTGCGCCCACCACTTCTCCAATCAACATTGCTTTCATTGTTTTTCCTCAACCGACCAGTTTTTTTTCTTTTAAGATCGCCACCAGTTTGGCGACCTTGGTGGCATTGTCCCCTTCGATAAATTCCGCCGCCCCCCGTTTGGGCGGCAGGCTCAACCCTTGGGCCTTAACCCTGGGAGCGGTTTGTGGTCCCAATTCGATCGTCTCCAAGGGTTTTTTCTTGGCTTTCATGATGTTGGGCAAAGTGGGGTAGCGAGGTTGGTTCAACCCCAATTGGCAGGTGACCAACGCCGGAAGCCCCAAGGCTACCTCGGCCCGCAGTCCCCCGTCCAACTCCCGCTCCACTTGGATCCCCCCTTCGGTTTTGGCAAACCCAACCACACAACTGACCCCGTTGATCCCCAGCAGTTCGGACAGCAACAGCCCTACCTGACCCGAACCTCGGTCTTGGGATTGCATACCGGTAAAGATCAGGTCAAACCCTTGGTCCTTGACCGCCCCGGCAATGGCTTGGGCGACACTAAAAGAATCTCGGTCTTGGGCCTTGGGGTCGTTCAAGTGAATCGCCCGGTCCGCCCCCATGGCCAGCGCCTTTTTGAGCGCCTCGGCGGCCCTGGGGGGGCCTAGGGTCAGCACCACCAACTCGCTTTCGGGCAAGGATTCCTTGAGCCGGACCGCCTCCTCAATGGCATATTCGTCATATTCGTTGATCCGAAAGGACAAATCCGCTTCGTCAAACCAAGTGGCCCCAGCCGGGACCACAAAACGAGATTCCAGGTCGGCAACCTGTTTGATGCAAACTAAGATCTTCATTGGCCCTCGTTGGATTTGGGTTCAGGCAGGTGGGATGCCAAAAGTTCAAGCAGGTCCATGGCCTTGAGCGGTTCGCCCTCCAGCCCCTTGGTGGCATCTTCCATCATGGTCAGACAGAAGGGGCAGCTGCTGACCACCAGTTCCGCCCCGGTTTTTTGGGCCATGGTGGCCCGTTTGAGGTTGATCCTAGTGCCCAACTTTTCCTCCGCCAGGATGCGCCCCCCGCCGGCACCGCAACAAAAGCTCTCCAGGCCGTTTTTTTCCATCTCCTTGAACCCCACCCCAACCCCTTCGAGGAGGTTTCTGGGGGCTTCAAACAGATTGTTGTACCGGCCCAGGTAACAGGAATCATGGTAGGTGACCTTGACCCCGGAGCGGTTGAGCTTAAATTTGTAATGTTGCCACAGTTGGTCGAGCAACTGGTTGGCGTGCAGCACCTCGGCCTGGAAACCCAGATCCCGATAATCCTGGCCCAAGGTTTGGAAACAGTGAGGGCAAGCGGTGACGATCTTTTTGACCCCCTTGGACTCAAAGGTGGCGATGTTTTCCTTGGCCAGGGACTGGTAGAGGTATTCGTTGCCCATCTTGCGGGCCGGTTCGCCGCAGCACCGCTCTTCTTTGCCCAGAATAGCCAATTTGACCCCCGCCGCCTGGGCGAGCTTGACCAGCGCCTTGGCGACCTGCTGGTTCCTGGGGTCAAAGGAACCATAACAGCCGGTAAAATAAACATAGTCCGCCTCGGCGACCTCCACCAAAGGCAGCCCGGCCGCCCAGTCGCCGCGGGTAGCCTTGGCGAAGCCCAAGGGGTTGCCGTTGACCTCCAGGTCGTCCATGGCCTTGGCCACTTCCTCCCCAGGGAACTCTCCTTCCATCAACACCATCGCCCGGCGCATCCCCACGATCTTGGGGATGTGTTCGATCTCGGCAGGGCAAAATTCCATGCAGGCCCGACAGGTGGTACAGGCCCAGAGCGCTTCCTTGCCCACCGCTTCGGCCAGATTGCCGTTTTTCAGCTCAAAACAAACCTTGCCCAGATCTTCGATCACCTTCATCGGGCTCAGGGGCTTGTTGGTGTTAAAGGCCGGGCAGCGGTCCTGGCAACGGGCGCAGGAGGTACAGGCATCAGTGTCGTAGATGTCCTTGAACCGCAGGTCCTTGGGGGTTTGGTAACCAAAGGTCTCCTGGGTCTCGTCCTCCAGGTTCAAGGTCTCCAGGTGCCCTTTGGGTTGGTTTTCAAAAAAGAGGTAGTTGACCGGGGTCAAGACCAAGTGCTTGAGCCGAGAAAAGGGGATTAAGGCGATGAAGACCATCACCAAAACCATGTGGAAGCTCCAAAGCCCCAGATGCAGCGGCAACACCCACTCGGGGGGCAGCAACTGGAAGTACCGGGCCAGCACCAACCCCACCGGGCTGTACTGGGAAAGCGGATCGTTGACCCCCAATTCGGTCACCAACATCCTCAGGCCTTCTAAGAAAAATCCGGTCCCTAGGATCAGAAAGAGGTCCAGGTAAAACACCAGATCCAGAGGCTTTTGGATCATCCCCTGGGCCCCAAAAAAATACCGCCGGGAGAACATCCCGCCGAGCATCAAAACCGCCACCAGCCCCGAGAGGTCAAGCGCCAGGGAGTAGGCTTTGTAAAAATCGCCCTCCAAAAACATCCAACCCAAAAGAGGTTCGGTCAGGTCGGTTTGGATGAAAACCAACACCGTACCCAGGAACAGCACCCCAAAGGACCAAAAGAAGTAGTTGTGCAGCGGTCCGATGCCCGGCTCACGGGCGACCTTTTGTTGGAACAGCGCCTCGGAAAGAGCCCGGAAGATGCGCCCGCCCACTTGATCCAAAGGCCGCCTTTTTTGCCCCTGGGCATACACCTTGAGCCTGCGGACAAAGCCCCAGACCATCACCGCCAAACTCAAGACCGCCAACAGGTACATGACCCAAACCGCAAATTGCGGGATGTTCCAGTAGATCACACGGCTGTTTTCCATCATTCTTTTCCTGCGCCTCGCTGTGTATAGGTTGTTGCCGGTACCCTAGCGCTTTCCCCAGGCCTTGTCAGCCCTTGAAAAGCCCCTTGGCGATCACGATCTTTTGGATCTCGCTGGTCCCTTCATAAATCTCGGTGATCCGGGCATCCCGGTAGAGCCGCTCCACCTCGCATTCTGCGCTGTAGCCGTAGCCGCCGTGGATCTGGAGGCTTTGGTCGGCGCAAAAGTTGGCCGCCTCACTGGCCAGGAGTTTGGCCATCGCCGAGGCCTGGGCGCTAGGGTGGCCTCCGCCCTTGCTCCAGGCGGCCTTGTAGGTCATCAACCGGGCCGCTTCCAACCGGCTGGTCATCTCGGCCAGTTTAAACTGGATCCCTTGGAACTCCTGGAGCGCTTGGCCAAACTGCTTTCGGTCCCTGGCATAGTTCACCGCCAGGTCCAAAGCCGCTTGGCCGATCCCCAAGGCCTGGGCGGCAATGGAAATGCGCCCGCCGTTGAGGGTCTCCATGGCGATTTTAAACCCCTGGTCCGGCTGGCCCAAAAGCCGGTCCTTGGGCAGCTTGACCCCGTCCAGGGCAAAAGCACTGGTGTAAGAAGCCCGGATCCCCAGCTTCTCTTCGTTTTTGAGCAAACTCACCCCCGGCTCGGTCAGGTCAAGCACAAAGGCGGAAAGGCCGTGGTTGCCCAAGGTCTTGTCCCGGGTGGCAAACAAAACCCCGGTGCCCAGGTACCCGCCGTTGGTGATAAACTGCTTGGAGCCGTTGACCCAATAATGGTCCCCTCGGTCCTCGAACTTGGTGCCCAACGCCCCAACATCCGAACCGGCCCCCGCTTCGGTGAGCAGGAAACAGCCGATCTTTTCTCCGGCCAACAAGGGCCGTAAAAAACGCTCTTTTTGGGCGGCAGTACCAAAGTGATGGATCGGGTCACAACAAAGAGAACTGTGGGCGGCCAGCAGCACCCCCGTGCTGGCGCAGGCACGGCTCAATTCTTCCACCGCCAGGATGTAGCTCAGGTAGTCCAGCCCCGACCCGCCCCATTCTTCGCCGTAAGCTCCGCCCCACAGGCCCAGCTCGGTGAGCAGGGACAAGACCTTGGGGTCCAGCCGGTGGTTCCGGTCCGCCTCCTTGGCCCTGGGGGCAATCTCGGCCAACGCCATTTCCCGGACCGTTGCCTGGACCAACCGTTGGTCTTCGTTGAGCATAAAATCCATTTATCCCTCCGCCCGTTGCACCAAAACCGCCACTGATTCCCCACCGCCGATGCACAAGGCGGCCACGCCGTACTTGGCACCGGTCAGGACCAATTGTTCCACCAAGGTGATCACCAACCTCGCCCCGCTGGCCCCCACCGGGTGACCCAGGGCGACCGCCCCACCGTTGACGTTGAGCCGCCTCGGGTCCAACCCCAAGGCCCCAATGGCCATCAGGGGCACGGCGGCAAAGGCTTCGTTGATCTCAAAAAAATCCACTTCGGAAATCTTCACCTTGCCCCTTTCCAGGACCCGCTGGATCGCCGGGATCGGAGCCAGGGAGAAGTCTTGGGGCTTGAGGCTGACCGAGCTGTAGGCCAGAATCTTGGCCTTGGGCTTGAGCCCCCGGGCCCGGACCTCCGTCTCAGAAGCGAGCAGGCAGACCGCAGCGCCGTCGTTGAGGCTGGAGGCATTGGCGGCGGTGATGCTGCCGCTGGGGTCAAAGACGGGCCGTAGGTGGGGCAGTTTCTCGAAGTTTACCTTGCCCGGCTCTTCGTCCAAGGACAAGGTGACCGGGCCGGATTTGGCGGCCAAGGTAACGGGCAGGATCTCCTTGGCCAGTCTGCCGTTTTTCTGGGCTTCCAGGGCCAGTTGGTAACTTTTGATCGCATATCCGTCTTGGGCTTCCCGACTGATTTGGGCGGACTTGGTTTTTTCCTCGACCAGTTCCCCCATGGCCCGCCCCGAGGCCGGATCGGTCAGAGCGTCCCAAAAGAGCAGGTCCACCAATTTGGAATCTCCGGCTTTGAGCCCCTCTCTGGCACCCAAGATTGCGTGGGGAGCCCTACTCATCGACTCCATCCCGCCCGCCAAAACCAAGCCGGACTCCCCCAGACGGATCGCCCCCGCCCCCAGCATCAGGGCCATCAGCCCGGAGCCACAAACCTTGTTGATCGTCATCGCCGAAACCGACTCGTCCAGACCGGCCCGCAAGGTCGCCTGCCTCGCCGGGGCTTGGCCCGAACCGGCTTGGATCACTTGGCCCAAGATCACCTGGTCCACCGAATTGGCCCGGAGCCCCTGGCGGGAGACCAGCTCCGCCAAGAGCGGTGCGGCCAATTCAGGAGCGCTTTGGCTCTTGAGGCCCCCGTTGAAAGCTCCAAAGGGGGTGCGCAGTCCATCAACATAATAAACCATGGTTTTTGCCTTTCCTTCAGGTTGTCGCCGCTTACCGCCGCCCCTTTGTGCCCGGAACCCTTGCGGCTGGCCCTTTTCACCGGGCCAGATTCCCGGAATCCGTGAGAGACCCAGCCATACCCAGCCTACCCTGCTTGGGGTCCGGTTTCAAGTTTTCTTGGACCGCTTGGCCTCTTTGGGGCTTGTCGCTAAGTTTACGTTAAGGTAAACCATTTAAAAAGAGGCTGTAAAGACCGTAAAAAACAAAGCCAAGGTTTTTGACAGTTTCTTTTGTTTAGGTATATACCTACCCAGAACGTCAAGACTCCCAGACCGGAATGATGAACCCACCCAAGCTAGAAATGGTGCAGATCGGCGACTTGGCCAAACAGCTGGGCATCACCACCCGCACCATCCGCTACTACGAAGAGATCGGCCTGATGCCCTCCCCGGAGCGGCTGGGCTCGGGGGTGCGCTGTTACGGCAAGGAAGGGGTGCTGCGACTCAAATTCATTTTAAAACTCAAGGAACTGGGGATCACCTTGGCGGAGATGCAGGAGCTTTCGGACCTGTACCGGTCCACCCAAGCCCAAACCGTAGTCATGCCCAGGCTGGTGGAAATCTTGGACGGCCATATCGCCAAGATCGACCAAAAGATCTCCCGTATCTCCCTGTTGCGCCAAGAACTGGCCAACTACCGCAAAAAAATCGCCGAACTGCCCAACCCCAAAAACCAACCATGAAACAAGTCTTCCACAGCTCCATCGAGATCCGCTTTGCCGACCTGGATGCCTACGGCCACGTGAACAACGCAGTGTACTTCACCTACTTGGAGTCCGCCCGGACCAAGGCCTTCTCGGCTAAGTTCATCGACTTTATGAACGCCGGGCTTTTTTTTGTGGTTGCCCGTGCGGAGTGTGACTACAAGAAGCCGATCCTCTTGGAAGACGAAACGGTGGAGATTGATTTTACCATTCAAAGCCTGGGCCGAACCAGCTTTGAAGTAGTCTATGACCTCAAAGGCAAACAAGGCCAGTTGTTTGCCAAGGCCAAGACGGTGATGGTGGCCTTGGATGCCAAGAAGGGCGGGCCGGTAGCCATTCCCGAAAGTATCCGGGTCGGCCTTTTGGGGGAGTAGGACCGCCGTAAAGCCGACTGGAGGTTTTGATTTTTCGTTGACTTAAACGTAAAGCTCGGTAAAATAGCCTCAAAGTACCAACTTCAACACACCTCACCTAAGGAGTGGTTTATGTCGCAGATCCAACGGGTAGCGGTCCTGGGGGCCGGGGTTATGGGGGCGACCATCGCCGCCCACTTGGCCAATGCGGGGCTTTCGGTCCTGCTTTTGGACATGCCACCCAAAGAAGGAAGCAACAAAAACGAAGTGGCGACCAAGGCCTTGGCGCAGTTGGCCAAATCCAAGCCTGCAGCTCTTTACCTCCAAAGCAACGTCAACCGCGTCACCGCCGGGAACTTTGAAGACGACCTGGGCCAGCTCCAGAGCTGTGACTGGGTGGTGGAGGTGATCATCGAAAATCTGGAGATCAAACGGGCCTTCTACCGGGACAAGGTGGTTCCCTACCTGGGGGCCCACACCATTTTGTCTTCCAACTCCAGCGGCTTAAGCGTCCAGAAAATGGCCGAGGTGCTGCCCCTGGAGGTGCAACAGCGGTTTCTGCTGACCCACTTTTTTAACCCTCCCCGGTACATGCGGCTGATGGAGCTAGCCCCTTGCGCCGCCACCAAGCCCGAAGTGATGGCGACCATGGCCGAATTTCTGGGGGCCAAGCTGGGCAAGGGGATCGTTTACGCCAAGGACACCCCCAACTTTGTAGCCAACCGGATCGGGGTCTTTTCGATCTTTAACGCCATGCTCCATATGACTAGGCTGGGGCTGACCATCGAAGAGGTGGACTCTATTGCCGGTCCCGCCACCGGCAGGCCCAAATCGGCAGCCTTTCGGACTTCCGACTTGGTAGGCCTGGACACCTTGGTCCATGTCGGCAACAACAGCTACCAAAACCTGCCCCAAGACGAACAGCGGGAAACCTTCAAGATCCCCGACTTCCTGGCTGCTCTGGTTGCCCAAGGCCAACTGGGGGACAAGACAGGAGCGGGGTTCTACAAAAAAGGCAAAGGCCCCAACGGGGAAAAGATCATCTTTTATTGGGACACCCAAGAAAAAACCTACAAACCCCAAACCAAGCCCAAGTTCGCCAGCATCGGGGCCAACAAGATGCTTGACGGAGCAGGGGAGAAAATCAAGGCCCTGGTGATGGGCCAAGACCAAGCCGCCCAGTTTGCCTGGGCCAACCTGCGGGACACCTTGATCTACAGCTTCAACCGGCTGGGCGAGATTGCCGACGACATCGTCAACATCGACAACGCCATGCGCTGGGGCTTCAACTGGGAGTTGGGTCCCTTTGAGATGTTAGACGCTATTGGGGTCAAAGAATTCACCCAAAAGGCCCGGCAAGAAGGGGTGAATGTCCCCGAAGGGCTCGGCTCGGTGGAGCGGTTTTACCGGTACGAAGGTGCAACCAAACAATTTTGGGATGTACAGTCCAAAAGCTACCAGCCGGTACCCCTCAAACCCGGCCAAATCGAACTTTTTGCCCTCAAAAAAGGGGGCAAGGAAGCGCTGGGCAACAGTAGCGCTTCGTTGATCGACCTGGGGGACGGAGTGTTTAACCTGGAATTCCACTCCAAGATGAACACCATCGGCGGAGACATCCTGGGCTTTACCCTCAAAGCGGTGGACTATGTAGCCCAAAATGGGTTGGGTATGGTGATCACCAACCAGGGGGCCAACTTCTCGGTGGGGGCGAATCTGGCCCTCTTGACCGCCGGGATCGCCGAAGGGGAGTGGGACGACATCAACCTGATGATCCGGTCCTTCCAAAAGGCGACCAACGCCCTCAAATACAGCCCCTTCCCTACCGTAGCGGCTCCCTTTCACCTCGCCTTGGGCGGCGGCTGCGAATACAGCCTTCATGCCGATGCCATCAACGCCTACTCCGAGACCTACATGGGCTTGGTTGAAGTTGGGGTGGGGCTTTTGCCCGCCGGAGGTGGCACCAAGGAAATGTGCATCCGGGCGGTAGAGTTGGGTGAACAGTTTGAGACCGATCCCAGCCCTTTCCTGTTCAAATACTTCCGGCAAATCGCTATGGCCGGAGTTTCCACCAGCGCCGAGGACCTTTTTGGCATGGGCTACATGCGCCCTGGGGACCAGGTAACCATGGACCTGGACCGGTTGGTCTTTGATGCCAAGCAAAAGGTCTTGGCCCTGGCGGCCAACTACCGGCCCAAGACCAAACGAATCAACATCCCGGCCCCTGGAAGGTCCGTAGCCGCCACCCTCAAGTCCCAAGTCTGGAACCTGATCCAAGGGGGCTATGCCAGCGAACATGACGGCCTGATCAGCAATCTGGTGGCCGACGTAATCTGCGGCGGCGACGTGCCCCCCGGCACCTTGGTCAGCGAGGATTACCTCTTGGAGTTGGAACGGGAAGCCTTTTTGAAGCTCTGTGGCACCAAAAAAACCTTTGAGCGGATCTCGTTTACCCTAAAAACCGGCAAACCACTTCGCAACTAAAAGGAGAGAGATGAGAACCGCCTATCTAGTCGCCGCCAAAAGGACCGCTGGCTGCAAGGCCAAAAAAGGAAAATTCCGGGATGTAAGGCCCGATGAACTGGCCGCCAAGGTGATCCAAGACTTGGTTTTGAGTTCGGGGATCGACCCCAGCCAGATTGAAGATGTGATTTTGGGTTGTGCCTTCCCCGAAGGGGAACAGGGCATGAACATCGGCAGGATCGCCGCCATGAAGGCCGGGCTGCCCCAGTCGGTGCCGGGTATGACGGTCAACCGGTTTTGCTCCAGCGGCCTGCAATCCATTGCCCTGGCGGTGAACCAGATCCTGGCCCACAACGGCGACGCACTGATTGCAGGCGGGGTTGAGTCCATGAGTCTGGTGCCCATGGGCGGCAACAAGTACAGCGCCAACCCCAATCTGGTCAAGGAATGGCCGGAATCATACGCCAACATGGGGATCACCGCCGAGTTGGTCGCCAAGAAGTACAACATTTCTAGGGAAGCCCAAGACCAGTTTGCGGTCTCCAGCCACCAAAAGGCCGCCCAGGCTGTGGCCCAAGGCCACTTCAAGGCCGAGATCACCGGGGTGGAGGTCGAAAGGGCCGAGCTCAAGGGAATCAAGGTACAAAAAAGCCTTGAAACTGTGGACCAGGATGACGGCATCCGAGCGGACACCACCTTGGAAGCGCTGTCTAAGCTCAAGCCCGCCTTTGCGTTGGAGGGAACCGTCACTGCGGGCAACAGCAGCCAAACCACCGATGGTGCCGCCGGGGTGATTGTGGTCAGCGAAGACTTCCTCAAGACCCACAATCTCACCCCCATCGCCCGGTTTGTATCCTTTGGGGTCACCGGCTGCGCCCCCGAGATCATGGGGATTGGCCCGATCCATGCGGTTCCTTTGGCGCTCAAAAAAGCGGGATTGTCGCTCAACGACATTTCGGTGTTTGAACTGAACGAGGCCTTTGCCGCCCAAAGTCTTGCCGTTTTAGGCCAGCTGGGTATCGACCCGACCAAGGTCAACCCCAACGGCGGAGCCATTGCCCTGGGGCACCCCTTGGGTTGCACCGGTTCCAAACTGACCGCCACCTTGCTGCACGAACTGGCCCGGAGAAAGGCCAAGTACGGCATGGTGACCATGTGTATCGGCGGCGGTATGGGCGCAGCCGGAATCTTTGAAAACCTCTTGGTTTAGGAGCCTTATGGAAACCAAACTCTTGGCCGGTGCCGAGTACCTCATCCGTTCTTCCGACCCGGACTCGGTCTTTGTACCTGAGGACTTTACGGACGAACACAAACAGATCCGGGACACCACTTACGACTTTGTGGTCGCAGAAGTTTTCCCCCAATTGGAGGCCATAGACCACCAGGACTTTGGCAAGGTCAAGGAACTCCTGGCCAAGGCCGGAGAGTTGGGACTTTTGATGACCGACACCCCCGAGGAATACGGCGGATTGGACCTGGACAAGGTAACCAGCATGGTGATCGCCGAGAATATCGCCCGGACCGGCTCCTTTTCGGTCTCCTTTACCGCCCACACCGGGATCGGCACCTTGCCGCTGGTTTATTACGGCACTGCGGCGCAAAAAGAAAAGTACCTGGGAAAACTCATCACCGGGGAATGGGTTGCCGCCTACTGTCTGACCGAGCCGGGCTCGGGGTCCGATGCCCTGGACGTGGCTTCCACCGCCACCCTGGAAGGGGACCACTATGTGCTCAACGGAACCAAGCAGTTCATCACCAACGGCGGGATTGCGGATTTTTTTACCGTCTTCGTCAAAATCGACAAGGAACAGTTCACCGCCTTCTTGGTGGAACGGACCTTTCCCGGCGTGACCATCGGGCCGGAAGAAAAGAAACTGGGCATCAAGGGCAGCAGCACCACCCAGGTGATCCTCGACAACGTCAAGGTGCCCAAGGACAACCTCTTGGGCCAGATCGGCAAGGGCCACAAGATTGCCTTTAACATCCTCAACATTGGCCGGATGAAGCTTGGGGCTTGCGTCAACGGTGCGGCCAAACAAGCGATTTTACCGGCCATCGAATACGCCAAGGAACGCAAACAGTTTGGTCACCCGATTGCTCATTTTGGAGCGATCCAGCAAAAGTTTGCCGATTCCATGGCCGAGCTTTATGCTTCCGAATCCTTGGTTTACCGGCTGGCCGGGAACCTGGACCAGTGTTTCGCCGGGTTGGACAAAAAGTCGCCAGACCACTACGCCCAACAAGAGGCGATGTTGGCCGACTACAGCGCCGAATGTGCCATTGCCAAGGTCTATTGTAGCGAGATGTTGCAGCGGTTGGTGGACGAAGTGTTGCAGATCCACGGCGGCTACGGCTTCTTGCAGGAATATCCGGCCGAGCGGTTTTACCGGGACGAGCGGATCAACCGGATCTATGAGGGCACCAACGAAATCAACCGGCTTTTGGTCCCCGGCACCATCCTCAAAAAGGCGCTCAAAGGCCAACTGCCGCTCCAAAAGAAGGCCTTGGCCGCCTTTGAAGCCTTGATGAGCCCCAGCCTGGAATCCCCCGACCCGGCCGACCCCTTTGGGCCGGAAAAGCAGGCGGTGGAAAATGCCAAACAAATCTTCTTGATCTTGGCTGGAGCAGCGGTGCAAAAGCTGATGGACCGGTTGCAAAACGAGCAGGAGATCCTGCTTTGCGCTGCCGATGTGGCCATTGAGCTTTATGCCATGGAATCGGCGGTGCTGCGGGCCGCCAAGGTTTACCCCAAGGCTTCGGCAGCCAAAAAGGCCTTGTACAAAGCCTTGGCTCAGGTAGTGGTGTTCTCTTCTCTTGAAAAGCTGGGCACCGCTGCCAAACAGGGGGCCTTTTACATTGAAGAGGGAGACACCCTCAACTTGATCTTGGGTGGGATAAGGCGGTACACCAAGTACGATGCTTCCGGGCTTTTGGCCGCCAAACGGTTGATTGCCAAGGAAACCTTGGAACAAGGCAAGTACCCTCTTTGAGGTTCGGACCGGCCCAAAAGCTCCCTTTTGGGGGGTTGCCTTTTGGGCCGGACTGGGGTCAACTGAGGGGGACTCAATCCCTCTAAAGCCCCATGCCCTACCGCTTCAGTCCGATCTTCGCCCTCGCCTTGTTCCTGGTCCTTTTGGGGCTAGGGGTTGGGGGCTATGTTTGGCTGGAAGACTATTCCTTCGCCGATGCGCTCTACATGGTGGTCATCACCGTGGCGACCATCGGTTACGGGGAGCCCAAAGCCCTGAGCGCAACAGGCCGGATGTTTACCATCGGGTACATCCTGGTCAGCTTCATCTCTTTGGGTGTGATTGGCCGCAAGCTGATGGAATCGGCATTGGAGGGTTTTTTTAGCGGCACCCGAAAAAATCAAAAGATGCGAAAAAAAATCGATGAACTCCAAGGCCATTACATCCTTTGCGGCTTTGGCCAAGTTGGGCGAGCGGTAGCCGAAGACCTGCTCAAGGAGAAGGTGGAGTTCGTGGTGGTCAACCAGGACGAACATGGGTTTGAACAAGAACCCTTTAATGTCTGCCTGCACTTGACCGGCGATGCCACCCAAGAACATGTACTGCTTGATGCCGGGATCAAACGGGCCAAGGGATTGATAACCATGATCAATTCCGACCCGACCAACCTCTACATCGTCTTGACCAGCCGGGAACTCAACCCGGTGCTGCACATCGTCTCTCGGGCGGAAGACCAACATTCGATCAAACGGATCAAACAAGGCGGTGCCGACCAAGTGATCAGCACCTACCTTTCGGTGGGCCAGAGGATTGTGGACGTGGTGCTGATGCACAGCGGCAAGGCAAGCTCCAAGGCCTTTGAACGCAGAAAGCCCCTGGCCCCGCAGTGGATCGAAGTCCACGAAGGTTCGGCGATGATCGGCCAAGACCTGGAATCCCTGACCAAACAAATGGGAAAGGAGATATTGGGCCTGAGGCAAGCCCACAAGGACTGGATCCAACCTCCCGGCAACCTTTGTCTGGCACCGGGGGATGCCTTTTTGGTCATGGAGGAGCCGGGTTCCCCCGGTCAGCCCAAACCCGAGACCGGAGGAGCCCCCAAAAAGGTGGTTCTGGTGGACGACAACTTGGTGATCCTGAGGCTATACACTAGGCTCTTCCAAAAGGCGGGCTTTTTGCCCCTGACCGCCCAGGACGGCGAGGAAGGCTTGGCTTTGATCCAACAGGAGTTGCCCGAGATTGCGGTGATCGACTACCAGTTGCCCAAGCTTTCGGGCATCGAGATCTGCCGCCAGTTGCGATTAGACCCAAGGTTTCAGCACACCAAGCTGGTGCTCTTTACCGGCGACGACAACCCTGAAACTCGGGCCAGCGCTCTGTCCGCCGGTGCGGACGAGGTAATCCCCAAAACCCCCGATGCCTTTGCGATCATCAAAAAGGTCATTGAACTGCACGGCCCCCAGTCCGCATAACCCACCCTCTCTTTGGGAGGTTTTTTGGCCCCGACCTATCAGGTTAAAATCCACAAGATCCCCACGCCCTACCTAGTGGGGCCGGTGGATATCTTTGAGCTTTGGGGAGCAGGCAAGCACCTCTTGGTGGACACCGGCCCTCCGACCAAAGAAGCTAGAGACTATTTGTCTTCCCAGATCGACTTGGCCAGCCTCGACTACCTCTTGCTGACCCACTGCCACCCGGACCACTACGGCCAAGCCCAGTTTATTGTTGAGCAATCCAAGGCTGAAGTGCTGATGGTCAAGCTGGACCACGAGCTGTACCGGCTGTTTGACCAACGGATGGAGTTTTTGGGCCAAGAATTTAAGGCCATGGGCTTCCCGCTCCCTTGGCTTTTGCTCTTTGAGGCCACCATGCCCCGGTTCCAGGGCACCATCCCTTTCCCCAAACGGGCGGGCTTGTTGGAGGAAAACGGCGACCTGCTGGCCCGGTTGGGCATCTCCTACTTCCTCGCCCCTGGCCACAGCCAGTCCGACGTAATCTATTTGTTCGACCAAAAGGCTATCACCGGGGACGTACTTTTGCGTAATATCTTCTCCGCCCCTTTACTGGACATGGATTTATCCCTGGGCCAGGGCCGGTTTTCCAACTACCGGGCCTACTGCAATACGGTCGGCAAACTGGAAGTCCTCAAAGGCCGTCAGGTCCTGCCCAGTCACAATGACTGGATCGAAGGGGTGGAGGAGCAAATTCTGTTTTATTGCCACAAGATCCTGCACCGAGCCCGGAAGCTTGAGCCGCTGCTCGAACAGGGCCTGGATCTGCACCAATGCCTCAAATCCCTCTTCCCCGGTCTGATCAGCGCTCCCTTCAAGCTTTACATCAAAGCCGGGGAGTTGTGCTTTCTCAAGGACTACCTGGAAGACCCCCAAAGACTCCATGAACCTCTGGCCCAACTGGGGCTCTTGGAGGCTTTGGGAATCAACGGCTAGAATGGCCCTGTAAAAGCTTAGATGCGCTTCCAACAACAAAAATTTCCGCTTTTTTCTCCCCTGGGATTTCTGACCGACCTATTATCGCCCCCAGTCTAGGGATTTTCCCCAAATCCCTTAGTCTCAAAAGAGTCGGGGACCAACACCTGTGCCTTGCCAAGCAGCAGGACCGCAATCGGAGTTTGTTTTGATTCTTTGGTAGCCTGGAAAAACAGAAAAAAACGACCTGCCTGCCCAGAAAGCCGCCTTGGACCTTGCAGGCAAGGGTTTTTCTAGAGTCGGTAAAACTCCAGGATTTTTTTTGCCATTTCCAGCGCTGCGTCCCCGGAGTACAGGGACTTGGCGGCCTGTTCCATAGACAACCGGCGCTGCTGGTCTTGGACCAGGGTCAGGATCTCTTGGGCTAGTTTGGGGCCGGTCAGTTCGGATTGTTCGATCATCACCGCCGCCCCGGCTGCCACCAAGGCCTGGGCATTTTTTTTCTGGTGGTCCCCCGAGCTGTTGGGAAAGGGCACCAGGATCGAAGCCCGGCCCATGGCACAAAGCTCGGCGACCATCGAACCGGCCCGGCCCACCACCAGATCGGCCCTTTGGTACCAACCGGCCATGTCGGTGACAAAAGGCAACAGTTCCGCCTGGGTCACCCCTGCCACTTGGTAGGCCTGTTTTATCTCCTCAAAGTCTGCCTTTCCGGTCTGGTGAAGAACCCTCAACCCCGCATCCTTGAGCAGTGGCAAGGCCTCAACCATCGCCCGGTTGACGGCCCTCGCCCCTTGGCTACCGCCGACCAAAGCCAGGGTAAAGGGCGTTTCCGAACGCTGAAAAGGGGTAGCTGCAGCCTGGAGGATTTCTTGGCGAATCGGGTTGCCCACCACCACCGGGTTCTTGAACAACCCTTCCAAACCGGCGAAGGGGACAAAAGACAAAGGAACTCGGCGGCCCAATACCCGGTTGGTCATGCCCGGGTAGGCATTTTGTTCTTGGATCACCGTCCTAAAGCCCAAGGCCAGAGCCGCCAAGAGCATCGGACCCGAAGCGTAGCCGCCCACCCCAATCACCACCTGGGGCCGGAAGGACCAGAGGATCCCCACCGCTTGGCCCAGGGCCACCGGCAGACGGAGCAGGCCCAACAATTTTTTGACCGGCCCCACCTGATAAAGCCCGGAGACCGAAAGTTTGTAAAGCCGCCAACCGGCCGCAGGGACAGCCTTGGCCTCAATGCCCCGGTCGGTGCCGACAAACCGCACCTCCACCTCCCGCAGACTTTGGAGCGCCTGGGCGACCGCCATTCCCGGAAACAGGTGCCCCCCGGTGCCGCCACCGGCGATCAGAACCCGCAGCTCACTCATCGACCGGCAAGGTTTTGGCGATGTTGATCAAAATGCCGACCATAAACATCCCAAAGATCAGGCTGGTCCCGCCGTAAGAAACAAAGGGCAGCGGGATGCCCTTGGTCGGCAGCAGCCCCACCACCACCCCCATGTTGAGGATCGACTGGAGAGAGATCAAGGTAGTGATACCCACCGCCAGGATGCGGCCAAAATCGTTGTTGCATTCCTGGCCCACCTGGAAACCCTTGAAGGTAAAAATCACCACCAAGGTCACCACGAACAACACTCCCAAAAAGCCGGTCTCTTCGGCCAAGATGGAGAAGATAAAGTCGGTGTGTGCTTCGGGCAGGAAAAACAGTTTTTGGGTGCTGTTGCCCAGGTCTTTGCCAAAAATTCCCCCTCGTCCAAAGGCGATGAAGGATTGGATCAACTGGAAGCCAGTGTCGAGCGGGTCGGACCAGGGGTCCAAAAACCCGGTCACCCGCCGGAGCCGATAACTTTTGGAAAAAATCAGCATCACCCCCAATGCCCCTAAGCCGCTCAAGCTAAGCAGCATGTGGCTGGGCCGCAGCCCGGCCACAAAGATCATGGTAAAGAGGGTCAGGCTGATCAAAACCGCCGTCCCAAAGTCCGGTTGCAGGATCAAAAGGAAAAAGAAAAACCCCATCACCAACAAGGCCGGGAACAACCCCCTGGAAAACTGGCGGATCTCGTCCTTTTTGCGGCTCAAAAAGCTGGCCATCCACAAGATCAGGGCCAGCTTCACAAATTCCGAGGGCTGGAAGCCGATCCCGCCGATCCGAATCCACCTCCTGGCGTTGCCCACCGAAGTCCCGATGCCGGGGATCAATACCGCCAGCATCATCACAAAGGCCGCCAGGACCAGGATCGGATAAAGAGGTTGGTACTTCTGGTAGGGAACCCGAATGGCCACAAACAAAAGCGCCGAGCCCAGGCCCAGGTTAAATACCTGACGACTCAAAAAATGGTAGGGGCTGCCGTAGATCTTTTCGGCGTAAATGGCGCTGGAAGAATAGATCATCAACAGCCCAACCCCGATCAGGGCGATCAGGCAAAAAAGGATCACCGCTTCGGGGTGGGACCTTTTGTGGATGGGCTTCTTGTGACGGGAACCGGCTAGACGCATGGTATCAGCCTTCCAGCTCTTCCTTGATGATTTTTTGCATCATTTCGGGGAGCAGTTCGTCCAGAGTTTGGGTGATGGTGGACTGAACCATTTCTTCAATCATGGTACTCAATTGTTTTTGGAAGGTCGGGCTCACTTCCAGCACCAACTCCCGTTCGTTGTCCACCCTTGCCGCCAGAGGGGCCGACTCCGGCTCTTCCTCTTCCCCATAGCCGTTGTCGGTTGGCTCAAAGTCCAGGGGCAAAGCTGCTTCGGCCTCCTCTATTTCCTCAAAAACCTCTTCTCCAGCCTCTTTTTCTCCGGTGACTTCCTCTGCCGCCATTTCTTTGCTGGCCCCATCGGCACCAAAGACGATGGTCTCATCCAGTTCCCCTTCAAAGTCACCGTTTTTGTGGATGAACTGGACCGCCTCCAACTCCGGGCTGCCCTCCAGGGCCGAATCCATCTCCAGCACCGGTTCTTGGGCTTCTTCCTGCTCCAGTTCCTCGGCCAGAGCATCACCGCCGCTCAGTTCCCGGTCCTCTGAGTCCTCGGAAAAAGAATCCTCGAAGGCCGGTTCTTGCGGCTCTTCTTCCATCAAGTCGGGGTCAAAACCGGCGACCTCTTCTTCCTCACTGGTCTCGGCAAAGGCCGGTTCTTCCAGGTCCTCAAAGGCGGATTCCCCGTCCAGGTCCGGTCCGCCGTTGAAGTCTTCGTCCAGGGAAGGCTCTTCTTCCATCAGGTCGGGGTCAAATCCGGCGACCTCTTCTTCCTCACTGGTCTCAGCAAAGGCGGGTTCTTCCAGGTCCTCAAAGGCGGATTCCCCATCCAGGTCCGGTTCACCGTTGAAGTCTTCGTCCAAGGAAGGCTCTTCTTCCATCAGGTCGGGGTCAAACCCGGCGACCTCTTCTTCCTCACTGGTCTCGGCAAAGGCCGGTTCTTCCAGGCCCTCAAAGGCGGATTCCCCATCCAGGTCCGGTTCGCCGTTGAAGTCTTCGTCCAAGGAAGGCTCTTCCTCCATCAGGTAGGGGTCAAATCCGGCGACCTCTTCTTCCTCACTGGTTTCGGCAAAGGCTGGTTCCTCCAGGTCCTCAAAGGCAGATTCCCCGTCCAGATCCGGTTCACCGTTGAAGTCTTCATCCAAGGAAGGCTCTTCTTCCATCAGGTCGGGGTCAAACCCGGCGACCTCTTCTTCCTCGCTGGTTTCGGCAAAGGCTGGTTCTTCCAGGTCAGGCTCGTCTGCTACAGCCCCAGCATCGCCCTGGGCTTCGGCCGAATCAAAAGGGACGCTCTGCTCTGCCTCCTCTTCGATGGCGGAGCCGCCGAAGACCGGCGCTTCTACGTCCTCGATTCTAAAGTCTTGCATGCTGAAGACTTCGGGGGACACCTCAAAGGTCACCTCGCCAAATTGGTCAAACTCTTGGTAGTCCTCGTCTCCGGCCTCCCCTTGGTCCTTGGTGGAGACGGTTTGGTAACCGACCTCGTTGGCACCCAGCGGCCCGTCCAGGTCCGGTTCCCCAGCCTCCAGGCCGATCCCCAGGTCATCACCAAAAGGCTCCAGCCCCGGTTCCGATTCATCCGATTCGTCCGCAACTTCCGATTCTTCTTCCGAATCCTCCTCCGTCTGGCCAAGGTCCTCACCGGTCAGGCCGGAGAGGTCGTATTTGGCCTTGGTGACCTGTCGCAGGTTGATCATCTGTTGCAGGCTGGCGGCTGCGGAACTGGCATCTTCGCCCAGGAAGTCGTCGAAGTTCAGTTCTTCATCCACGGAGGATTGATCTTCGGTCAGCTCTACCGGTTGCTCGTCGATCCCTTCCTCATAAGAATAGTCTTCCTCTTCGGAGTTTTCGCCCAACGGGGGGAACACCTCGAACTCCACTTCTATCGAAGCCGGTTCTTCAATCTCCAGGGTTTCGCTGTCTTCGGGGCCTTCGACCTCATTGGCGGTCAGGGAGAATTCTTGGCCGTCTTCTACCGACAGGTCCTGCTCCAGGTCGGACTCAAAGGGCAGGGAGGATTCCTCACCTTCCTCAACCGATTCGGGGAAGTCCCCCAAGCTTTCGATGTCTTCAAAGTCAACCAACCCCGGCTGGTCCAGGTCCGCTTCAGAGACTTCCTGCCGGGGGCCTTGGTCTTCAAAGCCGTCCTCTTCTGCGCCAAAGTCCGGTCCCCCGTCGTCCTCAACCGAGTCTTCCTCCAGGCCCGGTTCCTCCTCCAGTTCCCCAAAAGTAGCCCCATCCAGCTCCAGGGACTCGTCTTCTTCCAGGGGTTCAGTCCCAAAAGAGTCAAATTCCTCGGCCACTTCTTCCAGCTCGTCTCCGGAAAAAGAATCGTCCAGTTCGGCATATTCAGCCGTTTCTTCTTCTGCCAAGTCCGGTTCGGCAAAACCTTCATCCGATTCCAGCTCTTCGGGCATCGAAATGGAAAGGGCGCTGAAGTTCGAGGGGTCCTCGGAATCCTCAAAGTCGTCCAAGTCACCGGCGGTTAGGTCCTCGTCCTCGCCCAGCTCCAAGGGCTCTTCCAGTTCATAGGAGTCTTCCGCATCCAATTGGTATTCCCCTTCCCCTTCCAAGTCAGGTTCCAATTCCGAGTCTTCTTCCAGGTCCGAATCTTCCCCAAAAGAACCGACATTGATCGGGGAGTAGGCACCCTCGTCAAAGCGGTCCAGGTCGTTGATCTCTTCGGGTAGCCGTTCCCGTTGTTCCTCTTCGTCATGGGCCAGACAAGCAAGATGGGTCAGGCCGGGCCTACCGGGCTGGGGACGGTTGTGGATCCCGGTGGTAAAATTGTTGTTGCGCCGCACCTCCAGCTTGAGGACCTTCAAGGTACGGCTCGAATCGGTTGGTTCGGCCTCCAGGGCTGGGTCTCCAAATTCGAGGATTTCGTTTTCCTCCAGCTCCAGACCCTCTTCGTCTTCCAAAGGTTCCGGGGTGTCCTCAAAACCTTCCGATCCCAGGTCAAAGGACTCTTCTTCCCCTTCTTCCAAGGCGGACTCATCCAGTTCAAACAGCTGCAATTCCTCGTCTTCCGGGGCTTCCGCTAGCCCTTTGGAACCGCCGAAACTACGTGGGGGTTCGCCGGGGGAAGACTTCTGGGCAAAGTCGGTTCCAAACCCGGTTTGGACCTCATCCATGGAGGAACCCAGACCTTCGGCTTCGTTCAATTCTTCTAGGTCAAGCTCGACATCTTCATTCTCGTCTTCGGCCCAAGCCACAGTTTGGGGCCGCTGCTCGTCCAGTTCCGCCGGTTCTTCGGTCCAAGCCAATTCGTCGGGTTCCTGGGGGGCAGACGCTCGCCCGGCGTTTTTGGGGACCTCTTCGGGCTCGACCGGTCTGGCAACGTTCCAGTGCTGGGTCGGATCGATTTCCTCTTCCAACGCCGCCATGTCCACCTTTTCCAGACCACCGGGATGGGAGAACTGGTTTTGCCGTTTTTGTTGGCCCGAGAGCAGTTCGATCAGTTCATCGTCCACCACCTGCAAACCATCCAGCTCATCCCTTCCGCCCTGTCCGGCGGCTTCGGCCAAAAGATCCTTGATTTGTTGGCTTAAGGTGTCGAACTCAAAGGGTTTGCGCACAAACCCGGCCGCACCCAGCTTGACCAATTTGGCTTCGTCCAGCCGGTCACGGGCCGAGGTGAGCAGCAAGACCGGGACTTTGGAGAGTCCGGGGGTTTGTTTGAGGGTCTTGAGGGTGCCGTAGTCCTTGGCCTCGTCCTGATTTGAAAGCAGGATCAGGTCGGGTTTGGCCGCTTTGGCGGAGCCAAGGAATTTGGCAGGGTCGGACTCAAGGAGGAAGAGCCATCCCGGGTTGAGGGAAAAGGCGGGGGAGGACAAAAGCTCCCGCACCATCATGCTGTTCTCCAGGACGAGAATCTTCCTGTCCATCCAAGGCCTCGAAGGAATTAGGGTGCTACTTGGGGCATTATAGGACATGGTTCCAAAAAATCAACCTTAGTTTCTGAAAGATTTGCCCGTCCTTAGGGCCTTTGCAGGTCAGACTCTCGGGGCTTGAAGGAATCTCGGGGTTGTGAAAAACTGGCCCAAAAAGCGGAGGCACCATGGAACGGATCGAACCCTGGTTGGAGAGCGTACGTTGGGCGGTGGGACTCGGGGTTATGGGAGTGGTGCTGGTTTTTGTGCTGGTCCCCTTGGCCAAAGCCCTTGGACAAGGCTTGCCCCCAGACGACCAGGCCTCCAGACCCCTCAAACCGCCCCCGGACCCGATGCCCGCCAAAGACTCGCCCCCAAGCCCTCCAGAGGCCAAAAAAATCGTGGAACTGGCCAAACAAGACCCCCTCAAAACCGCCCAACTGGTCCGCAACTGGCTCAAGGAAAAATAACCGTCCCTGGCATCACCCTCCCTCAACCAAAGATCCGTCCCAAGGCAAACGGGGCGGGCAAGCGGAAAAACAAGCCTGGATTGGGGACCCATGAGTCTCAAAGGCTGGCTCTACGTTGGGAATGAAAGTCGCCCTTTTGGAATGGAATATGCTTGATACTATTGCAAGAACCCCGGATTTCCCTGGAAAAAGAAAAAAGCTAGGAATTCAATCGGGAACAAGGGAGCGATTGGGCCTCTCCAAAAAAAGCTGGAGACCCCGCCAAAGGAGGGCAACATGGATGCCATTGAAATCAAAAGAACAATCCGGCAGATTTTGAACTACTCCACCTTTACCGATGTGGAACACCACTTGGTGGTCGCCGGGTTGGGAGTCTTTCACATCAATGAGACCAAAAAGGACGCAGACTTGGCCGTAGATGTCTGGTTGCAGACCGACCAGGGAAAACGGATCTGGTTGACTTTCGACAATTTGGAAATGGCTCTAGGCGACCTGATTCACTAAAGCCCCAGGTCGCCCAAAGCAGAAACAACGACTTACAGCAGCGCCAGCAAAACCCCGGCGGCCACCGCAGACCCGATCACGCCCGAGACGTTTGGCCCCATGGCGTGCATCAACAAGAAGTTCTGGCTGTCATACTCCAACCCCACCTTGTTGACCACCCTGGCTGCCATCGGCACCGCCGATACCCCGGCCGCCCCGATCAGGGGGTTGATCTTATCTTTGCTGAAGACGTTCATCAGCTTGGCCATCAACACCCCACCGGCAGTACCGATCCCGAAGGCAAAAGCCCCCAAGACCAAGATTCCCAAGGTTTCCAAGTTCAAGAACTTGTCTGCCGAAAGTTTACTGCCCACCGTGGTCCCCAAAAAGATGGTGACCGTGTTGATCAAGGCGTTTTGCATGGTATCCGAAAGCCGGTCAATCACCCCCACTTCCCGAGCCAAGTTGCCAAACATAAACAGACCGATCAAAGGAGCGGCACTGGGCAACAGCATGGCACAAATCCCCAAGACGGTCAGGGGCAACATCACCTTCTCCACCTTGGAGACGTGGCGAAGTTGGACCATCTTGATCTTCCGTTCTTCCTTGGTCGTACACCACCTCATGATCGGCGGCTGGATCAAGGGGACCAACGCCATGTAGGAATAAGCAGCCACCGCAATCGAGCCCAAAAGCCTGGGGCTCAAGTGGCTGGCCAGATAAATGGCGGTCGGTCCGTCGGCCCCGCCAATGATCCCGATCGAAGCTGCATCCCGCATGTTAAAGGAAATGCCGGGGATGTAGTTGAGGAACATCGCCCCGATCAGGGTGGTAAAAATCCCCAACTGGGCCGCACCGCCCAACAAGGCGGTTTTGGGGTTGGCGATCATCGGGCCGAAGTCGGTCATCGCCCCGACCCCCATAAAGATCAGCAACGGGAAGACCCCGGTGGTAATCCCAATCTTGTAGGTGTAGTCCAACAGTCCGCCTGGCTCGGAGATTCCGGCCACCGGGATATTCGAGAGCACTGCCCCAAAACCAATGGGGATCAGGAGCAGAGGTTCAAAATCCCGGTAAGCGCCCAGGTAAATCAACAACAACCCTACACAGGTCATGATCAACCTGCCCCAGCCTTCGGTCCAGTCCAGGGAGTTTTTGGCGATCATGTCGGCAATCCCGGTGGTATGATAAAGCTTGACCCCCATGTCCATCATATCGCCCAAATGGTTGGCCGCCCCAGTGGAGACGTTTTCGGTGATCACTCCTTCGGGCAGAATCACCGCCAACAGGTCCCCTTCCTGGTAATGGAGGTAGGGGGACATTTCCAAAAGATGGACCCGACCGGCTACCCCGGCCTTGACCGTGCTTTTGCTGCCGTCGGGCATCTTGATCAGGGCCAGTTCGTCACCCGAATAAACCGCTTGGCCAACGGTGACGTACACCTTCAGGACCTGAATGTCGGCGGGAGCTTCCAAGGAAGCGGCCCGAGCCAACATGATCTTGTTCATGTTCTCGCCGTGCATGGCATCGCCATGCATCGGTAGGGTTCCGGCACCTTCGTCCGTACCGGCGGTGACCGCCCCATGTACGGCATCGTTGGGCATGGTCCCGATCGTCCCCATGTCCGGCATGGCTAGGGCCACACCGGGCAGGAGGCTTAAGCAAATCCAGCCTGCCAAGTAACTCAAATGTTTCATGGTACTCCTACCCGATGGTCAGTAAAACGTCGCCGGTCTGGACATTGTCCTTTTCGGAAATATAAATCCCGGTGATCCGCCCGGCAATCGGTGCCTTGATATCGGTTTCCATCTTCATGGCTTCCATCACCAAAATCACGTCCTCGGCGTTGACTTGGTCTCCCACCGCTACTTTGAGGGCCATGATCTTGCCTGGGGTCGGGGCATGTACGTCGAGCCCTTCGCCGTGGGCGATCGGGTCGGCGGGAGCATGGGCATGGGCCACCAAGGGAGCCCCGGAGGGGCCGACCTGGACATTGTAGCTCTGCCCGTCCACCACCACCTGATAAGCCCTGACCGTATCAGTCTGGGTTTTGGAGGGATGCATGGCGACTTTGGGTTCATCGGACTTCTTGCGGATCGACATCTCTGCCTTGCCCAACAAGAAATCCAACCCCTTGGCTTCACAAGAAGCGATGATAAAGAGGTTTTCGTCGGTCACCGGCAGGCCGTGTTGGGACAAAATCGCCTCGGCCTTGGGAATACCGGGGTCCAATTCGTCCAAGGGGTCACCGGTGAACACCGGTTTGCCCAACTGTTCGGAGGCGATGCGCACCACTTCCGGGTCGGCCGGAACCGGGGTGCGACCAAAGTACCCCAAGACCATTTCCCCATAGGCGGGGTTGATCTTTTTCCAAGGTCCCTGGGTGACGTTCAAAAAGGCCTGTTGGAAGTAAAACTGGCTCACCGGGGTCACCGAGGTGCCAAAGCCCCCCAAGCGGACCACGTCGCCCATTTCTTTGATCACGTCCTTGTACAGGTGCAAGGTCCCGGTGTCCCTCATCATCATGGTGTTGGCGGTCAAAGCGCCGCCGGGCATGGGCGAAAGGGGGACAATGGGGGTAACCATCTTGGCTTCGGGGGGGAAGAAGTAGTCTTTCATACATTCCTCAAACACCTCTTCAGCCTTCAAAATCTTGAGGTGGTCCACATCCAAGGTCCATTCGGTGCCCTTGAGGGCGTGCCACATGGAGAGGATGTCCGGTTGGGCGGTACCGCCGGAAACCGGGCTCTTGGACAGGTCGATCCCGTCGATCCCGGCCTCAATGGCTGCCATGTATTGGGTCACCCCAACTCCGGCGGTATCGTGGCTGTGCACCCACAAAACCGTGTCCGCAGAGACCATTTTGCGGGCTCCCTTGACGGTTTCATACAGCTTGCGGGGGTTACAGGTCCCTGAAGCGTCTTTAAAACAAATGGAGTCGAAGGGGATGTCGGACTCCAAAATCTGCCGGAGCCGGTCCAGATAAAACTCGGAGGTATGGGCCCCTTCGCAGCCCGGGGGCAGGTCCATGACCGCAATCACGATCTGGTGCTTGAGGCCATGCTTGTGGATCATCTCCCCCGAATACTTCAGGTTGCGCACATCGTTGAGCGCATCAAAGTTGCGGATGGTGGTCATGCCGTGTTTCTTGAACATCTTGGCATGCAGCCCGATGATGTCCCGAGGCTGCTGGCTCAAGGCCACTACGTTGATGCCCCGAGCGAGGGTCTGCAGGTTTGCGTCCGGCCCCACCTGTTTGCGGAACTGGTCCATCATGTCAAACGCCGATTCCCCACAGTAAAAGAACAGGCTTTGGAAGCGGGCACCGCCCCCTGCCTCGAAGTGGGTAATGCCCGCTTCTACGCTGGCCTGCAAGGCCGGTAAAAAGTCGGCAGTGGTAACACGAGCCCCAAAGACCGACTGAAAGCCGTCTCGGAAGCTGGTGTCCATAAACTTGATCACCTTTTGGGCCACAGTCGCTCCTATTTCGATTGAGATTCGTCTTTTTTGTCGGTTTCATAAGCGGAGACCGCTGCAGCGATGACCGCCGCTGGGGCCGACTTTTTCCCTCTAAACTTGGCCACCTTGGCGGCCTTGGATTCCTCCAACTTCAACAACTCTTGTGCGCCGTGGCTTTTGGTCAGCTTGGCAACCAGATTGATGGTCAGGATCATCAGGGACAAGAACAGGTAAACCATCCCCATCCCGACCACCATTAGCTTCAGACCTTCGATTAGGGTTTGTTCCATCGTTTTTCCGCCACTCCGGGAGAATCTTTCGTTAGTCTTGCCTACCCCTCCGAACGAGGCTCAACCTAGGCAAAATAATGCATGGCGAGCGTAGTGGAGAAACCAGGGGTTGTAAACTAATTTTTGGTCCCTTCCAGGCTACCTAAAACTGCACAAACAGCGTTCTAAAATCCAAATCCCAAAGGTTGTGCACCGCTTGATCAACGAACCACCCACGCTGAGGGATGCCCCGCTTTGGAGCAAACCGGGCCAAAAAAAATTTAAAACCCTCCAAAGCCAATAAGTTTTGGACCCATGTTTTGCCTCTTTTTGGTTTTTTTTTTAGCTCCCGCCCAATCCCGCCTTGGCCAGCAATCTTTGGCCGTGCCCCCGGACCGAGGGACTGGAGCTTTGCGCCGCCGCCATCAGCAAGGGATAAACCGTCGCCTTCAGTTTTGGGTCCAGCCGGGTCAGCTGGTAAAGGCCCTGCAAACTGAGGAAGCAGAGCACTTGGCTTTTGTGCCCCAGGTTGGCTTTGAGCTTGGGTACCAGGGAGGCCGCCTCCTCTACCCCCACTAGGTGGGGCGCTATCCGGGCAAAGGCCCACCGGCAACGGACCTCCTTGTACTCCCCTAGTTCATAAAACACAAAATCCCGGTAGCGGTCCAATTGCCTTGGGTCCGCCTCAAACAGTTCGGCCAAAAAGTCGGCCCCCCTGATCCGGGCAAAGGGCAGATCCGCCTCCATTGCCTTGAGCAGTCCACCTAGGTTTTCCCTCTCCCTTTGGGTTAACCATTTTTTTACAACCTGCAAAACTTCAGGCTTGACCGCCCTACAGGGCCGGACTACCCAAGCCAACAGCCAACTCATCCTTGCCTCCCCTTGCTTATCTGTCTTATGATGGCCCAAGCCAACCTTTTTTAACCTGGGAGTCCCCATGACCGCCAACCTGTACATTTCCGCCACCGAAGCCAAGAGCGGCAAATCGATGATCGCCTTGGGGCTGATGGAGTTATTGGTCAGAAAACTGGAACGAGTCGCCTTTTTTAAGCCGATCGTCAACCTGCGGCCCGGACAAACGGACAAAGACATCAAACTGATCCAAGAACACTACCACTTGGTGATGCCCTTTGAAAAGATGTACGCCTACACCGCCGAAGATGCCAGCCGTTTGATCGCCACCGGCAGGCACCAGGAGCTCTTGGAGGGGATTTTGGCCCGGTATGCTGAGTTGGCCGCCGAGGCGGACTTTGTGCTCTGCCTGGGTTCGGACTTTGAAGGGGTCACCAAGGCCTTTGAGTACGACTTTAACGCCGAGATTGCGCTGAACCTTTCGGCACCGATGTTGCTGGTCATGAAGGTGCGCAACAAGACCCACCGGGAGGTGATCGATGCCAGCAAGGTGGCGGTAGAGTCCTTTGAGAGCCGGGGCAACGAGATCCTGGGGCTGTTTTTGAACCAATGTGACAACCAAGAGGAAGGCTCCTGCCTGGAACAGCTGCGGGAACAACTGGGCGACAAGGTGGAGTTTGTGTTTGCCCTGCCCGATGATCCCTCCCTCCGGCAAGCCAACGTTGCCGAGGTTGCAGAACTGTTGGATGCCCAGGTGCTCTTTGGGTTCGACCAACTGACAAGGCAGGTGGGCCATTATGAAGTGGCGGGGATGCAGCTGAGAAACTTCCTGCCCCGATTGATGGAAAACAGCCTGATTTTGACCCCAGGAGACCGGTTGGACCTGATTTTGGGCTGTTTGGCCAGCTTCAAGTCCAGCACCATGCCCCACCCGGCGGGGATCGTCCTGACCGAAGGGATCAAGCCCGACCCGAGCCTGCACCACTTGATCGAAGGGATCAACGACCTGATGCCGATCCTTTACACCAACAAGGAAACCTACGAAACCGCCGCCGCCCTCAGCCGTATCCACACCGCCTTGAGCCCGGACAACCCCCGGAAAATTGCCAAGGCCTTAGGGCTGTTTGAGGCCCATGTGGACCTAGAGCTTTTGAGCCAAAAGGTGGTCAACTACTGCCCCCGGGTGTTGACCCCCAAGATGTTTGAGTTCAGCCTGATCCAACAGGCCCTCAAAGACAAAAAGCACATAGTTTTACCGGAAGGGGAGGACGAGCGGATCCTCAAGGCCGCCGAGATCCTCCATTCCCGGCAGGTAGCCCAGTTCACCCTTCTTGGTGATCCCGATGAGATCCGGGCCAAGATCGGCACCTTGGGGCTGCACCTCGAAGGGGTGCCGATCCTAAAGCCAGAGAATGCCCCCAGGTTTGAGGAATATTGCCTCAAGTTCATGGAGCTACGGGCCCACAAAAACCCGACCCTGGAACAGGCCAGGGACATCATGCGGGATGTCAGCTACTTCGGTACCATGATGGTCCAACTCGGTCATGCGGACGGCATGGTTTCGGGGGCCGCCCATTCAACCATGCACACCATTCGGCCCGGCTTCGAGCTGATCAAGACCAAGCCCAACTGCTCCCTGGTTTCCAGCGTCTTTTTTATGTGCCTGGCCGACCGGGTGCTGGTCTATGGGGACTGTGCGGTCAACCCCAACCCCAACGCCACCCAGCTGGCCGAAATCGCCGTTTCCAGCGCCGAAACGGCCCTGGCCTTCGGGATCGAACCTCGGGTAGCGATGCTCAGTTATTCAACCGGCGAGTCGGGCAAAGGGGAGGATGTGGACTTGGTCCGAGAGGCAGTACGGTTGGCCCAACAAAAGTCCCCGGACCTTTTGGTCGAAGGGCCGATGCAGTACGATGCCGCCGTGGACCCGGCGGTGGGCCAAGCCAAAATGCCCGGCTCCAAGGTGGCCGGAAAGGCTACGGTCTTCATCTTCCCGGACCTGAACACCGGCAACAACACCTACAAAGCGGTCCAGCGAAGCGCCGGGGCGGTGGCCATCGGCCCGATCCTCCAAGGCCTCCGAAAGCCGGTCAACGACCTGAGCCGAGGCTGTTTGGTGCCCGACGTGATCAACACCATCGTGATCACCTGCATCCAAGCCCAGGCAGTGGCCAAGGGTTGAAATTCGGACATAGACCGGGACAAAACCCAGACTGATTTTAATTAACCTTTATGGCTTGTTCATGAAAACCTTGGTCCTCAATTGCGGCTCTTCTTCGATCAAATACCGGTTGTATGACGGCGAAACCCTGCTGGCCGATGGGTTGGCGGAGCGGATCGGCGAATCTTCCGGTCGGCTGACCTACCACGGCAAGGGGGAGGCGGTGGAGCAGACCGGTCCGATCCAAGACCACCAAAGCGGCATGGAGCGGGTCCTGCAGCTCCTCACCCACCCCAAAACCGGGGTCCTGGCGAACAAGGAGGATTTGACCCAGATCGGCCACCGGGTGGTCCACGGCGGCGAGGCGTTCCAACAACCGGCCTTGATCACCCAAGCAGTCCTCCAGGCCATCAAGGACTGTATTCCCCTGGCACCGCTGCACAACCCGGCGAACATCACCGGGATCGAAGTGGCCACCCAGGTTTTCCCTGGGGCCAAACAAATCGCCGTCTTTGACACCGCCTTCCACCAGACCCTACCCGAAAAGGCGTACCGATACGCCCTGCCCGAAGCCCATTACCAGGAATTGCGGGTCAGGAGGTACGGTTTCCACGGCACCAGTCACAAATTTGTCGCCCTGGAGGCCGCCAAGGTCTTGGGGAAGCCCATCGAAGACCTGAAACTGATCACCCTGCACCTGGGCAACGGCTCCAGCATGGCCGCCATTGCCGGGGGAAGGTCCATCGACACCACCATGGGCCTGACTCCCCTGGAAGGCTTGGTCATGGGTACCAGGTGCGGCGACCTGGACCCGGCGATCCCCGGATTCCTGGCCGAGCACTTAAATCTAAGCCTCCAACAGGTGGACCAACTGTTGAACAAAAACTCGGGGTTCAAGGGGTTGACCGGGCACAACGACCTGAGGACCATTGTAGCCAAGTTTGAAGCCGGGGGAGAAAAGGAAAAGCTGGCCTTGGAACTGGCGGCCTACCGGATCAAAAAATACATCGGTGCTTACACGGCAGCCCTGGGCGGATTAGATGCACTCATCTTCACCGCCGGGATCGGCGAACATTCGAGCCTCTTCCGCTCCTTGTGCGTTGAGGGCCTGGAGTTCCTGGGCCTGGGCCTAGACCTCACCAAAAACCAAGCCCCCCTCCACCCCGACCTGAGCCTGACCGGCTCCAAAGCCAAAATCCTGGTCATCCCCACCAACGAGGAACTGATGATCGTCAGAGAGTGCCGGAGTTTGGCCTAAACCTAGTCGCCACTCAAACCTCCCCCAGGCTTTCCATCCAGGCGAGAGTGGAGGCGGCTCTGGGGTCGGGGGAGTGGCGAAGGGAGTCCAGGACCGCCAAGCGGCGCTCTCCCTTGAGGTTTTGGCCGAACTTAAATTTACCGGTGATCGAAACCGGGGTGATCTCCACCACTGCCGTTGCCTTGAGGGCCTTTTGGTGGTTGGGGTCCAAGGGGGACAAGGGTTGGTAGCCCCCTTCGGGTTGCATCTTGGCCATCAATGCGTTGAGCGCCCTGGTCTTGGTTTCGAGGTTTTCCAGTTCCACCGCCGTGCCTGCCACATGGACGGACCGAAAAAACTGGGTTGCTCCGCAGGCCTCTTGGGGGTGGGTGGCGTAAGAGGGGATGAAGGAAAACTCTTGGGCCACACTCAAATAAACTGGGGCGAACCGCCGCAGATTTTCCATCTTACGCCCCCGTAGGCTGGAGTGAAAATAAAACTTCCCTTGGGCAAACACAAAGTTCACCGCCGTGACATAAGGCCCGCCTTGTTCGTCCAAGGTGCCCAGGTGCAGGCAGTCCACCTCCGCCAAAAAGGTTTCGAGCAAGGCCGGGGACTGGATTAAGAATTCCGCTCTTCTCATGGTCAAGTTTACAAGGAAAAACCGGCACCGCCGGGTTGAGTGGGACACCGGGGGACCGGTGCCCCCGGAAGAAATCTGCCTTAAATCGTAGAGGTCAGGTCGGGCGAGAAGCGATACCAGGAGTAACAAGTCCCTTCCACCGAGACCATACAAGGGCCTAGGGGTTGGCTGGGGTTGCAGTTGGTCCGAAAGTGTCCGCAGTCGGAAGGCCGCTTTTCGCCCAACATGATCCGGTGACACAAACAGCCGGGAGGGTGGGCACTGGGGGCGTAGGCCGGTCGTTGGTCGAACCGGGCCATTGCGTCCAGGTGCCGGTAGTCGGCGTTGAGGGCAAAGGCGCTGCCTGGAATCTTGTCGATCCCCCGCCAGATCCCCGGTACCAGTTCAAAAACCTTGTTGATCAGCCTCCAAGCCGCCGGATTGCCTTCATCCCTGGCCACCCGTTTGAACCGGTTTTCCAACTTTGCTTGGCCCTGGTCGATTTGCTCCATCAACCCCAAAATCCCGAACAGCACGTCCGCAGGCTCAAACCCGGCAACCACACAAGGCAGGTGAAACTCGGTTTCCATGAACCGGTAAGGCTCCAGTCCGGTGATTATCGCCGCATGTCCGGGCAACAAAAAGCCCTGGATGCTCTGGTCGTGGATTTCCATCAACAGCCGCAGGACCGGCGGCATGTAGCGGTTGGCCATCAAAAAGCTGAGGTTCAAGGGCAACTTTGCCCCCACCAGTCCGGCCACCCCCGCAGCGGTGGTTTCAAAGCCGACCGAAAAAAACACAAACTGCCGTTCTGGCCGCTCCTGGGCCTTGCCGATTGCGTCCAAGGGGCTGTAGATCACCTCCACCTCCGCCCCGTCCTTGCGGGCCTGGGCCAAGGATTCTCGGGTTCCGGGCACCCGGATCATGTCCCCAAAGGTCAAAACGGTTACCCCCGGCAGACGGGCCAAGGTGACCGCTTGGTCGATGTCTTCGACCGGACAGACACAAACCGGGCAACCCGGACCGGGGACGATTTCGATCGAAGGGGGCAGGAGCTGGCGCAACGCCGCTTGGTTGATCGCCTGTTCGTGGGTGCCGCAGAGGTGCATCAACCTCGTCTGGGGCCTTTTGGCGGCCAGCCGGGCGATTTCTTTGGCCAGTACCAGGGCGGTACTCTCGGATTCAAAGGATTTGAGGTATTCCAGTCCCACTAGGCCTCGAAGGGGGAGGTTGGTTCGGTCCGGCGGCCACCGGGGTCCCTGGGGCAACAGCGCAAATCCCTAGGACCGATGGGAACCCAAAGCTTAGGGGAGAGCGGCCAGAAAGGCAAATTCCTCAAGCTCCCGGCCTGGGTCTCCCGTTTTTTGAGGTGGCCGAAAAAATTTGGACCACCGGTTAAGCTCTGTCTTACCCTAGCCCAAGGTGCACAAAAGAGAAATCAAGAAAGCCCTGTGGAAGTTCGGATTGATTTCTTGGAAAGGGATTTTCCCGCCCTAGAGGAGAGGAGGGCTGGGCCGCCAAGCATCATTGCTGGGCCGCACCCATTGGGCAGAGAAACCGCCCAGCCGAACTCAGGCCCAAACAAAAACCCCGGGTTTAGCCGGACAACAAAGAGAGATTGCCGAACAAATCCAAAGCATTGTTCTTAAAATAGTCCCGGTGGTTGACCGGCTTTTCGATTTTTAATTCCCCCAAGTCCGGTCGGGCCAAGTCCAGCAACTCGTTGTTTTGGATCAACCCACCTTGGGCATCCACCACCGGCACCACCTTGGGCCGGGCACTGTTGGCCCCCTTGCCCACCACAAAGGCCACCTCGCCGTTGGAAAGCTCCACCGTCGAGCCTACAGGGTAAACCCCCAGGGCCTTGATAAAAAACAGCACCACCTGCGGGTCCAGCTGGGTTTTGGCCAGCTTGAGCAGGGTCTGCAACGCTTGGTTGGCCGACTCCGGCTCCTTGTAGGGCCGAGGGGTGGTCAGGGCTTGGTAGATGTCCGAGGTCCCGGTCAACCGGGCCAAAGTGGAGACTTTGTCGAAGGGGTAATTCGGGTAGCCGCCGGAGCGGGTGACGTGGTGGTGCCGGGTCATGTCCACCTGGAGAGAGGCGAACCCCAGTTCCGAAAGGATTTCGGACCCCAGCACCGGGTGGGTCTCCATTTGTTGTTTGTCCCTTTTCTCGAATTTGGTTTCCTTTTCCAGCAGGTCCCTGGGCAACTTCGATTTGCCCACATCGTGCAGCAAAGCGCCCACGGCAATGGCAGCCAGCCTTCCGCCCACTTCATTGCGCATCACGTGGCAGGTGGAAATCACATAATGAGCCACGTCCACCGAATGGCGGTAGGTGAATTGGTCCTCATGGGACAAAAGGCTGATTACGTTGCCCGAGTCGGGGTTCGCCTCGACCAGCTTGGCCAACTCCGCCCCCAAATCCACCGCCCCTTGCAGGTTCTTTTTGCTCATTTTTTTTGAGAAAAAGTTGCCCGAGTAGAGCTCCTCCAGGGTGCGGCTGCCCTCCTCCAAGGTCTCCCTGGCCCAGCCCAGGTGGTCCTGGATTGCCCGCAGACGACCGGCGGCGGTCTGGTCCTTGGCCGTTTGGGCCGCCGGGCCTCGTTTGGTGGGGGCGGTCTTGGGCGGATCCGGCGGGGGCTCAAAGTCGTAGGCAAACGAATCCAATACCGGGTACTTGGGGTCTTGGGTCTTGGCCATGAATCGAACTACCAGCACCTTGGAGAAACCGGCACTGCCGAGGATTTTTATGTGCTGGCTGCTTTTGATTTCCACCGGGCTTTCCAGACGACCAAAGCCAACCAACCGGTCCCCAATCTGGAGTTCATCGGCATCCACCGACTGTACCCGTTCGGCCCTCAGGACCGTCAGGTCATAAAATTCAAACTTTCTTAAAAAGGCCAGGACGGCAGGGGAGACAACTTGGAGCTTGGCGGGAACGTCAAGGAAGCGGAGCAAAAACATCCCGGTCGTCAGAGCGGCGACCGGTAAGGGGACCTCTTCGAGCAGCTGCCTTGTCTCCGCCATTTGGACCCTTCAAAAACGTCAGGTTACCGCTTTGTTTGGGGAACATTCTCCCCAGTCGTTGCGGTAATAGCAAGCTATTCTTGGTTTTGCGTATTTGTACTGACCTAAAAAAACAAAGACCCGGCTCCCGGCAAACACCGAATTTTCAGTCCAAATGCTTGCCTCGACGGGAGGTCAAATGATCCGGTAAGCTTTGAGCTGCCGCAGGCTGGTGGAGACAAAGACCTTGACCACCACGATTGCGGGGACCGCAAAAAGCATCCCGGCCAAACCCAGCAAAATCGAACCGCCCATCACCCCGATGATCACCACGATCGGGTGCAGGCTGACCGCCGTACCCAGCACAATGGGCTGGAACAGGATGTTGTCCAAAAGGTGTACCACTCCGACGCTGGCCACCACCCAAACCGGGATGCTCCCTACCTCCACAAAGGGCAAAACCGGGGAAAAATCCTCCACCACCAAGGCGTAGGCCAGCCCCACCACCAGACCAATGGCGGTCCCCAAAAAGGGAATGGCGTTGGTCACCCCGGCGATCAGGCCGATCAACAAGGCCCATTGCAGGTCCACTCCGATCAAAAACATGCAAAGCCCAAAGGAGATCCCGACCAAGCTGCATTCAAGCATGGTCCCCCGCAGGTAATTGCCGATCGATTGGTCCACGTCGTTGAGCACCGTCAAGGCCATTTCAAAATAACGGTTGGGCACCAGATAAACCAGATTCCGTTTGATCTCCCCTTCATCAACGATCAAAAACAAAAAGACAAACGGCGAAGCCAGCCAAAGAGAGACCACTCCGCTGATCTTGGAAAGCAGGGATTTTTCCCCGTGGGCCGCCGCCTCGCTGCCGGGTTGAGGGTCCGGTTGGTTGGGGTCGATGCTGTCGGTGGGGCTTTCCACATAGTCGTTGCCCAGTCTTGCCCGGTGGGCCTTCTGGTTTTCCTGGAAATAAATGAAGTACTTTTGGGTCACCATCGCCGGGCCGTACAGGATCATGTACTGCCGAATGAAGGTCTTGCGTTCGTCCAGGTCCAACATGGCCAAGCTTTTGGCCTTGTCCACCAAGGGCCGGAGTTCCCCACCAAAGGTGCTGTTCAAAAAGTTGCCTTTGCCGTCTCCATCAAGGCCCATCAGCCGTTTGTACTGGTCGTTGATCTTGTATTGGATCCGGATCCGCAACTCCAGCTTGCCCAGTTCGCTGGGGATCACCGATTGGATCTGTTGGGTCAAAAGCACCACGATCAGGAAAAAACCGCCAAACAACACCACCACCGCCAAATGCCCGGAGATGCCGATCCGGTGCATCCGGGTCAAGATCGGCCTGCAGAGATAGGCCCCCAAAGCCCCCACCACGCTGGGCAGGATCAGGTTGCGCAAGGCCCAAAACAAGGAGAGGGTGACCAACAGGCCCACCAGCCCCGAAACGGTGTAAACCCAGACTCTCCGCTTGGCCCTGCTGCTGGTGCCGACGTTTTTCATACCCTTAGCCCTTGGCGTTGTAGAGTTGCTCGTTGGTGACCTTCAAACGTTTCCCGATGATCAAGGCCAGTTCCTTGAGGATCAAACTGCCGATCTTGGGTTCGGTGTCGATCAACTTGTTGAGGTCCGCCCGGAAGAAGGCCATGGCCTTGGTGTTGGTGGCCGCAATGGCACCAGCGGACCGGGGGGTGTCGTCAAGCAGGGCCAATTCGCCCAAAAAGGAACCGGGCCCCAGACTGGCCAGGATCATGCCCACCTCCTCGTCTTCCTCGTCTTTGGTCATCACAATGTCCACCTGGCCGGAACGGATGATGAACATCGCCGCCCCCGGCTCCCCTTTACGAAACAAAAACTCCCCTTTGGAATAGTGCCGTTCGTAGATGATTTTGGCGACCCGCCGGAGCTCATTTTTGTTCAGCTGGGAAAACAGCGGGACCTTGGAGAGGATCTCCAGGATGTCCTTTTTGTCCGGGTCGTCGCCTTGGTGGAAAAGGTTGTCCCAAAAAGCGTTCAGTTTTTGGTGCGGTTTTGTGGTCATAGATTTTCCAGGTTTCGGGCCGGATTTTGGGTCTAGGAAGGAGGAAAAATCCTTCTTTTGGGGTTATGGTAAAAGAAAGGACCAGAGGAAGGCAACCTGGAATTTTTGGGCAAACTCGGACAAAAGTGGGATCACAGGGAACAACAAAAAGGCAGGGAAACGAAGGGGGAGGGGGAATCCAAGAACCTGGCTGGGGGTTGCCCAGCCAGGTGCGGCTGAAGCTTAGAAGCGACGGGGACCGCGGTCTTCCCGAGGACGAGCCTCGTTGACGTTGATCTTCCGTCCACCCACGGTGGTACCGTTCAGTTCATCAATGGCGGCCTGCGCCTCTGATCCCTGGTTCATCTCAACAAAGCCAAACCCTTTGGACTGGCCGGTCTGCCGGTCGGTCACAATGGTAGCCTTGGCCACTTCGCCATACTGGGAAAATACTTCTTTCAAGTCTTCATCTGTCATACTGTAGGACAGATTGCCGCAATAAATCTTCATGCCTTTCAAGCTCGCTCAAGCAGGTACACACAAGTGGGAACGCCCCCTCATGGGGGTTCCGGGCAGATGGACCCCCATGAGGGGCACTTGCACCGATCCTGCGATACTCCTATATCCCTATTGCCTTTGTCAATCAGTATTTGGTAAAGTCCCGGCGCTCCTCTGGGGGTGATTAGGCAAATATTTTTGCCCTTTGAGTTCTTAACGTCAGTTTTTGGATCTTGTTGTCCGGGCTGTAGGCAAAGTCAAAACCCAGCTGGTTGACCGCCTTTTGCATCACCGACCACCGCTGGGCAATCTCCTCCCTTTCCTCGGTGCTGGCCACCCTTTGGGACTCCATGGACCGGATGGCGGTAAAAAAGGCGTTGAGGTCCTTGCCCAGTTGCTCGTAATATTCCCCTTCCATCTTTTCGATCTGCACTGAAAGCTTCTTGAAGTCGGCGTTAAAAAACTGCTTGGGCCGCACCTGTTTGGAGCTTTCCTGGTCGATCACCTTTTTGAGGTTGGGGCCTACCTTTTCAAGCAGGATCACCGAAAAGGTGATCAAAATCTTGATCTTGGTGGGGTTGCCAAAGGCAAACCGGTCAGAAACCAATTCCGCCAACTGCCGGACCGCCTTTTGTTTGCGTAGTTTTTTGAGCAACTCCGAATACTCGGACTCCGGCTCTTTTTTCTTGAAGAATCGGCCCAAGGTAAAACGGCTTTTTTTGCCTTCCAGCCAAGCGTCATAAAGCACCTTGCGCCGGGCCGGGTTGGGGGCCACCCTCAATAGAGCCCGGTCCGCTTGGTTCAAGGTAAAGCCCAAGGTGGCGCAGGCCTTGGAAAACCGCTCCAAGGTTTGGTGCACCTGCGGAGCCGCTTCCTTGGGCAGGGGCTTGAGCAGAGTGGCGTAGTAGGTGTTGAGAAAGTGGGCCAGATCTGCCTCGAACTTGGCCAAGGTTTTGGGGTTCTGCTCCAAGAAGGCCAAGAGGTACTTGTCGTGGGCCGCTCCCAGTTCGATCCGGTAGTTCTTGACCGGGCCGATCACTTGGCCGATCTCGTTGAAATACAACAGGTAAAAAAGCCCCTTAAAGCGGTTCGCCTGCTCGGAAGGCAGCTTGGCCAACTCCTGCTCGATCATCCGTTGGGACTTGAACCCTCCTCCGTGGGCCAACTTGATGGCGCTCGAAAGCTGGGTGTGGATCAACTTCAAACATTCGGTCAGCAAAAACAACACGTCCGAGGTGAACAGCTGTTTTTCCGCAAAACGATACTGCCGGTTTTTGCTCTGAAAGGGATTAAACAAGTTGCAAGCTCCTAGAGACAATACTTAAGGCATTCACCGGATGATTCTAACTCCTTTGGGCCACAGGTTCAAGTCCTTTGGAACATTTAGATTCTTCGTTTGGAACCAAGGGACTAACCACCCGGTCCGAGAGAGCCACAAGGACCAAAGACAGGGCGCAGGGCCGACAGGGGCCCAGAGAATCTCATTGGGTCGAAGACCGCAACAATGCTTGCACAAAAGGAACACTCCAGAACTGGACAGCTTCAGGACACCCTGATACTGCAAGGACACGGCGGATGGCGGTTGGTTATTGGACCAACCCCGTTGCCCCGTTTAAAACTACCCCTTAGCCCCACGTGCCTGCCTTCATGAACGAATCCCTGGTCCAAACCATCGGCATCATCGCCGGAACCCTCACCACCTTGGCTTTTTTGCCCCAGGTCATCAAAACTTGGCGCAGCCGCTCGGTTGCGGACATCTCCCTGGCCTGGGCCTGTTCGATGGTGGTGGGTATCTTTTGCTGGTTGGTTTATGGCTTGATGTTGGGGGAAATGCCGATCATTGTGGCCAACCTCGCTTCCCTCACCTTGGCGCTGATGATGCTGGCCATGAAACTGAGGTTCAGCCGCAAGTAACGGAAAGCCAACCACCGGAAAAAACGGAAAGGGGGCTAGGTTCTGTTGACATTTACCAGAGCCAGATGAGGGTTCCGACGAAGTAGAGGAAGGGCATGCACCGGTCCCCCAGCTTCTCGAAATCTTGAAAGACCCTGCGGAAGTGTTTTATTTTATTGATGAAGCGCTCCAGAAAATGCCGCTTTATGTGTAGGTTGGGCCTCTTTTTTAAGCTCCGGCGGAGCAAGGATGAGCCCGCACTATCCTGCTGTCGATCCGTAGGTTCTCCATATCCGAATCGGCGCTGAAATGGGAGAAGAGCAGCTCAACAACTCCGTGAGCTCGCCATTGGGCGAACTGTTTGTAAATACAGTTCCATTTCCATACGTCTCAGGTAAAAGCCGCCACTGCCCCCCGCTGCGAGCCTACCACAAGACCCCTTCTAAGAAAACAGCGGCAGTCCGCTTTGTTGCCGGCGTAGGCACGAGGTTCCTGGGACAAAACCGCATAAATCTTCTCCCACTGGTCGTCTGCAAAGGCTATTGTCGTAGAAAACCTGCAAAACAGTTATGATATTAGTTATATGAATGATATAACACAGCAATATCAACACAACCAAGTCAAGTGCCTGATATGTAGCGTTGTCATACACCTGAGTTAAATTAGGGGAATATATGACATTTTAAACTATAGTGTCCTAAGGACACTATAGTTTAAAAAACAAAAAATTTCAACCCCTTTATTTTGGACTGCTCGAAGGTTATTGTTAATTTTTAGCGGTTCACGCTTGTTTTTCAGACCAAATCCATAGCTAAACTTTAAATACCCCTTGAAATTATTTTTTTTTAATTGTATTGTGTCCTTAGGACACAATACAATTAAATGAATATGAGTCTGTACAACTCGATTTTTCCAAGTGGTACATTTTTGCTTAGCCTTATCCCCATGTGCTTGACATTTGTGATATCTACCATATAGTGTCCTAAGGACACTATATGGTAGATATACGAGTTTTCCTGGATAATGGACCACTGGGGACTTGGAAAAGTAGGTTTAAATAAAGCTCAGTTATAAAACCTTGACTAGAATAATTTATTCAAACACGATCTATCCGTCCTGAGGACGGATAGATCGTGTTGTTTTGGAGGCCTATGCTCATACGAACAGCGATATCAAGGTACCTGCACGAGTCTGATCGCAATATCATGACCACTCACGACCTGAGCCTTCTCTTATTCACTCTAATGGAAAAGGGCGAGTATAAAGGGGAAAGACTTAACATCAAAAGAACACCGAATAAAAAGGATATCTCATATTACGTAAGTCAACTTCAATATTATGGAGTCATACAAGAGGATGGTGAGCTTAGCAATGTTTACCAAATACTAGCACGCCCAAAAATAAGTTTGGACGAAAAAATTTCCCAGGCAGACCCATTCGCCGTAATTTCCTACCTATCTGCAATGCAATATCACGGGATAACAGATCGACGTTCTTCTATTGTTTATTATCGAACCGCAAATTTACAGACAAGGAAAGCTGCTATACATGATAGTTTAAGCAAAGCGTTGGGGGAGTATGAATACGATAAGTACATAAAATCTGGTATGCCCAGCATGACAATATTTCACCCTAAAAAGCCGAATTTAGTCCATTCGGTACACTCGTCAAGTATAGAAAAGCATTATGTACTTTCACACGGGAAAGGGAAAGTCGCATCTATAGCAAGTTGTTTTTTGCAGATGTTGCAAAAGCCAGAATTTTGCGGAGGAATATACCATGTAATAGATGTCTTTGAGGAATACAGTGAGGTTTACTTAAACTTAATTGTGAACTTCATAGATAGGCATGGGACCAGTATAGATAAAGTTCGAGCAGGATATATATTGGATGAACGACTAAAGTTGAGACATGAGGTGATAGAAAACTGGGTACAATACTCGCAAAGGGGAGGCTCGAGAAAGCTAGATTCAACAGCAGCTTATCAGCCAAAATATTCCGAAAAGTGGGCACTTTCAATTAACATTTAATGAACTTACAAGACCACGAAAAAATAATAATCCGCGCTTTTGCAAAGATATCTCCTACGTGCTACTTAAAGGGGGGCACCTGGATGGATATTGCAGACAATTCACCAAGAAGAACGAAAGATATTGATTATTCGACCACACAGCTTTACACAGAAGGCTTCAATATAGATAATGGGTCAAGACTAGAACAGCGGGTTTTCTCTGATCAGTTTTAGAAGGATTTTGTTAACATCAACCTTCCGATTGTTATA
>MFNF01000015.1 GCA_001783715.1 Candidatus Lambdaproteobacteria bacterium RIFOXYD2_FULL_56_26
CGCCAGATTGGGGGAGCCCCAGATCAAGGTTTACTCCATCCTAGAGACCGCAAAGCTGTTGGGGGTCAAAGAACGAACGGTCAAGCACCACCTGCACGAGGCCAAAGACCTGCGTTACCTGACTCTGGGCAGAGAGATCAAGATTCGCCACGAAGATCTCAAAGAGTTCCTGGAAAGACGGCTCCGGCCTATCCTCCAAGACCACAATATTTTGCCACGGTGAAGACTTGGCAGGGCACGCCAAACCAGGGTAGGGTGGAGTCAGAATCGGAGAAATTCTGACGGCTCCCAGTGGCACCCTGCATCGGCGACCCTGAGGCATCTATGAACCATTCGATTCAATATGAGCTGGGCGAATTGCCCCGCTGCACACTTTACAAAAGAGAACGAACACCGGGGAAGGTTTCCTGGTACATCTCCTACTTTTTGCCGGGGAAAAAACGGGTCCAAAGGCCATGCCACAAGGATTATCGGCAGGCCCAGCGACTGCTCAAGATCAAGGAACAACAACTTCTCCAAGGTCAATTTGACGAGAAAGACCAAGAGATTCTGGGCCAAGAAAACCCCGAATTGGAAAGGCCCCGTCGGTTGACCATCCAAGAAGCGGTCTCAGCCTATCTGGCAGTTACAGGTCCCAGCAAACGCCCTAGCACAAGGTATATTGATGAAAAGACGATCCCTAGCTATTTCCGTTTTTTCCAAACGGCAGGACAGCAATGGATCGACCAGATTCGACCCATGGATGTTCAATTGTTCATCAATCAGTTAGACCGGGAAAACAAAAGCGAGGCCACCCTTCGGGCAGCAATGAAGACAGTACGCAAGGTCTATAATTGGCTGATTGAGGTTGAAGCCTATGCCGGGAACAATCCGGCAGGTAGGACCTTAAAAATCCCAAAGAAAGGAGGCATGGTTCGGGATCGCTTGGCCAGCACCCAGGAGATAAAATCCCTCTTGAGTTTACGGCCAAGTGATGCTGACCCAATTGCTGGAAATACGCCAATTGTAGAATTGGCGCAGTTTTTGGTCCTAACCGGTTGCCGGTTGGGCGAGGCGCTAAACGCCGAATTTTCTGATTTCGAGAAAGGAGTTTGGTTTATTCGGTGCAAACCGGACTGTCCAACCAAGGACGGCCTGGGTTGGATGCCCAAGTGGGGGAAGTCCCGCAAGGTCTTCTTGTTACCAGCCGCTTGGGAGTTAGTGCAATCGCTACCTCGCCGCCAAGCCTGTGGGTACATCGCCAATCGAGATGTCCAGAGAGCAATCACGGGTCACAGTAGGGTCGTAGCCGACTTTATTTTCTCAAAGCGGCTGGCCACCTGCTTGGCTACGGGCAAACCAGAAACGGTCTTTTGTCGGATCGACAATGTGAAGAAGGCTTGGACTTCGATCAAAGAGCTGGCTGGAGTTTCGCCGGACCTTCAAATGAAGGATTTGCGGACCACCTGCAATTATATGCTCAAGGCGAGGATGGGCTTTTCGACCAAGGAGGCGGCAGCCTACTTGGGCAATAGTGAAGAGATCAATGAGCTTCACTATACTCCGGTAAGCGAACAAGACATTTGGACAAAGCTCAAAGGTTTTGACGCTTTGGGATACATTTGAGTCCGTCCAAAAACGGCGGATTTGTTACCCTTCTGTTACCAGGAGGTGTTTTGCAGGAATTTCGGGTTGGAATAAAAACCCTGGAAGCCTTGTTGCAGGCTGATTGAAATGGTCGAGGCGGCGAGATTCGAACTCACGACCCCTTGTCCCCCAGACAAGTGCGCTACCGGGCTGCGCTACGCCTCGACATTTCCCTTTGGAAGGAATTTTCCACCCTAAAAGAACAACTTGAGGCTGTCAAGCTCGCACTTTCGGTGGCCCTAAAAAAGCTCTAACCTTAGGTTTTGAAACGGGAAACCCGTTGCTCCAAGGTCAGGGCCAAGCGGCTCAATTCTTCGGTGGTCTTGGCCACCTCGCCGGTGCCGTCGGAAAGTTGACGGAGCGAATCAACGCTGCGGCTAGAGTTGTCGGCGATTTCCTCCGAAGCCTGGGTCATCTCTCTGACTCCGCTTTCCTGGGCGGTCACCGCCTGGGTGATCTGGTTGATTTCCGCGGCGATGTCCTCGATCTGGCGGATGATCTCGTGCAGGACCTCAACCGTCGAATCAATCGCTTGGTTGCCTTGGGCGACATTCTCGCTGCTGGTGGCGATCAGTTCCTTGATCTCCGACACCGAATTGTTGCTCCGTTCGGCGAGGCTACGCACCTCGTCGGCAACCACAGCAAACCCTTTGCCGAACTCCCCAGCCTTGGCCGCTTCAATGGCGGCGTTCAGGGAAAGCAGGTTGGTTTGGCTGGCGATGTCGGTGATCACCTTGATGATCCCTTCAATCCTGCGGCTGGAATCTTCGATCCGGGTCATGGTTTTGTCGGCCTGGGTGGCGGCCTCATTGGCCTTAACCGCCCCTTGGTTGATCCGGTCCGACCGTTCCTTGATGCCCCTCATTTTGGCGGTGATGTTTTCGATGGAGGTAGAAAACCGGGCCAGGGAGTCGGAGCTTTGGGAAATGGCGCTGGCGCTCCGTTCGTTTTCGGTGCTGATGCTTTGGGTGGTATGGGCCATTTGACCGGCGGTGGCCGAAAGCTCTTCGGCCGAAGAAACCAAGGTCATGGAAATCCCTTGGATCTCCTGGATAATGGGGTGAACGTGGTCCAAGAATTGATTGTTCCAAAAGGCGATTTCCCCGATCTCGTCCTTTCGGTCCAGATGCATCCTTTGGGTCAGGTCCCCGTCCCCTTCAGCCATGTTTTTGAGCAGGCCGATCATTTCGACCACCGGCCCCTTGAGGCTGACCGTCAAGCCCCAGGCGACCGCCAAGCCCATCAGCAAACCGCCGACCAGCACCAAGCTCGAAAGCCAATTGACCCAGGCCAAGGCTCGGCCCCTTTCTTCCTTGGCGGCTTCCACTTCCTCCTGGATGCTTTGGACAATCATTCCCAGCCGACTGCCGCTGTCTTGGCCCATTTTGTCCAAGGTCTGGTCAATCTCGGCGGCGAAGGCCTCGTCTGCCTTGCCTGCTTCGATGGTCGGGTACAGCCTCGCTTGGCTGGTCTTTTCCAGTTCCTCCGCATTACCCAAGACAGACTTGATGTTCTGCAACTCTTTTGTGGTGTCCATCGACAAAGCCAGCTTTTCCCCCTTGGTTTTGACCGCCTGGAGGGCTTTTTGCAGGGACTCCTTGTTGGCGGGGTTCACCTGTTTGGTTTCCTTGTCGGCCAAAATTTCCATCACCTGCAACATGATCTGGGTGTTGTCTTGGCGGATCTCTTGGGCCAGGAGGATCTCCTGGTATCTTTTTTCCAGTACCGCCGCCGAGCTGGCGGAGTACTGGATCCCCCAAAAGTTGATCCCGTTGGCTAAAGCAAAAAGACCGAGCAGGGAGGCGGAGCCAAGGAAAAGTTTGACTCCGATCTTCAAGTCACGAAAGCGCATGGGCTGGGTTTGCGTTTTGAGGTTGGCAATGTTATGGGCTGAAAGGCGAATTGTTTTTCCGAAGGGCCACCTTAAAAGGGGGAGCCTAAAAATTCAACCCGTTTTCGGTGTTAATATTATCCACTTTGGTTTACTCCGTTCCCACTCCTGTAGAGATAGACTTAACCCAAACAAGGTGATACCCTCAACCCAGCAATTGGGCAAGAGTGTTCGCTTGGAACTAAAAGGGTGAACAAACCCAGTTTCCTGGCCTTAAAAAAACGTCCCTTACAACCGTTGAGGTAGTGGCCCCTATGAACGACGAACGAAGGCACTTCAAACGAATTCCCTTTGACCACGAAGCGAGCCTCAATTATGCGGGCCGAATCGAGACCTGCCAGTTGCTGGACATCAGCCTCAAAGGGGCGCTGGTCGAATTGGATGCCAAAGACCACAGTGCCATTGGGACGGACTGTCTTTTTCAGATCCAGCTCAGCGGGGCACAGGTTGAAATCGTTACCCATGCAAAACTGATCTTTAGAAAAGGGCTCCAAGGGGGCTTGGTTTTTAAGGACATGGGGATCGACAGCTTGACCCACCTGCGGCGGCTGGTAGAGCTCAACACCGGCGACACCGATGAGGTCAGAAAAGAATTGTTTTTTATCGTCGGCAGCAACCAGGAATAAAACTACCCCCTCTTTGCCCTGAAAGCCCCCATGAATCTGGCCACCCAAACCGATCTGATCGAGGAGCTGGACCGTTTGACCAAACGGCTCTTGGAAATCGACAGCCAGCTGGACTCGAACCTCCCTACCACCCTTTGGATCAGCGACCTTCACGGCGAAGGGGACCGTTTTAAATCGATCCTGCGAGGCCGGTTTGGGATGTTGTACCAAACCTGCAAGGAAGCCCTGCCCCGCACCTTCTCCGAACCCAAGTTGCAGTACTTGGTTAGGATCATCCGCAAACAGATCTTTTTTGAGGAACCAGGGTTGCGGATGGACCGTCAGGACGTACTGCTGTGTTTGGTGGACGTGCTCAAGTACAAGCTCAACAACGTAGAACAAGACCTGGACCGCATCCTGCACCCCAACTACCGGCTTTATGTCCGCCGGATGTTGGGCGGACGCTCGGTGCCCGACCCGGTATTTGAGGAACGAAGCATCGCCGACCGCTTCATTTACCACCTATGTGGGGTGATCCGGGAAGTCCTGCTCGACCGGATCATGGTCTTGGGCGACATCTGGGACCGAGGGGCACAGCCGGACAAGATCATCCGCATCCTGGCTTCCAAGTCCTACCAGCCGATGGTCCGGTTGGTGTACGGGAACCACGACATCCTTTGGATGGGTGCGGCGGCGGGCAACCAAAGCTTGGTCGCCGAAGCCATGCGGATCACCTGCCGGTACGACCATTTTGAGCTGCTCAAACGGATAGATTTTGACATCACCAAACTGGCCGACTTTGCCCAAAGGACCTACCCGGTTGAGTCCTGCACCGGCACCTTCAAGGCCAAAACCGACCTGGGGCTGGCGATGGAAAAGGCCTTGTGCGTGATCCAGCTCAAGTTGGAAGACAAGCTGTTGGCCTCCCACCCCGAGTGGGATATGGAAGGGCGCCGGTCGATCCGGCTTTTGGCCAAGCTGTTAGCCCAGGGCGAGGCTGGAGAACTCAACGACCACTTCTTCCCCACCTTGGACCTCACGGACCCGGCCCGATTGACCGCAGAAGAAGCCGAGGTGATCGAAGACCTGACCCGGCAATTTACGAAAAACGACAAACTCAAGCGGTTGTTGGAATTCTTTTTTGTGAAGGGAAACACCTATTATCTGCACCACAACCTCTTGAACATCCATGCCCTGGTCCCCTCGACCCAGGCGGGGGACTTTGAGAGCTTCTTGGGCCACCAGGGCAAGGGGCTGCTCGACTGGATCGACCATTCGATCAAACGGGCTGGAGCGGCCTACCTGAGGGACCAAAACCCGGAGTCTGCAGACCAAGACCTCTTTTTTTACCTGTGGTGCGGGCCGAAGTCGCCGTTTTTTGGTAAATCGGCGATGAAGACCTTTGAACGGTACTTTTTGACCGACAAGGACACCCACAAGGAACCCAGCCTTTATTGGAAAGCCAACCTGGAAACCGATGCCTTTAAGGCCAAACTGCTCTTGGAGTTTGAGGCCAAACGGGTGATCTTTGGCCACACTCCCGTGGACGTGACCAAAGGCAAAAAAATGGCCTCCGACGACGGCGTAGCGATCAACGTGGACGGCGGGTTTGCCGCTGCCTACTACAACCGGGGCCATGCCCTGGTACACACCCCACACATGCTTTACGGGATCATCCTTCCTACCCCCGAAGAAATGAAACAAGCGAACCTGCACAGTGAATCGGTGCCCCTCAAGGTGGAGGTGATCGATGAATTTGACCGGCCCATGCGGATCCGGGATACCTCCTTGGCTCAGACCCTATTGGCGGAACGGGCAAAATTGCTCAGCCGGGTGCGGTCTTTGCGGCCGGAGATTTAGGGAATGGACCAAAACTTCGGCATGGAATTGGTTCGGGCCACGGAATTGGCGGCCTTGACAGCAGGGCTGCACCAGGGGCAAGGCCAACCGGTCCAACTGGTCAATGCCGCTCGGGCTGCTTTGACCCGAGGGCTCAACCGGATCAATGTGGATGCGACGCTGCTCAATGACCGGTTTATGGGGGTCTCTGACGTTTTCCCGCTACCCCCTTCGGTGGGCATGGGCGGCCCCAGGATGGAGATTGCCGCTCTTTCGGTGGAAGGGCACGAAGCCTTGGCCCATGGCCGGAACAATACCGCCAGTTATGCGGCCATTGCCCACCCGGGCACCCTACTACCCCTGCCTAGGGTCATGGCCGAATTTATTGTGGCCCCCCAAGGAGCCCATGGAGTGGTGGACCTGGAGCAGAGCATCACCACCAACATCAAACGAATCGCCAGGAGCCTGAAAAAATACACCGAAAACGTCACCGTTTGTGTCCTTGATGCCCCCAGACATGCAGAGATGATTGCCGAGATCCAGTCTTGCGGAGCCCGGATCAAACGGATCCTGGCCGGGGAGATTTCGGCGGCCTTGGCGGTGATGACCGGCAAATCGGACCTGTTTATGGGCATCGGTTTGGCTCACGACATGGGCCTAGTTGCAGCAGCAATCCGATGCCTGGGCGGGTACATGGAGGGGCGGCTGTACCTGGAAAACGAGGAGGAACGCCAAATCGCCAAGGATTTTGGCCTGTTCGAGGGCAAGATCTACAAATACGAAGATTTGGCCCGGAGCAATCAGGTTAGCTTTGCCGGCACCGGGGTTACACCGGGGCAGTTTTTGGAGGGTATCCAATTCACCCAAAGCGGGGCGATTTCCCATTCTTTTGTGGTTCGAGGGGAATCCAGGACCTTCCGGCACATCCAGACCACCCACTTTTTTGACCACATGCCGGTCTTCTGAGCGCTTGGGGGCAGCCTGCGCTGGGTGCCCCTGCTCAGAGGAACAATCCTTGCTTATCCTCCCTTGCTCCTTGAACCCACTTCATCTAAGGACAAAGGATATGTTGCCAGCAAAAGCCCCCTTCTTGTCGTTCAAAACCCGTTGGGCCAACCCGCAGCTGTTCCAGGCCGCCTTGGGGATGTTGGCTTTGGGATTGGGGCTGTTGTTTTTGTGGGGCCGCAACCCGGACTTCCCTTCCGACCTGCCCAGCGCCCAGACCCTCGACATCCGAGAGGAAAGTTATCAGGCCCAAAAGGACTTCACCAACCGCCTCTCCGGCTTTTTGCGGGAAGGCCACGGGGGTCTTTTGCTGGTCAAGGAAACGGACCGGGTGGCCAGTGTGGAGGGCATGGTGGGGCACGGATACGTGACCTATCTGCAAAAGTACAACAAGATCAACGAAAAACAACTGTTTGCCCTGACCCAAGAATTTGCCGGAAAAGAAGGGCTTGGGGTCAAGGTTCACAAACTGGCCCCCAAATACGGTGCCACCAAGCTCCCCAGCTATGAGTTCGACTTCCTCAAGGAAGGGGAGCTGTGGGTGCGGGTGGAGGCCCAACTGGGGGCCCAAGCCAAAGTACCCGGTCAGCCGGACACCCTGGCCCAGCCTGCCTTGCCCGGTTCGGCACCGGTGGTTGCGCCCGGCTCGGCCCGGTTGGTGGTGATCATCGACGACATGGGGCAAAACCTGAGTTCCTTCAGCCAGTTTTCCTCGCTCTCCAAGGAACTGACCTTCAGTGTCCTGCCCCAGTTGCCCTACAGCCAAAGGGTGGCTGAAGCGGCCCACCAGTTGGGGGCGGAGGTAATGTTGCACCTGCCCATGGAGCCGGTGGCCTACCCCAAAAACAATCCCGGAGCCGGGGCCTTGATGGTTTCCGACGGGTTATCCTTCTTGGCCCAAAAGCTCAAGGCCGACCTGGATTCGGTTCCTTATGCGGTGGGGGTCAACAACCACATGGGTTCCGCCTTTACCAAAAACCAGCCGGGCATGGCCTTGGTGATGCAAGCCTTGGCGGAACGGGGGCTCTTTTACCTGGACAGCCGCACCTCGGCCAGCGAGGTCGCCTTGGGTGAAGCCCAGCGGTTCGGCATCCCCTTTTTCAGCCGTCAGGTCTTTTTGGACGAGGTTCCAGGGGAAGAAGCGGCCAAAGCAGCCTTGGAAAAGGCCATCACCTTGGCCCTCAAGGAGGGCACCGCCGTGGCCATTGGACACCCTCGGCCCGAGACTCTGGCCGCCTTGAAGGCACTGCTGCCCCAGCTGAAGGAACGGGGGGTAACCTTGGTCCGAGCCAGCAGCCTGCAAAAATCTTAACCGGCCCCTTCGACCTCGACCCTAGTTGTTTTCCCTAGGGCAAGGTTTTTCCTGCCTTGCTCCGGCCAAAGCCCAATTGGCGATCCCCGATTTTCCCCAGGTCTAAACCAACCCCTCTGCATTGTTCCGGGAACGAAACAAGCCAATGCGGATTTGTCCCCTGGCAAACCAAACCCGCCTTGGAGTACCTTGGAGCCAGAACCAATCCTTAAGACTGGGGAGAATCGTGAAACCAAAACTGCCTTCTCTGTTTGTCACCCACGGTGCCCCCTTATGGCTGACCGACCCCAAGATGCAGGGTCTGTTTGGGGCCTGGGGGCAAACCTTGGGCCACCCCAAGGCCATCCTGGTGCTTTCGGCCCATTGGTACAGCCCGCAGTTGAGCCTGGGGGAAACCAAAGCACACGAAGCCTTGGTGTACGATTTTTATGGCTTCCCAAGGGAATTGTACCAACTCCAATACCCGGCTCCAGGGGCAGGGGAGTGGGTGGCCCGGATCGGCGGACTGGCCGGAGGGCCGCTGCCGGTGGTCGAAGGCCGGGGGCTGGACCACGGGGTCTGGGTGCCCTTGTACCACCTCTGGCCAAAGGCCGAGATTCCGGTGTTGCAACTTTCCTTGCCCCGGAACGCTACCCCAAGGGACCTGTTTGGGTTGGGCCAGCGGCTGGCCCCCTTGCGGGAAGAAGGGGTTTTGCTGGTCGGCAGCGGTTCGATGACCCACAACCTTGGGGAGCTGGACTGGTCCAACCCGGACCAGCCTGAACCTTGGGCAGCGGAGTTTGACCGTTGGGTCGCCGAGCGGTTGGAAAACTGGCAGCTGGAAGCGCTACTGGATTGGGAGGCCAAAGCCCCCTTGGCCCGAAAAAATCACCCTACGGTCGAACATTTCCTGCCACTGTTTTTTGCCGCCGGGGCCGGGTGGGGAGAGCGGGTCACCTTTCCTTTGACCGGCTTCCAGTTCGGCAGCCTGTCCTACCGGTCGGCCCAGTTTGGTTGAGGGGTGGGGGTAGGAAACCAAAGGGCAAGGGACAACCCGGCGGCTGGTCGGGGAAACACTAGGCCACAATGGAAAAGGATCGGTCCCCAAACCCCCGTTTTTTTTTGGGGGGGGGCTTGGATTCCAGCTCTCGGCTAGTCTCCGGCGTAAGGACCGTTGTGGCACTGGTAACAGGAGTTTGCCGTCCGGGTCGGTGCTTCGGGGGGAGTGCCGCCCCTGAAGTCGGTACCGTGGCAGTTGATGCAGTATTCCGCCGGTGAACCGGAAGCATGGGCGGCACCGTGGCGGCTCCGGCCATGGGTACTCTTGGTCCAGAGGGAGTCGTGGCACTTGTAACAGCTCGGCTGGTTGCCGCTGCCCCGCAAGTCGGAGCCGTGACAGCTGGCGCAGTTGCTGGTGGGAGCATACATTTTGGTCCCATGTTGGTAGCCCCCACGGGCTTTGGTATGGATGTCGGAGAATGACCCCCACTTGTTGTCATGGCAAGAGTAGCAGCTAGGTGCGACTTCCGAGCCCTTCAGGTCCGAGCCGTGGCAGATGGTACACCGGCCACTGGGGGTAAAGAGGTTGGTTTGGTGCAGCTTGCCGCCTTTGTCCAAGGTGTGGGTGGTGGAGAATTGTTCCCACTTTGCCCCGTGGCAGCTGTAGCAGCTGGGCCGGTTGTTTTGGCCCTTGAGGTCCGAGCCGTGGCAGCTGGCGCAATTGGCCGCAGGCTGGTAAAGCTTGGTGCCGTGTTTGACCCCGTTGCGGCTGAAGCTGTGGGAGTTTTCGTACTCCGTCCAGTTGTCGGCATGGCACTTGGTACAGGAGGGCCGACTGAGGCTGCCTTCCAGTTTGCCGCCGTGGCATTCGGCGCAAACCAAACGGGCAGGCTGCCCCGAGAGGTGCATGACTCCACCCCGGTTGCTTTGGTGGCTGTCCTTGTTCCACAAGACGTTGTGGCAGTTGTAGCAACTGGGGATCCAACCGTTCCCTTGCAGGGCGATTCCGTGGCAGGCGGTACAGTTTTTGGCACCGTGGTAGAGCTTTTTCCCATGTTCCACCCCCTTGAGGGTGATGTTGTGGGAGGTGATCCCCTCTTTGCAACCGGCCACCAAAAAGCCGAGCAGGAGGAGCAAACCAAGGGACCGAACCGGACGCAAAGGAGTCATAAGCTACAATGGTATAAATGGGGTTTTTGTCCTTCTTACCCCCAACTCGCAGTTGGCTACAAGTGAAGAATGTTTCATTTTTTCGCCCGCCCCCACAGGGGGCCGGTTCCGGTACCCCTGAATTCTTCCCCCGGACCGCCTTCCCTACATAAAAAGCAAGGGTTTTGGCAGTCCCTTTGGCCGGGGGACCAAGAAAAACCCTTGACCAAGGCCGTGGAAACAAGGATTCTTCTTAGACCCACAAGAAGTCCTGTGCCCTTTTGATTGCACCCGGTTTACCTCCGTCTAGATTCCCTCTTTAGGACCTTTTGGGACCAAACCCCATAGCCCCAAGAAACCAGCATGACCCATCCAGACCAGCAACCCGTCCCGGCCGAAGAAACCATTGCCTGTGAATTCGAGTCCTTTGGACTTTCTGCGGACATCGTCCGCGGACTGAAGGAAGCGGGCTTCAAAAAGCCCAGCCCCATCCAGGAACAGGCGATTCCCTTCGTCTTGGCCGGAAAAGACATGATCGCCCAGGCCCAAACCGGGACCGGAAAAACTGCCGCCTTTGGCCTGCCGGTGATGAGCCAAATCACCCAAAACGGCGGGGTTGAGGTTTTGGTGGTCACGCCAACTCGGGAATTGGCTTCCCAGGTCAGCACCGAACTCTTTCGGTTGGGCAAATATGCCGGGGTCAAGACCGTGGCGGTTTATGGCGGTCAATCGATCACCAGGCAAGTGGACTTGGTCAACAAAGGGGCCCAGGTCTTGGTGGCCACCCCTGGCCGTTTGCTGGACCACCTGCGCTCGGGAAGGCTCAAGGGCTTTGCCCCCAAGGTCGTGGTCTTGGACGAAGCGGACGAAATGTTGGACATGGGGTTTTTGGAAGACATCGAAGCAATCTTTGAGTTTTTGCCCAAAAAACGGCAGACCCTGTTGTTCTCTGCCACCATGCCCAAGGCGATTTCCAGGCTGGGTGAAAAGATCCTCAACCAACCGGTACACCTCAAAATCACCAGCGGGGCCACCACCGGCGTGGACATTGAGCAAAGGTATTACGTCATCGCCGAACATGAACGGACCGATGCCACCGTCAGGCTCCTCGAATCCGAAGGTCCAGACCGGACCATTATTTTCTGCCGGACCAAACGGGAAACCGAGGCACTGTCCAACGAATTGATCTCTTTGGGTTACGTTGCCCGTGCGCTGCACGGGGATATGGACCAGAAGTCCAGGGAACGTTCGATCGGTGCCTTCAAAAATGCGGAAGTCGAAATCCTGGTGGCCACCGACGTTGCCGCTCGAGGGCTCGACGTGACCGGGGTCAGCCACGTGATCAACTACCACATGCCTTTTGACGCAGAATCTTACGTCCACCGGATTGGCCGGACCGGGCGGGCGGGGAAAAAAGGGGTTGCCATCACCTTGGTCAGCCCCTTTGAATTCCGCAGCATCAAACGGATCCAAGAGGTTACCGGTGCCCCGATGGTGGTGGACCAAGTGCCTTCGATCAAAGACGTGGAAACCTTGCAGGACCAAAGGCTGGTCCAATCGATCCTGGAAAGCAAGGTGACCGCCGGGGCCCAGCGGGTTTTGGCCCGGATGGAGCAGGAAATCGAGTTGAAGGCCTTGGCGACCAAGCTTTTGTCGATGATCATGGAAAAAACCCTGGTCTCCGGCCCCGACCAAATCGGCATGAGGCCGGTGGAGATTGAGCGGCTGGAAAAACGCAGCCAAGGCCCTGCCCGCCCCGGCAGCGGTGGTGGCAGTGGTGGCAGAAGGCCCTTTAAACCGGGCAATTTCCACCGGGCCGGGAAAAAACCTTACCCCGCCAAACACTAATCCTTTGTTCCCCCAAACCTCAACCGGTTTGGGGGGTTCCCCCTGCTTTTCCCCGTTTCCTTCCGGCGACTTCCCGCAGTTTTGCCAAGCTCTTTGAATTTCTTTGCCACCCCCGTCCTTTTGTCGGCCAAAGGCATTGACCCTGCATTACCTTGCACCAAAGCCGGGTCTGAAACCGGGGGAGTTTGTCGCCCCAAGGCCCGGAAAATCGTTGCCAGGACCAAAGGTTTTACTGAAACCAAACCTCCCTGGTAGGACGTTCGGACCGGAGCGGGTTACCCAAAAGGCAAACCCCGTGGGCCTTGTCCCCTTGTTCCTTGGAGCCCTATGGCGCAAAAGATCACCCAAAAACTTGGCCTGCCGCCGGGCACCCCGGTTTACATCGGGGAACCGCCGCAGGTGGAGTTTGCCTATTCTTGCATCAAGTACGAAGGCACCGCCGCCGTGGTCGAACAGGAATGTGCCTCCTACGAGGAGGTGCAAGCGTTTTTTGACCCCGCCCAGACCAACTGGATCACCGTCCAAGGGATCCACAACGCCGCCGAGATTGAAGGGTTGAGCAAGTTTTTTAACCTGCACCCCTTGATCATCGAAGACATCCTCAACAGCGAGCAGCGGCCCAAAATCGATTCTTATGACGACTGCATCTTTTGTGTGATCCGCCTGTTTCACCTGCTCAACGATGAAGAGGGGCTGGAGCCCGAGAACGTCAGTTTGGTGTTGGGGCCTAATTTTGTGTTGGTGTTCCAGGAACGGAAGGTGGATTATTTTGGCCCCATCCGAAACCGCCTGAAGGTGACCGGCAACCGCATCCAAACCTTGGGGGGAAGTTATCTGGCCTTTGTGGTGTTGGACCTTTTGATCGACCGGTTTTATATCCTACTGGAATGGCTGGAGACCCGGATCCTGGAGCTGGACGAAGACCTGTTCGCTGGTGCGGACGCAGAAGCACTCTTGGAGATCCACTTTTTGAAGAAAGAGGTTTTTGAGGTCAGCCGCTACACTAGGCCAATGCTTGAAATCGTAGCCCGGTTCATCCACCAGGAAAGCCCCCTGATCAACCGTAAAACCGAACCCTTTTTCCGGGACCTGCACGACCATGTCATGGAAGTGGTTGAAGCCCTGGACCTGCAAAAGGAGATGTTGTTCAACCTCCAGGCCCAGTACCTCGCCCTTTCCACCGCCAGGATGAACGAGGTGATGAAGTTTTTGACCATGATGGGCTCGGTGTTCATTCCCTTGACCTTTATCGTGGGAGTTTATGGGATGAACTTTGACAACATGCCCGAACTGCGGACCCAAAACGGTTATTATTATGTCATGGGGTTCATGGGGCTTTTGGTGGTCGGACTGCTGGGCTACTTCAAGCGAAGGAAGTGGATTTAGACAGGGAGGGCCCCGCTTGGCCCAATCCCCGCCTGTCTCTATCACCCTTTAAAAAAGATTGGGCACCAAAGGTTTGAGGTTCTCCGCCTGGGGGACATGGCAACTCAGACAGACATACCTGGTGCTGTTGATCTCCCCGACCTTGACTTCCGAAAATCCCTTGATCTGGGTAATCTGCCCCGATTTTGCCTTGGGGTCGATCACCACTTTGGGGACCTGACGGTGGCTGGGCGGTACTCCGGGCATCCCCTCCCCGCCCACCAAGTGGCAGGCCAGACAGGTGTTGGTTTCCAGGTCCACCGGCATTTCCAAGATGGAATGGGGAATCTGGGGTGGAGCCCCGGCGTAGGACCGGGGCAACAGCACCCCCGTCCCCGGAGCGGCTTCGGGGAAAACCGGAGCCGGCAAGGTGGGGCTCATGGCCTCCAGACACTCCTTACGAAGCGACCGCTTCTGGTCGCAATCGGGGCTTGCCCCCAAGGCCACCGTAGCCAAACCCAGACAAAGCCCCAAGGCCAACCAAGTTTTGGTTCTCATCATGCCCCCTTGCCGAGTTTGGCGACCTTGACCGCACATTTTTTGTAGTCCGTTTGTTTGGAAATCGGACAGGTTTGGTCCAAGGTCAACTTGTTGACCAAGACATGTTCGTCAAACCAAGGGACAAAGACGCTGCCCCTGGGCATCTGGTTTCTGCCGCTCACCTGGATCCGGGCTTGCACTGCACCTCTCCTTGAACTCAGGCTGACCAAGTCCCCGTTGGCCAACCCTCGGTCACTTGCGTCTTTGGGGTGCATGAAGATTTCGGCGTTGGGCACCGCTTGGTAAAGTTCGGGAACCCTCCGGGTCATGGTGCCCGAATGCCAATGTTCGATCACCCGGCCTGTACAAAGCCAAAGGTCATATTCTTGGTCCGGCATTTCCGGTGGGTCCGAGTAGGGGCGAAAAAAAATCTTCGCCTTGCCGTCTAGGATATGGCCGTGGCTGTCCTTTTTACTGAACAGATCAACCTTGTCCGGCCCTTTGGGTCCCTTGAGGTCTCCTTGGGGGAGGGATTTCATGGCCCCGCCGTAAAAGTTGTAGTTCTTGGAGCTATGGGCGGCGTAGGGGTCCGAGCCCTTGAGGAACCGCCACCGGGTCTCCTTGCCCTCGACCACCGGCCAACGGAGCCCGGCGACCTCAAAATAGGCAGCGTAAGGGGCCAGATCGTGTCCGTGGCCCAGCCCGAACTTCCGGTATTCCTCCCACAGGGCCTGCTGGACAAAATACCCTTGTTCTTCGGCGATGTGGTTTTTTTTGCCTGCGGCCAAGGGGCTTTTGGGGTCCCAAGGGAAGGCCTGGCCCGGTTTTTGGAACAACACCTCAAAGAGGCTTTCGGTGGGTTTGTAACCCAACTGGGCCGCAGCCCCCAAGACGCTGGGCAACTTGTCCCCCTCGACTCCGGCCAGTTTGGTTTCGTCCCAAACCTCGGCCAAGGTGAACCGTTTGGCGAATTCCAAGACCTGCCAAGTGTCCCCCTTGGCTTGGCCCGGCGGGTCAACCAACTGCCGCCAATGTTGGGTCCGTCGCTCGGCGTTGCCATAGGCCCCCCATTTTTCAAAGATCATCGCACTGGGCAGGACCAAGTCCGCCACCTTGGTGCTGACCGTGGGGTAGGCATCGGAGATCACAATAAAATTGTTCTTTTGGGCGGCACCGATCCATTGGTTCAGATTGGGGTAGTCCTGGAAGGGGTTGGCCACCTGGGACCAGAAAAACCCGATCTTCCCGGCATCCAAGTCCCGCATGATCTTGACCGCATGGGCCCCCGGCTTGGGGTTGAGCGTCCCCGCCGGTAAGGCCCACAGGCCTTCGGTCACCTTGCGGTGCTCCGGGTTGTCCACCACCATGTCCGCCGGCAGCCGGTGGGAGAAGGTCCCCACCTCCCTGGCAGTACCGCAGGCCGAAGGCTGGCCGGTCAGGGAAAAGGCCCCGTTGCCCGGATTGGCCTGTTTGCCCAAGAGCAGGTGGAGCATGTAAGCCTGTTCGTTGACCCAAGAGCCCCGGACATGCTGGTTCATGCCCATAGTCCAGAAGGACACCACCTTGCGGCCCTTTTCACCGTAGAGGGCGGCCAGCTGTTGCAGCTTCTTTTTGAAGCTTTCCAGGCTTTCGTCCGGGTCCCCTTTGGCCAAGTTCGCCACATAGTCCAGGTCGTAGGGCTCCAGTCCTTTTTTGAAGTCCTCGAAACCGATCAACCAATGTTTGCCCGGATTGGCTCGGTCGGTTTGTTCCAGTTGGGTTCCCGCCCCTTGTGGCCCCAGGCCCAGGCCAATCGCTTCGGCCTGGGACAGGGCCACCGATTTTTCCCTGGGGTCGTTGTCCGGCAGGCCGTAGCCGATCCCCACCGGACCGGTGGCGAAGACGCAGTGGTCTTCCAGGAACTTTTTGTCGAGCTGGTTTTTTTGGATCACTTCCCTGGCCAGATAGTTGAACAGGGCCAAGTCGGTGTTGGGCTTAAAGATGATTTCCAGATCGGCGATGTCGCTGCACCGGTTTTTGTAGGTCGAAAGGTTGACGATCTTCACCTTTTTCCCGCCGGTCAGGCGGCGGTTGGCCACCCGGGTCCAGAGGATCGGGTGCATCTCGGCCATGTTGGCCCCCCAGAGGACCATGGTGTCGGTCTCTTCGATGTCATCGTAACAACCGGCCGGTTCATCGATGCCAAACACCTGCATGAAGGCCGCCACGGCGGAGGCCATGCAATGCCTTGCGTTGGGGTCGATGTTGTTGGACCGGAATCCGGCCTTCATCAGTTTGACCGTCGCATAACCCTCATCGATGCTGTACTGGCCGGAGCCGAACACCGCCACCCCGGCGGGGCCTTTTTCCTGGAGCTGTTTTTTGAACTGCTTGGCCATCTCGTCAAAGGCGGCATCCCAAGTGACCGGGCTCAGCTCCCCTTGGGGGTGGTAGGCACCGCCTTTTTGGCGCATCAAAGGCTCGGTCAGCCGGTCTTCCCCATAGAGAATTTTGGCGTTGTAATAACCTTTGATGCAGGCAAGGCCACGGTTCACCGGGGCGGTTGGGTCCCCCTTGATGCCCTTGATCTTGCCGCCTTGAGTCCCTACCAAAAGGGTGCAGCCGGTGCCGCAAAACCGGCAGGCGGACCGGTCCCAAGCCCAATCTTTTTGTGGGTCCAAGGCCTGGGCCGCCTCCAGGGGCAGGGGCAGCTTCATCCCCACCACTGCCGCCGCCGATGCGGCCAGGGAACTTTTGAGCAGGTCTCTACGGTTCATCTGGTTTCTCCCATCAAGGTAGGTTGCAAAGGGCGGTCCGGGTCGGGCAAATCAACCCAATATTCAATCATCTGGGCACTGCTGACAAAAGTGAGGGCAGCAAGTTGGCCGAACCGTTCCTGGTCCTGGGCCGAACTTTCCCCTTCAAGGACCACCAGGGCCTTGCCCACCGGGTCACGGGAATGGATTTGCGCCCAAGGAAGGGCGGCGACCGAGGATTCCAGGTCCTCCAACCGCTCCGGGGGGCAGAGCAGCAAAACGGCGGTGAGGTTCATCTTTCTCCCAACTCCAAAGGGTTCGGGAACAGGATAACAAGGAAACTTGGGGCTGCCAATGAATATTTTATCCTAATATTTACATGGTTTCCTTGGAGTGGCCCCAACTCGCCGGATCAAAAAACTCCGAGCTTGCCGCCTCCTCTCAAAGCCTTCCTTGCGAAGCCGTTGGAAGTTGTGGTAGGGTTGCCCCTAGGGAATTACTCTTACCGGGAACTGCCATGATTTCTTTTGCCAACGTCCTCAAGGACCTCCACTTACCCAGCTTGCCCCAAGGGGGAGAGCAACTGGGGCAACTTCTGCTCAACGGCAAACAACTGGCCTTGACCGGTCACGACTCCAGCGCTCTGCTCAATTGGTCCAAGGCGGCCGAGATATCCTCGGAGGAAACCGCAACCTTCATCAAGGAGCTGTTTGCCCAACTGCGGACTACCGGCTCCGATTCGGCTCTCCTGACCACCGGTTTGATGTTGCTCAAGCTTGATCGGCCAGAGCCCCCCTTGACCAACCTCCTGGGCAATCTGGCCCGGAAGCAGGAAAATCTGGGGTTGGCCAAAAAGCTTTATGCCGTGGGCATCAAAGCCAAGCCCCTTTACAAGCTGAGTCTATACAACATGGCGGCGACCACCGCAAAGTTGGAGCTGTACGACTCTGCCATTCCCTTGTTAATCAAAAAATGGCTGCCCGAAGAAACCCTGCACTTCCCCCCTACTTTGACCGACCCTGAACTGGTGAAACAACTTTCCGCCCAACTCCAGCAAACCAAACAGGCCGCCAAGGAGGCGCGACTCAAGGAACTGGTCCAATTGCAGGAATTGGCCGAACAAAAGATGGATGCCTTGAAGGTCCACGGTTACACCAGGGAGACCGAAATGCTCCAGCAGTCAGACTGTATTCCCACAAAACTGGAAATTTTGGCGGAGGTACAAAAAGAAGTGGGCCTGGACGACCAAAACCCCGAGCGAGCGAGTCCGTTGTTCCGGCAAAAACGGAGGTACGATTTAGGCTTAGTAGCACTGGATGCGGAGCAAGGTCCTTTGGCCATAAATTGTTTTGACCGTTTGATCCAAGAGGCGGCACCGCTGCCTTACCTAAAAATGTTAGAAGGGTTGGCCCAGTACCAAGCCAAAGGTTTGGATGCCGGACTAGAGGCGCTCAACGACTGTCTGCACCAGGACCCCAAGGACCGGTATTCCAACGCCAACCTGGGGGTGATGCATGCCAAAGCGGGGCACAGTTACTCTGGGGCTTTGTTCCTTTTGATTGCCGCCAGTTTGCTTGAATGCAGCAATGGCCACTTCCATTTTCCCGACTTCGTCGCCGAGGCGGACCGGGCCTATGAAGACCCGGAAAAACAATCCTTGGCCCTCAAGCTTTACAATCAAATCGTCCTGGAAAAGGACGATCCGGTGGTCTGGGCCAGGATCGCCAAATTGTACTTCGACAAGGAAAACCTGACCCAAGCGGCCTACGCTCTCAAGGAGCTGTTGCGCCTAGAACCTGCCAACCAGTACGCCAAGGACAAACTGACCGAATTGAGCGAAAAGTTTCTTGAGGCAGGAGCCAAGCTGGAGGAGGAAAAAAAATACAAGGGGGCGATGAAGATTTATTTGCAGGCCGCAAGCATCGCCAAGAATCCGGTCCTGCTCAAGCGAATGGAAGAAGGTTTTTTGCGGCTTAAAATGCCGTTACGGGCACAGCAGGTCGCCAAGGAACGGATGATCATGGTGATGATGGACCAGCGACAAAAGGCGACGGAAAAACAAAACGAGCTTTTAAAAACCGGCATGGCCTACCTCAAACACCACCAAGGACAAAAGGCGGCTCAGGTGATGGAAAAGGCCTTGGCCCTCAAAGCCAACCGCACCATCTACCAAACCCTCTGCGCCTTGTACCAGGAGCAGGGCAGACCAGAGGAACTGAACGACTTGGAGCGCCGTTGGGTCGTTATGGTTCGGAAAGAAGAAGAGCAACTGCGGCAGGAAAAAGACTTCCAGTGGTATTACGCCGGGGTCTAGGATTACAAGCGTGGGGGTTAGGCTAACCGGAAAACAACGAGGCCCAAAAGTCTGACCCCAAAAAAACGGGAAGGCAGCGGCAACCAAAGGGGGGGGGGTGGTAGCGAAGGGGAGATTTGAACTCCCGACCTTGCGATTATGAGTCGCACGCTCTAACCAACTGAGCTACTTCGCCGCCATAAGAACCCGAATTGTTATGCCAACCACCCCAAACTGTCAAGGACAGCAGGGGGATTTTTGTGGTTCTCCTTGAAGAGACTTAAGAAAAACCGAGCCCCCTCCCTCGGAGTGAGCTCCCGAGCGCAGAGCGGTGGGCGGCCTGGAGGGGGCTAGGTCTTGCCAAGAATCCCGGAAGGCTTTAGTAAATGGGGGGCAAGCCCAAATCAAGGAAGGAGCCTCGCCTCATGGTTGACCGGGAATGGATCGTCATTGCAGATGCACACCTTGGGGCCAAGCCACGGGGGCTGGAGCGGCTGTTGGGGTTGGTGGAGAGCCTGGACCCCAAGACCCAGGGGCTTTGGTTTTTAGGGGACCTGTTTCACATCTGGGCGGGTCCCAAAAAGTTCCGCACCCCGCCGGTGGACCGGTTGGTCGCCGCCTTGTGGGCCTTTCGGGAGGCGGGAGGGGTGTCCCGTTTGGTGGTGGGCAACCGAGACGCTTTTTTTAAGGAAATTGGCCCTGCCGACCCACCCTACCAAGGCCTGCCCTTTGCGGTCATCGCCCTGGACTTCGATACTTTGGAAACCGCTGCCGGGCTGGTCCTGGCCCACCACGGCGATCTGGTCAACCAAACCGACCAAGCCTACCTCCGTTGGCGGGGCTGGATGCGGGGAAGGTGGCTGCGCCTGCCCTTTGCCCTGATGCCCAAACCACTGGCCCAGTCGATCATGTTCCGGTTGGAAGCGAAGTTGCAACAAACCAACCTGGGCTTTAAGATGAGCTTTCCCCAAGCCCAGTGGCAGAGGTTTGTGGAAAACATTGCCCAAACCACCAGCCCCAAACTGTTGTTGGTCGGCCATTTTCACCCCCCCCAACCGATCGAAACCCAGGTGGGGCAAACCTTGGGGCTGGTGGTGCCGGGGTGGCTTGAAACCTGTACTTACCTGAAAGTCAAAACGGACCTGACCTATGAAACCTTGGTTGCTGCTCCTTAGCCTCCTGTACTTGGCCCCTCCGGCTTGGGGGGTGGAATTTTTGGTCACTGGCGAGTTCCAAGGGGAGATTCGGCCCTGCGGTTGCTCCAAAGCGGGGGAACGGGGCGGGATCGAACGGTTGAGCAGTTATTTTAAGACCAAAGGCCCCAAAGGCTGGCTTTGGCTGGACCTGGGCAACTTTGCGGTCGAGCCGACCGACCAGGGGGAACTGAAAAACGACCTGTTTTACAAGCTCTACCGGCAGCACCGCTTGTTCGCCATGCTACCCGGCCCCAGGGAGTTTGCCATGGGCAAACGAGGCATCGCCAAACGGCGGTTGCCCTTTTTGCTAACCAACCACCAAGGGGAGCTGGCCTATACCGAGCGAATCAAGCACAAGGAGGGCTGGCAATTTTTTGGGTTTCTTTCCCCGGAGCTTTTGAGCCTAGGGGTCCACAAAACCGATTTGTTGGAGGGGGTGGGGGCCTTTTTGGCCCGAGCGAAGACCTTGCGGTCCAAGGAATGGAGAGGGGTCTTGCTGTTCCGGGGCAATCCCAAGGAATTGGAGTTGATCCAGGGCTCCGGGCTGTTTGAGGTGATCCTGCCTGCCAACCAGGCCAAAAGCGAGGAAACCCAACAGTTGGAATTCGAGCTGGCCCAACAGAAGTTTTTTAGCCCTCCCCTGCAAGGCCAAGGGGTGCTGGAGCTGAACCCCGAAAGCCAAGGAGCGGGCAGGGTCGCCTGGTTGGGACCCCAAACCCCCTTGGACCCGACCTGGGCCAAGGACTTTGCCCAGTACGACAAAAAGGTGGAGACCCTTTTTTTGAGTTCCCTGGCCAGTCAAGCCAAGCTGGGGGACAAAAGAGTTTACAAGGGGACCGGCTACTGTGTAAATTGCCACCAGGCGCAAGGAGAGGCGTTTGAGCAGAGCAAACACGCCCATGCCTTTGATTCCTTAGAAAAAGCGGGAAGGGCCCACGACCCGGATTGTATCGTCTGCCACACCCAGGGGTACAACAAGGGCGGGTTCCTTTCCACCGAATTGACCCCCAATCTGGTCCATTTGGGTTGTGAGAATTGCCACGGCTTGGCCCCCGAGGGCCATGAAAAGGATTTGGAATACAAAAAGAACCGCAAGCCGGTCACCCAACTGGTTTGCAAAGGGTGCCACTACGGCAGCCATGACCCACGGTTTTCTTTTGAGACCGCCTATCCCAAGATCAAACATTGAGGTGATCCTATGAAATTGGTTGCACAAAAGGCGTTGGCCTTGATCTCCCTGTTGTTGCTGTTTTCCGGTTCCGGGTTGTTGGCCCAAGGGCTGGAAGGCAATTACGAAGTGGTCCCGCCGATGGTGGCCCCCAAGGCCCACAGCCTAGACAAGGTGGTGATCCACGAGGTCTTTTATTTTGGCTGCCCCCATTGCTACGACCTGCACAAGGAGATGCCCGCCTTCTTGGCGGCCTTCAAGGGCAAGGTGCAGGTGATCTCGGTGCCCAATGATTGGGGCAGCGCCGATCCGGGCCGATTGCTCTACATCGCCCGGACCAAGGGGCCACAAAAGGAAGAAGAGGTCAAAACCATGATCTTTGACTTCATCCATACCAAAGGGTTGGGGAAATCCATGTTCAGCCGGGACAAGCTCCAGTTTGTCGCCAAGCTGACCGGCCTGACTGCCGAATTTGAAACAATGATGGACGATCCCAAGATCGTGGGTCAAATGAACGCCGGGGTGGCCTTTGCCAAGGAAAAAGGGGTTGAATCCACCCCCACCTTGGTGCTCCAGGACTCGGTCAAGGTGGTGGGTGCCGATCTGGCCAACTTAAAAAAGGTGGTCAATTCGCTGCTCAAGGAGCCGGTACCCTAAGGTTACGACAAAACTCCCCCAAGGTGCAGATTGCCTTGGGGGAGCCCTAAAAACGACAATTTTTCCGCCGGCCTTAGCCTGCTGGTGGTCCTCTCTCTCCCGAACCCAGACCGATGATCCAGACCCTCGCCCGTGAACTTTCTTTGGCCCCCGCTCAGGTGGCCGCCTTGGCCGAACTGTTTGCCGAGGGGGCGACCGTCCCCTTCATCGCCCGGTACCGCAAGGAGCGAACCGGGGGGCTGGACGAGGTCCAGATCCGGGATGTCCAGGAGCGGCTGGAATACCTGACCGAGCTCAAGGAGCGCAAGGACACGGTCCTGGCCAGCATTTTGGAGCAGGGCAAGCTGACCGACCCCTTGAAGGCCCAGATCCTTAGCGCCCCTACCAAGCAAGTGCTTGAAGACCTCTACCTGCCCTTCAAGCCCAAACGGCGCACCCGTGCGACCATTGCCAAGGAGTTGGGCTTGGAGCCTTTGGCGGAGTTGATGGTCACCGGTGGGGACCTGGAAGGTTGGATTGCCGCTTATGTACCTCCCGAAGGGACAGAGCGGGACTCCTTAAAAATCCTCAAGGGAGCCAGAGACATCCTGGCCGAGCGAATCGCTGAAGACCCCAGACCCAAGGAAGACCTGCGACGGCTCTGCCGGGCGCTGGGGGAGATCGAAACGGAAGTGAAGCCGGAATTTGAAAAGGAAAAAACCAAGTTCACCGACTATTATGCCTTCAAGGAGCCGCTCAAAAAGATCCCGGCCCACCGGTTTTTGGCCATCCGCCGGGGGGAAGAGGAAAAGGTGCTGCGGGTCAAGCTCAACCTACCTACCCAAGAGGTTTTGGACCAGTTGCAACGGCTGTGGGTAAACCCAGGTTGCAACCGAGCCCAGATGGAGATGGCGGTCCAGGATGCCTGGGACCGGCTGTTGAGTTCCACGGTGGAGGTGGAATTGCGGATGGAGCTAAAAACCAAGTCCGACGAAGAATCGATCCAGGTGTTTGGCCAAAACATGCGAGACCTCCTTTTGGCCCCTTTGGGCGGGGCCAAGGTGGTGATGGGCCTGGACCCAGGCTTTCGCACCGGGACCAAGTGGGTGGTCCTCGACGGCAACGGGAAACTGCTGGAACATGGAGCGATGTTTCCGGTGGAGCCCCAAAACCGGGTCGCCGAGAGCCGCCAAACGATCAAAACCCAGATCGAACGGCACGGGGTGCAGGTGATTTGCCTGGGCAACGGCACCGCCAGCCGGGAGGTGTTCGGCTTTTTGCGAGCCTTCCTCAAGGACAGCGGCTACCAGGACCGGGTTACCCCTTTGATCGTCAGCGAATCCGGGGCCTCCATCTATTCGGCTTCCGACATCGCCCGGGAAGAGTTCCCCGAGCTGGACGTGACGGTGCGAGGGGCCATTTCCATCGCCAGGAGGTTCCAAGACCCCTTGGCGGAACTGGTCAAGATCGACCCCAAGTCCATCGGGGTAGGCCAGTACCAACATGATGTCAACCAAAGGCTGCTCAAAAAGCGGTTGGACGAAACGGTGGAATCTTGTGTGAACCATGTGGGGGTCAACCTCAACACCGCTTCGGCTCCGTTGCTCTCTTACGTTTCGGGGCTCAATGCCAATCTGGCCAAGGCGATCGTCTCGACAAGGGACCAGTTGGGCGGGTTTGCCTCTCGGGAGGACCTCAAAAAGGTCCCACGTTTTGGCCCCAAAACCTTTGAACAGGCGGCGGGTTTTTTACGTATCTCCGGCGGCAAGGAGCCGCTGGACCGCTCTGCAGTGCACCCGGAGAACTATCCTTTGGTCCGCAAAATGGCCACCGACCTAGGGCTGAAGGTCGAAGGGCTGATCGGCAACCAAGCTTCGTTGGGAAAGTTGGATCTCAAGGCCTACCAAAATGAACAGGTTGGGCTCCTGACTCTCAAGGATATCATGGTAGAGCTGCTCAAGCCTGGGCGGGACCCTCGTAAGGAATTTGTTGCCGCCAAGCTCCAAGATGAGGTACAAGGCTTGGAAGATCTCAAACCGGGAATGGAATTGGAAGGAACGGTGACCAACCTGACCAAATTCGGGGCCTTTGTGGACATTGGGGTCCACCAAGACGGGTTGATTCACCTGTCCGAACTTTCCGACCATTTCATCAAGGACCCTTCAGAGGTTTGTTCCGTAGGACAGGTCTTGAAGGTGCGGGTGCTTGCCGTGGAAGCGGAGCGGAAAAGGATTGCCCTTTCGGCAAAAACAAAAGACAGTTCGCCTCGCTCCGGTCGCCCTGGTCCCAAGGCACCAGCCCCAACCCCAGGGGCTACCGGAGACTTTAAAAGCGATCTTGCGGCTTTGGCTAGAAAGCTGCGAGGGGACTAATCCATCACAACCACAGGAATACTGGATGAAAAACCGATGGCTCTGGCTTTTTATGGTTGCGGCAGTAACCGGTTTGACCCCTCTGGTTGCCCAGGCGAGCGATGTGGTTGAGCTGCAAAAAGACAAGTCCATTTACGTTGGCTATAGCCCCTTTAGTCTGTTCAGTCTGGACAGCTACAACCGACCCTTCGAGGTCGGATACCTGCTGCAGCCCGACTTGGTGATCGGAGTTTCCTCCGGTCGGGCGTTGGATGATTTCCACCGAGCCGGGATCCAGTACAAATCCAGCGAATCCTCCCTTTGGGGTAGGTACATCCTGCTCAAACACCTGGAACTTTCGGCCCGGGTGCGGCAGTTGAGCCTGGAATACCGCAACTACACCTCCGATTCGGCCGGTACGGTCCGGGCCGATTATTCGGGCAAATTGGCGGCCAACACGCTCGGCCTAGGGGTGGGCAACCGTTGGGTCTGGGAAAACGGGCTTTCGATCGGTATGGCTTGGGTGGTGGCCAATTGGGCCTTCAGTACCAAAGACACCCATCAGGTCAACTCCAACACCGGGGTTGCAACGACCGATGCCGACTACGCCGCCAATTCGGATGCCTCCAAGGTCAAAACCCTGGCCAACCTCCCGGATGTAGCGGTCTTTTCGATCGGCTTTGTGTTTTGATTCCCCTTTAAGAGCGCTCCCCAAAAGTTTGGTCCGGCCAAAGTGCAGGGCAGGGAAGCCTCCCCTGCACTCCGGTTGTTACCACCTGCTTCTTCCCAACCCCAATCTGCCCGTCCGTAGAAGGTTTACGCCCTCCCCTTTGGCCGAAAAAAAAGGCGGTTGCCTAAGACCGGGTGCTGTGCTACCTTCGACAATTCAGTCGTGCTTTACTGCCCGGCGTTTAGGAATCTGAAGCATGTCTTTGACCGAACAACAAATCGTCCAAATCGAAACCCTGGTGATTCCCCTGGTAGAGGGGTTGGGATTCGAGCTGATCGAAGTGGCCCTGCATACCCACGGCAACAGGCGCACCCTCGTGGTTTCGGTGGATAAGCCCGAAGGGATTAACGTGGACGACTGTGCGACCCTCTCTCGTCGCCTTTCGGCCCTGTTGGATGTGGAAGATCCCTTCCCCTTCGAGTACCATTTGGAGGTTGGCTCTCCGGGAATTTTTCGGGAGCTCAAACGGGACAAGGATTTTGCCCGCCACCAGGGGGAACGGATCAAGGTCAAGGTGATTGAACCTCTGGAGAACGGGGGTTACGTGTTTGTCGGCAGCTTGGAGGGTTTCAGTCCCGAAGCGATTACCCTGTTGAGCGAGGGGCCCGAAGGCCGGTTGACCGTCTTGCGGGACAACATTAAAAAATTGAATTTAGAGCCCAAGCTGTTTTAATGCTTTTTCGGAACACTTTGCAGGAGCCCCATGAAGTCCAACTCTGGGTTGATTGAAGCCATCGTTGAACTGAGCCACGAACGTGGCTTGGACCAGGACACCATCATCGAAGCGATTGAAGACGCTATCGTTGGTGCGGCCTACAAGAAGTACAAAAACCAAAAGAACATTGAGGCGGTCTTAAATCGCAAGACCGGCGAAGTGGAATTGATGTACTTCAAGACCGTGGTAGAGTCGGTGGATGACCCTTACAACCAGATCGACATTGAAGAGGTCAGGAAACTCGACCCCGATGCCACCCCTGGGGACGAAGTGGAATTTGGGATTGATGCCAAGGAATTCCAAAGCGTGATCGCCCAAACCGCAAGGCAGTTGATCTTCCAAAAGATCAACGAAGCAGAACGGGAATCGATCCTGGAAAAGTACAAGGAAAAGGTCGGCGAGATCATCCATGGCCAAGTGGCCCGGATCGAGCGGGGCCGCACGGTGGTGATGATCGGCCACACCGTGGAAGCCGGTTTGGAACGGAGGGAGCAGATCCCCTTCGAGAAACTGCAACCAGGGGACAACATCCGGGCCTTGCTGCTCGAAATCAGGACCGAAGGCCGTGGGCCACAGTTGGTCTTGACCCGTACCCATCCCAATTTCCTGATGAAACTGATGGAAGTGGAAGTCCCCGAAGTGTTTGACGGGATCATCGATGTCATGGGTGCCGCCCGCGAGCCGGGCCGTCGGGCCAAGGTTTCGGTCAAAAGCAACGACCCGGACGTGGACCCGGTGGGTGCCTGCGTAGGGGTTCGGGGCTCTAGGATCCAAGCGGTGGTCAGCGAACTTTGCGGTGAGCGGATCGATGTGGTGGAATACTCTGAGGACCTTTCCCAATACATTGCCAGCGCCCTCGCCCCTGCCGAAATCGTGGAGATGACCTTGGACGAAAACGGCCGCAACGCCGACATCAAGGTCCTGCCCGACCAACTCTCTTTGGCCATCGGCAAGCAGGGACAGAACGTACGGCTGGCCAGCAAGCTGACCGGGGTTTCGATCAACATCGGGCCTTGGGAATCCCACGACCCCTTCGAGGAGCAGGAAGCCAAGGCTCAGGCCGCCGCTTTGGCTCGGGCCGAAGCGGAGTACCACAAGAAACAGGAAACCACCAACGCATCTTTTGACGATGTCGAGGGTTCGGAGAAGGGGCCGGAATCCCCCTCCGGTGAAGGCAGCGAACCCGCCTCCAACGCCCCAGAAATGTAACCGCTGCACAGTAGAGAAGGGGCATTTTGCCCGAGAAACCAAACGGACAGGTAGATCGCTTTATGACCCTCAGAGTTTATGAATTGGCCAAAGAGCTGGGAGCCCCAGCCAAGGACTTGTTGGCCATTGCCGCAAAAGTCGGAATTGAGGTGAAGGGCAGCTTTGGCTCCCTCAATGACGCTCAGGTCAAACTGATCAAGGCGGAGCTGAAAAAACCGGGTTCCCATTCGGCACCCAAGCACGAAGCGGTCGAACCTGCAGAAGCCGCCGGAAGGCCTAAGGTCCGCCGGATCATCACCATCAAGAAAAATGAGGAAGGAGTTGAAGGGGTCCAGGTCCGTAGGACTCACTCGGACGAAGAGCCTCAGCCCGAACCTACCCCCGCAGTAGTTGAACCCCCGGCTCCCGAGCCGGTAGAAGCCCCGGTTGCCACACCGCCCACTCCCTTGGAAGGGCAGCAGGAGGAAAAGGGCCACAAGGTTCACCAACCCCATTTGGCCGCCGAAGGCGAAACCCCCAAGGTCAAGATTGGCTTGGTGGAATCCAAAGGCAAAAAGGCCGAACCGGAAGCAACCCCAGCCCACAGCCACAGCCCTGCTCCCGTTGCCGCTCCGGTTTTGCCCGAGCCGGTCTTGCCGGTAAAAACGGCACCGGTGGTGGAGGAAACCGCCGAAGTCAAGGAAGCCAAAGAGATTGCCCGTAAAAAAGAAGCCAAACGGATCGAAGACGAACTGCTCAAGCCCAAAAAGGCGCTGGTCAAAGCCAGGGACCGGTTCGACGAAGTCAAGGGCGGGGCGCACAAAAACATCAAAGACATCGACATCGAAGCCCGAGACGAGCGGCCGACCCCTCCGCCCAAAAAACGGTTCACCAAGTTTGTTCCTCCCAGTCGGGTTAAAAGGGATGCGAGGGTCAAACACACCTTCCAACCTCGGAAAAAGGATTTGGTGGTTGGCCAGTCGATTTCGGTCGGAGAGTTGGCAGGCTTGATCGGCGTTCGGGCGCCGGAGATCATCAAGACCCTGATCAACCTGGGCATGATGGCCACCATCACCCAATTGATCGACGGCGAAACCGCAGCCCTGGTGGCCGCCGAGCATCAGGTCGAGTTGAAGGTCGAGTTTACCACCTTGGAAGACAGCATCGAGCAGGTGGAAGACAAGGCGGAAGACTTGGTCTTCAGGCCGCCGGTCGTGACCATCATGGGCCACGTTGACCACGGGAAAACCTCCCTGCTCGACCGGATCCGTCAGACCAACGTCACCCAAGGGGAAGCAGGCGGGATCACCCAGCACATCGGGGCCTACAACGTCAAAACCAGCGGTGGCCAGATCACCTTCCTGGACACCCCTGGTCACGAAGCCTTTACCGCCATGCGAGCCCGAGGTGCAAACGTCACCGACATCGTGGTCCTGGTGGTAGCCGCCGATGACGGCCCCAAGCCCCAGACCATCGAAGCGATCCACCACGCCAAAGCGGCCCAGGTGCCGATCATCGTGGCGATCAACAAGATCGACAAGCCGGGGGCCAACGCCGACAAGGTCAAACAAGAGTTGATGAGCCAAGAGCTGGTGGCCGAAGAATATGGCGGCGAAACCGCCATGGTCCCGGTCAGCGCCCACACCGGCGAGGGCTTGGAAAAGCTGATGGAGATCATCCAGCTCCAGGCGGAGATGATGGAGCTCAAGGCCAATCCGGCCCGGGAAGCCAAAGGGGTGGTGATCGAATCTCGGATGGAAAAGGGCCGGGGAAACGTGGCCACCATTTTGATCCAAAACGGAACCCTGCGGGTGGGCGACAACTATGTGGTTGGTGCCGAGTACGGAAGGGTCCGGGCCATGTGGGACGACCACGGCAAGAAGCTCAAGGAAGCTCTGCCTTCGGTACCGGTGGAGATCGTAGGTCTCAATGGCCTGCCCAAATCTGGGGACCAGTTTATCGTTGGTGCCGATGAAAAACAGCTGCGGGCCATTGCCACCGCACGGGGCCACAAGGAAAAGGATGCTGCCCAAACCAAGGCCAGCGTGGTCCGGTTGGAAAACCTCTTTGACAATGTCGGGGGCGAGAAAAAGGAACTGAACCTGATCATCAAAACCGACGTGGTCGGCTCGATGGAAGCGATTTCGGAATCCTTGGGCAAGTTGGGCAACGAAGAGGTTTCGGTGCGGATCATCCATGCCGCCGTCGGGGCCATTACTAGGACCGACGTAGTGCTAGCTTCGGCCTCCAAGGCAATCGTGATCGGCTTTAACATCCGTCCCGATGCCGGAGCCAAACAAACCGCCCAGGAAGACGGGGTCCAGATTCGGCTTTATTCGGTCATCTATGATGCCATCGAAGACGTAACCAAGGCCCTCGAAGGGTTGCTCAAGCCGATCGTCCGAGAAGAACTGCAAGGCAAGGCCGAGATTCTGGAAGTCTTTAACATCCCCAAAGTCGGCGTGATTGCCGGTTCCAAGGTCACCGAAGGCAAGATCTTCAGGGATTGCCCGGTTCGGGTCATCCGGGACAACGTCATGATCCACGACGGCAAACTGGCCAGCTTGCGGCGGTTCAAGGAAAACGCCAAGGATGTGGCGGCCGGGTTTGAATGCGGGATTGGCTTGATGAACTTCAAAGAGTTTAAGGCCGGTGACGTGATCGAATGTTACAAACGGCTCGAAACCAGCGCCACCCTCTAAATGGCCAAAATCCCCAAGGAACGAAAAAAGGAGTTGATCCGGGTTAAACTCTCGGAAATCTTCACCAGAGAAGCCAATGACCCCCGGTTCGCCGGGGTGACCTTGACCAGCATCAAACTGAGCCCCGATGGAGCTTCGGGGACGGTTTTCTTCTCCGTTTTTGCCTCCAAGTACCAGATTTCCGAAGTGGAAGCGGCGCTCAACCGGTCGGCGGGGTTTTTCTCCTCCAAGTTGGGCCAGACCCTCAAAACCCGCAACACCCCAAGGTTGAACTTTGTTTACGACAAAGGCTTCGACCACACCGACAAGATCGAACGACTGCTCAAAGAAAACCTCCCCCACACCCAGTCGGACCTTCCGGCGGAAGAAAAAGAGGAAGACTCGACGGATTCGGAAGAATAGCCCTTTTGGGTTGTCGAAAAGTTTGCCCTAAAATTCAATAACTCCCCCTTTAGCCAATTTTCCCCCTTCCCTTGGGCCGTTTGTTCCTGTTCCCCGTTCCTTTCCCTGCCCAAGCGTTCACCAATAAACTCTGATTTTTGGCTTTTCTACACCAACCCCGAATTTTTCCCTTTCCCCCAGTCAGCCTCATGGTTTGGCCGCAATTTTTCTTGCTACTGAAATCATAACTTTTTTTGCCTAGTTCTCGTTTTTCTGTTACCCTGCCCTCACTTTGTTCACCAAACCGTTTGGAAATCCTTTCCAACGGTGGTGAATTTGACGCAGAGTGCGAGGGGAAAAATGAAACAGTTGTTGTGCCTTGTATGGATTTTCGCCTTTTTATCCTTGGAACCGGCCAAAGCTGCAACCCCAAAACCCCCCGCAACCCCTGGTGCAGAAACTCCAAAGGGGCAAGAATGTACTCCGGCAGCAGTTCAGGCAGTTGCGCCTGCAGCGGTATCGGCGATTGTACCTGCTCCTGCAGCACTTCCCCTAAGTACGCCAGAATTTATAGCCAGCCAAGGAAAGTCGCTGTCAAAGGCAATCAAAGAAAATCCAGACACACTGGGGAAAACCGACGAAGAAAAGGTTACCCTACTTTCCGACCTGTTGATGGCAACAACCAAAGAGCTCAATGGCGACAATTCGGACTACCTGAACTTTAAGGTTGCGGAAAAACTACAGAACAAAACCGAAGAATCTTCTTTTTTGGCCAATTTTGACCTAGCCTTGGTGATGCCGGTTGCAGGCGGTCCCGGGGGGTGGGGAAAAGGCAAGCCTGCGGTTGAGGCACAATTGGAAGCTGTGGATGCGGACAATGAAAAAATCGTCAACCTAGTGAGGAAACCACAGGCCCCCAGATGGATGGTTGAGACTCATGTTGTATGGTTTGAAAGTTTTGATTGCCTTGGAATTACAGATAAGCGTTGTCCAATAGGTCCCTTTTTTGCTTTAGGCCTGGGGAGTACCGAGCCGATTCCGGTTTCAGCGGCCGGGTACGGTGTTTTGTGGTCTTTTCCCGGAAAAATACACAAAAACCAACGGTTGAACATTGGCCTGGGCCAAGTTTATGACTATTCCTTCCGGCAGGTCAAACCGGAATATACCACGGACGAATATGTAAAAAACGGGAAGCCCATCAAACGTAATACCAATCTCTACGAGACAGGTAGAACCGACGATATGGTCATGCTTTCGTTTAACTTGGGGTGGTAGGGGGCTGACTCAGAAAAGACAGTGCTTGGAGGGGGACCTTTTGAGCCATCCCCAAGTCCCAAGAGGTGTTCTTTTGCCGCAAAGAAATGTAGTTGGAAAGCTTAAAGATTAAAGTTGGATGACCCCTACCCCGTCCTTCGGACTCGGGTGATGAGGCCGTTTTTGTTGTTTTTCCAGGCGATGCCCTGGTTGGCCCAGGCCATCAGGCGGGAGAAGACGGGGGTGGGTATTTCGCAGATATCGGCCACTTGGCCCAGATAGGTTTGCTCCTTGTAGCTGATCGCCTCATCGGCGGTCACTACTTGGATGATGTTCAGCAACACCAGCAGCAACACGTCCTGGGGCAGGTCCGGCGGCGGGCTCAGGTGGGGGGCCAGTCGGTTTTTGACAAACCCAAAAAGCCGCATTTTTTCCTCTTTGGTTTCCACCGAATTCACTATCATCTTGAGCATCTCCATCTCAAACTCATCGGGCTTGCCGTTGAGCAGGATGGTGGCGATGATCAGTTCGGCATACCAGTATTTCTGAGCATCGGTAAACCGGTCCACCGGTATCTGGCCTATGGTCAGCCCCGATTCGGGGGGCAGCAGTTGGGCCTGGGTCCGCTTCCAGTTGAGCCCCTCTTCGAGCCAAGCCAACAGGGACTTGGTGTAAGCCTCGGTGAAACGCATCATCCCCGCTACCTGGAGCAAAAAGTTCTTCTCCGTTTGGTCAAACGAGGCATCGGCGATGCAGACCATCATCAATTCCACAAAAATGGCGGCCAAGATTTGGTCGGGAATGGAGGTGGGGGGTTCTTCAATGGGCGGGGCTTGCTTGGATTCGATCAGCTGCATCAAAGCCACCTTCTGGCCCGGTTCCTTGACCACCCCGATCACTTGGCGGAGAAACTCCACCTCCGCCTTGTCGATCTCGCCATCGGCCAAAATCGCCGAGACCATCAAACGGGCGTACCAGTACTTTTGGTCTGGCTTGAGAAGGTTGATGGGAACGGTCATGCCAGTTTCCGGGCGATCAAGAGGCCGTCCCCAAAGGGCAGGAAGTAGCTGTCCAAACCGGGGTGTGCGGCGACTTTGCGGTTAAAACGGTCCATCCCTTGGGCCTGGGCCAACTCTTTGTCCGACAGTAGTTCCGGTGGACTCAAGACCTTGCCTTGGTAAAAGACATTGTCCACTACCAACAGTCCCCCCGGTCCAAGTAGGCTATAGCATTGGTCCAAAAGATTTGGGTAGTCCTTTTTTGTGGCATCCAGAAAGATCAAATCGTAAGGGCCGCCTGGTTGCTCCAGGAAGGTTTCGGCCCAAGCGGCCACCAGCCGCACCTGGGGCAGGCCGCCCGATTGGGTCAGGTACCCCCTGGCCTCTTCGATCCGGTCTGGGTTGGCATCCACCGAGGTGATCTGGGCTTGGGGCCAGCCCAAGAGCATCCAGTGGGTCGAATAACCGATCCCCGAACCCAGCTCCAGGATCTGTTTGGGCCTGGTGAGCGAGCAGAGCAATTGCAACATTGCCCCCACTTCGTCGCCGACAATCGGGACCTGGGTTTCTTGTCCTTCTTCCTTTTGGTTGAGCAAAAATTGGGGCAGCGCCGAGGCCAGACTTGCGCAGTAGATTGCAGCGGGATCAGGCTTTCTCACCTGCCCCTTTGGAAGCAATGGCCTTGTCCGGGGCCACTTGGGCGAGCAGCTCCACCAGCTTGGCCGGGTTGCTGTAGTCCATCAGGTTGGTGTTGATCGGGGTGCCGTATTTGCGCAGGATGTTGAGGTTTTTGACCATCTCGGCAGGGGCTCCCTCGCCGACATTGTAGCCGGTGAAAAAGAGGATACAAGATTCAGGGGTCAGCTTGCGCAGTCGCTTGGCCATTTCCCGGTAATTGGAAAGGTTGCTTTTGGAATCGTCGCCGATGATCATCAACAGGTGTGGACGTTTGCCCTGTTCGGCGATTTCCGCTTCCATCCGGCCCAGGCCCAGGTCCTCGTACTTGACCGCCGTGCCGAAGTAGGACTTGACCGCCGGGTCGAAGGCCTTCATCAGCTCCAAGGTGTCCAACATCCCATCCCCGGAGGCAACGATGTGCCGGACCGCATTTTTGCCGCCCTTGACCTGGGAGAGTTTGTCCACTTCGGCGATGATCTTCTCTTGGGCGGTAGTGGAGATGCGCTCCACCGTGTCTTTGACGGTTTTGACGAACACCAGCCCGGCCAATTCTTTGTTGATTTCCTCCAAAGTACCGCTGAGCCCTCCGGCCAGTTCCTTGGCCTGGGCCGAAGCGGTTTGGGCGGTGGAGCCGCCAGAGCTGATCGCTTGGGTAACCGCTTCCTTGGCGACCTTAAATTTCTCGTCCACCAGGGCAAACTTTTGGTCCAGGGTTTCCTTTTCGGCGGCCAAAAAGGAGAGCCTCTGCTGGTCGGTCAAAAAGGTGTTTTGCATCTGTGCCCGTTCCGCCTTGAGCCGGTCGAAGCCGCTTTTTTTGGCTTTCTGGCTTTCGGCCATCAGCTTCAGCTTGCTGCCTTCGGTTTCCAGGTACTTTTTGAGTTTGTCCCGGTATTCGCCGTACCGCACCAGATTGGTCCTGATGGTGGTCTTTTGGGACTCGTTGTGGACCAAGGCCTTGTAAAAGAGGTCATCGGCAAAGGGGACGGTGAACTGTTCCTTGATGATGTCTGAAAAGTCGTATTCCAACAGGTCGTTGCCGATGAATAAAATGTCCGGCGATTCCGGCAGGTCGTTGATGCCGGTGATTTGGAAGAGGGTGTTGTCCAGCTTGTCGATCTGCAGGCAGGTGGCCAAAAACCGTTTGAGCATCTCGTCTTCGGTGGCAAACACGATTTTGCGTTTGGCGATGCCCTTGAGTTCGTCGTCGGTGAACTTAAAGATCAGCCGTCTTTTGGGGATCGTTTCGCTCAAAAAGCTTTGTTTGACCCCTTCGATGACCCTCGCCAGAGGGCTGGGCAAAAACCGCAACTTTTGCAGGATCAGGGGGCGGATGATCTCATAAAGCCGTTGGGAGAGCTGCTGCTGGGTCTTGGCGACCTTGACCTTGAGACCGGTGTACTGGGAAAGCTTTTGGGCGGCATCCTGGTACTTGGTCAGGCTGGTTTGCAGGCCGTTGAGCTTTTCGGCGGTTTTTTGGGAAAACTGGGCCAACACCTCCGCATCCGCCTTCAGCTGGGTTTCCACCTGGGGAAGCCTCTGGGTCACTTCGGCGACCCGGTTTTGCAGCTGGTCGATCCGGTTTTGAACGTTGTTCATCACCTCTTCCTTGACCTTGCCCCGTTCGTCCAGTTGGTCCACCATCTTCTGGTCCAGCTTCCCCCGTAGGGCCTCGGAAGCCATGTTGAGCATGATCAACATGGTTTCGAGCAGGTAACCGCCGACCGGGTCGTCTGCCCCCTTGTCCCGCAGTTTGGCCTTGAGCTCGTTGAGCTTTGCCTCGACCTTCTTTTGGTGGGCATCGTAGTTCTTGGGGTCGATCTTCCCACGGGAGAACATTTCGAGCAGCGAAGCGTCCACCAAGTCTTCCACCACGGTGATCGTAGCGTCCTTGAAGGCTTCGTGGGCGGTCAAAAGCTCTTGGCCGTCCTTCATGCAGATCAGCCCGTCCACCCCCAGGTTGAGCCCCTCCACCTGGGCAGTCAACTTGGCAAAGATCGGCTGGCCGGCCGGGGTGGCCAGCATGTTGCTGATCCCTTCGATCCGGTGGGCCTTCAGTTTGGGGTTGGTGGTGATCTTTTTGAACAGCCCGGTTTTGGATTCGACCTTGTTGAACTGTTTGAGCAGCAAAAAGAGGGTCTGCCCAAAAAACAGGCCGTCTCCGGTTTTGACCAGATTGAGCAGGTGGGCCAGGTCGGACTTGAGGCCCTTGAAGACCTCTTCCTTCGCCCCTTTGAGGATCGCCTTCTTTTGCTCAGCGGTCAGCTTGGCGTTGATCTGCTTTTCCCCTTTTTTACCGATCTGGTTCCAGATGATCTTGCGGTAGGCGGGGTCCAGGTTGTTGAAAAAGGCTTCCGCCCGCAGGGAAATGTAGCTGGCCAGACAACCGTCCCGCTCGGCATCGTCAAAGATGGTCGCCCATTCGGCGTAGGAGAGCATCTTGTCCTTGAGCCCTTCGGTGAAGATCTCCATCCTCAGCTTGACCCCGGCGGCATCCAGGGAGGCAAACTGTTTGGCCGAGTCATAGGAAGCGTCTTGGTTGAAGCTGGTGTCCGGGAACTTGGCCTTGAACAGCGCCGAGTTGGTCAAAACGATGGAAGCCAAAATATCCACACTTTGGCCGACCAGCACTTCCTTTTGCCCCTTGGGGCCAATCACCCTCCAGGCCTCGATGGCCATGGCTTTGTCCTTGAGAAACTCGACGATCAGGGGCTCTCTGATCTCTGGAGGGATACGGGACAAAAAGACCGCCATCGACTCTTCCTGGAGCTTGGCGGTCAGGCGGTCGAGGACCTTGGGCTCCATGGAGTCCACCAGCTGGGTGAATTCCTCTTCCTTGAGCAGCTTGAGGTTGTCGCCGCTGGCCTTAAATTCCTTTTCCAGGTACTCGGGCATCAGCTGCCGCCCAATGGCGGCAACCAGCATCAACTCCCGTTCCGGGGCATCCAGGATCTTGTTGATGACATCGTACCCCTGGGTTTCCAAAAAGTTGGCCACCCCGCCAGACTTTTGTTCGTCCAGCGCCTTGAGGGCGGTGGCCGCATCGGGGTATTCAAAGACCAGCTCCATCTTGTCAAAAGAGAGGCGCTGGTGGACGATCTTGGCCAAAGAGGGTTCCATGACCAAAAAGATCCGTTTGGTCCGCACAAAGACCAATTTTTCTTCCTTTACCGCTTCCTGGACCAAGGTCGTCTTCGCTGCGTCCAGCGCCAGCATCTTTTTGACCGAGTCGTCGATGGTAAAGTCTTTGATGTAAAAGTGACCGCCGTCCTCTTCCATGTTGATCACCCCGTCAAAGGTGATCTCGCCGATGGTCAGGGTGCTGATGTCGCTGGGGTCGATCTGGCCTTTTTCGGGGAAGCCTTTGATCTTGGGCAGCTGGGCGGTGGACTTGATCTTGACCGGCTCAAAGCTCGAATGCCGTTCCTGGTCGGCAAAAAGCTCCACCGAAACCTCAAACCCAAGCTTGAGGAACTCCCGGATCCTAAGGTTCAAGTCCCCCACAAAGATCATCCGGCGCATCTTAAAATGCCCCTTCTCGATCAATTTGGTCAGTTCGATGTAGGCCCCAAGCCGCAGGGTCGGGTCGATGTTGAGCCCTTGGGGGTTGTCGTCGCCCACCATTGCTTCTTCCCGGGTGGTGCCGAAACCCTCGACCTTTCTGGTGGCGTTAAAGCCGGTCAGAACTACGTCGGCCTTGGGGTTGGCCATCAAGACGTTGGCCAAGGGGCGGCCTTCCTGGTTGAGGATAAAGACCATCTCCCGGGTGCGGGAGGCATCCTCGGTGTTGAGTCTGGCAAACTGGTCCCCGATCTGTTCCTTAAGGACGGTTTGCCGCTCAACGGCGAGGTCGGCACAAACGATTTGCGCCCGCAATAGTGGTTTTAGCTCAGCCATAAGACAATGGATTCAGGGAAAAAGAATGCACGACCAACCTTCGCCATTGTGCAGTTGAACCAAGCTTTCGTCAAGCCGTATCAATAGGGCTGCAACCGTCCAAAAACAAAGAGAGGAAGGGGGAAAGAGGCAAAAGAGGGGGGTGAATTACCCTAGTGTCTCGCTCAAATATTTGCAGGTAAAACGGGCCAAGGTTTTTGACCCGCTAGGGTACTTAAACAGGCGGCGCTCGGCTGCACAGGGCAGTGGGCTGGGCTTAGTGTTCCCCTGGCACGATTCAACCTGTCCAACCCAAAAAGCTTGGTCCTTGGGCCGTTGCAGGGATAGATATTTTCTCACTCTCCAGCAACATACCTTCCACCGACCTACAAAGACTGGCAAACCCCTGCTCAACCACCTTGGGCTTGCGGGCCTGCCCCAGAGTCAAGTCCCGATGCTGCTTTCCCTTGCGAGAGAAAGTAGGCGCAACCCTCCCCAGAAGCCGCTCTTTTTATTTTGGGGGCAGTTCAGGGAATAGGCCCCCCAAAAATCGGCTTTTTGAGTGCAGATAATGGTCTAAAAATTGGCGAAGTAAATCAACATCAACGGGCTTACTCAAGTAATCGTCCATTCCTTGCTCAAGGCATTCCCGGCGAACGTCGGGACCCGTCTTGGCAGTCAAAGCGATGATGGGAATTGTCGAGTATTGTTTTAACTTTCGGATTTCCCGGGTGGCCTCAAAACCATCCATGACCGGCATCAAACAGTCCATCAACACCAGATCAAAAGACTCCTGTTTCAAAGAATCCAGTGCTTCTTTCCCATTTGAGGCTACTCCAAAACCAACCCCCAGTAGCTGTAATATTCTCATGGCGACCAGTTGATTGATCCTATCGTCTTCTACGATTAAGACCTTGTACCTGGAACGTTCTTGCGGTGTTGGGATGGGGAACTTAGCGGCGGCTTCCTTCGATTCTGCGCCCCCAATCCTAACGGGCATGTCCAGATCAAACCAAAACCGACTTCCCTGGCCGGGGTAGCTTTCCACTTCGATTTTTCCCCCCAGGGTGTTGACCAGCTTGTCCACCAAAGTTAGTCCAAGACCTGTTCCGCCGTATCTGCGGGTGCTGTCGCTGTCAGCTTGAAAGAAGGGGTCGAAGATTTGCGGGATTACGTTTTTTTGGATCCCGATGCCTGTATCTACAACCTCAAAGCGTACTCGCTGCGTTTTCTCGTCAGAGGCCAGCAGCTTAACCTGCAAGACAACGCTGCCTTGGTCGGTGAACTTGACGGCGTTGCCAATCAGATTGGAAAGCGCTTGTTTGAGCAGCGATGGGTCCGATTCAACGTTTGTGGCGATTCCAGGATCTAGAGTCAGGTTCAAAGCCAGTTTCTTCGCTTTAGCACCGCTTAAAAACATTCTGACCAAGGACTGGAGCATCGGCTCGAGTTCGAAGCTGCGGGGTAAGAATTTGACAGAGTCTGCCTCCAACCGGTTCAAGTCCATGATGTCTGAAACGACATCCACCATGGCCAATCCCGAAGACATGATGACCCCAACATATTCTTTTTGTTCCAAAGTGAGGTCGCTTTCTTGCAACAGTTGAGCAATGCCCAGCACCCCGTTCATTGGAGTGCGCAATTCGTGGCTCATAGCGGCCAAAAAGTTCGATTTGGTTGTATTTGCCCGCTCCGCTGCGTTTTTGGCTTCCAAAATGGCCTGCTCTGCGGCCCGTTTTTCGGTAACGTCCCGGAGTACCAGTACTACGGACTCGCTCCCGTCAAAACGCATGTGAACCTCCAATTCGATCCGTTTCCCCGACAGGGTTATTGCACGCATATCCCATTGACTCAGTTTGCCTTGGATGCACTGCTTAAACTCGACCTCAAAGGCATCTGCCACCTCTTTGCTGAGAATTTCACGATAATGCCGCCCCACAGAGTCTTCAATCCGAGTGGCCATAAGATCCAGATTGCCCCGGAAATCCCGGTAATACCCTTCCTTGTCCATTCTGATAATTAAATCTGGCAGCAACGATAGGATCAAAGCCAATTGTTCCGTGCTCTTTGCCAGGGCATCTTCGATCACTTTGCGTTCAGTGATGTCCCGAAGCAGCAAGAGAACCTTGCCATTTTCGCCCACCTTAACCCGGGCTTCCCCGGGAACCATCCCTTTGACGGTAGGCAGGGGCAAGTCTCGGATCACCACTTCGCCAGTCTCCTTGGCTTTTGCCCAGTCTTCTTCATAACCTTTGGCTACCCCTTCGGGGAGGTGCTCCCGGTAGTGGGTATTCAATTTTTCCTCAACCGAATCAACGGCAAGGGAAAAGTTGCCCACAAACTCCCGGTAATAACCTTGGTCATCCAAAATCGTGATCAAGTCGGGCATCATCGACAGGATTTCGGCGAGCAGCCGCTCTCGCTCGGCCAACTGCAGGTGCTCCCTTTGACTCTCCCGCATTTCGTTGATCAGGACCAGTTTGCCGCCGTCGGCTGTGTCTTGAATTTTGATTGAGAGATCCCGGAGAACCGTTCCAATTGTTGGTGTTAACCTAAAAACCTCCACCTGTCCGGCAGTCCGTGCTTCAAAAAGGTGCTGGTCAAAAATTTCTGCAATCTGGGTGGGAAAGACGCTCCGGTAGTGTTCACCGATTGCTTTTTGGGGGCAGAGCGCCCGGAGGTCCGAATTGCCAAAAACCTCCCGACAATACCCCCCTAGATCCATTGTGATGACAAGATCGGGGAGTAGGTCCAAAGTACTCTGGCCAGGGATTGCCGGTCCTTCCATGAGGGAAGTGGAGCGAAGAGCCGGTTGGATAGGCTGCGAGCTTTGCATGGGATTTTTTGTGCTAGGAAAATTCAAATCTTAACAGGAGTTTTTCACCGTTTTGCTTTTACTTCAAATGGGCTGGAAAGTCCAACAATCTGTTCAGTCGATCTGACTGAACAGATTTGCTTCTATTGTCCTGTTAAGCCGTTGGATATTCATCAATCGCAGAGCTGAAAACAATTTTCAGGTAAGGTGATTTCTTGTGTGGTTTTAGCAAGTGTGTATGGGCAACAGCCCAACAGGAGATGCGCCAAAAGGGAGCCATCAACTTCCGGGCAAAAAAAAGGCCCTCACGAAGAGGGCCAGAGGCTGCCTAATAACCTTCAGGTTTGACCAGGATGTCGATCCGCCGGTTGAGCCGCCGTAAGCTGGCCGTTTCGTTGGCCACCTTGGGGCGGGTGTCGGCGTATCCGGCGACTTCCATCCGGCTGCGCTTGACCCCGAATTCCTCCAGCGCCCGGGCCACCGCTCCCGCCCTGGCGGCGGAAAGCTCCCAATTGGAGGGATAAACCTCCGAATTGGTGGGCAGGTCGTCGGTGTGGCCTTCGATCACCAAACCGTTGGGGAAGGAATGGACGATCCGGCTGAACTTTTCGATCACCTCCATCCCGCCGGGGCTGACTTGGGCCGAGCCTCGGTCAAACATCACCGAATCGGAGAAGGAAACGGTGATCCCTCGGTCGTCGATGGTGACCTCGGTCGCTTCCAGCTCCAGGTTGTTTTTGTTCATCGCCTGGGGAATCCCGGCCATGAAAGTTGGCATCCCGGAAAACTGGTAGGGCGAACCGGGAGGACCGCTCTTAAAGGACATGGACATGGCGTTAAAAACCGCCTTCTCCGAAGAACTCATGGCGAACAACAAAATAAAGAAGGTCAAGAGCAGGGTCACCATGTCCCCGTAGGTGTAGATCCACTCCACCCGTTCCTCGACCTTCGGACAAGTGCATTCTTCATCAGCCATTAGCCACCTCCCTTGTCGGCGCTAAATTTAAGTTCCTCATACTTGGTGCGCAGGTTGGGCGGCAGGTAGTTCATCAAGTCCTGTTCGATGAACTCGGCCCGTTCGTTTTTCTCAATGAACAAAACCCCGTCCCGGATCATTTCGTAGAGCACGTTCTCCGCTTCCTTGGAGTTGTCGAGCACCGTAAACCAGGGAATGAACATGATGTTGGAAAGCATCGAACCGTAAAGGGTCGTGATCAATGCCACACTCATCTTCGGCCCGACGGTGCTGATGTCGTCCAACGATTGGAGCATCAAGATCAAACCGATCAGGGTTCCCAACATCCCCAAACCAGGAGCCAGGGAGGACATGGCCTTGAAGATCGCATATTCGGTGGTTTTCCTGGCGGTGGCGTACTTCATCTCGCTGGACATGATCTCGGTGATCAGCTCCCGGTCCACCCGGTCCACCACCAGACGCAGCCCGTTGCGCAAAAATTCGTTTTCGATCGAAGGCAAACTGTCCTCAATGGCCAAGACGTTTTTTCGGGCCACTTTGGCAACGTCCACAATGATCACCAGGGTTTCGATCAGCGGCACGTTTTTGGCTTTAAACACCTTGGAGACGTTTTTTCCCATCGCCGCCGAGATCTCCAAGGGGAACGAAGAGAGTGCGGCCACGACGGTGCCGACGACCACGATGATCATACTCGGAGCGTTCCACATGAACACCAGGTACTCCGGCTTGACCTGGCCTTCTTCGTACACGCAACCAAAGATCAAAACGATCCAGACCGCTATGTTACCGACGACTGCTGCTAAATCCATGAGTGATCCTCCAAATTCATTCTTGCCGTTCCTACGGGCTTGCATCCGGTTAGGACCTGCCATCGGGATTGGGGCTTTTGACAACCAGCAAATGCATAAAGCAAGCCCAAGGCAAATTTTTTTTATCTTCCCCCTTTACCTGGTGGAGGGAAACAAAAAAACCACAGAGAAACAACCAGATATAAAAATTGAGGCGGGAGGACCAAATGTTGCATCTCCAAAGGGTGAACCAATCTGGATGAACCTCTATTCCCAGAACCAAGGCATGAAAAAGCCGTTGTTGATTTTAATGGTCGTAGCCCTGCTGGCCGGATGCTCCAGCATCGCCAGCGAAGACCAACTTCCGCCCAAACCCCCGGCCTTCGCCTGCGCCGAGCCTAGGCTGGAATCGGCCTTCCGGTTTCACGAAAAGTCCAAGGACTTTCTGAAGGCCTACTACACCACCAGGAAGGAGAGCGACCTCTACTTCTCCTGGTACGCCTCGGAAGACTCCCTCTACATGGCCCGGACCATCGGCAAATGTTGGGACAAACGGAACAAGCACTTCCATGCGGCCCAGAACGTATTCCAAAAAAACGGGGTGTTGCGCAATCTGATCGTCCAAAACATGCGGACCGACTCCCAATCGGCGATTTCCGAACTGTTTTTGGAAGACTACCGGAAGATTTTTGTCCGAGACATCCAATAGGCCGGGGACATGAATCCCTTTGACGACACCATCGTAGGCCCGGCGACCGCTCCCGGCGAAGCAGGGGTGGGGATCGTTCGGCTCTCGGGGCCTTTGTCCCTTTCGATCCTGCAAACCTTTTTTTCCGCCAAAAATCCCCGGTCCCTCAAACCCTGGTCCCTGGCTTACGGCTTTGTCCTGGACCAAGGCCAACCGCTCGACGAGGTCCTGGTGGCCTACATGAAACCACCCAAAAGCTACACCGCCGAGCTGGTGGTGGAGATCTTTTGCCACGGCGGCGGTTTGATCCTGCGCCGGGTGATCGAGCTTTGTCTGGCCCAAGGGGCGAGGCTGGCCGGTCCGGGGGAGTTTACCCAACGGGCTTTCGTCAATGGCCGGATCGACCTGACCCAGGCCGAGGCGGTGGGCGACTTGGTCCGGGTCAAGACCGATCTGGGGCTCCATCTGGTGATCAACCAACTCAAGGGCAAGCTGTACCAACGAATCTTGGCTTTGAAGGAACAGCTGGCTTGGGTTTTGGCCCTGTTGGGGGCCTCCATCGACTTCCCCGAGGAAAACGTTGTTTTTGCCCACCAAGAAGAGATTACGGCCAAGTTGACCGCCGCCCGTGCCGACCTCTGGGCCTTGGTCAAGAGCGCCAAGGGAGGCCGAACGATCACCGAAGGTTACAAACTGGTTTTGGCCGGTAGGCCCAACGTGGGGAAGTCGAGCCTTTTGAATGGCCTCTTGGAAGAGGACCGGGCCATCGTCACCTCCATCCCCGGAACCACCAGGGACACCCTAGAAGAGGCCTTTACGGTCGGCGGGGTGCCGGTCAAGCTGGTGGACACGGCGGGGCTGCGGGATACCGAAGACCTGATCGAACAAATGGGGATCCGCCGTTCGGTCGGCCAATTGGCCCAAGCGGACCTGATGCTCTGGGTGCTGGACGCTTCGGCCCCGGACTACCACCTTCCCCCGGAGGTCTTGGAGCTGAAGCTTCCCAAGCTGATCGTTTACAACAAGGCCGATCTGGCTCCCACCTTGCCCCAGCCCCCGGCCTTGTGGGCCGAGGCCCAAACCATCGCCCTTTCCGCCCTGTCCCGCCCGGACCTGGAGCGGCTCAAAGCCAAGCTCTTTGAGCTGATCACCACCCAAGTGGGGCCTTTGGCCGAAGAGGGGGCCTTGACCAACCTGCGGCAGGAAGAGGCGGCCAAAAAGGCGCTCTCCGCTTTGGACCAAGGGTTGCAAGCTTTGGAAGAAGGGGCGGGGGAAGAACTTTTGAGCCTGGAGCTTTCCCTGGTGCTCGGTGCCTTGGGGGAGATCGTCGGCGAAACCACCCCCGAGGAGATGCTCAACCGGATCTTCGGGTCCTTTTGTATCGGGAAATAAAATGAAACCAGACCAGACCCTCAAAGACCTTTCCTTAAAAAAACTGGAACTTTTGGACCAGCTTTGGACTCAAACCCAACTTTGGGTCTTAAACCGCTCCAACACGGCCTTTGCGGTCAAACAAAGGTTGCTTGGAGCGCTGGAAAAAACCGACCGGGCGTTGGAAGTTCGAGAAGCGCAAATTGGGCATCTTGCCAAAACGCAAGAAAAAGAGTTATATGGTCTAATCAGGGAGCGGCTGATCGGGATCTCGGAGCTCAACCAAGGGGGACTCAAACTCTTGGAGGTTGAAGCCAAAGAGTTGGAGGCCGAACAGCAGTCCTTAAATACCGGTGCCAAGGTGGTTGGATACGTCAAGGGCCAAGAGCCCTATACCGAGGCCCGCAGGCTCAAGGCGCCACCGCTCCAGAGGGGCTGGAAACGGGGCTACTCAAACGAGTTGTAACCACTCCAACAGGGGGAAAGGTGAAAACCAGGGAACTTTCCAAATTGATGGTCACCCCCTTCCCCCAGCGGCACCTGTCCCCGGACGAAAAACAGGGACAGTACCAAGACCGGGTGGCGGAAGAGGAAAAGGCGACCCGAGAGCGGGTTGGCCAGATGGTCCGAGAAAAGCTGGAGCACGAAGCTCGTTTTTCCGGGGCGGTCCAAGAGGTCATTGACCGGATGAACGCTTTGAACCTGATGTGGCGGGACATGAAGTTCCACCACCTCCGCAAGGACAACCAGGATTGGGTCGAGGTGATCGACCGGATCAACGGCGAGGTCCTCAAAGTTCTCCCCCAGCCAGACTACAACAAACTGGCCAACCATTTTAAACAACACCCAGGGCTAGTCTTGGACATTACCACCTAAAGGAAGAATGACGGACCGCCGAAAGGAGCAGGGGGCGGTTTTAACAGAACAAGGGGGAATGAGAACTCAAGAGGCTTTGCGCCGCCTCTTGGAGATGGAGAATACGCCGGGTGAGATGCTCAAGGTGGAGGTCAGCGACCTTGCCAAGCAGCTTTCCAACGGCAAGCAGGTGCTGCAACTTCCCAAGGTTTCCACCGAAGAGATCAAAGCAGAACTGGGCCCGGAAAAGGCGGCCCTTCTGGCCGAACGGATCGAGGTGGAGGCCCAACGGCTGATGAACAAAGAGGGTGTGCGTCCCAAAAGCCTCCCCAAACCCAGCCGTCCCATCATCAAGTTGATCGACCCGGAAAAAAAGGAAGACGGTTTGGCCTAGAGACGGCTCTGCTTATCGCTCCCCGAAACTCTTCCCTCCCAGTTCCAGGGCTCTCTCCCCAGCCAGTCCTGAGGAGTGAAGTGGACCCCATCGTCAAGACAGGCTTTCCAGCTTTTTAAGATAGCCCTTTGGTTCAAGCGGCCAAGTCCTGAACTGGGCTTTGGCTGTCTGAAGCTGCGCCAGGGTTTTGGCCGGACCCGCTGTCTGGGTAAGGCCAAGGTTGAGCTGGAATTCTTTCTGAATGGGTTCGCTTGTAACCTCCAACGGGCAGTTGGATTGGTTTCATAGGGAGCCGTCTGCCCAAAAACGGGGCCACACCCCCAAAGCAGGGGAACAAAGAACTGCGCAGACCCGCTTCTGACGGATTTGGCCGAAAAAACCACTGCATTGGAACAGGGACCAGAGGATTGTGCCTGTGCAACGGTCTCGCGGCGGTGTTCTGACCAAGGGGTCCACTGCAGAGGCGACACTTCGTTTACCGAGGGGCCAATCAGAACGATGACAGCGGTGGGGAATTAGGCCGAAGTGGGTGCGGAATCTAAACCGCCGTTTTCGGCTATTGGGCTGATGGAGATTGAGCCAAGTTTACGGCAGGTCAGTGGTGCCTGCTACCTGTCCGCCTAACGGCGGCTAGGGGCGGCCCCGCAATGCCTTCCCCACAAGGCTTCGCCTTGCGGGGACCCCTGGAGGGGCCGGGCCACGGCTTCGCTCGTGACCAAGAAAAAAACCTCAGCCTTCGGCTGGGGGGAGGGGGAAAAGGGCGGCTGAAGCCGCTAGAGCCCCTACGGGGCTAGGCAAAAGGTAAGGCCCTAAAGGGCCGTAAAAAACCAAAAGGTAACGCTTGCGGCTTCGCCCCAAGCTGTGCCCGTCCCCTACGGGGCCGTCCTCAGGAGGCGGAAGCCGAGGAGGTTGTGGCTGCCCGACGGGTAGCGGCTGTCCCGATAAGCGCAACGCAGGGTCCTCGGGTAGAAGAGCCAGGAACCGCCCCGATACACTCGGTTCGAGCCGCCACTGGGGCCGGTCGGGTTGGTCTGTTTCTTACTGGGGTAATCCCCATACCAATCCTGCACCCACTCCCAGACATTCCCGCTCATGTCGTAGAGGCCCAAGGCATTGGGGGCAAAGCTCCCTACCGGGGTGGTTCTTTGACGGTTCTTGCCTTGCACGGAATAGGACTCTTTGTTAGCGCTGCCGTTAAAGTTGGCCTCCCTGGGGTCCAAGATGTCCTTCCCATTCCCAAACTTCACCTTCTTCCCCCCCTCCCGGCAGGCGTACTCCCACTCTGCTTCCGTAGGGAGGCGGTACTTGCCGTCACTTTGGGCGTTCAGCTTGCCTAAAAAGTCTTGGATGTCATTCCAACTCATATTTTCAACCGGATTGTTGGCTCTTTCAAAGTCGGAGGGGTTGTTACCCATCACCTTCTCCCACTCCTCTTGGGTCACCTCGTATTTCCCTAGGTAAAAATCACTGACACAAACTTCATGAAGCCTCTCGTCGTCTTCACCTTCCTTGAAGCTGTCGCCCATTAGGAAACAGCCGCCCTTGATGGGGACAAACCTTTCCAGCCTTTCCAGCCTTTCCAAGGCGGCAATTCTTTCAGCCTCCAACTTCGCTTGTTTTCCCTCCGACTCTCTGAGTTTCACCCTCAGCCCTTCCACTACCGCCAATTCCGGGAAGGGCACCGGGGTCTCTAGGTTAACCGTTTGTTTGGCTCCCACCCCTGGGTGTAACGCCTCGGCTTTGGTCAGTTTGGTCCCGGTCTTGTCCTTGGCCCCGTTGCTCAAAGCCGCCTTCGCCTGCACCGTAATCAGGGTTTTCGTTGCATAGAGGGCCTTGGCTTGTTCCCGGTCTTGGTAGGGCCAAGTCCCGGACCAGCTCTTTTTTCCTTGGAAAATTGTGATTGGGAAGTTGGAGGCCACCGCATCGGGGCTGCCTAGGCTGGCGGTCAGTTTGACCTCCGGTAGGGTGAACCGCTTGGCCTGGAACTCGGCCAGTCGTTTCTCAAAGGGTTCCAAGACCTCAATCTTCTGGCTCAGGTAGGTTTGTTCTTGCTGAACCAATCGTTTGCTCTCCTCAAACCCGGCCTCGGTCGCCCGCTTCTTGAACTCCTCTGGGGTCTCGAAGGGGTCTTTCTCCACCTTGCTGGCTAAAGCCAGGTTGGCCTGAGACTTTTTCCACTGGGCCTCAAACTCCTTTTCGGTAGCCGCAAACTCCGCTCTCAAGGCATCAGCCTCAGCGATGGCCTTCTCCAGGGAGAGGCTGTCATCGATCACCACCCACTTGGCCCGGTTCAGCTCCGCCTGCCTCGCAATCTCCCGCCAGCTCGCTTCGTTCTCCAATTGGGCCTTTTTGATCTTGTCCTGCTCCGCCGCGATCTTGGCCAGTTCTTCGCTCCGGGCCTGGGCCTGGGCGGCCAGCATGGCATCGATCCCTAGGTCCGCTACTTGCCGGTTGGTCAATCTGGTGGACAGTGTGGCCAAGGTTGATTTGAGGTTCGCCAAGTCCCCTTCATGGTCGGCGGTTGCCGTCTTGACGATGGTTCCGTCTTTGACGCTTAACACCTTGGCCGAAACTTGGTATTTCCCTTCCCCCAACTTTGCCACGGTTGAGGAAATCACCCGATCCACCCCCAGTTGGGCACCAATGGTGGTGGCACATTCGTCTCTGGTGCAGTTTTGCACCTTTTGGATTTCGTCGGGGGACATCTTGGAGACTTCGGCGCTGCTGGCCAGTTGGTACTCCCCGCTTTGGGCAATGGAGGATTGGAAGGCATCGGAAAAGGCGGTCCGTTGGTCTGGGGTCAGGTCTTTGCCTTCCAAGGGAAGAACGGCCACCAGCTGTTTGTTGACCTTGGATACATTCTCAAACTCAACTTGGGCTTGGGCCAAGATTGTCCCCTTAAGCCCAATCGTGGCCGACAGCTTCAAAGAAACCACCGCCCCCTTGGGTTCCGTCTCCCCTCGAACCGAAATCACTTAACCGAGATTGACCCCGCTCTGGGCCTCACTCAGGGAGATCAATTCAAATTCAGGGAAGGCCTTGGAGAGGGTCTTGTAAAGCTCCGTCTCGACCCGCTTGGAGAGATCATCGCTCTTTTGGCTGGCCCGGTTGACCACCTGGACAATGATTTTTTTGTCCGGGTTTTGGGCGATCTGCCCTTGGGCCAGGGTTTGGGTCGCGTTCTGTACCGCTTCGGAAAGAGTTTCTGCTTGAGCGGTATTGGCCGAAAACAGAACGAGGCTAAGGGCAGCAACAAGCCAACGGGTTCGCTTCATGGTCAAAGGCCAAGGATTAGGGATTGAGGGTCTGTGATCTTGGGCCTTTTCTATCAGACTGTTGGGGGTAAAGCAAAAGGATTCATTCGGCTGCCAAACGGGACTCAGGAAGGCTTGCCAAATCTTCGTTACCTCCACGAGGTGGTGCGATCTTCCGCCCTATTGGTTGGTTTGCAACAGGTCTCAGTGAAGTTATAGTAGTCCCAACTGTCCATATAACTTTTTGGTTGGACGATCTTCTTGTTGAAGCTCCCCTCCCCTCTTGCCCATTCCACTCTCCGGCGGTAAGATAAAACTCAAACCTTGGAGCCCGGAGCGGTTATGTCCAGTTTCGTATCGGAAATCAAGTGCAGCAACCCGGCTTGCGGGGCCTGGGTGAAGGGATGCCAGGAGGGGATCCAGTACGCCAACCTCAAGTACTTTGTCACCTGCCCCAGCTGCGGCCACACCACCACTTTTTCCGGCCAAGCGAGCCTGAAATTCCATGGGGACTTGGCCGGTTATGTTGAGGTCCGGGAAGTACCCAAGACGGAAGTCTAGCCCGGTACGGTCTGCCTTGGGGAATGCGGGACCGAGGCCCCGGACCACCCGGAGTCGGCCAGAAAAGAAAAAACAGCCACCACAGCTTGAGCAAACCATGAACAACCCAGCCATTTTTTCGAGAACCGACCGTGAAGCCAATCTGGCCTTTTTGATGGCCCACCAAAAGGGACAACCAGAGGTGCCGTTTTTGGCCCAAGTGGTAGCGACCTGGGCGGCCGGAGGTGGAGTGCTGCCCGATGGGCTGGGGCTTGACCCGGCGGGGTATGGCGGAATGATGGAGGAATACTTTGGCTTGAGTGGTGCGCCGTTTGAGGCGGTCAGCGGTAAGATCTTCGACCCGAACCGGATGCCTGAAATCGAGGAGCTGCGCACCCTTTTGAGCCGCCACCGCAAGGGGGAGCACCCCAGGGAGCTTTGGATCATTGAGGTGATCATCGCCGGGATGTTGGGGCAGGACCACCTTTGGGAAGACATGGGCTTTTGGTCCCGCAAGGAGCTGACCGGCCTGATCACTGCTGTCTTCCCGGTGTTGGCGGAAAAAAACACCGAGAACATGCGGTGGAAAAAGTTCATCTACAAACAGCTTTGCATCCAAGAAGAATTTGTTTACACCTGCCGCTCTCCCAGCTGTGCCGTTTGTGTTGACTTTAAGCTTTGTTTTGCGGTCGAGGAATTTAAGGACCAACAGGCGGGAGCGCCCACCAAAGGGGCCTGAGGCGGCCCCAGTCCGGTTTTAGGGGCTGATCTCTTCTGGGGCGGACAGTGCGGGGCTGCGGCCTTCCAGGTGCTTTTGGATCACCTGCCACAACTCTTCCCACAGGATTGGTTTGGCGACGTAGTCGTCCATCCCTGCGTCCAGGCAAGCCTTTTTGTCGCCTTGCAGCGCCTTGGCGGTCAGCCCGATGATCGGGGTGCGGTAGCCTAGCTCCAGTTCCCGGGCCCGGATCGCCAAGGTGGCCTCGATGCCGTCGAGCACCGGCATTAAAATATCCATAAAAATCAGTTGGTACCTTTTCCCTTGGGTCTTTTCCAGCGCCTCCGCCCCGTTTTCGGCCAGCTCTACCTCAAACCCGGCACGGTGCAACATCCGGGACAAAACCAGCTGGTTGATCCGGTCGTTTTCCACCACCAGACAGGTGACCGCCGGGGCCGGGTAGGACTTTTGGGGGCTTGCTAAGGTCAGCACCGGGCTGGTCTTGGCCTGCTGGACCTCTTGGGAGGTGGCTCGAGGGAAAAAAAGCTCAAAGGCAAAACAACTGCCTTCACCCAACCGACTGGTCAGCCGGATCTTGCCGTCGAGCAATTCCACCAGCTTCTTGACGATCGCCAACCCCAGGCCGGTACCGCCGTAGGAGCGGGTCAGGGAGTCCTCCACCTGGGTGAAGGTTTCAAAAACCCGTTCCTGTTGGGAGGGGTCGATCCCGATGCCGGTGTCGGTGACTCTAAACCCCAGGCTCTGGCCCAAGGGGCTTTTTTTGATCAATTTCAGGTCCACCTGCACTCTGCCTTTGGGGGTAAACTTCACCGCATTGGCCAGCAGGTTGGAGAGGATTTGGCCCAAGATCTGCGGGTCCCCGGTGACAAAGGGCTCCACTGCCGGGTCGATGGAGCTGGTCAGTTCCAACCCCTTGGACAAGGCGGAACCGGAGAAGAGCCGCAAATTTTGCTCCAGGATCTCGACCACCGAAAAAGCCTTCAGGGAGGGCTCCATCCTTCCATCTTCGACCTTGGAAAGGTCCAGGATGTCCGAGAGGATGTTGACCAACGTGGCCCCGGATTGCAGGATCACCTGCACATCCCGTTTCTGCTCCGGGTCCAGGTCGCTTTCGAGCAGCATCTGGGCCATGCCCAGGACCCCGTTCATCGGGGTGCGGAGCTCGTGGCTCATGGTGGCCAAAAAATTGCTTTTGATCCGGCTGGCCTCTTCGGCCTTTTCTTTGGCCAAAATCAGGTCCTGCTCCACCCTCTTGAGGGCGGTGATGTCCAATACCGTGCCCAACATCCGCACCGGGGTTCCCTTGCCATCCAAGAAGACCTCACCCCGTTCTTGGACAATCTTTTCGGTCCCGCACGGCTGCACCACACGGTGTTCGAGCTGGTAGGGACGCTCCCCGGCGACCGCCGCCCCTACCGCCGCCTCCAACAGCCCCCGGTCATCGGGGTGGACGTACCGCAAAAAGGCTTCGTAGCTGGCCCCAAACTCTTGGGGGGCAATGCCGAAGATGCGGTACACCTCATCGGACCATTCCAGACCGCCGGTCAGGATGTTCCAGTCCCAACTGCCCAGGTGGGCAATCTCTTGGGCCTTGTTGAGGTTTTCCTTGGTTTGTTGCAGGTGGTCGTGGAACTGTTGTTTTTGCCGCAAAACCGCCGCCACCACCAAAACCATGATGGCAAAAACCCCAATAAAACTTTGCAGCAAAAGCAGGGTGATGTCCTGTTCCACCCGCACGAAGGGGCCGTGGTGGAACACTGAGCCGATGATGCTGACCAGGGCCAGCAGAAAGACGCTGACGCTTGCTCCCAGCGGCCCCAACCAAAAGGTGGCGGCCAGCGTGGGCAGGACAAACAAAAAGACAATCGGGAACTCGGTATTGTCAAACCAAAGGGGGGGGCCAAAAATGAGGACCCCTAGCCCCAGGAAGGACAGGCCCACCAAAAGGCCCATGCCCCAGTGGTTCCAGGTTTTGGGTCGTTCTTCGGCCAAAGCAACCACCAAGGGCACCACCAACACAAAACCGATCAGGTCCCCCAGCATCCAGGTGTAACCTACGTGCCAAAGATCGATGACCTTGATCAAGCCATAGGTCCACAGGGTAAAGCTGCCGCCTGCCGCCGTGAACAAGGCGGCCAAGGTGACCGAACCCAAAAAGACCATCACCAAACGGCTGTTCAAAAAGAGATTGGTTTTGCCGTTGTACCGCCAGATCAGAGCGGCAGCAACCCAGGGGCCCAGGGTGTTGGTGATGGCGATTTGCAGGGCTGGGACCACCGGGGACAAACCCAAATTGAGCAAAAAGGCCCCCAGAAAGATCCCCGGCAGGGTGGCTCGGCCATAAAAGAGGATGGCCGCAAGTGCCACCCCGGTGGGGGGCCAGATGGCAAAGACGGAGGCGCTGTGGGAAAGGGACAAGGGAGCAACCGCTTTGGCCGAAAGCAGGTAGGCCAATGCGGTCAACATCAGAACCAGGAAATCGGCCTTTCTTTTTTTGTCCATTCCCAGCGACTTTGGAAGTCAGTCAAGTGGTTTGATCCAACAGATTCTCTGGGCCGCTTTTAGCATTTGCCGAGCTAAAAGGCCAGCGTTTGTTGGCTGTCCCTTTGCGCAGTGTCCGGCCAAGAGCGGTGGACAAAGCAGAGTCAGCCATGATCTCCAGAGGGGGGAGAGAGTTACCGTTGTTTTTGCTGTTGCTTTTTGGAGGTGAGCCCGTGACCGATCACTTCCAACAACTCTTCGGGGGAAAAGGGCTTTCTCAGGTAAAAGGCCATTCCTGCTTCAAAGCACTTTTGTTTGTCCTCTTCCATCGCATTGGCGGTCAGGGCCACAAAGGTGGGTGGATGTCCTGGCCCCTTGAGGCCCAAGTATTCCCGGACCACCGAAAGGCCGTCTTTGAGCGGCATTTGGATGTCCATCAAAGCCAAGTCAAAGGGCTGGTTGTGCAGGGCTTCTAGCGCAGCAACCCCATCTTCGACCACCACCGGGTTGAGGCCCCATTGGCTCAACAGCTCGACCAACATCAGCTGGTTGATCTTGTTGTCTTCGGCCACCAGGATGTTGAGGCTGTCGTCAAACTGGAGTTTGGGCGGGGCGGCCTGCAGGGGAAGACTCGCTGTTTTGAGCTGACCCAAGGTGGCTTTGAGGGTGAAATAAAAAACCGAACCTACCCCAGGTTCACTTTGCATCCATACCCTGCCGCCCAAAAGTCCGGCCAGCCGTTTGCTCAAGGCCAGCCCCAGGCCCGAACCGGCAAAGCGCCGGGTGGTTAGGCTGTCCACTTGACTGAAGGTGACAAACAGTTTTTCTTGGTCGGCCTTGGAAACTCCGATGCCGGAATCTTGGACTGAAAATTGAAGGTGAACCTTTTCCCCGGTTTGTTCCAAGACTTTGGCTTTGACCGAAACCTTTCCGTTTTGCCCGGTAAACTTGAGGGCGTTGCTCAGGTAATTGGTCAGGACCTGGCCAATCCGCAGCGGGTCGCTGACCAGAAACACCGGCAAGGCCGGGTCCAACTCTAGGTTCAGGCTGATTTTTTTGCCTTCAAACAAAGGTTTGAAGGTTTCCAATTCCCGCTGGAGCAATTCCTTGAGGTCAAATTCCTCCAAGATCAGCTCCAGCTTTCCGGCCTCAATTTTGGAGTAGTCCAACACATCGTTGATCAACCCCAAGAGGGTCTCCCCGCAACTGGAGATGTAACTTAAAAACTCCAACTGTTTGGGGTTGAGGTTGCTCCGTTTGAGCAGCTCGCAAAAGCCGATGATTCCGTTCATCGGGGTCCGTATCTCGTGGCTCATGTTGGCCAAAAAGGCGGATTTGGCCAAGTTGGCCGTTTCGGCCTTTTCTTTGCCGACCCGCATAGACTCTTCACTTCCAACCAAACGGCGCAAAATCGGGTTGGTCACCCTGAGGGTCAAATAAACCCCCACCCCAACCACTGCCAATGTCAAAACAAGCAGCCACAGCCCTGCTGTGACAAAGGGGGCTCGCACCTCGGACATGTCGATTTTGGCCACAATCCCCAACCCCAGGTTATTGACCGGCTCAAAGCCGGCCATGACCTCAACGCCCCGGTAGTCGTAGGCTACTACCGAGCCGGACTCCCCCTTGAGTGCCCGGCGCATCGGTTCGGCAGAGGTACCGTCCCAGGCAGCCGGGTGAGGTTGGATCAGTTCCTTGTGCCGGTGACCAAACAAAAATTCGATTTGGTCCCCAACTTTGCGGCCTAGGATAAACTCCCAAGAATTCCCCGATCCGGTGTACCTGCTGTGAACTTCTCGGATGCGGTTGATGGCCGCCTGTTGCCATTCTTCGCCCCCCGAAGCGCCTCGGTGCTCAAACTCTTGGGCGGCGATCATCTCCATCATCCGGGCTTGGCTTTGGGCGGTCTCGGTCAAACGGAGCCGTTCCTGCAAAATGGCGGTGCGGTAAAAGATGGAAATCGCCGAGACCCCAATGATACCGCAACTGCCGACCAGGATCAAAAAGAGCAGCAAAAGCCGATTGCGGGAGTGGTTGGCAAGGCTCAACTGCAGTTCCATGATCCCTCAAGTAGTCTTCAAAGTTGTGTTCACCGGATCAACCCGCCTTTCTCCCCGGACTCCTGGGAGTTTGGAAGTGCGGGGCCCTTGGCACAAAAGAACCAAGAATTTCAGTCCAAAGCTTTCTTCACCTGTATATTTTACATATTTTATATTAAAAAGTAGAATTTAACTACCCCAAAAACCGGACCGGCCTTTTAGTTTTTTTTAGGGGGGTGGGTCAGAGGAAGAATTGATTCCAAAACGTACTTCGCATTACCACGCAACGGGCTAGAGGTACCCAGCCATCGGTTCAACGAAAAACGGTCCCACTGAAAACAAAAAAAACGCCAAGGCGGGATCGGTCGGGTCAAAATGGGCTTTTTCCTTGTACCAAATCTCACATGGTCTTGTAAAGCAACTGTGTAGAATCGGTCTCCCTTTTTGACCCGGTTTTTTTCTGGTTTTTTGTTGCTCCAAGAAGGGAGACTGGTTCCAGCAAGCCCAGCGGGTGACCGTTCGGTTCGCTAAAAAGAGGCCCACCTCCAACCTCCTCCAACACCGCCAGGAGGTGGGCCTTTTTCCCGTTTCTGCTCCGTCCCCAAACTCCCCTGCCCAAACCAATTGCCCCCTACGGCCTGTGCTGTGGTCTAACGGTTTTAGCAGTTTGGAAACAACTTGCCCGCTCCAAAGGCTTAGGGTATTATCCTGACATCCCCTTTCTTCTTGTGGTTAAGGAACTCCGATGAAACAGCAACAGCAAACGATACAACGTCTGGGTTTGGTTTTGGTACTGCTCTCCTTGGGGTTCTTGGTGGGCTGCAAGTCCAAGAAAAACGACAATGTGGTCGTCAACGGTACCACCACCAGCACCGAAAGTGCGGTCCAAGGTACGGCCAACTCACCCAAAAGCCTGAGTTTTACCGACTCCGACCCTTTGGGCAGCTTGATCCAAGGCAGCTTGACGATTGTCCCCGCCGAAGACGAAAGCAGCACCGACAGCTATGAAATTTACTGGGGGAACAGTTCCACCAGCCTTTTGGCTGGGCAGTCGGTCATTGCCAGCAAAGACAAAGTTGGTGCCAACCTGACCTACAGCTTTGCCCAGGGCAGCGCCGTCCCCTCCGGTGCCACTTACTTCTTGGTCTATGGGAAAAACTCCCAAGGCCTCTCCGAACCGCCCACCGCCTTGGCCGTTGCCGATGCCGGTACGGCCAGTTCCAGTCTCTTTGGTAGCGCTTGGTTTGGTTACGGAAAATTTGGTCCTTAAACCTCTAGTGTAGGAAAAAGATGTTCAGATCCCTCCTTTTGAGTATGGTCAGTTTTGGTTTGGTCGGCAGTCTTTTGGCGGCGGTGCCCAACAGTTTTACCGATGGCCAAGTGGTCTCGGCGGCCAAGATCAACGAAAACTTCACTGCTGCAAGCAACAAGATCGTTTTTAAGGTCAACGGGACCACCCTCAGCGGGTTTGTTTTTATGGGCGACAACCAAGCGACGGTGTACAGCAAAAATCTTTATTATGTTGCTTTGAGTTCCCCTTTGGGGACTCCGGCCATGAACGCTGGGGCTTCCACGTTTTATTTCACCGACGGAACCTGCGGTGGAACCCCCTACACCATGACGGCCGTCTATGGGCAGCTGTTTAAAGTAACCACCAGCTCTGGGGACGCACTGTATTACGTGGACAAGGCGGCAACTTCCAGGAGTATCTCCCCTGCTTCCTACAGTATGTCTGGGACTTGTTACGGTACCAGTGGCAGCATGACCCTGTATCCGGTTACGGCCAACAGCGAAGCGGTCACCGGGTTCCCCAACTTCTTGGGTTCGACCCTGTCCTTTGCCGTTGAGTAACCTGCCGTAACTGCCGGGGTGATTCGGTTTTGAGCCCAAGTCCACCTTCTTTCGGTGGGCTTGGGCTTTTTGTTTTTGCGGCTTAGAAGGCCCCCAAACCCTCTCTGCCAAACTCACCACTGTCCTTGTAAGGGGTTCAAACCGCCTTGACCCGGTTGGACCCTTGGGCTGCAGTCCCCCGTCCCCTCTGAAGCCCTTTTGGCCCCCCGGAGCTTCCGGCAAAAAAAAAGCCCAGCCCCCTGTTGGAGAGGCTGGGCCAAAGACTGCTTTTGTGCGGTGCCGTTTAGCCGAACAACCCGGCCAACAGGCCGCCGGACTGGACGAAAAAGGGCACAAACACCAAAGACAAGATCGCCTGGAGCTTGAGTAGGATGTTCAAGCTGGGGCCGCTGGTGTCCTTGAAGGGGTCGCCGACGGTATCCCCAACCACGGCGGCCTTGTGGGCATCGCTGCCCTTGCCGCCCAGGTTGCCTTTTTCAATGTACTTTTTGGCATTGTCCCAAGCTCCACCGGAGTTGGAACTGGCAATGGCCAAAACCCCGCCGCAGACCAAAGACCCGGCCAAAACCCCGGCCAAAGCCTGGACCCCAAACAGGAAGCCCACGCCCAATGGGGTCAGGATGATCAAAGCCGCCGGAGGGATGGTTTTGCGCAACGCTGCTTTGGTGCTGATCGCCACGCAAGTCTTGTAGTCCGGGTCCGCCTTGCCTTCAAGCAGGCCAGGGATAGTCCGAAACTGCCGCCTTACCTCTTCAATCATGTCCATCGCTGCAGTCCCCACCGCTTCCATGGTCATGGCGCTAAAAAGGAAGGGCAAGAGCGCCCCGATAAACAGACCCATCAGGACCAAGGGGTCCAACAGGTTGATGTTGTCCAGCACCCCGGTTTGCCCCCGCTCTTGGAACAGCAGGTCTGCCCGGGTCAAGAAGGCGGCAAACAAGGCCAAGCTGGTCAAAATCGCCGAGCCAATGGCAAAGCCCTTGCCGATGGCGGCAGTGGTGTTGCCTGCAGCGTCCAGCACGTCGGTCCGCTCCCTTATGTCCGCACCCAGGCCCGCCATTTCGGCGATCCCCCCGGCGTTGTCCGAAACCGGCCCGTAACCATCAATGGTCAGGCCCACAATCAGGGTTCCCAACATGCCTAAGGCGGCCACCGCCACCCCGTACATCCCGGCAAAGCCGTAGGAAACGCCGATCGAACCCACCACCAACAGGATCGGCACCGCCGAGGAGTAATAACCCAAGGCGATCCCGGCGATGATGTTGGTCGCCGCACCGGTCTTGCAGCTGTTGGCCAAGCCCTGGGTGGGGCCGTAGCTGTGGCTGGTGTAGTATTCGGTGATCAAACCGATCCCCAACCCGGCCACCAACCCGGCCAAGAAGCACCAGTAAACCCCCAGTGAGGTCACCACCTTGCCGGAGAGTTCAAAGCTTTGGGGCAGGAAGTACAGGGTCACGAAGTACATCAACACTGCCATCAAGGCGGTGGAAACCACCAACATCCGTTTGAGGGTCGGGGCTACATCCTCTTCCCCTTTGACCTTCACAAACAAAAAGGTCAGCATCGCCACCGGCACGCCCATGGCTGAAATCAGGATCGGATAAAGCAAGGCCCCCAGGTTGGAGCCAAAGGCCACCGCCCCAATTACCAAAGCGGCGCAAGTGGATTCGGCGCAAGAACCAAACAGGTCCGCCCCCATCCCGGCCACGTCGCCCACGTTGTCGCCCACGTTGTCGGCGATGACCGCCGGGTTTCTCGGGTCGTCTTCAGGAATGCCTGCTTCCACCTTGCCCACCAAGTCGGCCCCAACGTCGGCGGCCTTGGTGTAGATCCCTCCGCCCACCCGGGCAAACAGCGCAATCGAGCTACCGCCCAAGGCAAACCCGGCCACCACTTCCATCAGGATGTGGCTGGTTTCGGGGCTGTCCAAAAAGGGGAACAGGGTTTTGAGCAGGAAGTAGATCCCCAACAAACCAAACAGCGCCAAGCCTACCAAGGCAAAGCCCATCACCGCCCCGGAGTTGAGGGCGATTTGGAAGGCGGCGGCAATCGAGGTTTTGGCGGCCCCGGCGGTACGTACGTTGCCCGCCGTAGCGATTTTCATGCCGATAAAGCCCGCCAAGATTGAGGTCAAGGACCCCAGCACAAAGGCAATGGCGGTGGGCAGGCCTTCGTTGAGTTCGGTCGAGTGGGGGTCGTCGATGACCACCACGATCAAAACCGCAAAGATGGCGATGAAGATGAACATGGCCTTGTAAGACTGCCCCAAGAACGACATCGCCCCTTCGGCAATCGCCTTGTGGATCTTCTTGAGCCGGTTCCCCTCTTCGGCGTTCGAGGCCCCCGCATCAATGGCAATCGAAGTCACTTGTCTGGCCTTGAACAGGGCCACGATCACTGAGGCCGCCGCAAACACGGCAATGATGGCAATCGCCTCCATAACTCCCTTGACGAATAAAAGGTTTCTGACAACGGCCCGAGCCCCCAAAGGCCCCAAAGCCAACTTACCCGGAGCCTAACCAGTCACGGGGAGTTTGTAAATTTGTTTTGGGACCTTACAGCTGCTCCAAAGCCAACGAAGCATTGGCAAACTGCTGGGACCAAAACCCATGCAACCGACCGGATTGGGAATCGTCGGTGCCAATGCGCAACTTTTTGAGTTCCTCCAATGCGGACTCTTTGAGCAGTTTGATCGCCTGTTTCCTCGTTTCGGCGGAATAGTTGGCCAAGCAGGACCGGGGGAAAAAATGGGCTTTGAGCCGACCCTCCTTTTGGGACCGCTCAAGGTAGTTCTCTGGCGTAAGGGAAAAAAGTTCCCTAAACTGAGGCTGGTCCAGCACCAAAAAGCCGTTTTGGTGGGCCTTTTCCCCTCGTTGCAACAGTTGGTCTTCAACGATACAAAGGTGCCCGGTGTCCTTCAGCAGCGTGTAAAACAAACTCCCGTCGCCCAAGAGGTTGTTCCAATCTTTGGGTTCCACCTCGTGCAGCACGTTACACATCAAGACCAAATCAAAGGTATCTTCCCTCCGGCTTTTTAAGTCCGTGTACTTTTGGAAATACCGGTTGGTGCCATCACCATAAAGGCGGACAATTTCCTGTTTGCATTCTACCTCTTCTTTTTGGTCATAAGCAAAATAGTCCAACCAGTCGGCCAGTGATTCTCCCTCGGGGCTCAGGTCCCGCAAGGCGGCCAACAGTCGGCCCTTGCCTGCCCCAAAGTCCAGCAGGCGGACTTTTTGCCCCTCCTGGCGAATTTGGGACAGGGCCTCATGGATTTGTTGGGTCTGAGGGTCCCCTGGCAGGTAGCCGACCGTTTCCGGCGGGAACAGGGATTCGGCGGCAAAACTCAGGCTGCCCAGTTGGGCGGGCAGGCCCAAGAAGTCGGAGAGCCGCTCCCGCTCTTCCGGTTTGCCCAACAGGGTCCCTAAAACCTTTTCAGGGATTCTTCCGGCCCATTCCACCTTGCCTTGGTCCATGAACCAGAGGCAGTTGGAGTCCAACTGGTACAGGTGCGCCAGGATGTGAACCGAGTGGGTGGCAATCCAAAGCTGCCCGTTGGGGATCGCCGCTCTGACCCGGTCGATCACTTGGAGCAACGCTGCCGGATGCAGGTGGTTTTCCGGCTCGTCCATCAGGATGATGGCTTGGTCCAAATCAACCTCCTGCATGTACAGGGCGGCGCAAAACTGCAGCAACACCTTTTGCCCGTCCGAAAGTTCGTGGGCTCCCCCAATCGGGCGACCAAAAAGGGAGGCCTCCTGGTCCTTGTTGGCAGTCAAGACAGTGTCCAAAAGCGACTCCACCAGCGCCCCCAGTTTCTCCCAATTTTGTTCGGCCTGTGTTTTTTCTGCTTCTGTGACTTGGAAGGTTTTTTTATCCTCGCTGGTGGAACTTGCCCGTTGTTGCAGAGCCAAGCGGATGATTTCCAGGGTGGTCTGGGCGTAAGAGTCAATCCCCTGGTGAATGGTCCGTTGGAGCCATATTGTTCGGTTGTCATTGGAAAGGCTGGGAGACGAAATCGGCTTTTTGGGCACAAATTCGATAAGTTGCGGCCAATTTTCTGCTGACAATTCCCCTGCAAAGTCAGACATCCCTTCTAAAAGAAGTTGAATTTGGACCATCTCCCTTTGCTGATGCTTTTCATTCTGCTCAAGCTGCAAACGGTGTGTGGGGCTCAGCCCTTTTTTTAGTTGAAGTTGAATTTGTTGAACGGAATTTTTTAAACCCTCCATTTGGATCTGGCGAGTTACAAACTCTGAAAAACTCTTAAACCCCTTCCTCTTTTTTACCAACCCCAACAACCTCGACTTCCCCGCTCCGTTCTCCCCTGCCAGCACCACCAATGGGCCCAACCGGTCCATCTTGACCGGCTGCAAACCCAACGGTTCCGTGAGTTCTTGGGAGAGGTTCAGTTGTGCAAGTTTCATTTTCTTCTCGGCAAAAAGGTTGTCCAACCCAAAAAAACAGCTGCTTCCTTGTACCAAAGTCCCCAGGAAAAAGAAAGAACCCAGGTGGAAGGAAAGGGGAGGGCAAGGGCGACTTTGGTGCCATGGGGGTTTACAAAAAAACTTGATTTTTGAGACCTTTTTCGGGTACGCCCTAGCCATTGTAAAAGACTCGTGTTTTCTTTTACCTAGCCCATAACTTTTTGTTTTTTAACCCAAGTTGAGAAAAACGGATGAAAAGTCGTTTGTATTTGTTGGCCTTGGCCTTTGTGTTTGTTGCCTCCCAAGCCCAGGCGAAGTCGAAGGAAGAGCACCACGAAGCCAAAGGTGGCCACGGCCATTGGTCCTACCAAGGAGAAGGTGGACCGGAGCATTGGGGCGAGCTTTCCCCCGAGTTCGCTGCCTGCAAAACCGGCAAAGAGCAGTCGCCGATCAACATTGTGGCTACCGAAACCGCCGACCTCCCGGCCTTGGTGATCACCTACAAGCCGACCCCCTTGGCCATGGAGAACAACGGCCACACCATCAAGCTGGACGTAGCTCCGGGCAGCACCCTGACCGTGGGCGACAGTGCTTTTGACCTGTTGCAATTCCACTTCCACCTGCCCTCCGAAGAGATGATCAACGGCAAGGCTTACGACCTGGTGGCCCACTTGGTTCACCAGGACAAGGCCGGGAAACTGGGCGTAGTGGCGATTCTCTTTACCGTTGGGGCCGAAAACCCCGTTTTGGCCCAATTCTGGGGTCAATTGCCCAAGGCCGGCGGCGAAAAAGTCAGCGACCCGGCCAAGAGCCTCGACCTGAACGCATTGCTGCCCAAGAACCTGGGTTATTATGGCTTCACCGGCTCCCTGACCACCCCTCCCTGTTCCGAAGGGGTGGCTTGGCATGTCTTAAAAACTCCGGTTGAGTTCTCTGCCGCCCAAAAAGCCGCCTTTGCCGCCCTTTACAGCGGCAACGCCCGGCCCGTACAGCCCCAGAACGCTCGGGTGGTCAAGGCCAGCAAGTAACCTTCCTCCCCCGTTCCCCCAGGGGCCCCGGCCCCTG
>MFNF01000016.1 GCA_001783715.1 Candidatus Lambdaproteobacteria bacterium RIFOXYD2_FULL_56_26
AGTGCGAATTTCGCTATAACAATCGGAAGGTTGATGTTAACAAAATCCTTCTAAAACTGATCAGAGAAAACCCGCTGTTCTAGTCTTGACCCTAAGAAAATTATTGAATTAAATGAGGGGGTTTTTGAAATTTTAAGCGATAACTCAATTTGCGTTGAAACGGATCGCATCCCTTTCTGTAAAAATACATTCAAAATAACTTTTAAAAAACCACCTTTATGGCCTAATAGTTGAGTGCCCCTTGTGTTTGGTGGTGAAGCGGAGGATTTCTCGGCGGGACTTGGGCATGACCACTTCTTCGAGCCAGACCTCTTCAGCGATGGCGGTGTCGCTGGTCAGGACCTTGACCACCATGCCGTCTTCTAGGACCTTGCCCCTGGGGTAACGGACATTGTTGATGATGCCGCCAGTGGTTTTGATCCCTAGGCCGGAATGGACCATAAAGGCGAAGTCCAGGATGGTGGCACCGTAGCGCAGTTCGATGATGTCTCCGCCGGGGGTCATACACTGGATGATCCGGGCCTTGCTGGATTTAAAGACATCGTCCACCCGGACATTGTCGTCTGAAGCTACATCCAGGTACAGCTCAAAAAACTGCTTGTAGTTTTCCGACTGGTACACCCCTTCCTGCATCAAGGTGATCAATCCCTTGCGATTTTTGACCTGGAATTCGGAGGTGACGATCTGCAGGCTCACCTGTTCGCCCAGCACCATGACCTTGGTGGTCAAGCCCCGCCAGCCGTTAGCCCGAGGGTTGGAGATAAAGTCCCGGATGGAAAGGGGGATGCTGCGCAACCTAGTGTGTATCTGACCCAGGAGGTTGTAGCAACTCAAAGGGTCGTGGGTTTCCAGGACCAAATGGTTGAGCAGCCGCTCGATCTCATGGTTGGTGAACAAAAAACCGTGGGGCTTGTACTTGACCGGGATCACCCGGACCAACAGGTTGGGGTCCACACAGGCGGAGATTTCCTCGATGATCTTGCCGATCGCTTTGCCTCGCTCGGCCTCCAACTCCGCTAGCCGCCGTTTGATCTTTTGGTACCGGATAGCGTACAGCTGCCGAAAAATCGAATCCCGCATCTCCTCTTCAATCTCGATCAGCCCCAGGCCGTGGGCCACTTCGGCGTAAATGGCCAGACTTTCCTGGCAGATCTGCCGCTGTTTGTACCTGGGCAGGGCGGTCAAGTCCGAGAGGTTGTCCAGCCGGTCCAAAAGCTTGATCAGGATCACCCGAAAGTCCAGGTTGCCCAGCTGGAAAATCTTGTACAAGGTCAGGCTCTTGGAAGTCTTGACCTTGGTCAGGGCCTCGACGATCTGGGCCAAGCTTTGGCCAAAAAGGGTGGCAATGTTGGGGCCGGTGAAGTGGGTGTCTTCGATCACATCGTGCAGCAGCGCCCCGATCACGGTTTTGGTGTCCAGGTCGTAGTCGATCGCCCGAATGGCGACCCGTAAGGGGTGCACAAAATAAGGCTGTCCGTTTTTTCGCTTCTGCCCCTGGTGGGCCGCTTGGCCGAACTCTATGGCCTTGAGCACCAGCTCCAGGTCGATCCTGGGGTTGGCCCCGATCTTGTCGACCAAAACCGCTTTTTCCCGCTCCAGGTCCGGGTCCGGCTGGGCGGTAAGGGCAACCACAGTTTGGGGGTCAAGGTGCTGGGACGACATCAAAAGGAACAGTAAGCGCCGGGAGGATCGGCCAAGTATTGGTTGGACTCGAAGGAAAACGAGGCTTCCCTGAGGGCTTGGTAAAAATCACAGGCATAGACCCGTTGGTTCCGGGTCTGGTAATAAAACCGCTCGGTCCGCTTTAAGGTGCCCTGGGTTTGGTAGAGGATCTGGATCGACCGCAGGCAGTAGTCCCCGCCCAACTTCAGGTACCGGTACTCTTTGCTTCGTTTGTAGCTTTCAAAATAAACCTTGGCCCAGCCCAATGCGGTCTGGGCTTGGTAGATCCGTTCCGAATAAGGCAGCGGTGGCGGCAAAGGCTGGCCATCGGGGCCCAGCTCCGCCGGTGGGGCTCCCTGCTCCGGGGCCGCCGTGCCGCCCGCTTTGGGGGCAGGTGTGGCCGCCTCTTGGGACCAAGCCGGGGCGGCCCAAAACAAACTGAGGCCCAAAAGGACCAGGAGGAATGATTTCACCAAATTGAGGGGCTCAGGCACCTTCTTCTTTTTTGGCTCCATCCACCACCGAAGCCAAGGAACTCGAAAGATCCGCCCCGGAGAGGTTGGTGCCGGAAAAGGTGCAATTGTTGAATTTGCAGTCCTTCATCACCGAAGCCGAAAGGTCCACATTGGCAAACTTGACTTCGTTGAATTCCAGATTTTGCAAGGTGGCACCGGACATCTTCGCCCCGGTGAAGTTGGTTTCCTTCAGTTTGGCATCAGAAAGCTTGGCCCGGATCAGGTTGGCATCCTTGAAGTTGGCGTTGTTCAAAAAACAGCCCGAAAGGTCCGCCCCCGAAAGGTCCGCCCCGGCCAAGCTGGAGTCGGACTCCAGTTTCTTTTTGACCAGTTCCTTCATCTTCGCCGAGCTGTTGCGGTCCCGCTCCGAGCTGCCCTGGAGCTTTTCGTTGGTTTCCCGGAGCCTTCCGGCCAAGGTGATCGAAAAGTTACGAAACAGCTTAAAGGCAATCAAGGTATTGGACTGGGAGAGCAGACTTTCCTTGATCGAAAGCAGGACCGTTGTTCCTCCGTCAGCGGTGGCCCTGGCGGACCGGGGGCTTTGGTCGATGATCCCCATTTCCCCAAAACAAGCGCCGCCGGTCAATTTGACCAGCACCTCTTCCTTGCCGCCGCCGATGGGCCGACTGATCCTGACGGTGCCGCTGAGGATGATGTACATCTTGTCCCCACGGGTCCCTTCCTTAAAAACGATCTGGTCCGCCTCAAAGACCTCGGTCGAGGCCAGCTTGAGCAGGGCCAGCAACTCACCGTTGGTGAAGGACTTAAAAAAATCCACCGAGGACTGGAGTTTGGTAAAAATCTCTTTGGTCAGCTGCATCGCTTTGTGGGCTAAAAAATTGGAGTCTAGGGCTCTAATTCAAGTCGATGTTGGTCTTTTGGCGCACCAATTCCAGTTCCTCTTCACTCAAGATCACCCGCCGGTTGTACTTGAGCACCGGGTTGTACAAAAAAACCTCTACATGGTTGCTGGCCCGGTTGGTGCCGATCTCGTTGCCGGGAACCAAAACTGTGCGTTCCAAGTCCTCGACCAAGGAAAGCAACAACTTTGCCCGTTTAAAACAATTGTATTCCTGTGCCCTGGCCAAGGTGTAGAAATTCTTGTTTCTTGAGACCCGGCCTTCCCGGATGTCAAGCATCAAGTGGTCCAATTTTGCAATGTCCCCCTTTGTTTCGTACACGGCGCTCCTTAAAGCCAAAAGATTCCCAAACCAGCCCGGACCCCCAATTATCCGCCCCTCAAGGCGGGTTGTCCAGATTTTTGCCCCTGCCTCTTAGCCCTGACCTTGAGTCAGAAGACTGTAGATCAAGGCCATTCTTACCCAAAGCCCGTTTCCGGCCTGCTCAAAAAAGACCATCCTGGGGTCCGAATCGGTCTCCACATCAATCTCGCTCAACCGGGGCAGCGGGTGCATCACAATGGCGTTGGTCTTGGCTTTGGTCATCAGCGCCCCGTCGATCCGGTACTTCTCCGCCGCCTCCTGGTAGGCCCCCATGTCCAAAAACCGCTCCTTCTGCACCCGAGTCATGTAGATACAGTCGGCCTGGGCTGCGGCCACCTCTAGATCGGTTTCCTCTGCCCAAGAGACTTGGTGTTCGTCCAAAAAACTCAAGATGTCCCCGGCCATCTTACAGATCGGCGGGGCCACAAAAACCAGCTTAACCTTGTAAAACCGGCCCAGGAGGTAACAAAGGCTCCGGGTGGTCCGCCCGTAGAGCAGGTCCCCAACCATGGCGATGGTCAAACCATCGATCTCCCCAAACTTGCGTTTGATCGTGTAAAGGTCAAGCAACGCTTGGGTCGGATGTTGGCCTGCTCCGTCTCCAGCGTTGATCAAAGGCACTTTGGAAGCCAAGGCCGCCCGTTTGGCCGCCCCGATTTCATAGTGCCGCAAGGCGATCACATCGGCATAATTGGACACCACCTTGATGGTGTCTTCCAGGGTTTCGCCTTTGGAATGACTGGAAAACTCCCGGGCCATTTCGGTGCTGATCACCGCTCCACCCAACCGCAACATCGCCGCTTCAAAGGAAAGGCGGGTACGGGTCGAGGCTTCGTAAAACAAAGTAGCCAACACCTTACCCGGCAGCTGGTAGGGCCCCGGGTCCACCCGCATCGCATCGGCCAGGGCAAAGACCTTTTCTAAGAACGGCTGGGTAAACTGTTGAGATTCATAGACATGGGCCAAATGAGTCACGGTAAATCTAACGGCTAAAAGGGTTGCCCACCAGGTGCCACTCGTTTAAGCTGCTTTTGAGGCTGAGCGGTTGGTGGTATTTTTAGAGATGACGCTTGGGCTGCCTTGGAGCCTATCTTAGCCTGATGGTTTGATCAATCTTTTTTCCCCTGAGAGCCAACGCATGTTAGATTCTTATCGAGAAGTTCGGGTCCTGGTCTCCAAAAGTGAGGCGGAAATGGCCGGTTGGTTGTTCGGGGAGGAAGGTGCCTTGGGCCTGGAGGAGGTCGGCGAGGTGGGCGACCGTCTGGAACTCAAGATCTATTTCCCGGACCAGGAAGACTTGGTGGTCCGGGCTTTGGAACGGGCCCAACGGTCCTTGGGCGACCGACTGACCGTGGGCGAACAGGCCCACCGACCGGCGGAAAACTGGCAGGCTTACTGGAAAGTGCACTTTAAACCCCTGCCCATCGGCAAACGGTTTTTGGTCCGCCCCCCCTGGGAGACCAACCCGGAGCCGGGGCGGCTGGAGATCGTGATCAACCCGGCCCAGGGGTTTGGCACCGGATACCACGAAACCACCAGGCTCACCCTCTTGGGGCTCGAATCCATCGCCGAGCAGGTTAACCAGCCCTTCATCGACGTGGGCACCGGCTCGGGGATCCTGGCCATCGGCGCACTCAAACTGGGAGCTCCTCATGGGGTGGGGCTGGACATCGAGGCCGAGGCCATTGCCGAACTACCCATGAACCTGGAGCTTTCAGGCCTGGACCCCCGGCGGTTGGTCGGAGTCCTTGCCCGGCCTGACCAGTGGGACCACCCGGCCCCCTTGGTGCTGGCCAACATCACCGGAGACGTAATCCTCCACTTTGCCGCCGACCTCAAGCGGCTTTGCACCGGGCACCTGATCCTTTCGGGGATCATGGTTCCCTACCTGGACCCGCTCAAACGGGCCTTTTGCGACTGGGACCTGACCTTTGAGGCCCAAGAGGGCGAATGGTACGGTCTGGTTTACCGGAGGCCCTTATGAACCTCCAAGCCTTTGCCGGCAGCCCACTGCGCCTTGGGGTCACCCAAACAGCCAAGGGGCTCAACTTCGCTTTGTTTTCCGACCAAGCGCTGGGCCTGAGCCTCAATATCTTTACCCTCACAGGGGAACCTTTGGTCGAACTCCCCCTGGGTCCCCAGGTCAACCGCACCGGAGTGGTTTGGCACATCGAGTTGACCGGCCTGCCGGAGCGATTTTGTTATTCCTATCTGGTCACCTCCTCCACCCAGGGGCACCTCAATTTTGACCCGGCCACCGAGTTGATCGACCCCTACGCCCTTTGCCTCTCGGGTATGGAAACCTGGGGGGTACGGGGAAACCAACCGGTACGGGCGATTTATGGCCCCACCGAGTTTGACTGGCAAGGGGACCGACCTTTGGGCAAACCGCTCAAAGACTCGGTGATCTACGAACTGCACGTCCGGGGATTTACCCAAGATCCCAGTTCCCAAGTGGCCCATCCGGGGACCTACCTGGGGATCATCGAAAAAATCCCCTACCTCAAATCTTTGGGGGTCACGGCGGTCGAGTTGATGCCGGTCAACGAATTCGATGAAACCGACTGCCCCTTTTTGGACCCGGAGAGCGGAGAACGGCTCAAGAACTACTGGGGTTATTCAAGCCTCAACTTCTTTTCGGTCAAGGCCGCTTATGGGGCAAAAAACAATGCCTTGGAGGCCCTGGCGGAGTTCAAGGCCTTGGTCAAGGCTCTACACCAAGCGGGGATTGAGGTCATCTTGGACGTGGTCTTCAACCACACCGCCGAAGGGGGATTTGGCGGCCGGATCTACAACTTCAAAGGCCTTTCCAACGAAAGCTATTATATCCTAGACAGCGCCGGAGAATACGCCAACTACTCGGGTTGCGGCAACACCCTCAACTGCAACCACCCGGTGGTCCGGTCAATGATCCTAGATGCATTACGCTACTTTGTCGCCGAATGCCATGTGGATGGTTTCCGCTTTGACCTAGCCTCGATCCTGAGCCGAGACAAGGACGGGGCGGTGCTCACCAATCCGCCGGTCTTAGACGGCATCGCCAAGGACCCGATCCTAGCCAACACCAAGATCATCGCCGAAGCTTGGGACGCAATGGGGCTCTACCAAGTCGGCAGTTTTCCCGCTTCGGGCCGCTGGGCCGAGTGGAACGGCCGGTACCGGGACTGTCTGCGAGCCTTTTTGCAGGGAGAAAAGTTCCGATCCGCCGAATTGGCCACCCGGATCGCCGGCAGTGAAGACCTCTACAAACACAGCCAGCGCAACCCCTACCACAGCATCAACTTCGTCAACAGCCACGATGGCTTCACCTTGATGGACCTGGTGTCCTACGACAAAAAGCACAACCGGGCCAACGGAGAACAAGGCAAGGACGGAGACAACCACAACCTGAGCCAAAACTTTGGGATCGAAGGCCCCACCCAGTCCAAGGAGATTTTGGAGCTGCGGTACCGGCAGATCAAGAACTTTTTGACCTTGCTTTTGGTCAGCCAAGGCACCCCGATGCTGCCCGCCGGGGACGAATGTGGCCGGACCCAAAGGGGCAACAACAATGCCTGGTGCCAAGACAACCCCACCAGTTGGTTTGACTGGACCTTGCCCCAAAAGAACCAGGAGCTGCTGCGGTTCCTCCAATCCCTGATCCGGTTTCGCAAAGCCCACCCCAACCTGCGGCGGGAAAGTTTTTTCAGCGGCCTGCCCAACCCCAAAAGCGGCCTGCCCGACCTTTCCTGGCACGGCCAGCGGGCCTGGGAGCCGGAGTTCGACCACGGCAACAACAAGCTGGCCTTTTTGATCGATGCCTACCAAGAGTCCAAGCGGGTGGACGGCTACCTTTACGTGGCCTTTAACTTTGAACGGGAACCCAAGTTCTTTGAACTGCCCCGGATCGGCCCCAAGGCCAATTGGGAGGTGGTTTTGGATAGCTTCAACCCCACTAGCTTTATGGACGGCTTGCCCAGCCCCTTCACCGGCGACCCGAGACAGATGCGCCTTGAGCCTCTGTCGGTGCGGGTGATGATTTGCAATTAAACACCGGGCCAAAAAGGCAGTCAAAAAAGCCTGCTCCGCTGTAAACTGGGGAAGACTTTGATGATAGAGGGGAACCGGGCCAAGTGGCCACTGGAGGACCCAACCGCCAGGGCGGGCAAAGCGCCCGGTCCAGGGGAAGGACAAAGGGGGTTACCCCAAAATCGGGCCCAAAAAACTTCCAAACCAAACTCCACCGGCAAGGCCCTGTGGTTGCGGTTGGCTCAGAGGCCGATCACCGCTGCCCAGTCCTTCAACCCGCCACGGATGACCCAGGCTTGGTAACCGCAGGCTTCAAGCAGCTGGCGGGCTTGGTGGCTTTTGGTGCCGTCTTCGTCGATCAACAGGGTCCGCTTGCGGCTGTCAAAGTCCCCCAGTTCCGCTGAAAGGTCCGGCAAGGGAATGTTGGTAAAACCGGGGACCGAAACCTTCCCGAAGTCGATCGGCTCCCGAAGGTCCCAAAGCTGGAGGTCGGTTTTTTGCTGCATCAGCTCATAGGCCTCAATCACCGTAATTTCGTAGTCGATCTGCGGCTTGGGCTTTAACGATTCGTTGTCCATCGGCGGTTGGGTTTTATCGGGTTAAAGGGAGTTCAATTTCAATTCTGGTGCCTTTTTCCAGTTCGGAAAAGACCCGCAAATGGCCGCCCAGTTGTTTGACTCGGAAGTAAACCGTCTCCAACCCGACCCCTCGGGCGGTATTGCCTTCGTTTTCCGTGTCAAACAGCAGGTTCAAGGCATCCTGGTCGCTCAGGGATTGGGCGGCGGTGGAGGTCAGAGTGCCACGGGCAACCGCATCTTCTCTGATCTTTTGGGGGTCCAGCCCCCGTCCATCGTCTTCAAAAACCAACAGGAGATTGGAGCCGACCTTCTCGGCACCGATCTTCATTTGTCCTTCCAAGTCCTTGCCCAGAAAGACCCGTTCTTCCATCTTTTCGATCCCATGTTCCACGGCGTTACGGACCAAATGGACCATCGCCGAGAACAAGTCCTGCATCCGGTGCAGGGGGACATCGATCTCCGCTCCGGTGAGGGTGATGGCCACCTGTTTGTTTTGTTTTTTGCAGAGGTTTTCGGCCATAATGCCGTATTTTTTTAAGACCAGCCCAATCGGCTGCATCTTGAGCTCTTCAAACCCTTGGTCCAAAGCGGCAATCGCCTGGGGGGAAACCTGGGACCAAAGGAAGTTCTTGAGCGAAGCCAACCGTTTGTGGGTGATTTCGGACAAACCGGGCAGCTGGGTGAAAGGCCGGTAGTTTTTGTCGAAAATCTGGTCCAACTGCTCCAAGGTCTTTTGGATGACTTCCGTTTGGATCTTCTGGTGCACCATATCCACCCGGGCTTCGGTGATCTTGAACAGGCTGTTGGCCACCAACCCTTGGTCGGAGACCAAGTCTTCCAGATGGTCACTTTGGACCCGGTCAAAACAATCCTTGACCTCACTGGCCATCATCATCAGCTGCACGATCGAATCTGCGTCAAATTCGTGACCAGACTGGGCGGCCTCGCTGACCGCATCTTCAAACTCTTGGGTGACCTGGGCGATTTCTTGGATCTCAAAAATCTCGGCCCCAGATTGCAGGGTTTTGATCAGCCCCAGAATTGAGTTGGCCCGAATCTCCTCACTGGGCTTTTCCAATTCCACCATGATCGACCGGAGGATCTCGTCGCTCGCCTTGCGGTACTGGTCGTACCCTTCCAGATCCATGGCGATTTTGACGATCATCTCGGCCTTGGCCTTTTCTTCGGCGATCTTGCGTTCCAGCGCGGCTTCTCCAGAAGCATCGGTCAGCAGCACCAAAATCAGGTCCTCGTCCACCGAAACCGGGGACTGGAGGTACCGGTAGTCCAGCCGCAGGACCATGTCGCCCCGGCGCAGCTCGTTGGGCAGCATTTCCTTGAGCACGTCGAGGCTGGTGATCCGCAAAAACACCGTTTCCATCAGGTCCCGCAACATTGAGACATCCGGGGCGCTTTGGTTGAAGCTGGCCGAATCCCGGTTGTAGGGGGTCCAATTGTTGAGCAGGATGTCCAAGGCATCGGTGTCCTTGTCCAGCTGGCCAAAGTAGGGATGTTGGCCCTTGGGGTACAGCGGAACCACCCGGCCATCCTTGGCAAAGCACAGGAACCCGGCGTTGGGGTGTTCCAAAAAGAAGGCGCTGAATTGGGAGAAGACTCCCCCTGGGGCCGCCTGGGCGGGTGTAGCCGCCGGGGCCTGGGCGAGGGTGCCGATCACCGCTTCCAGCTCTTGGGTATCGGTAACGTCTGCGCCCAGTTCCTCACCCGAGAGGGCAGGTTGGGCCTTTGCCGCTCCGCCTCTGGCCGGGCGGATGGTCCAGCGCAACATCAGTTCACTGACCATCACCCCCATCGAGCTGGCCAAAGGCAAAGCTCCCAGGGCTTCCTTGGCCCAAAAGACCAGGACCAGTTCCGCCGAAACCTTGACCCCCAAACGGCTCCAGCCACTCAAGCCCACTTCCTTGTCCACCGGCACCTGAGACATACCCGAACCGCCGATCAGAGCCCAAGTGTTGTAGTCCAAGGTGGTGGCCAGATTGGCCGGGGCTCCGGGGCGAATCACCTGACCCAAAATCTCCACTTCCCCCGGTCCTTCGCTGGGGCCTCCGTAGAGCCCTGCCGCCGCCAAGGTATAGACCCCCTCGAAGGCGTGGGCAGCCAGGGCCAAGAGTTCCTGGGCGAGGGCTGGTTCCAATCGGGGGGTTGCGGCCATGGGATCGTTTCTCTAAGGTGAGGTACGGCTTAGGGTCGGGGTTTTGTTGCTGGCTCGGTTATACCTTCTACGCCGTTTTGAGTCAAACTCTTGTTTGAATCGGATTTCAAGGGCTAGGTTCCTACCACCTCCCTTGGGTTAGATCGGCCAGCCGCTTGAGTCCAAGCTGGATCACCCCTTTGGGTCCCTTGGCTGATTCGAGTCTAAGCAGGTCTTCAAACTCCGGTCCAACATAAACTTCGGGCCAACGGCGCAGCTTCTTGGCCACCTCCAAGTGCCCCAGCCGAAGGGCGGTGCTGTAGGTGAGGTAATGGACCCAGGCCCGGGGGAACACCGCCCGAGCCTGTCCCAGCCCCAGGTGTTTGAGCCCGTGCCTTTGGCACAGTTCCAAGGCGGCCATCTGTCCGCACAAAACCGGCACGAACCAGGGGGCAGGCAAACCGGGCAGGACATAGATCTTTTGGTCCAGGTGGTAGGCTGGGTAGGCCCAGTGGACATATTCGTCCAAAAAGTTCACCGGGAAGCGGGGCGGGTCTTCCTTCTGCATCCCCAAAACGATTCGCCAGTCCAAAAAGACCAGCTGTTTGGGCAAGGTGACTGGGTGACCAAAGGCAGCCAAAAAGGGGACCAACGGCCCCAACAGGCCCGCCAGATCGGACCCTTTGCCGATCAACCTGGGTTTACAAAATTCGCACACCCCCCCTTGCCCCTCCAACTTGCTGACCGTCTTGGGGAATCGGCAGGTAAAGCAACGGGATTTGGCGGTGTTAAAGCAGTTCAGGCAAACCTTGACCCCATGCTCCGCATATTCCCGTTCCCCCTCCTTGATCTCCCGTTGGCAGAGGTGGCACTGGCCTTGGGTTTGGGGGGGCCGTTCGGCCAAACAAAAGTCACAAACCTTGCCCAGCTTGGGGTGGTTTTTCAGTTCCTTGGCCGGGAAGCCGCAGTGGGTGCAGGCCTTGGCCCCCCGGAAGCAGTTGAGGCAAACCTTGACCCCTCTGCCTTCATAAAAGGATTGGCCCGAAGGGATTGGTCCCTGGCAGTAATAACAATGTTCAGCTTCCATCAAAGGACCCGAGGTTGGGTGGGGAACCGGTTGCCAACTCTGCCGTGAAGCGGTAAGGTAAAAGCCCTTGGGAAATGGTTTTTCGGCCTTTAACCTTCATTACGGTGTTTACCTTGCCTAGCGACCTCATCAAAGTCATCTCCCAGTCTTCGGAGCTGGAGCTTGCCAACGACCCGGAACGGCTGGCCAGGGAAGCGATCCCCTTCGAGGGCCAGCTGCAACAACACAAAACCGACCCGAACAAGGTCTTTTTGCTGATGGGGCCCTTGACCGCCGCCAACCTGTTGGTGGAGTTCAAGATCAAAGACATCCTTTATGCCCAGAACACCACCACCCTGACCGGCCCCAAGGGGGACTCGGTCCAGATGGTCAAGCTTTGGGTCCGCACCGGGGCCGTTGGTGTGCGACTGACCCCCTTTGTGGTAGCCGATTTCAGCAGCTTTTACCAGCAACACTTGGACTGACCTGCCGGTAAAGCTCCAGCCATTCCAAGGGCTTCAGGTTTTCCGGCCGCAAGCCTTCCAACGCTTGCACCCCCGCAGGCTCCAGCCGTTCTGCCAGTTCGGGCCGCTCTCGTTTGAGGCGGCTCAACAGCAGCTTACGCCGCTGCTCAAACCCCCAACGGACAAAACCAAACAGTTCGGCTTCGGGCACCGCCAGTGCGGGCTTGGGGGTCAGGTGTAAGACCACCGAATCCACCTTGGGCGGCGGGACGAAGGCACCCGGCGGTACGGCACAAACTTTTTTGACTTGAAAACAAAGCCCGGCGATCACCGAAAGAATGCCATAGTCCTTGAGCCCCTTGCCGGTCCCTAGGTCCACCAGCCGGTCCCCCACTTCCTTTTGCAACATCAAGGTCAGGGAGGCAAACCGCTGCCTTTGCTCGACAAACTTAAAAAACAAAGGGGTCGAAACATTGTAGGGCAGGTTGGCCACCAACTTCCAGCCTTCCTGTTCACCTAAAATCTCGGTCCAAGGCAGCTTGAGGGCATCCCCTTCGAGCAGCCGGAAGTTGGGCGCTTGGCCAAACCTTCGGTCCAACTCTCGGCACAAGTCCCGGTCGATCTCCACCGCCTGGACCCGGACCTGGGCCTGGAGCAGCGCCTCGGTCAACACCCCGGCCCCCGGACCGATCTCCAGCACCGGTTCGCCGGGGGCCAGTTTGGCCGCTCCGACGATCTGCTGCAAAATCCCGGCATCCTTTAAAAAATGCTGGCCAAACCGTTTTTTATGTTGGTGACTCATGGGGTTGTCTTTTTGCCAATGGACCGAGCCAATGCCCGCTCAAAAGCCTTGCGCAGACGAGGTTCGGTGATGTTTTGGGAACGCCTTTGGGCCTCGGACAGAGCGGCCGGTTCCAGGGGCGGTAGGGCGGTGGGGGGAGCCAAAAAAAGATCGTCCTTGTGCCTCCTGACCTCAGTGCCATTGGGCAGAACCAAGTCCACATAGTCTTCCTGGGTGGCATAAAAAAAGTCCACCAGCTCTTCGGGCAGCAGTTGGGTTCTAGGAGCCGCTTCGGAGGTGTGGGACTGCCGCCACTGTTCCAGAGCCTTCAGGTAGTCGGCCCACCGGCGGTTGCGGTCCTTGGCGGTTTCCCATTTTCGGTTTTTTACCGGCCCCACCTCAAAGCGCAGGTCTTTGAGGAATATCTTGGGGTCCAGGGCCTTGATCTTTTCGATCATCTTTTTTTTTGCCCAACGGAAGGCGGCGGCGTAGGCGGCATCTTCAACCCGCAAGGTCAAAACCCCCTGGTCCAGCCGGTAGGGCCGAACCTTGTCGGCGGTGGGGGCTTCCAAAATCAAAAACCAGTATTTATGGATCTTCGCCAAATGCCAGACCGACTCCAGGCCGTGGGAGGCAAGGTAGGCTTCCAGCAGGCCTTCTAGGGGCTCCAGCCCTTCGGTCTCCAAACTAGCTTGGGACATCGGCTTCCCGCAAACTCAGGTTCGAGAAGGTGGTGTACCTACCGGTGAACACCAGTTTCAAGGTTCCGGTGGAACCGTTTCGGTGTTTGCCGATGATGATCTCGGCAATCCCCTTGTCCTTGGAGTCTTCGTCGTACACCTCGTCCCGGTAGATGAACATGATCAGGTCTGCGTCCTGCTCGATCGCCCCCGATTCCCGTAGGTCGGAGAGCTGGGGCCGTTTGTTGGTGCGGCTTTCCAAGGCCCGGTTGAGCTGGGAAAGGGCAATCACCGGGACCTGTAATTCTTTGGCCAGCCCCTTGAGGCTCCGGGAGATCTCCGAAATTTCCTGTTCCCTCGGCTGGTTGGGCCTAGAGCCTTTCATCAACTGGAGGTAGTCCACGATCACCAAAGAGACCCCTTGGGGGAATTCTTTGTGCAGCTGTTTGGAAACCGTGGCCACTTCGTAGCAGCTCATCGCCGGGGTGTCGTTGATGTAGATGTTGCGGCCACTCAAAAGATCGGTGGCCATGGCCAGCTTGTCCCAGTCCTCGGCCTCCAAGTTGCCGGAGCGGAGCTTTTCGCTGTCCACCTTGGCCTCGGCGGAAAGCAGCCTAGTCACCAACTGTTCCTTGGACATCTCCAGGCTGAAGACCAAGGTGGCTCCGGGGGCCTCGGAGCGGGTGGCCACGTACTTGGCGATGTTCAGTGCAAAGGCGGTTTTGCCCATAGCCGGACGGGCCGCTACGATGATCAGGTCCGAAGGCTGCAACCCGCTGGTCTTGTGGTCCAGGTCGGCAAAGCCGGTGGGCAGACCGGTCACGTCCTTGTCGTGGGCCGAATTCCGCTCTAGGGTTTCAAAGGTTTTGGGCAGAATGTCCCGGATGTGGGCGTAACTTTTGTCCGAGCTACGGGTCGCTATCTCGGCGATTTTTGCTTCCGCCTCGGCCAGCAGTTCCCCGATCTTCTGGTCCGGGGCCCTCGACTTTTTGGCGATTTCGGTGGTGGTGGTGATCAGCTCCCTAAGCAGGGACATCTCTTGGACGATCTTGCCGTAACTCTGCACGTTGGCGGTGGAAAACCGCATCAACGCCAGTTCGGCCAAGTAGGCGTACCCCCCGGCGGAATCCAGCTGGCTTTTGGACTTGAGCTGGTTGCCCAAGGTGTATTCGTCGATCGCCCGGTCCGCTTCGAGCATCTCCATCATCGCCCCAAAGATGTGCTGGTGGGCAATGGAAAAAAAGGACAGCGGGGTCAAGAGAGCGGCCACTTCGGTCAGACAGCCGTTGTCGGCCAAAATCGCTCCCAGGACCGCTTGTTCGGCCTCGAAGTCTTGGGGAATGGTGGTCTGGGTCAGTTGGCTTTCCATGGTCGCTCGAAGGGGTAAGAACCTTCAGGCTACCCACTTTTGGGGGCCGGGGCAAGGACCAGGGTTCAGTTCTTTGTTTGTGTTTGATTTTAATCCCCTAGTCCCCAGGAGATTTGTCCTGCCCTTAAAACAAACGGCGCAGCAATATTTGCATTCTGGAATGCAAATTTTCTGGCCTTTATGCCTAGACAGTTGTTAAATTCGGTCTGTTAAATCTTTGGTTAAATATTTTTTGACCTTAGGTTTGGAACCCCAAACGTCCCAACATTGAGAGCCGGGCCATGAAAAACCTGAAAATCCGCAACAAAATTCTGCTGGGCTTTGTGGCCGTCATCCTGCTGTTTGTCGTTGGGGTGGTTGAAGGGGTCCGGGCCATTTCCGAGGTTGACCGGTCGGCCAATGAAATGGAACTCCGGCTCTCCCAGGTCCGCACCTTGGAGCACCTCAAGCTCAAAAGCACCGAGATGAACCTCCTGTTCATGGACATCATCATCGACAAGGACGAGGCGATTTCCGCCGAACGGATGGCGGAAATGCAGGCGCTCAAAGACTACATCACCAAGGCACAGACCGAGCTGGAGGAAGCGGCGGACACGGACTTCGAGAGGCAGACCGTGGCTACGGTAGTCCAGAACTACAAAGCCTTGTCGGAGGTGGGAGAAAAACAGTTGATCGCCCGGATCAACCAAAAGACCGCCGATGAGGCCTTTTTGAGCCAAATGGACGACGACATCGACCGCTTGGGCGGAGAAAACCGCAAGGCGATCCAAGAGACCATCACCAGTATCGAAGAGGAAATCAAAGAAGCGAGGGCCGAGCGGCAGAGCAGCGTCTCGTGGGCCAAAAACCTCTTGTACCTGACCTTGGTCTTCGGGGTCCTGGTCGCCTTTGGGGCCTCTTTTGTGATCATCCGGCTGATCACCCAGCCGGTCAACCAAACGGTTTTGTTGATCAAAGATTTGGCCGAAGGGGAGGGTGACCTGACCAAACGCCTGACCGCAGACCGCCAGGACGAATTGGGCGACATGGCCCGTTGGCTCAATCGGTTTTTGGAAAACATCGCCGGGATCATCAAACAGGTGCAACGAGGGGTCGCCGACATCTCCGCCGCCGGGGAGGAACTCAGCTCCACGGCCACCCAAATCGCCCATACCGCCGAACGGATCGCCGGGGACTCGGAGCGGGAGTCCGCCGCCTTGACCCAAGCCTCCAGTTCGATCACCGAAATCGCCTCCACCTTTGAGTCCACCGCCACCCAAATGGGGGACCTCAAAAACCTAGCCCAAGAGGCCCAAGGGGCGGCCAACCGGGCCAATTCCTCCTTGAACGAATCCCAACGTTCGATGGACGAGATCGGCACCTCGGCCAAACAGATCGTGGGGATCGTCAACGTGATCACCGAAATCGCCAACCAAACCAACCTGCTGTCCTTAAACGCCGCCATCGAGGCCGCCAAGGCCGGGGAGTTTGGCAAAGGCTTTGCCGTGGTTGCCGACGAGGTAAGGCTCTTGGCCGACCGGAGCAATACCCAGGTCACCCAGATCAGGGACCTCATTTCCGCCTCCTCCCAGGCAGTGGACAAAGGGCGGGAGATTTCCCAAAACCAAGTCCAGGTGCTGGGCAAGATCACCGGACTGGTGGACCAGATGTCGGTGCCCATCACCAACACCGCCTCGGGGATGCTCGAACAACAGGCAGCGGTACGGGAATTGGCCCTGACCGCTGAAGAGATCACCAAGGTCAGCGAAAACAACTCCGATGCCGCCAAACAGCTTTCGGCGGCCACCCAACAGATTGCCCAAACCTCGGGCAGCTTGGCCCAGATGGTGGACAGTCTTAAGTCTATGACCGACCGTTTCAAGACATAACGGGAATTGGTCGGGGGCTTGCCTTCGGTTCACCTTGGGGCTAGACTGGCCCCCAAGGTGAAGCCAAAAGGACCAACCCGGAGGAGCCCAAGGGCGGTTCCGACCGGACCTATGGGCAGCCCAAGGCCGGGTTCCCTTGCCTGCCTGGCCGGGCTCCCTCTTCTTTCGTTTGGGAAATCTGTTGTTTGGGGGTTGGCCCTGGGACCGGGGCAACCCTTTTTTGGCCCCACCCTTTTTCTCTGAAAAAAATGAAACTTCTTCTGACCCTACCTCTGTTTTCCCTGTTGCTGGCTCCTTCACTTTGGGCAGAGGAATTCAGGAGCAAAAATCCGGTCCAGATCCAATGGATCGCCCCCCAGTCGAGCGCCAAGGGGACCACTCAATACGGATTCGGTGCCGAACTGGGCTACCATTTGAACCCCAGTTTTTACCTCGGGGTCTTAGGGGTCCAAGCAACCGCCGGGACCAACACCTTGGGTTCGGGCATGGTCTTGGGCATTCCAATCACCGGCCAGCCCAACCTGGAAAGCAACCGGTTTACCTATGACCCTTCCCAGGCGGTAGAGCTTCGGTACAGCCCGGTTGATCCGGGGGTGTATCTTTCGGTGGGCTATCTCTCTCTGGGAGCCCAGGAAGAAAACTATGTTTACAAAAAACAATCCCGTGTGGTCGGAAACGGCACCTACGCCACCGACCTGACCACCCAAATCAAACGGGACTCAATGCAAGCGCCCGGGCTGGGGGTGGGGTTTACCCATGTCTTTGCCAACGGATTCAGCTTCACCATCGGCGGTTTGGTGGCAGTAGGGAAACGAACCAAAACCATCGTTGTTGCGGCTCCCAACCCCGATAGCCCGGTCAGCGATGCCGACATGGCGCTGCTGAAAAACGATATCCAGCAAACTGAGGACTTCACCCCCAACTTGCTGTACCACGCCGGGTTGGGCTGGAATTTTTAGCCTCCCCCCACTGCCTGTCTTTCCCCCAGCCGCTCCTTTGGCCTTTCCTGGGCCAGAGGAACTAAGTTTTTGCGGTTTCTTGCCAGATACCCCGGTGGGGCAGTAGAATGTCTCCAAGATACCTCAAAGGAGACCCCATGAAACGATTCCTGGTCTTAAGTTTGGTTGGCTTGCTGCTGTTGCCCCTTTGGGTCCGGGCCGAAGAGGGCCGGAGCAAACATCCGGTCCAACTGCAACTGTTGGCCCCGACCACCTACTGGAGCGGGACTACTCAGTACGATAACGGGTTCGAGTTGGGGCTGCACCTGGGCTCCGCCGTTTATTTGGGCGTAATGAGCCGCCGGGAAGGGGCGGGGACCAAGGTGATGGGGATGGGATCGATGATGGGCGAGTCCATGGCCTTCATGCAAGAAGACTTGGAGACCAGCAACTACCGCTACCAAGCCTCCCAGGCAGTGGAACTGCGGATCAGCCCCTTGGATCCGGGCCTGTATTTTTCTTTTGGCCAACTGAAGCTTGGAGCCCAAGAGGAAAACTACCTGTACCAGAAAAAAGCCCGAGCCCTAGGGGACGGAGCCTACGTCACCGACCTGACCGTCAAGATCGAGCGGGAAGCCTACAACGGACCGGCGGTGGGCCTGGGGTTCGTCCAGGTGTTTGACAACGGCTTCAGCTTCAGTCTCGGGGTCTTGGCCGCCACCGGTTCCAGGGCCAAAACCGTCACCGTGGCGGCCCCCAACTCGGATGTCCCGGTTGCCGCCGCCGACCTCCAGTCCTTCAAGTACGATGTAAACCGCTGGGAATCGGTGCGGCCTGCTTGGTTTGCCCATGTAGGTTTGGGCTGGAATTTTTAGCCCCCTCCCACAGGAACACCCAACTCCCTACAAAGCCCGCCGTTCCAAGGGGGCACCCGCCAGGGCCTTCTGGTCCTTGTCCAACAGATCACCGCTGGAGACGACCGCCACCGAGGCCGCCCCGGTCAGACACCGCTGCCCCACTTCAATCAAGTCTGCCTTGGTTGTCTCCAACACCGCCTTACGGAAGGCCAGTCGGTGCGCAACGGTTTTGCCTTTTTTGAGGTTCCCGTACTCGCTCAATGCCTTCCCAAAAGGACTTTGGGGAGTGTCCATGCTACCGATACATTGCAGGATCGCTTCGTCCACCTGGGGTTTACCGAAGTCCCCTTTTTTGAGCCAACCCAAGGCCTGCTCATAAACCTCCAGGGTCCGAGCCAATTGGGGGTCTCGGTAGCTGAGCAGGGTCAAGATACCTTCATGGGCGTTGTACCCGGCCATGCCGCCATAAGCGCCGCCCTTTTCCCGAATCTCGGCGTGCAAAAATTCGGACTTCAAAAGGTAAGAAAGCACCAACAGTTTGGGTGCCTCCGAGGAGAGATAGGCTGGGGTCTTAAAGGCCTTGGCCACATAAGAGACCGGGGTGGTGGTCAACCAAGCTTCCCGGACGTATTGGGGGGTAAGGGCAGGCGGTTCGGGTTGCCCCGACCGGCCCTTTTGCGCCGGCAAGGAACCATAAAAACCCAGGATTTGTTCTTCCAGCGCCGTCCGTTGGCCCGGCTCGGTCAACCCAAAGACCGAAAGCCGCTCCGACACAAACAGCTTTTCCAAGAGTGCCAAAAAGGGGGTCAGCCTCCCCAACAAGGGGGCCGGCTCGGCTTTGGCCAACTCTTTCATCAACAACACCTGGGACAGGCCGTCGTAGAGTTCCTCGATCCTAGTGGTGCCCGAAAATCCCCGGCTTGCCTGGGTAGAGGCATACTGGTGTCCAGCCTGGATCACAGAATTGCTTAGGCTATTTGCTCTCTGCCCCACCAGGGTATGGATCCGTTCGGTCTCCTGGAACCGGCTTTCCAAGAGAATCTTTTTGAGCAGCTCAAACAACCGGGGCAGGTTTTTGTGCAAACACTTGGAGCCGATGGTAAAAAACTCCTCAAACCGGCTTTGGTCCAAAGCGAGCCTCAAGCTAGGCCCGGCGGAAAAGCCACCGGTGGAAAGGGAGATCCGGTTGGCCATTTCCTCATAACCCAGGTCCCCTTTGCCGGTTTGGGTCAAAAGGGTCCCCAGGAGTGGCAGGTAGGACCGCTCCAGGTCGCTCAACCCGGCCAGGGCAAAGCCGCATTGCAGGTAGGTGATGCCGTTGGTGGCCCCTTCAAAGAGCATGACATCCCGGCCTTCCAGTTCCAGCCGCACCGGCACCTCAAAGGGCACTTCCAGGGGGATGTCGGAGATGCCCAAGGTGGGCAGAACCGAGAGGTCCTCCTTGGCCTCCTGGAGGTCCGAAAGCGCCTTGGTTTGCTCCAATATCTTCGCCGTTTCCTCTTGGGTCAGCTGGGCCTTGATCCGGGCCAAGGTGGCTTGCCGTTTTTCCTGCTGTTCCTTTTCCAGCCCCGCTTCGGGTTTGAGCGTAACCCGCACCTGGTGGGGGTTGTCCAGCAGCTGGGTCTTGATCTTGGATTCCAGGTACCCCGGTTGCTGGAGTTTTTGGTGCAACCGTTCCATCGCACCGTCAAAGTCCAAGGCCAAGACCGGATCGCCGCCATGGACCCAGGCTCCAAAAAACCGGAACAACAGGTTGAGGGGGTAGGGGTAATGGCCGCCGGTGATCTCTCGGGTCTCCATTTCCATTTGGTGCAAGGCAGATTCGATCGCCAAGGGTTTGATCCCCTCCAGAACAATATTATTGAGAGTCGAACGGACCAGGGCCTCGACCTGGGGCAAGTCCGTTTCGCCAACCCCTTGGAGTCCGGCGCTAAAAAAGGTCTCGGAGATTTCGTTTTCAAAACCGGTCCCATCGGAAAGGGCCTTGCCCAGCTTCGATTCCAACAGCGCCTTACGTAGCGGTGCCCCCGAATGGCCCAGCAGGACCCGGCTCATCAGGTTCAAAGCCAACACCTCGTCCGAATCGGTTACCCCCGCAGTCAGCCAGCACAAGGCGAGCTGGCATTTTTTCCCATCGTCCTCCCCGGCCTCCAGGGGATAGGTAAACTCAAAGGACTGGGGAGCTGAAAATCGTTTTTCCTTGGGCAATCGAGTGTGGACTTCGATCTTTTGGAACTGGGCTAGCACCTGGGCTTCGATCTGGGCCAAATGCTCCTCCAGGGGCAGATTGCCGTAGGTGAAAAAGTAGGCGTTCGAGGGGTGGTAATGTTGCTTGTGGAAGTCCAGCAGTTGCTGGTGGCTCAGTTTGACGATCTCGTCCGGGTCGCCGCCCGAGTTGTAGTGGTAGGTCAGGGTAGGGAACAGCGCTCGGGTCAGGTTGCGGTGCATGATCTGGGAAGGCTGGCTCATAGCCCCCAACATTTCGTTGTACACCACTCCTTTGTAAACCAACGGCGAATCGGGATTTTGGGGCTCCTCAAACTCCAACCGGTGGCCTTCTTGCAAAAAGTTCAACTCCCCTAACAGCGGGAAGAAGGCGGCATCCAGGTACACCCCGAGCAGGTTGTAAAAGTCCTTTTGGTTTTGGGTGGAAAAGGGGTACATGGTCCAGTCCGAAGCGGTAAAGGCATTCATGAAGGTCTTCAGGCTTCGTTTGACCATCGAAAAGAAGGGGTCCCGCACCGGATAGGACTTGCCCCCACAAAGTGCGGTGTGCTCCAGGATGTGGGCCACGCCGGTCGAGTCCTGGGGGTTGGTGGGGAAGGCCACGGCAAACAGGTTGTTGGGGTCTGCCGATTCCAGGTGGATCATCTTCGCCCCGGTGGCCTCGTGGGTCAGTTGGACCAAACGGTTTTGCAGCTTGGGCAACTCTTCGATCCGGGTGACTACAAACCCATGGTGCTTGGACCCAACAGGGAAGGACTTCTGATTCATGACGTTTCTTCAAACAAGTTGAGGGACGGTCTCCGGTTTGGAGCCTTGACCTGAGGTGCAGGTTACAAGACCGATGGGGAACCGTCATCCGATTATTGAGGGGTTTCGACTGATTCGGCTCTTTTTCGACGTTTTGGTCGAGCCATTTTCAAGAGGGGACCCAGGGCCGATCCGCCGATCCAATGGCAGGTCCAAGCCGAACCGGAGGCCAGGGAACTCCCGGTGAGTTGGCCCCCTGGGGTGAGGGCCGAACAAAAAAGATACTGCTGAATCATTTATTAACTCAGTGGTATATAAACTTTTACGGGAAAGTTTTGCGGTTTGGCACAAGAAACGCAGCAGTAGGGGGTAACAGGTGACTTTGGGTCAAAACCAAAAACACCCTGCAACGGATTCATGGGCGGGTAGGAATTGGAACCACCTTACCCCGCCCATGAATTTCGTCCATCAACCTTGTTTAGGAGCGACCCCATGACCCGCAAAAGCCGCCGAGGGGAAAAACCCTTTGAGCCGAATTCGGACTTCATCCAAGATGCAGTCTCCCAGTTTTTGAAAACCGGCGGACGGATCACCCGGTATGCCGAGCAGGATGAAGAGTTTGAACATTTTGTCCGTGGCGGTGCCTACCGGCCCGGCCATTCGGCTTCAGGTCACCCTTTGTCGTAACAGTTCTTGCCGGACCCTCCTGAGGTCGTCCCACAAACGGGGTACCAAGGTCTCCTTGTTGGCCAGGACCTGCTCGGGTGCGTCCAGGCCCATTACGCTCGCCCCTTGGTAGAAAAAAACCCTGGCCCTGGAGTTCTGCCAGTCCTTTGCCTCTGGGACCAAAGACAACAAGGTCGAGTGGCCCAAGGCCAAGATCAGCTTTGGTGCCGGTTTTTCCGGCTCCGGCCCTGCTTCCCCGTTTCCAGGGGTTTGGCCTAAGGTTGGCCAAAGCAATTCAAGTTGTTTGCCAAAAATTGCGGTACAGGCGGAAATCTCCTCCCGCTTGGCCGCCCGGTCCCCGTCGGGTCTGCATTTTACCAGATGGGTCAGGTAGGCCGAATCTTTGGTGAGCCCCAAGGCCAGCAACATCTTGGCCAGAAAATCCCCCCGTTCCCCCAAGAAGGTCAGCCCCCGTTGGTCTTCGTCACGGGTTGGCTGGTCGCCAACCACCACCAAAAATGCCCGTTGGTTGCCTTGCCCAAAAACCACCTGCCGCCGAGACTCGCAAAGGCCGCACCAGCTGCATTCCCGGACCCGAAAGTGCAGGCTGTCCAGGCTTTTGGCCGCCAGGGGCTCTGGCTTTGCGCCCCCAGGGACCAGGACCGGGGGGGCCGGTTTTCGCTCCACCACCGGTGCCGGGGCCGGAGAAAAGGTTTTGGCCAGAGGGAGGGGTTGATGGCCAGTTTGGGGGATGGGTTCCGGGCCCCGGACCGGGGGTCTTGGTTGGGGCCGATTCAGGGAAGGCGGGCTCAAGGAGGCCGAGCCCAAAGGCGGAGCGGCCAAGGGAGCTTTGTGCACCGGGACCCAGGGAGTCGAAGACGCAGGTTGGAAGCTGTCCTCCAGGTCCCACAACAAAGCCAGACGCTCCAAAAGCCCGGGGTCCGGCTCGTCGAGCATCAAGGTGCGGCTCTGGTGGCCCAACGGGGCAATGGCCCGGGCCAATTCCTGAAAATCCAAACCTTCCAAAATGACCCCTTTTTTTTCGGCTGCCGGTGGGGGGCCTCGCCAGCCCCGGAGGGTCGAGCTCCAAGGCTTTGACGAAACCAAAAAAATGACTTAGATTCCAACTCTACTTGTGTTTCACCCAAAAGCCAACCGCCCAATCCGGCGCTGGCAAGGTTAAAGGCTGGCAGAAGTCCAGCCATTTGTTCAACTCATTTTCGGCTTTGTCTATACCATGACTCAATCCCAAAATCAGGGCCCGGTGGAATACGTCTTCCAGGCCGAGATGTCTCAACTGTTACATCTGATCACCCACAGCCTCTATTCTCACCGGGAGATCTTTTTGCGGGAGCTGATCAGCAACGCTTCAGATGCACTCAGCAAGCTGCACTTTGAAGCTCTGACCAACCCGTCTCTGCTTGAACAGGACGGGAACCTAAAAATCGAAATCACCCTGGACGAGGAAACCAAAACCCTGACCTTGACCGACAACGGGATCGGCATGGACCAGGAGGAACTGATCCAAAACCTGGGGACCATCGCCAAAAGCGGCACCGCCGGTTTTGTCAGCCAACTGACCGGCGACAAAAAGAAGGACCTGGAATTGATCGGCCGTTTTGGGGTGGGTTTTTATTCGGTCTTTATGGTCGCCGAGGAGGTTTCGGTCACCACCAGGAGCTTCAAGGAAGCGGCCGACAAAGGGTACGTCTGGACCTCCAAGGGCACCGGCACCTACCAGATCAAGGAAGTGGAACGGAAGCAACGGGGCACCGAGATCCGCTTCCAGCTCAAGGAAGAGGCGGCAGAGTTTGCCTCCAGCTGGAAGGTCAAGGAGATCATCAAAAAATATTCCGACTTCGTCAGCTTCCCGATCTTTTTTAACTCCGAAGCGGCCAACCAGTCCCAAGCGCTCTGGGCCAAGCCCAAGGCCGAGGTAACCGAAGAACAGTACAAGGAGTTCTTCCAGTACCTGAGCCACAGCGAAGCGGAGCCCCTGGCGCACCTGCACTTGGCCGCCGAAGCGCCGGTCCAGTTCAAGACCCTGCTGTTTGTCCCCACCGAGCCGCAAACCAGCTTCTTCCAGGCCGATGACCGGGACAGCAAAGTCAACCTGTACGTCAAAAAGGTCTTCATCCAGTCGGACTGCAAGGACCTCCTGCCCGGCTGGCTGCGCTTTGTGGTCGGGGTGGTGGACTCCGAAGACTTGAGCCTCAACGTTTCGAGGGAAGTGACCCAAAAAAGCGGGGTGATGGAGAAGATCAACAGCTATCTGACCAAAAAGATTTTGGGCCTCTTTTCCGATTGGGCAACCAAAGAACCGGAAAAGTACGAAACCTTCTGGAAGGGTTTTGCCAATTACCTCAAGGAAGGTCTGCATACCGACTACGCCAACCGGGACAAACTGCTGGAACTTTACCGTGCCGCCAGCAGCACCCAGCCCAAAGGGTTGGTCTCCCTGGCCGACTATGTGGGCCGGATGAAGCCCGACCAAACAGAGATCTACTATGTTTCCGGCAAGAACCAGGGGGCCATCGAAAACAGCCCCAACCTGGAGTATTTCAAAAAACACGAGATCGAAGTGCTCTACCTGTTTGAGGAGATCGACGAGTTTGTATTGAGTGGGGTCGGGGTTTACCAGGAAAAGCCCCTGATGGGCATCGACAAGGCGGGGCTCAAGATCGAGACCAAAGACGAAGAGGCGAAACACCAGGAGCAAGACCTCAAAGGGGAGGACAAAGATCTGGTGCTCGACCTGTTCAAAAAGGTGCTCGGCGACCGTGTGGCAGACGTGATCCCCTCCAGCCGTTTGGTGGACAGCCCGGCGACCTTGGTTGCCCCCCAGTCGGCCATGAGCCCGCAGATCGAACGGATGATGAAGGCCTTCGACAAGGGCTTTTCCGGTTCCAAACGGGTCATGGAAATCAACCTTTCCAATCCGTTGATCCAAAACTTAGCCAAGATCGTGGCCAAGGCACCGGAGGATTCGATCCTGACCGACTGTGTGGAACAGTTGTTTGAAGGGGCGAGTCTCTTGGAAGGCAACCTGGAAGACCCAACCCAGATGGTTCCGCGGGCCAATCGGTTGATGAACACCGCAGTTTCACTGCACCTTCGGGCCCTTTAAAAGGCCCCCCTACCTCCCCAGGGAGCCGGCTTGAGCTGGAAAAAGCGGATTTTGTTCCTGGCTTTTTGCCTGATCCCTTGGGGCTCGAATCTTGAGGCACAGGTCGGCCTTTTGGGCACCACCGGCACAGGGGGCAAACCCTCCTCCCTGGTGCTCGAAGGGGACCTCTACGACTACAACCGGGAGACCGAGATTTTGTCCTACCACAACCCCAAGGCTACCTTTGGGGATGCGGAGTTGATGGCCAAAAATCTAGTTTACGACAAAAAAAAGGGCATCCTAGAGTTCACCGGCCAACTGGTGATCCGGGCCCAAAACTACCTGATCACCGCCCAAAGAGGCAGTTACGACCTCAACTTCAAGCTGCTTGAAGCCGACTCAATCAGCCTGTACGACTATGTAAACCAAACCTACCTGAGCGCAAAAAGGCTGGTCCAAAAAGGCCCCCAGCGGTTTGACATCACCGATGCCACCTTGACCGTCTGCAACCCGGACCAACCGGCTTGGCAGTTCTACAGCTCCTTTATCGCCTACGACATAGACAATTACGCCTATTCGGTCCACACGGTGCTCACCTTTTACGAGCTGCCCATCCTCTACCTCCCAGCCACCGCTTGGCCGACCAAAAAAGGCCGGGCTTCGGGGTTTTTGGCCCCCCTGGTCAGCTCGAAGTTGGGCGACCCGGACCGGAACAAAAACTACGGCAGTCGGGTCCAGATTCCCTACTTTTGGGCGATCGACAAGGACCAGGACCTGACCTTCACCCCGGACCTGATCCAACGCCGGGGCACCGGTCTGGGCCTGGACTACCGCTGGGCCTTTGTCCCCGGCATGGCGGGGGAAGCCAAGTTTTGGGGAGTGGACGAGAACTTACAACAACGAAACCTCGACCGGGAGCCCCTGGGCGGCTTGACCAAAGACCAGGTGACCCCCTTCGGGCAAAGGTACGACTACAGCTTCGACCACCGGCAGAACCTCGGCCCCGGACAGCTCTTTTTGCACCAGGATGGCCGGAGTGACAACGAGGTGGAAAAGGAGTACCAAGACTTAAGGATCGGCACCCAAAACCGCTACAACCGGGGGGCCAGTTGGGTTGCCCCTTGGTCGGGCGGGGGCCTCACCTTGGCCCATGAACAGTCCGATGCCTACCTCTACCCCTCGATCTTTGACCGATCGACCGATGCAGACACCCACCTGAGCCGGGTGGGTTACGTAGCGGTCAACCAGCGGTTCAACACAATCGCCGGGAGCCCTCTGAGCCTGGGCAGCTTTGGCTCCTGGGCGGACTACCAAAGGCGCTACGGCTGGAAGGGCAACCTTTCTACCGCCGCCTTGGAGGCGGAATTCCCCTTCCACCTGGATTTTTTGAACCTGATCCCTTCGGGGCGCAGGGACTTTTTCCAGCTGGACCCCACCTACAGCTACAACCGCACCGAGACCGAAGACCCGAGTTTTGTAACCCGAAATAACCGCAAAGCCTGGTCGGTGGACAAAAAGCGACTGGAGACCAACTTTGAGGTCTTCCAAGTCTTTACCGATGCCCAAGGCTGGGGCAAGAGCCGGGTGGGCTTTCGGCCCAGGGTAATCTATGAGGAGGTCTCGGACGTGGACCAAAGGGCCGGATTGGCCCAGAGCCCCTACAACCACAGCCTCACCCCCCTCGGCCAAGGGGAAGGCCCCGCCGGGGACTACCGCCGTTGGGGGGCGATGTTCGTGGCCCCCCTGTACAGCTACCAAACCCTGACCTACAAACTGGAGACCCGTTACCTGACCAAGGACCGGACCAGCAAGGCGGTCCGCAGCTTTTTTACCCTCGACTTCACCCAGCCCTACAACCTGGGCCGGAAAAAAACCTTGGAAGAAATCGCCGCCACCTACCTGGGGCCGCAGGTGCCCGAAGGGTTGCAGGAAACCAAGCTGGGCAACCCCCAGATGCCCTTACGGGTCAACCTGGGCCTTTCCCCGACCGACGGGCTTACCTTGGGGCTGTTTTACCGGTATGACCACGAACTGGGCCGGATGGTGGAAAACCGGGTTTCCCTGGGCTCTAAAAGCTTTGAGGGCCACAGCCTGACCTTGGGCTACACCGACAACAACAAGGCCTACATGGAGCTGGACGGCACCAACCACGCCCAAGCCAAAACCTACAGCCTGGACCAGATTTTTGTCCTGACCGACCGCCAAAGCCTGCACCTGATGGGTCAGTGGGACTTGAGCCGCAGCGATGCCGCCTACCTCTACTCCCGGGACAACGAAACCCAAAGGCTGGAACGGCAGTTGACCAAAGGTGTGGTCGAATGGAGTCTCGGTCATTCCTGTTTTGACTACAAAATTGCCTACCAGGAAGAGATCATCCTCGACCAACTGGGCAACCAACCCTTGGAGGCCCTAGACCGGCGGATCACCTTCGCCATGGTGCTGGCCAAGTGGCCGAGCAGCTCCAACCCTTACCAACGGAACCTCCGGTACTGACCATGAAAGCCCTGACCCTTCTCTTGTTGAGCTTGGCTTTGGCGGTTTCGGTGCGGGCGGAATTGCTCCGTCCTTCCCAGCGACCTACCGAAGAGGGGATCTTGTTGGCCGAACGGGTTTGGGCCTGCCAAATCGGTTATGGCTTGGAAAACGACCAATTGCAACCCCAGCAGCAGTTGGTCTTGGACCCAAACACCCCCAACCCCTACAGCCCCGGCCAAAATCCGGGGCGGCCCGGCTACCTGGGGCTGGGCTGTTTGATGGAAGGGGCCTATTTCGACTACAGTTTTGTGGACAAAACCTTGGGTCTAGCTCCGGGGTTTGAGGCTTTCGGCAAACCTTGGAATTCCTTGAGCTACCGGTTGGACCTGCTTTCGGTGGGGGGCAGTTTGCGCCTCCTGGCCCACTGGACCTACCTGGACCTGGGGCTGACCGAGTACAACCTGAGTTACCGGCTGGGCTATTTCCCCACCGACCCGACCCAAAACGTAAGCTCCGAGATCCTCAAACAAACGGGCCAGCTGGTGCACCTGCGGCTCCGCCAGTCTTTAGGTGCCCATCTGTTTGCCAGTTACGAAAACTACCACAACCCGGATGCCAACGGCTTTGTCCGCTCGATCTCCAAGGGTGGGATCAACTTGATGATCAGGTTTTGACCATGAAAAGGCAGGGCCAAAGGATTACCCACCTCCGTTCCCTTTTTGTTGGGGTCTTGGGGCTGCTCTGGCTGGCCGGTTGCGGCCACAAGACCGCCCCCGAGCCCTACGGCACCGGCGATGCCGCCTTGCCCGCCCCCCAGAAGCTCTCAATTTGGTTTGAGCCAGAGGGGCTGGTGGTCCGGTTTTATCCCCCCGGCGGCTCGGTGGGTGAACGGCGGGACAACCGTTGGCAACAAACCTTGTACCGGCTGCACTTCACCTACCCTGAAGCAGGTTGCAGTGCCTGCACCCCCACCCGGGAAGGCTGGCTTTCCACCACCGGAGAAGGCCCGGTCGAGGCAGGTGCGGTTTGGTCCGGGCCGGACCCAAAAGGGGCCCAAGCCACCACCCTGGAGGACTTGGCCATCGAGATGCGGTTGCCCAAAAGCCTCTTTGACCCCCAAAAACGGTTGTTTGTGAACCTGGACTACCTCAACCCCAACGGTGACCCCAGCCGCAGCAGCCCTTCGTTGGAAGTCCATATCCCCACCCCGGTCCCGCTCCCCCGATTGGGCAAGGTCAGCCTGACCTGCGTCCAAACCTGGAAGCCGGAAGACACAACCCCGGCGACTGAAGCCGGAGCCGCCTCAACTCCGGCGGGAAAAGCCCCCAGCCCCACCAACCCCCCTTGCCTCCAACGGCTTTTGCACCTGACTTGGAAGTTGGTGCTAGCTCGGTCCCTGCAACGGATCGACCCCAACGGCGGGATCTACGAAGAACAGGAAAACTACGGCCTTCGGCTTTTCAACGAACCAGGCCAACCCCTGACCGACCTGCCCCTTTTGACCGGCGAAGCCGAACTGACCGTCCCCCCTGGCAAACTCTTCGCCCGCCACCAAGACCCCTTCGGGAATCTTTCGGAGAAGGTGGAGGTGGGGGAGTAGGGTTCTTTTTCCCCTGACGTTTTGATTTTTTAGGTCTAAAAAGACCATAAAAAGGTCTGTTCCAAACAAAATTCAACCTCTCTTCTGCTGCAACCAAATGGAACCCAACCACCTCCCGAGCGACCCAGGCCAAGAGAAAAGACAAACTTCAATGGGATTTGCCTTTGTTTGGGCCTTGTTCTCCCTCCTCTTCACCTGCCTTTTTCAATTTTTCTTAGACTGCCCCTCTGGCAAGGTTTACTCCCGCCCCTTACGTTTGCTCTTCTTGTTGGGCCTGTTTGGTTGGGGTGCACGGCCAGAGGGCTGGTTATTGCGTCTGCTACAGTATTTACACAAACAACAGATTGAACCTAGGGATGTCCTTTTGGTCTTGGTTTCAGCCCCCTTTGTGGGTCTGGTCTGGTACTGGCGGAATCAGGACAAAATCAGAGAACTGGAGACCAAGGAAAGGGAAGTCAAAACCAAAGAAGACGAACTGGCTACCACCAAACTTCACCGGCAGATCGAACAACGGAAGCTGCACCGAGAGGAATTGGGGACCTTGGCAGCGGAATTGGTTTCAGAGGATAAAAATGTGGCAGTACAGGCCTATTTGGATTTGGCCGAATATGCTGAAGGTCCCGAAGAGGACCGGGTTACCCGGAAGGCCCAGAATATAATTCTGGTAAATTTTTATGAAAAAATCCGTGAAAAGGACCAAAAAAACCGAGCGGATTTGCACGATGCAATAGTTTCAATGGTATTTCCCGGGGTAAGCGAAAAATCAAAAGAGCCTGAGTATTCGAAGGAAGTGTTTGAAACCGCAAAAAAGATCGATGTAGCAGTGTTTAAAGCGATTACAACGGATTTCGCATTGTGGATAAAAGAATACTTGGGCTCCGATTTGTCTTTGAAATTAAAAAATGAAAAGCCTGCAAAATTGCAAATCTATTTCCAATATTTTGACCCAGATCGGCTGCCCAAGGACCGGTTGGAGGCCAAATTTCATTACTGTTCCTTTGCAGGGATCAAATTTGAGAATTCGCTTTTTTAAAATTGCATTATTTCTGGAAGTTATTTCAGGGATTGTACCTTTTCAGGTGACCTGGAGGATTTTGCAATTCATGAGTCAATCCTGGAGGATTGTGCGTTCCAGCCCAACGACAAACAAAAAAGTGCTGGTATCAGAATTATTATGGGCAAGGTCATGAATTGCTCTTCAGAAAACCCAATGCTCGAACTTCATAACTGTTTGTTGCTTTCAGATCCCAAGGCTTTTAGCTGCAAAAACGAAGATTCTGAGATCGGTTGGCCAATTGTTACTAGTTACAAAAATTGGGAACGCGATTTTATAGACAACCTAGTGATAGATGAGCACCTAAGGACCGATTCGGAACTCCCCTAACCTCTTCCCCCCTTGAGAAAATCCCCGGTTCCTTATAGGCTGCTTGGAACCACCGGAGGTCCATGGGTTTTCGTTTTGTTGTTGTTCTGTCCTTGTTGCTTGCCTTGAGCCTGTCCGGCTGTAGTTGGATGGAGCCCGACCCGGCCCAGGAACTGGCCCGGATCAAAGGCGGAGCCCCGGCCTATGTGGAGGCGTTACAAAAGCAGCTCGGTGAGGAAAACCAGGATGCCTTTTTGTACTACCAACTCGCCTGGGCCTACCATTTCCAAGGGCAGAACCAAGAGGCCCTGACGGCGGTAAAAACGGCGCTGAACCTCAAGCCCCTTTCCCCCAAGTACCGCCTTTTGGCCGGTCAAATCGAGCAGGACCTGGGGGACCATTTTGCGGCGGTGAGCCTTTTTTCCAGCGCCCTGAAGTTGGACAACCGGCTGCTGGAGGGGTACCTGGGGCTGGCCAAAAGCCTGGAGGCGACCGGAAAACCCCAGGATGCCTTGGTCCAACTGGAGTTGGCCCTCGCCATCGAGCCCTTGTATTTTGAGGCCCACCTGGCCTGGGTCCGGGTTTCCCTGCTGGACAAGGAACACCCCAAAGACCTGAGCCTTCTGGTCGAACGGATGGAAGAGGCCCTCAAGATCAAACCCAATTCCCAAGAAGGCACCTTGCTGCTCGCCCAGCTGTACCAGTCCAGCGGAGCCGGGTTCCGTTCCCGGTTGCTGCTGGAAGACTGGCTGGCTCGGTTTGGGGAGGACGAACGGATGTTGGGAGAACTGGCCCGGGACTACGCCCAAAGCGGCGAAGAGGAAGAGGCGCTGCTAATCCTGGCCCGACAAAAAAATCCGGACCCCGGCTCCATGGACCTCAAGCTTCGGCTCCGGCAAGGCAAGGTTTCACCTGAACAGTTGCTCACCGAGCTACAAGAGGAACTGAAAAAAAATCCCGGCTCCATTTCCCTGATGCTCTTTGAAGCGGAGATGCTCTACAACCTGGGGCAATACGACCAAGCGGAGCGGAGCCTGCAAAAGGTTTTGCGGTTTGAGCCCAAAAACGCCAAGGCCTACCTGGGGCTGGCCAAGGTCTATGTGGGTCAATCGGACTACCGGGGAGAGGAGCAGGCCCTCGACCGGGCCTTGGCGCTCGCTCCCGGCAGCCTGGAAGTCCGGCTGAGCTACCTGGAAAGTTTGGTCCGCAGGGGCCTGTTTGCCGAGGCCTCGGCCCAGGTCAACCAGCTCAAACTGGAGGGGGAGAACCGCCGGTTGTTGCTGCTCAAAGGCTATCTGGCCCAACAAAGGGGAGACTACGCCGAGGCGGAAGAATGGATCAAAAAGGCCCAAAAACAGGGCACCGATCTGGCCTCCCAACTGGCGCTGGCCAAGCTTGAAATCGCCCGCGGCCAGGAGGAAACCGGTATCGCCCGAGCCAAGGAGGCCTTTAAGCTCCAGCCTGAAGACATGGAAACAAGGCTGGTTTTGGCCCAAGGGTACCTAGCGGCCGGACAGGACGAGGCGCTGGAGGAACTGCTCAAACCCCTGGTCTCAAGCCACCGGGGCGAAGGCCGGGCCCACCTGATCCTGGCCCGCTCTCGGCTCAACCGGGGCCAGCTTGCTTCCGCCGCCGGGTTCCTTGAAGACGGACTCAAAACTTGGCCCCGCCAACCCGACATGGTCCAGCTTTACACCGCCGTGCTGGGCTTTTTGGGCCGGTACAAGGAAGCCATTCCGGTCTTGGAGGAAATGCAGCGATTTAACCACCGGTACAGCGAACTGTTTGGCTACCGGTTGTGGGAGTTCTACCAAAAGGCGGGCATGACCCGTCAATTCAACCAATACCGCCTGCCTTCGGACCGCTGATGGGCTATTTGCTGATGACCTTTGCCCTGGTGGGGCTCGACCAACTGCTCAAGGTTTGGGTCCGGGCCAGCCTGACCGCCAACGATCTGGTGGAGGTGATCCCCAACCTGATCCACCTGACCTACCAGGAAAACCGGGGGATCAGTTTTTCCCTGCTCTCCCAAATGCCCGAAAGCTTGCGGCAACCCAGCTTGGCGGGGATCTCGGCCTTGGTGATCATGGGGCTGTCCGGGTACTTGGCCAAACAATGGTCTCAACTCGACCCTTGGGAGAAGCTGGGCTACCACCTGATCCTGGCCGGGGCGCTGGGCAACCTGATCGACCGGACCTTCCGGGGCTCGGTGACCGACTACATGTACTTCCATTTTTACCAAACCTCCTTTTTTGTCAACAATCTGGCCGACGACCTGATCAGCATTGGTTTTGTAGTCGTCCTGCTGCACAGTTTCCGACAACGACATGGCCGATAAACCGCTCACCTCGACCCGCGCCCTGGTGGAGCGGCTGGATGCAAACCAGGAGCTCTGGCGCTTTGAAGCAGAGATCGACCCCAACCTGGAGCTGGCCGAGGTGCAACGTCTGGTCAGCGCCAAAAAAGGCCCGGCGATTTTGTTCACCAAGGTCAAGGGCACCAAGTTCCCGGTGGCCACCAATCTGTACGGGTCCACCCGCCGGATGGACTTGGCCTTTGGAGACCGGCCCAAACGGTTCATCGAAGAACTGGCCCAAACGGCGCTCAACCTGATGCCCCCCACCCCCAAGAAGCTTTGGGCCGCCCGAGGCTTGGCCTTGGAAGGGATCAAGGTGGGCCTGAAAAACAAATCCACCGGGCCGGTCTTGGCCGGAAAAATCGAACCGGTGGACCTGACCCAACTGCCCCAGCTCAAAAGTTGGCCCGAAGACGGCGGACCCTTTGTCACCTTGCCTTTGGTTTATACCCAAAGCCCCAAGACCGGCAAAGGCAACCTGGGCATGTACCGGATTCAGCTTTTTGACCAAACCACCACGGGGATGCACATCCAAATCCACCGGGGCGGCGGTTATCATCTCCATGAAGCGGAGGGGCTGAACCAACCTCTGCCTGCCCGTATCTTTGTTGGCGGCCCTCCGGCCCTGACCTTGGCGGCGGTGGCTCCTTTGCCCGAAGACATCCCCGAACTGGTTTTTGCCAGCCTGTTGATGGGCCAACGGCTGGAAGTGGGGACCTTGGATTCTCTCAAGATTCGTATGGCCTTGGAAGCGGACTTTATGATCTCAGGCCTTATCCCGCCGCACCAGCGCCGCCCTGAAGGTCCCTTTGGGGACCATTACGGCTACTACAGCCTCCAGCATGACTACCCCTTTTTGCAGGTCCAAAGCCTGCACCACCGCAAGGATGCCATCTGGCCCGCCACGGTGGTGGGCCGTCCTCCCCAGGAGGACCATTACATTGCCGAATACCTCCAAGAGCTTTTGGAGCCCCTTTTCCCCCTGGTGATGCACCAGATCAAAAAGGTGTGGGCCTTTGAGGAATCAGGGGTGCACAGCCTAGCCGGGGCGCTGGTCAAAAACCGCTACCCCAAGGAGGCCTTCACTGCCGCCCTGCGCATCCTCTCCGAAGGCCAGTTGTCCCTGACCAAGTTCCTGTTGGTCACCGACCAAGAAGTTAATGTCAAGGACTTCCGGGCCTTGATCACCAAGATTTTGGAACGGGCGGACCTCAGGACCGACCTGTTTGTGCTTTCCAACATCGCCCAAGACACCTTGGACTACACCGGCCCCAAGGTGAACGAAGGCAGCAAGGCGATCCTGATGGGCCTGGGGGAAAAGAAGCGAGAGCTAGCCCCCCATTGGGAAGGCCCCTTTGTGGAGCCCCGGTTGTTGGCGGCCCACCTCTTTTGCCCCGGCGTGCTTTGTGTGGGCGGAGTGCCTTACGACCAAGCCCAGGACCTGGGGGCCAAGTTGGCCCTGGAACCTTCGATCCAAGGGTTCTCTTGGGTGGTGCTCTTAGACGACCCAAAGGCCGCCGCCCAAAGCAACGAGGACTTTGTCTGGCACTGTTTCACCCGCTTCGAGCCCGCCGCCGACCTTTACGGAGCCCAGCGGGTCGAGCGTTTCCATGTAGGGATCGAAGGGCCACTGGTGATTGATGCCCGGATGAAGCCCTGGTACCCCAAAGCCCTGACCCCGGACCCGGAGGTAGCGGCCCGGGTGCAGGAAAAATGGGGCCAAGAGATCGACCGGGTTTGTAAGGGGTAAGGGGTTCCAAAGGCCAGCGGCCTTAGGCGGAAAGGCTTTAGAGAAGCCTGAAAATACGAGGAAATTTACCTCCAGGGATACGACTCTGCCGAAGCCTTACGCAAGGGATTGAAGGGGTACTTTGATTTTTACAACTTCGAGCGACCTCACCATTCGTTGGGCGGCAGAACCCCCGCAGAGGTTCACGTTGGTTCAGACCCAATCCAGGGTCTGGCCGCTTGAACCAAGCCGGATTCTATCTTGTTTTGGCCGGATTCGTGTCTGGACAATGGGGTCCTCTTCAGAGTATGCACACAAAGAAGCTCTTGCGAAATCGTACCATAGCTACAAAAAGCAAATTGAAGCTCTTGGTGAAACCTCAGAAGATTTGAAACTAAAACTGATTGAGCAAGCGATTGAGGTAATCGGTTACAATACTTCTGACACTTTAGATAAAAAACACGGTGTTCAGGCTCCATCGCATGCCATGTTGGATAGAATTCTGCAGGCCGTTAACCCAGGGGCTTCTAGGTGAATTTGCGTGCATTTTTTATTTTTATAGAGAGGACGGATAATGGGAAAAAGAATACAGGGAATTTCGCTATCTGGGCACCTAAAAGCAGCTTACCATGTTGACCGGAAAGCCTTTTCTTCAACGGGTTCATTTGATCCGAACCTCGTTAAAGACTCACCTTTTTTTATTGATCCAACCCTATTAGACGGTTGCAAGGAACCTGAATTTCTTAATTCAAGACAAGCGGTCCATACACATTTCGATAAAATTCTGAATCTTATCGCACTAAGTGAGAAAGTAGGAGACCGGGCATGGCGAGAGGCCAAGAAAATGCTAATTTTTCCTGAAGTCGCCAGTATGGGGCTAGGGTACTCAAAATCAAGTACTAGAGGGCGAGGGCTCGGGGAAAAAATAGCGGATACCCTGTTAGAAACAATTTCCTTACTAGTAGATTCTGGAATTCGAGACCCGAATGTTTTTGAGTTGTTGGGGCTTTTTGAGCCAGGGGTTGGGACGGATTTAATCAGCGATATGATCGGGAATATCTTGCTCCCGAATTTTGAAAAATATTCACACCGAGTGTTTAACACATTAAAAGTTCAGCTTGTCCCGCACAAAGGAAAGCTTATTTTTCCGCACCCTATGGATGAAAGAATCCCTCTTCTTTTAGTCCCAAGAGACATTCTCTCCGATTTGCCTATAGCCCATGATTTTTCAGATATCGAGCGTGTTGTTTTTGAAAATGAAGAATTACGCAGGAGGTTTAATGAAATTTTAGGGAAAAGATGGAAAGAGCTTTTTAATAATGCGCCAAAACGAGAAATCAAAAAAGTCCTCATAGAGCATCCCGGTATTTTGAAAGAACTTCTGGAGACTTATCATTCAAAATCGGGGACAAAATATGATTTCACGTCCGATCCAAAAGGACTGATAAATTGGCAAATTGCTGCAGAAGATATTATTAGTCGGTTTCCTCTACAGCTTTCATTCAAAATCCTGCCTCACCTCACCCGAAAGAACGTTTATAAGCTAGTTTGCGAATTGGCCGAACACTTTAAACAAATTATCGAGTCCAACGGTTTATGGCGGAACTTCTATGCAGATCGAGGTACTTTCGCTAATCCTCTACACGAGTCTTATGGCCAGAATTTGTTTTTTTCTACTGCCTACCTATACTGCCAGCAGAAGAATATCGACATTTCTCCAGAGACTGATGCGGGAACAGGCCCAATTGATTTCAAATTCTCTCGCGGTACTCGTGAAAAAGTACTTGTAGAGTTGAAGCTTTCCACTAATGCGAGACTTGCGCATGCGTACACCAAACAAGTTCCGATATATCAAAAATCAAATCGAACCACAGACTCCATTATTGTAGTGGTGATTGTATCTCAAAAAGAATCCTACCTTGAAAAATTAGAAGAAGAAATGAAGCGTTCACCAAATGGCCCCAAGGTGATTTTTATTGATGCACTTCAAAAGAAGAGTGCAAGCACGGCCTAGTGCCAAAAACATGCAACATCAGTATGTGGCTATGTTTTCATAGGGCAATGTATTCGTTTGGCTTTCACAAAGAAAACACAAAGCCACTCTAGAAACCGCAATGAATTTAACAAAAATGGCGCAGGCCTATCATGAAGCCTCCCCTTGTATTTTGAAGTGGACCCCATTGTCCAAACATAAATCCGGTCAAAATAAAATAGAATCAGGCTTGGTTTAAGCGGCCAGACCCTGGATTGAGGCTGAACCAAAGTGAACCTTTGTGGGGGTTCTGCCGCCCTACGTAAGAATAGTGCCGCCGGTCCTTTTGGACTGGGTTGGGCGGTTGCTTTTTTGGTTCCTCTTTAAACGGCTCTCCGCATGAGGGGTGTTACCCCTCAAACTCCCCACCAAAGGCCGTTGGCCCTTGGGACCCCACTGTCTTTTTTTTTAAAGCAACGCTACCAAGCCGTTGATCAGGTTCACCAGCCCCAAAGGCAAAATCACCAATCCCAAAGCCCGTTTGAGCATTGCCGGATTGATCTTGGCCGCCCAAAGCGCCCCCACCCGGTTAAACACAAAGGCCGTCGGCAACAGCGCAAAAAAACCGGGCAGGTAGAAGTTGTGCCAGATCCCCGGCAGGTCCGAATGGGTGATCGGCTGGAAGCTGTGAAACCCCAATCCCAAAAGGGTCGCAAAGATCATAAACACCGAAGCAGTCCCCACCGCTTTGGCAATCTTGTACCCTGCCAAAAAATGCATCAAAGGCATCACGACCAACCCACCGCCAACCCCAAAAAAGGCGGAAACGCCACCACCACAAAAGCCGATCAATCCATAAACCCAAAAACCGGCATTGTGCTCCGGCGGCTCGGCCTTCTTGGAGGTATGGATCAACTGGGCGGCCACAAACAGCTCAAAGAGCCCCAACAAAATCTTAAAAGGCTTGGTCGGCAAACCGGCCAACCCCAAGGAAGCCAAAAGCGCTCCCACCGCTCCCCCCACCACCAAAGGCAGCAAAGGACTCAGGTCCAGGTTGCCCTTCTGCCAGTGGGTCAAAGCACTGCTCAAGATCGAAAAGGAGATGACCAACAAGGAGGTGGAAACCGCCACCAAAGGCAGCTCCGACGGAGAGACCCGCCCTTCCAAGCTGTAAACCAAAACGGGGACATACAAAATCCCCCCACCTAACCCCATCAGCCCAGCCAAGGTTCCGGCCATAGCCCCTGCGGCAATAAAAACCGCAATCAACCACCATTCCATCAAGTTCCTGTAGGTTCCAAGACCGCCCGCCCCTGCCGCCGCTGTCTTGCGGGCCAAAGCCGTTCCGGTCTTGGTTTTTGCCGAAAGTTTAGGGAAGGTTAAGCAGGGATTGGGCCAATTGGAGAGGAGACTGGGGCCGGACCGGTCGCACTTCCACCGGTCCGCCAGCAGGGAAAGGGAACCCAAGGCGTTTCCCTGTCCCAAAACTTCAAACCTACACCTCTTAAGGAGGAGCAGCCAAGGTGAGGGTGAAGTTCCGTTCCTTGTTGTCCCGGGCGATGGTGAACCGGAGTTTTTCCCCAATCTTGTGTTTCTCCAGGACCCCCAACAGGTCGTCTTGGGTCAAGACCGGCTGGCCTTCGATCCCGACGATCACATCGCCCAACAACAGCACCCCTTTGGGGTCCCGTTTGAGCCCTTCCAAACCCGCCACCGCCGCCGGTCCGCCGGGGACCACTTCGGCGACCACAACCCCCCGAATTCCGTACCGCTGGCTCACTGCGTCCGACAGGGTGTTGATCCCGATCACTGGGCGCATCAGCCGCCCAAACTGGATCAATTGGGGAATGACATCCTTGACCGTGTTGACCGGGATGGCAAAGCCAATGCCCGAGCTGGCCCCCGAAGGGCTGATGATCTGGGTATTGACCCCGATCAACCGGCCTTGGGAATCCAACAGCGGACCGCCGGAGTTGCCGGGGTTGATCGCCGCATCGGTCTGGATCACTCCACGGATGGTCCGGTTGTTGACGCTTTTGATCTCCCTTTCCAAGGCGCTGACCACCCCAGTGGTCAAGGTAGCGTCCAGCCCAAAGGGGTTGCCGATCGCCAAGACCTTGCGGCCCACTTGCAATCGGCTCGAATCGCCCCGTTCAATG